>NZ_JBHLUN010000004.1:0-105245 GCF_042433915.1 Roseomonas elaeocarpi | reverse complement strand
AACATGGACAGCCGGCCAGTACGCAACGACAAACACAGCTCGCGCTCGCGCGACACGCCCGCCCAGACCCAACCGGACAGAACAGGGCGAGCCATCCCACACCCGCCCGCACCAACTCTAAGGCTGCGCCAACGCCACAACAGCCCGCATAAGGCATCGCGCTAAGAGCGGCATAAAGCCAAAACGGCTCAGCCCTTGCTCATGACCTCCAGGATCTTGTTCTGCAGGTTCTCTTGCGTGAAGGGCTTGTGCATGATTACGAAGCTCCCAGGCAGTCCGCCGAGCTTCGCGAAACCGGTCATCAGCAGCACCGGCAAGCCTGGCCAGCGCCGACGCACCTCTTCGGCCAGCTCACTGCCCGACATGCTCGGCATCGCGAGATCAACGATGATCAGGTCCAGGCCGGGCCGCTCGCCGATCTGATGGAGCGCGCTGCTGCCATCCTCAACCGCGACGACGCGGTGGCCGAGTTCCCTCAGGAAAGCGACGGTCACCTCACGCACCGCCGCATCGTCGTCCACGACAAGGATGTCGAGGCTGCCGATGGGATTGTCGCCCGCACCCTGTTCCTCGTTTTCCTTCCTGCTGAGCGCCGACGCCCGCGAGGACGGAAGGAACAGCTCCACCGTGGTGCCGACGCCCTCGGTGCTCTGCATGCGCACGGCGCCGCCTGCCTGCCGCATGAAGCCGTAGACCATGGACAGGCCCAGCCCTGTCCCCTTGCCGACATCCTTGGTGGTGAAGAAGGGTTCGAAGGCATGACCGAGCACGTCCGGCGACATGCCTTGTCCTTCATCCTGCACCGTGACCACGACGTAGCGTCCCGCTGACAGGTCGCTCGCCTCTCCCTCGCCCACCAGCAGGCCGCGCGTTTCCACCAGGATCCTGCCGCCGCCCGGCATCGCGTCACGCGCGTTGATGCACAGGTTCAGCAGGGCAAGCTCGAGCTGACCCGGATCGATCCGCGCGAAACCGGCCTCGGCGGCCAGCCGCGTCGTCACGCTCACCAGCCCACCCAGGCTGCGCAGCAGCAGGTCTTCCATTCCCACGATCAGCGCGTTGACGTCGACATCCTGCATGTCGAGGTCCCGCTGCCGGGTGAAGGAAAGAAGGCGCTGGGTCAGCGTCGCACCGCGCTCGGCCGCGCGCGTCGCGTTGTGGATCTGACGCCGGAGACGGCCATCTTCTTCTGGCAGGCGGCGTGAGGCGAGCTGCAGGTTTCCGATCACTGCGGTCAGCAGATTGTTGAAGTCATGTGCGATGCCACCCGCCATGGTGCCGAGCGCCTGCATCTTCTCCGCCTGCCGCACACGGCCCTCGAGCTCCCGCTGCTCGGTGACGTCGTGCTCCACCGTGGCCAGGAACTCCACCTTGCCGTTCTGCAGGATCGGGACGCGCCGGATGGACAGGAAGCGCGCTCCGCCTTCGCCCTCTTCGCTCGCAACCTCCTCCGTCGGGCGGGCGTCCCGGAACACGGCCCGGTCGGCGTCGCGGCGGGTCGTTGCGTCCAGCCCGGCCAGGTCCTCCTCGCGCTTGCCCAGGCTGCTGCGCGGGTCGCTGCCGAGGCTGGCGGCCTTGGCGGCGTTGAGGCGGATGAAGCGCCCCTGCGCGTCCTTGAAGGAGATGCGGTCGGGGGAATGGTCCAGCAGCCCGTGCAGGAGGCTGCGCTCCTTCTCCAGCGCGCGCGCGAGGCGCCAGCGCTCATGCGCGCCGCTCACCATGCCGCGCAGTGCCACGGGGTCCCAGGGCTTGGGCGAGTAGCCCGCGATGCGTCCCTTGTTCAGCGCCGAGACCACGGCGTCCAGGTCCGCGTAGCCGGTCAGCAACAGGGCTTCCGCCCGCGAATGGGCGCGTGCCGCCGCGAGCATCTGGTCGCCGTTCATGCCCGGCATCCGCTGATCCGAAAGGATCACCGCCACGTCCGGATGCCGGTGCAGCAGCGACAGCGCCTCGCTGGGCGAGGTCGTGGACAGGACCTCGTAATCGTCCTCGAACAGGTCATACAGGGCCGTGACGATTTCCGCCTCGTCGTCGACCAGCAGTATCGTGCCGCGCTCCTCGCCGGCCGTCATTCCTTCACTCATCGCCGTTCATCCTGTGGCGGATCGCGTACCAGAATGGGATCGGATGGGCCAGTGACCGGGATCGTGGTGGTGAAGCGCGCCCCGCCCGCGGGACCGTTGTCCACCGTGATGGTGCCCTTATGCGCCTGAACGACGTTGTAGGCTATGGCGAGGCCGAGGCCGGTGCCGGAACCGGTCGGCTTGGTGGTGAAGAAGGGCTCGAAGATGCGCTCGCGCAGCTCTTCCGACACGCCAGGGCCGGTGTCGCTGACCTCGATGACGTAGTCTCCGCCGTCCTGCCGCGTCCTGATCGTGATGCTGCCGATGCCCTCGATCGCGTCGGCCGCGTTGCTCACGATGTTCATCACCACCTGGTTCAGCAATGCCGGCGAGCAGAAGAGGGTGCGGGGTGCCTCGAGCTCCAGCACCACGGAGATACGGCCCGACAGCTTGTGGGTCAGCAGCGTCACCACGGTGCCGATCGCTTCCGGCACGTCGACCTGCTGGAAGCCGCTGTCTTCCAGGCGCGAGAACTTGCGCAGGTTGAGCACCAGCTCGCGGATCCGCTCCAGCCCCAGGGTCATCGACTCTGCGCGCCGTCGCCCTTTTTCCAGCAGCGCCAAGCCGGCGGCGTTGCTTTCCAGCATCGGGCCGAGCTGCAGCAGGACGCGGTTCACCGTTCCCTGGTGCGCCAGGATAAAGGCCAGAGGATTGTTGATCTCGTGCGCGATCCCCGCCACCAGCTCGCCCAGCGAGGCCATCTTGGCGGCCTGCACCAGCTTCGCCTGGGTGTCGCGCAGCTTCTGGTTGGCGGCTTCCAACTCCGTGCTGGCGCGCGCCAGGGCTTCCGCGATGGCAGCGCGGCTCTCGGCCGCCGCGGCCTCGGCCTGGGCGCGCACCACGGCGAGTTCCCGCGCCCGTAGCTCCCCGCCGATGCGCCGGTTCTCGTCCTGCAGCAGCTTGCGGCGTACCACCGCGCGTACGCGCAGCCGCAGCGCATCCGCGCCCGAGGTGGCCGGCAGGAGGTCGTCCGCCCCGGCCTCGAAGGCGGAGGCCAGCAGCGTGCCGCCGCTCATCGCCTCACCGCTCAGCCCGATGATCTGGAACGGCGAAGCGGCGGCGAGGTCGCCGCGCCGGGCGTCGAGCTCCCGGCACAGCGCCATGCCGTCGAAGTCGAGCCCCGTCATGTTCAGCACCACGCAGTCCCAGCCCGGCCCGTCTGAGCCTTCGCGTAGCCTGTCCAGCGCCGCCTCGGGCGAGGCCACAGCCTCCACGGTGTAGCCGTCCTGGCGCAGCAGCTGGGTCAGCCAAAGGCGGCGGGTCGCGCCGGCCTCCACCAGCAGGATCGCCGCCCGCCGGAACGAGGTGCCCATGACGTCGCCGCCGAGATCCGCCTTGACGCCGCTGCGCAGCAGGGCCCGGACCCGCAACTGGATGACATCCCGCCCAGCCGACTTGGACACGTAGGCATCGGCGCCGCTTTCCAGCCCCTGGCGTTCGAGGTCCTGTTCCTGCGCGTCGGTCAGCATCAGGACCGGCAGGGCCCGGGTCCGGACGTTCATCCGCAGGCGGCGCGACAGCTCGTCGCCGTTCATGCCGGGCAGGTGGTAGTCGGCGATCACCAGGTCCGGCAGGGTGCCGTTCAGGTGCTCCAGCGCTTCCTCGGCGGTGCCGGCGCGCTGCACCGAGAAGCCTTCCGCTTCCAGCAGCCGGCGCAGCTGCAGGGCCTGGGTCTCGGAATCCTCCACCAGCAGGATGCTGGCCGGACAGGGGAGGTGCGCCTCGCTCATGGCCGCAGCTCCCGCACGGCGCCGGCCGGCACGAGGCGCAGGAGGCGCGAGGCCACCATCTCCAGCGGCAGGCTGACGGAGACGCCACCCATCCGCACCGCCGCCGCCGGCATGCCGTAGACCACCGCCGTGCTCTCGTGCTCCGCCACCGTGAAGCCGCCGGCGCGGCGAAGCTCCGTCAGCCCCTGGGCGCCATCCTCCCCCATGCCGGTCAGCAGCACGCCCGCGGCGGCGGGGCCCGCGACGCGGGCCAGCGATTGGAACAGGAGGTTGGCGGAGGGCCGCTGCCCGCCCACCGGCGCCTCGTCCAGCAGCCGCAGCGTTCCGGCGGGCGAGAGCACCAGGTGGCGGTCTCCCGGTGCCACGTAGACGTGGCCGGGCAGGGGGCGCTCACCCTCCGGAGCGATGCGCACCGTCATGGGCACGATCCCGTCGAGCCAGCTGGCGAAGCCTTCCATGAACGGTGCGCCCATGTGCTGCACCAGCAGCACCGGCACGGGGAAGTCGGCGGGCAGGCTGCCCAGGATGCGCGCCAGCGCGGGCGGTCCGCCGGTCGAGGCGGCCATGCCCAGGATGGAAGGGTGGCGCTGGGGCATCGCCGCCGACTCGGTCACCGGGCGCGCCGCCGGCTCCGCCTGCCCGATCGGGCGGCGCCGGATCACGGGCACCTGGCTCATGATAAAGAGCTGCGTGCAGATCGTCTCGGCCACCGCGGCGTAGTTGCGGCTGGAAAAGCCGATGGGCTTTTCCACCACCGACAGGGCGCCAACGCGCAGCGCGTTCATGGAGATGCGCAGCGAGCTGTCCGCCACCGCGTCCGACACCACCACGATCGGGGTCGGCTGTTCCGCCATGATCCGCCGCGTGGCCTCGAGCCCGTCCATGCCCGGCAGGCGGATGTCCATGGAAATGACGTCGGGGCGGATGCGGCGCAGATCCCGCAGGGCTTCCTCGGCCGAGGCCACGGCGCCGGCCAGTGCGAGGCGCGGGTCCTGCGCGACGATATGGGCCAGCAACTGCCGCACCACCGTCGAATCCTCGACGATCAGGACGCGCACCGGGTCACGCGTGCGGCCGCCCACGGGGCCACCCATGGGGCCACCCAGGGGCGCCTGCGAGCCGCGGCCGCTCATAGCAACTGCCCGATGGTGGCCAGCAGCTCCCGCTGGTCGAAGCGCTGCTTGGTCAGGTAGGCGCCGGCGCCGAGCTCCAGCCCGCGCCGCACGTCCTCGGGATCGGCGCGCGAAGTCATCAGGATCACCGGCAGGCTGGCCAGCAACGCGTCCGCCTTGATGGCCTGCAGCAGGGCGAAGCCGTCCATGCGCGGCATCTCCACGTCCGCCAGCACGAGGTCCACCACCGCCTCGCCGCCCCGCAGGAGGTTGAGCGCTTCCAGCCCGTCCACGGCCAGCGCGACGCGGTAGCCCTGCGCTTCCAGGATGCTGCGCTCCAGCGTCCGGGTGGTGATGCTGTCGTCCACCACCAGCACCGTGGTCTGCCGCGACACCGCCCGGGGCGAGGCCTCGGCGGGGCTTGCGGCGAGCCCGAGCTCCGCCGCCGCGCCATGCGCTTCCAGCCGCGTCCAGCGCTCCACCAGGCCCTCGGGCCGCAGCAGCGGTGCCGCCGTCATGTCGTCGAGCATCACCACGCCTGCAAACAATTCCGGATCCACCCCTGGCGCGTCGAGCGGTCCGACCAACAGGGTTCTCACATCGCGCAGGCTATCAACCGCCAGCAGGCACCGGCGGTTGCCGCGCCTCAGCAGCACCGCCTGGATGACACCCACCCCCACGAGGTCCGCGGGGGGCAGCCCCAGGAGCGCCGTGAGCGCGACGAGCGGCACCACGACCTCCTGCCCATCCAGGGTGAGCCGCGCGACGCGGTGGGGACCGGAAACCTCGACCGCCGCGACCGACAGGTGGAGCAGCCGCTCCGCGCCGTAGCTCGGCAGCGCAAAGGTGCTGCCGCCCGCCTGGAACAGCAGCACCGGCTGCCGCGCGGCGGAAAAGGGCACCGCGATCACCACCTCCGTGCCGCCCCGCACCCCAGCCTGTACCCCGCGCCGGGGGCGCAGCTGGACGTTGCCGCGCAGGGCGCGCACCGCCTCGGCCACCACCGACAGGCCCATGCCGCGGCCGGACAGGCGGTCCACCTCGCCCGCGGTGGAGAAGCCGGGCTCGAACACCAGTTCCAGCAGCCGGTCCTCGGGCGGGGGCGGCGCGTCATTGGCGCGATGGGGCAGAAGGCCCTGCCGCACCGCGGTTTCCTCGATGCGGAGGAGGTCCGGGCCGGCGCCGTCGTCCCAGACTCGCAGCACCAGCTGCCCGCCGCGCGAGGCGACGTGCAACCCGACCTCGCCGCGCTCGGGCTTGCCGGCCGCGCGCCGCGCCTCGGGGCTTTCGCGCCCGTGGCCCACGGCGTTGCGCAGCAGGTGCAGCAGCGGGTCCTTCAGGCTTTGCAGCACGGCGCGGTCGGCCTGCTGGTCCAGCCCTTCGAGCCGCACCGCGACCTCCCGTCCTTCCGAGCGCGCGAGGTCGCGCACCGTCCGGGCCAGCGAGCCGAGCACCGCTTCCGCCGGCACCAGCGACAGTTGCTCGACCGCCGTGCGGAGGCGGCGGGCGGACTGGTGCAGCGCCCAGCCGATGCCGCTGCCATCACGCGTGAGCGCGGCGAAGTGCCGCGACAGGGCGGCGAACCGCGCGTCGAAGCGCCCCGCCGGCGTGGCGGCGGAGGCGGCGCGATCCGCGGCCGCGGCAGGGTCGCGCAGCTGCGGCTGGACCTCGCCCCATTGCCGCCGCAGCGCCCGCAGCTCCTGGCCGAAGCGCAGGATCGCGGCGTTCATCGCTTCCTGCCGCTGCAGCATCGCCGAAAGCTCGTGCATGGCGCCCGACAAGGCATCCACCTGCGCCGCGCCGATGCGGAGGTACTCGCCCGGCCCGGCGTGGCCAAGGGCGGGCGCCTCGGTCGCCGGACCCGCGGCCGGTGCTTCGGCGGGTGGCTGCGCGGTGTCGGTAGCCGTGGCCGGTGCGGCAGGGGCTGGCGGCCTGCCCGATGAGGAGCTGCCCGATGAGGAGCTGCCCGATGAGGAGCTGCCCGATGAGGAGCTGCCCTGTGTGGCATCACCCCGTGTGGGAAAGCCCTGTGGGGAACTGGCCGGCGGGGGACTGCCGGGTGGAGGACTGCCAGCCGGCGGATCGCCCGCCCGGCCGGCGCCGCCGTCCAGCAGCCCGTCGAGCGCCTCGGTCAGCCCCACCGGAAGCGCCGCCCCGGCCCCGCCTTCGGAAAGCGCCGACACGTGGCCTTCGATGGCGTCCAGCGCTGCCGAGACCACCGCCGCGGCCCCGCCCCCCAGCACCGCACTGCCGTCGAGCAGCCGCGCGAAGAAGGCCTCGAGCCGGTGCGCCACCTCCTCCACCACCGGCAGGTCCACGGCGCGCGCCGCGCCCTTGAGGCTGTGCACGCGGCGGAAGCCGTCGCGCAGGTCGAGCGGCTGGCCGGCCTCGGCCGCGTCCAGCAGCCGGCGGATGACCTCCAGGTGTTCCCGGTACTCGACCGCGAAGGCGGCCAGCAGCTCCGCGCGGAAATCCTCCACCCGCCCGCTCCGTCAGCGGCCGGGCGAGGGGATGGCGCGGGCCGCGCGTCGGCCGGCCAGGGGACGCAGCGCGGCCATCAAAGGCGGTAGCGCTCGGCCAGGGTGAGCAGCTGCTGCGACAGGTGGCTCAGGTTGGCCGCCGCGCTGTCGAGCTGGCGCGTTCCCGCAGCGGTCTGCTGGCTGGCCTGCCGGATGTTCCCCAGCGCCCCCATCACCTGCTCGATGCCCAGCTGCTGCTGGTTGGTGGAGGCCACGATCTGCTGGAAGGTGTGCACGCTTTCCTGGATCGACCCGGTGATCTCACGGATCGTGTCCTGCGTGGTGTCGGTGCGCCGCTTGCCGGCGGCCACGCGCTTCACCGCCTCCTCGGTCAGCATCACCGAGGAATTGATGCCGCGCTGGATGTCGCCCAGGATCGAGCGGACCTGCGCCGTCGCCTCCTTGGCCTGATCCGCCAGGCTCTTCATCTCGGAGGCCACCACCGCGAAGGAACGGCCCTGCTCACCCGCCGCCGCGGCCTCGATCGCGGCGTTCAGCGCCAGCAGGTGCGAGCGCTCGGAGATGTCGTTGACGGTGGTGATGATCTCGCTGATCGCCTGCGTCTTCTCGCTCAGCGCCACGATGTTGCCGGCCACCGCCTCGGCCTGCTCGCGGATCGCATCCATCGCCACGATCGTCTGGTCCACCGCGCGCAGGCCCGCCGCGCTGGTCTGCGCCGCCGCCTGGGCGGAGGCGATCACCTCCTGCGCCCGCTTGCCGATCTGCGTGCCCGAATGAGTGATCTCGTCCGCCGTGGCGGCGGTTTCCTGCACCGCCGCCAGCTGTTCCTCGACGCCCGCCGCCTGTTCCTGGGTGGAGGCGCGGATCTCGGCCGCCGCGGCGTTGAGGTTCTCGGTGGCCTCGCGGCTCTGCCGCGAGAGTTCCCGCAACCCATCGACCATGCTGTTCAGGGTCACGCCCAGCCGGCCGATCTCGTCCGTGCCGGTCTTGGCGGGCGCGCCGGACAGGTCACCATGGCCGACACGCTCCACGAAGGACATGAAGGCGCCGAGCGGCGCCACGATGGAGCGCCGGGTGGCGGCCGCCAGCAGGAGGCCGAGCACGACCGCCACCGCCAGCACCGCCATGACCGAAACGCGGCTGTCCTCGTAAACGGTGCCGACGCCGCGCTGCCCGGTGTCCAGGGCCTCGTCGAGGGCCGTGTCGCCCCGCTCCAGCGCGGCGTCGAGTGCGGCGGAGGTTGCGGTGATCGGCTGCGAGGCGGCGAGGACGCGGTCGAGGTCGTTGTCGCGGATGGCGCGGAACTGCACCCCGGTCTGCGTGCGCAGCTGCACCAGCAGGTCGCTCGCCTGCGCCAGGGCCTGGGTCAGCTGCACCCAGGACTGCGAGCGCGCTTCCGAGACGGACTGCGTGCTGAAGCGCTGCGCCTGGTTGCGCGCGGTGGCCAGCGCGGCCTCGGTGCGCGCGGCCGCCTCGGACCAGGCCTGGGTCGGGTCCTCGCCGCCGGGCTGGCGGTTGAGCGAGCGGAGCAGGAACTGGTTGACCGCGCTGGAGCGCGCGTCACGCAGGCCCATGCGCTGCTCGCGGATGTTGTCGAGCTGCCGCATCATCGCGACGTCGCGGGTCACGATCGTCTGCGTCGTGTCGCGCACCGTGGCGAGCTGGCTGAGGCCGTAGCCGCCCAGCCCCGCCATCAGGACGATCAGGACGGCGAAGCCGAGAAGGATGCGATTGGCGATCGACACGCGGATCAGGCTCCAGGCAGCGAAGAGGCGTGGGGGAAATCAAGCAGGCGCGCGTCATCCAGCACCGACACGAGCGCCGGGGGAAGCCCGGCCGCGTCCGGCACCGTGCCGCGGAAGCGCAGCGGCGCTTCGAGGGGGGCGGCATCCGCCAGCGGCACGACCCGCTCCACCCGCAGGGCGCGCGTGACGCGCAGCGCCAGGCGCCGCTCCTGGCTGCCCTCGACGCGGCGGAGCATCAGCAGGTGCCCGCCGGCCTCGGCGGTGAGCCCGGCGGGCGGCTGCCGCAGCAGCGCCACGCCGAGGTCCACCACGCAGAAGAAATGGCCCATTCGCCCGATCAGACCGAGGACAGCGGGCGGCGTTCCGGGCAGCGGCGTGATCGTGGCGGGGGGCAGCACCTCGGCCACGCGGTTCAGGGCAAGCCCGAACAGCTCGCCGCCCACGTCGCACAGCAGGACCGGCAGGCCCGCGGGCTCCGCCGCCACGCCGTCGCGGCGCCGGGCGAGCTTCGCCGCGCGCTCGTCGAGCAGGCGCTCGCGGCGCAGTGCCTCGGCCGCAGGGTCGGCCGCGGGAAGGAAACGAAGCGGCATCTCAGCGCCTCCGCATGCCGGCGGCCGCGGCCGTGCCGGACTGGCCGCCGGATTGGCCAAGGTGGAGCTGCGCGGTGGCGTAGAGCCCCGCCGCCGTCATGCCGTCCGCTTCCGCGAGCGCACCTTGCGCCGGCAGCGCCCGCGCGATCCGCGCCGCGCCGGCGATCCTGCGCCGCCCGGCCTCAGTCCTGCCGCAGGTCAGCAGCAGCAGCCCCAGCTGGTAGTGCGCCATGACGAAGCCCGGATCGAGGTAGAGGGCCCGCCGGAACGCGGTCTCGGCATGGGTCTCCTCGCCTTGTCCCCAGGCGGTCATGGCGTCGTAGTAGTGCAGCGCTGCACAGTCGGGGTGCCTCGCCAGCCCCTCCCGACAGGCGGTCCGCGCCGCGTCCAGCGTGCCGTCGTCGGCCAGCGCCCGCACCGCGCGCACCATCTCCTCCGCGCTTTCCGGCATGGTCGCGGACGCGTCCGCCGGCGCCAGCTCCGGCGAAGCCGCATCGCGCTGCTCGTCGTGCCCTTCTGCAACAGGCGCCGCGACGACGACAGGTTGGCGGGGCGACAGCGGCAGCGCCGGCAGGGGCGGCGTCGCTGCGGGCGGAAACTCCGGCGCGTCGGGGGGCGCGACCGTTGAGGCAGCGCCGCCCGGCCGGTAGGCCACGGTGCCGGGCAGTGCCTCGACCTTCAGGAAGGCGGCGAAGGCCAGGTTCGGCTCCGCGTGGCCGAGCAGCATCCATCCTTCCGACGAGAGCCTTTCGCCCAGCGCGCGCACGATCCGGGTGACCACTTCGTGCTGGAAGTAGATCAGCACGTTGCGGCACAGGATCAGGTCGAACTCGCTGAACTGCAGCGGCATCGAGGGGCCGAGCAGGTCGAGGAGGTTGGCGCGCTCGAAGCGCACCATGCCGCGGAACTGCGGGCGCAGCTGCCAGGACCGGCGGTCCGCCGAGGCGATGAAGTCGCGCTCCCGCTCCTCGAGCGACATCGTGCGCAGCGCCCAGTCGCCGAAGCGGGCCTCGCGCGCGGTGCGGAGGAACTCCTCGTTGATGTCGGTGCCCAGGATGGAGCAGCGCCACTCCGCGAGCCTGTCCCCGAGGAGCTGGTGCAGCAGGATCGCCACGGAATAAGGCTCCGCCCCCGTGGCGCAGCCGGCGCTCCAGATCCGCAGGCGGCGGGTCGCGGCGTTGCGGGCCAGGATGTCGGGCAGGATGGTGTCGCGCAGGGCGGCGAACTGCTCAGCGTAGCGGAAGAAGAAGGTTTCGCCGATGGTGATGGTGGCTTCCAGCGCCCGCCATTCCGCCGGCCCGTCCCGCTCATCCTCGAGCCGGCGGAGGTAGCTCTCGCTGTTCGCGGCGCCGGTGGCGCGCATCCGCCGCAGCACGCGCTCCCACAGCAGCGAGTCCTTGTCCTCGTAGTAGTGGTGCCCGGTGCGGGCGATGATCCGGCGCTTGAGCGCCGCGAACCCGGCGTCGGGCGGCGGCAGGCGCGCGGCGGCGGAGACCGCGGGCAGTCCGGCGGCGCGTTCAGCCATGCCGATCCGCCGTCCAGGCGCCCAGCCGGCGCTGCGCGTCCTGCTCCAGGGCCAGCAGCGTCCTCCGCTCGCGCGCCAGCAGCAGGCGCTCGGCGGACAGGAGATGCGTCAGCGTGGCGCCGTCCTCGACCACCGCCACCACGCAGCCGTTCAGGCTGTCGCCTTCGGGCACGGGGCGCAGCGCCGTGGCCGGCACAGCACGGACATCCAGCACGCGGTCCACCAGCAGGGCCAGCCCGTTGGGGGCGCCGGCGGCGGGCACGGTCAGCAGGATGTGCCGGTACAGCTCCGCCGCTTCATTCCTGGGGCTTCCGGCCGGAAGCTCACCGCGTCGCGCATTCCCGTCCGGCCCGTCGGCGCCAGGAGCCGCGTCATCCGGTTCCAGGAGCGGCCCCAGCCGCAGCACCGCCTGCGCCGCGCCGCCCAGGTCGAAGAAGCCCGCCACGAAGCGCGGCATGCCCGGGGGTTGCGAAAGCCGGGGCAGCGGCAGGAGTTCCCGCACCTCCGCCCGCCGCAGCGCGCAGCGCCGAGGGCCCAGCCGGAAGAACACCAGGATTTCGCCGGTGTCGGGCGCTGCGGGGGAGGGGAGCGGCAAGGGGATCGTCCAGGGGCGGCGGGGGCAGCGCCCGCTCCGAGGCGCTTCTCAAGGAAGCGGACATCCTAGCAAGGATGCTGTCGGGCAGCCAGGAGACCTCCTGGCTGATCCGCGCCCAGGGCCGCGTCCAGAGCCCTGCCCGGCCACGCCGGTGCCGCGCCTCCCGACGCCCGCCACGGTGCGTCGCGGGCGCGACCGGCCGGCCAACGGTTCACCGGACGGGGGCACCGATGCCGGCGCGGGCCGTTCCGTCGGCGGGTGAGGGTGGGACGGTCCGGCGGCCGGGGCGCGGGTGCCGCTACTCGCGCCACGGTTTGCGGGCCCAGAGGGCGCGCAGCCGCGCATCCTCGCTCAGGAACAGGGCTTCCTGGTCCGCCGCCGTCATTGCCCGGCGCGGCAGGTTGATCCGGTCCGCCTCGGCGATCCAGGCCGGGTCGGCGTTCGCGGCGGCGACGGCCTGCCGCAGCCGGTCCAGCATCTCCGCCGGGATGGCCCGCGGCGCCACCAGCCCGCGCGTCGATCCGGCGACGAGGTCGACGCGCTGCTCCCGCAGCGTGGGCACGGTGTCGGTGGCCTGCCAGCGCTCGGGCCCGCCCTGCGCCAGCGCCCGCAGCGTGCCGTCGCGCAGCAGCGACAGCCCTTCGCTCATGTTGAAGGAGCCGACGTCGATGTTGCGCGACAGGAGGCCGGTAACGATCGGCGGCGTGCCGTTGAAGGGGATGTGCGAGAACGCCGTTGCCGTCGCTTCCTGCAGCGACAGCAGCAGCAGGTGGTCGTCGGTGCCCACGCCCGCCGTTCCCACGGTCAATTGCCCCGGCCGGGCCTTCGCCACCGCCACGAGGTCGGCCATGGAGCGAAGGGGGCTGTCGTTGCGCACCCACAAGCCGCAGGGGTCCTCGATCACGTTGCCCAGAAAGGCGAAGTCCGCCACGCGGTAGCGGACCTGCCGCTCGATCGGCAGGGTGATGGAGTTCGGGGCCTGGGCCGCGCCGATCGTGAAGCCGTCCGGCGCCGCGGTGGCCGTGCCCTCGAAGGCCTGCTGGCCGCCGGCGGGGGCGCGGTTCTGGATCACGAACACGGCGCCGGGCAGGTGGCGCTGCACGGCGGGCAGGAAGGTGCGCGCCAGGATGTCCATGCCGCCGCCGGCCGGGCCCGGCACGAAGACCTGGATCGGGTGATCCGCCGGCCAGGCCGCGTGCGCGATGCCGGGCGCCACGGCCCCCGCCGCGACCGCCGCGAGAAGGTGCCTACGCTTCATCCCGTTTCTCCCTGCTTCGTTGTTCCGGGGCGGTTCTCCGCCCCGGTTCATCCCATCGGCGCCGTGCCCGGCGTGCCGCTAGCGGAAGCTGAAGGCGACGTCCCCCAGCCCGGCGATCCCGGCCTCCGCCTGCTTCGCGGCGCCGCAGGGCCAGGGCCCCAGCCGCGCGCCGGTGATCACCACCTCACCCTGCCGGAGCCCGCCGGTCCGTTCCGCCGCGTGGTTCGCGAGCCAGCTCAGTGCGGAGAGCATCGCCTCGACGCTGCCCTGCCCCTCGGCCGTCGCGGCCTCCGCCCCGTCCAGCCGCAGGGAGGCCCCGGCCGCTTCGGGCGCGAAGCCCTGCCAGTCGGCCATGCCCTCGCCCAGCACCACCGCGCCGCAGCTCTGCGCATCGGCGATCGCGGTGAGCCGGGACACCGCCTGGCGTCGGACGAAGCGGGAGCTGACGATCTCGATCGCCGGGTGCAGCGCGGCGACCGCCCGCCGCAGGTCCTCCGGTCCGTAGCCCTCCGGCCGCGGCGGCAGGTCGTGCGCGAGCGTCACGGCGACCTCGACCTCGATCTCCGCATCCGGCACCTCCGCCATGTCGAGCCGTGCGGGCGAGCGGTGGATCTGCGCCGCGCCGATGCGCGCGCAGTTGAACGGCGCTCCGTCACGACCCGGGCCGACCTTCCAGCCGCCAGCGGGACCGAGCCGCCGCAGCACGGCGTCTTGGATCGCGTAGGCCTGGGCAAGGTCCGACGGGCGCAGTTCCTCCGGCAGGTCGGCCAGCCTGTTGCCGCCACGCCGCGCCTCGAACAGCAGCACCGCGGCCCGTTCCGCATTCTCGGGCATGATCTCTTTTTCCTTCGTGTCGCCTGTGCCGCCGCGTTCCTTCCCGCGACGCTAGGGCGAGGGGGAAAGCACGCACCACTACAGAGTTCCGATCATCCCATAACGAAACCCTGTGGGTGCCGACCAGGGGGCGGAGGGGCCCGCGTCCGGCCCTCGCCCTCCACCATGGCAGCGCCGCTTCGCCGCCCTGCAGCCTTGCCAAACGGCGCCGCAGCGTTTCCCCTGCCGCCCGGATCACCCACCTCGGAACAAGGACGCGCGGCGCATGACCTATCGCAGCATCGAGGACGCCGCCGCGGCGCTCCAGCGGGGCGAAACCACCGCGCTGGCCCTGACCGACGCCGCCCTGGCGCGCATCGACGACCCGGCCGGCGAGGGCGCCCGCGCCTTCGTGGCCGTGCAGCACGAGGCCGCCCGCGCCGCCGCCCGGTCGATGGACGCGCTGCGCCAGGCCGGCCGCGCGCCGTCGCGCTGGGCCGGCATCCCGATCAGCATCAAGGACCTGTACGACCAGGCCGGCGTCACCTCGCGCGCGGGCTCCGTGGCGCTCGACGGCGCGCCCGCCGCCACCGCGACCGCCACCTCCGTGGCGCGGCTGGAGCGTCAGGGCTTCGTGGTGCTGGGCCGCACCAACATGGTGGAGTTCGCCTTCTCGGGCCTGGGCGTGAACCCGCATTACGGCACGCCGCGCTCGCCCTGGGGGCGCGACGGCGGCGATCCGGCGGCGGGCCACCTGCCGGGCGGATCGTCGTCCGGCGCGGCGGTGGCGGTGGCGGACGGGATGGGCTTCGCAGGCCTCGGCTCCGACACCGGTGGCTCCTGCCGCGTGCCGGCGGCGATGTGCGGCATCGTGGGCTGGAAGCCGACCGCCGAGCGCGTGACGCTGGCGGGCACCGTGCCGCTGAGCCACACGCTCGACAGCCTGGGTCCGCTCGCCCGCACCGTGCGCTGCTGCGCCATCGTCGACGCCGCCATGGCCGGCGCGGAAGTGGTTGAAGCGCCCGACGCCCTGCCGCTGGGGGGCGCCCGCTTCGCCGTGCCGCGCGAAAGCTTCCTGTTCGACGGCATGGAGCCCGCCGTGCTCGCCGCCTTCGAGCGCGCGGTGGCCCGCCTGCGTGAGGCCGGCGCCACGGTGGAGGAGATCGACTTCCCGGAGTTGGCCGAGATCCCGGGCGCCAACGCCCGCGGCGGCTTCGCGGCGGCCGAGGCCTGGGCCTGGCACCAGCCGCTGCTGGAGCGCGCCGGCGACCGTTACGACCCCCGGATCCGCGCCCGCATCGAGGGCGGCGGGCGGATGAGCGCGGCGGACTACCTCAACCTCCAGGGCGCGCGCGCCGCGATCGCCGCGCGGGCGGAGCGCCGCACCGCGGGCTTCGACGCCTTCCTGGCGCCGACCTGCCCGCTGACCCCGCCCACGATCGCCTCGGTGGAGGCGGTGGAGGACTACAACCGCATCAACCTCCTGCTGCTGCGCAACACCGCCACCGGCAACTTCCTCGACCGCTGCTCCGTCAGCCTGCCCTGCCACGCCCCTGGGGAGGCACCGGTCGGGCTGATGCTGACCGGTGCCCACGGCACCGACCGGCACCTGCTGGCGGTGGCGCAGTCTGTCGAGGCGGTGCTCGCGGCCTGAGGGTGCGGTGAGCCGCGGCGACTCGGGCGAGGCGGCGGGGCCCCGCTTCGGCCGGATCGGCGATCAGCCGCTGCCCGAGGCTGCCGGGGAGCGGTTCGAAACCCTGCTCGCCGGCGGCGGCGCGCGGGTGGTCGCCATCGCTTCCCGCGACCACGCCGACCCGCCCGGCCGCTGGTACGAGCAGCATGAGGCGGAGTTCGTGCTCGTCGTCTCGGGCGAGGCGCGGCTGCGCTTCGCGGATGGCGCGGTGAAGGATCTGACGGCCGGCGACTGGGTGGTGCTGCCGCCCCGTTGCCGGCACCGGGTGGAGCGGACCGGCGCCGCGACGCGCTGGCTCGCCGTTCATCTTCCGGTTTCTCCGGAGCCGGAGCGCGCGGCCGACCCCGCTCCGTGTTGACCTGGGCGTCGGGCCCGCGCCGTGACGGCCGAGGCCGAGGCCGAGGCCGAGGCCGGTAGCCGTCCGGCACGGCGTGGAACGGGCCTCCGGCGGGCGGCGGCCACGGAGGCGAAGGCCGGATGGGCACGAGGCCGTGGCCCCGCGCCGTTCAGCCCGGCGTGTCGCGCAGCTGCTGTTCCAGCCCGGCGCGCCAGGGCGCATCGGCGGGGGCCGCGCTCAGCATCGCCTGCCAGATCGCCTTGCCGGCCGCGTTCCGCCCGGCCCTGATCTCGGCCGCCCCCGCGAGGTAGCGCAGGCGGAGGTCGTCGGCCGTGGCGGCGCCGGCGCCCTTCAGCGTGGCGGCGGCGGCGTCCACCTGGTTGCCTTCCAGCTGTAGCTCCGCGATGTCGCCGGCCAGCACCGGATCGAAGCGCACGGCCTGCGCCTTTTCCCAGGCCTCCACCGCCGCGGCGAGGTTGCCGCGGGAGCGTTCGGCATTGCCCAGCAGCAGCCAGCCCTGCCGTGCCTGTGCGCTCTTGGGATCGAGCGACTCGATTCGGGCACGCAGGTCGCCCAGCAGAGCTTCCGCCCGCGCCGCGTCGGCCGTGCGCTCGGCAAAGGTGGCGGAGGGCAGGCCGGGCTTGCCGTGCCACAGGTAGAGCCCGAGACCCAGCGCGATCAGCAGCGGCAGCGAAAGGAGCACCACCGTGCCGCCGCGGCCTTCCCGCCAGCCGCGATCGCGCGGCGCCGACAGGATGCGGTGCTGCACTTCCAGCAGGGCCGAGGCGTGGCTGCCCTGGTCGAGCCGGCCTTCCGCCAGCTGCCCGTCCAGTTCCGCGCGCTGCGCCTGGTACAGCGCGAGGTCGGCCTCCTGCCGTCCGCGCGGCCGGGCCGGGCGCAGGAGGGTGAGCGCCAGCGGCACGAGGCAGACCACGGCCAGCAGCAAGGGCAGGAGCCAGCTCATCGCAGCGCCCCCCCGGCGTTTCCGGCCGGGTCGTCGAGGCGGGCCAGCCTTTCACGCTCCGCCTCGGTCAGGGGCGGCAAGGATTCGGCGGGGCGGCGGCGCATCAGCACCACGGCCACGAGCCCCCCCAGCAGCGCCAGCGCCGGCGTGGCCCAGAGCAGCAGCGTCGCGGCGTTGAAGGGCGGGCGCAGCAGCACGAAGTCGCCGTAGCGGTCGTGCATGAAGCGCACCACCTCGTCGTTGCTCCGCCCGGCGGTGATCTGTTCGCGCACCAGCTTGCGCAGCTGGTGCGCGAGGTCGGCGTCGCTGTCCTCGATCGACTGGTTCTGGCAGACCATGCAGCGGAGCTCTCGCCCGACCTCGCGGGCGCGTTCCTCCAGCACCGGGTCGGCGAGGATCTCGTCGGGGCGGCTTTCCGCCCAGGCCACGCCGGCGATCCAGGCCGCAGGGCCGGGGAGGATGGGCGCCAGGAGGATGGGCGCGGCCAGAACGAGGGCTTGAAGGGCTTGCCGCATCACGCGTAGCGCCGCAGCAGGGGCGCGAGCTGGTCGCGGATGGTTTCCGGCATCACCGGCCCCGCCCAGCGCCAGCGGATCGTGCCGCTGCGGTCGATCAGGTAGGTTTCCGGCACGCCGTAGACGCCCCACTCGATGCCGATCCGCCCGCTCTCGTCGCCGCCCAGCCGCGCGAAGGGGTTGCCGCGCTTGGCCAGGAAGCCCTGGGCGTCATCGGGCTTGTCCTTGTAGCTGACGCCGTAGAGCGGCACGCCTTCCCGCGCGAGCTGCATCAGCTGCGGGTGCTCGATGGTGCAGGGGACGCACCAGGAGGCCCAGAAGTTCACCAGCACCGGCCGCTCCGGCGCCCGCAGCGCTTCGAGGGGTAGGGGCGGGGTGTCGACCGTGGCCAGGGTGCCGAAGGGCATCGCCGGCACCGGCTTGCCCACCAGGGCCGAAGGCACGCCGGTCGGGTCGTAGCTGCCGTCGCGCAGGCCGCGCAGCATGGCCCAGAAGCCGACGCCCGCCGCCGCGGTCAGGCCGAGCGGGATGGCGAGCATGGCCCGCCGGGGAAGCGCGCGGCTCATGCCGTGGCCCCCGCCTCGGGCTGCGTCGCGCCGGGTGGGAGCGTGCCAGGTGGGAGCGTACCAGGTGGGAGCGTACCGGGCGGGACCGTTCCGGGCCGGGCCGGTTTGCGGGCGGGGGCGGCCACGCGGGCGCGGCGGTCGGTCAGCGACAGGGCACCGCCCGCCGCCATCACCAGCCCGCCAAACCAGATCCAGGGCGCCAGCGGGTTGTTGTGGAAGCGCAAGACGGTGCGTCCCTGTCCTTCCTCGCCCAGCACGGCGTAAAGGTCACCGAAGCCGTTGGTGTGGATCGCGGCCTCGCCGGTGGTGGTCTGCGCCAGCGGAAAGAAGCGGCGCTGCGGATCGAGCGTGGTCACCAGTTGGCCGTCGCGCAGCACCTCCACCGTGGCGGCACGGGCGGTCCAGTTCGGCCCCGTGACGTCGCGCACGCCGTCGAGGCGCCATTCGTAGCCGGCGAAACTGGTGCTGTTGCCCGGCGTCAGGACCACCAGCTTGTCGGTCGCCATCGCCATGCCCGACAGCCCGGCCAGCGTGATCCCCAGCCCGGCATGGGCGATCGCGGCACCCCAGGCGGCGCGCGGCAGGTGGATGGCGCGGCCCAGCGCGGCCCGAGGGCGCGAGAACAGGGCGATGCGCCCGGCGAGGTCGGCCGCCGCGCCGAGGATCAGCCAGGCAGCGCCGCCGAAGCCCACCACCGGCGCGATGCGCTCCCCGGTGAAGGCCAGCGCCACCAGCATGGCCAGCAGCGCGATCACCGCCGCCCACCACAGGCGCTGCACCACGGGCCAGGCGCGCGCCCGCTTCCAGGCCAGCGCCGGCCCGGCCGCGGTGGCCG
The DNA here is from genome assembly GCF_042433915.1 of Roseomonas elaeocarpi. NCBI lineage: Bacteria > Pseudomonadati > Pseudomonadota > Alphaproteobacteria > Acetobacterales > Roseomonadaceae > Roseomonas > Roseomonas elaeocarpi. The sequence goes on along the minus strand of NZ_JBHLUN010000004.1, from coordinate 86,364 downwards.
CCACCAGCGGCACGGCGAGCGGCATGAGGGCCGTGTTGAAGAAGGGCGGCCCCACCGAGATCTTGGTCTTGAGCACGAGGTCGGCGAACATCGGATACAGCGTGCCCACCAGCACCACCGCCGCCACCGAGCAGAGCAGCAGGTTGTTGAGCACCAGCGCCCCTTCGCGCGAAATCGGCGCGAAGCGGCCGGCCGGGGCCATCACCGGCGCGCGCCAGGCGAACAGCGCCAGCGCGCCGCCGAGATAGACCGCCAGTAGCACCAGGATGAAGACGCCGCGCGCCGGATCGTTGGCGAAGGCATGGACGGAGTTCAGCACGCCCGAGCGCACCAGGAAGGTGCCCAGCAGCGACATGCCGAAGGCCAGGATCGCCAGCAGAACGGCCCAAACCTTCAGCGCCTCGCGCTTTTCCACCACCACGGCCGTGTGCAGCAGCGCCGTGCCAGCCAGCCAGGGCATCAGCGAGGCGTTTTCCACCGGGTCCCAGAACCAGTAGCCGCCCCAGCCCAGCGTATAATAGGCCCACCAAGAGCCCATCGCGATGCCCACCGTCAGGAAGCACCACGCGCCCAGCGCCCAGGGGCGTACCCAGCGGCCCCAGGCGGCATCGACGCGGCCCTCGATCAGGGCGGCGATGGCGAAGGCGAAGGTGACCGCGAAGCCGACATAGCCGGCGTAGAGCACCGGCGGGTGGAAGGCGAGGCCCGGGTCCTGCAGCACCGGGTTCAACCCTTGCCCGTCGGCGGGCGCCGGCCAGACGCGCGTGAAGGGGTTCGAGGTCGCCAGGATGAACACCAGGAATCCGAAGCTGATCCAGCCCAGCACCGCGATCACCCGTGCTCGCAGCGCGCCCGGCAGGTCGCGCCCGAACACCGCCACCGCGCCGGAACACAGCGCCAGGATCATCACCCACAGGACCATGGAGCCCTCGTGGTTCCCCCAGGAGCCGGCGATCTTGTAGATCAGCGGCTTGGCGGAATGGCTGTTTTCCACCACCGCCAGCACCGAGGTGTCGTTACTGACGTAGCACCAGATCAACGCCAGGAAGGCCGCCCCCACGGCCAGCACCCCCGAGAGCGCGAGGCCCGGGGCGGCGGCGATCAGCCGCGGCTCGCCGCGGTGGGCGCCCCAGAGGGGCAGCAGCGACTGCGCGAAGGCGATGGCGCAGGCCAGGGCCAGCGCGAAATGTCCCAACTCAGGGATCATGGGTCCGGGCTCCGTCAGCTGCCCGAGGGCGGCTTCTCGTTGGCCGAGAGGGTGTTCCAGGTCGCGGGCGCGGGGGGCTCGCCGCGCGACGGTTCCCAGTGGCCGGAACGCTTCAGCGCGTCGGCCACCTCGGGCGGCATGTAATTCTCGTCGTGCTTAGCCAGCACCTCGCTGGCGCGGAAGGTGCCGTCGGGACCCAGCTTGCCCAGCGTCACCACGCCCTGACCCTCGCGGAACAGGTCGGGCAGCACGCCCACGAAGGTGACCGGCACGGTGTGCTGGCCGTCGGTGACGCGGAAGGTGGCCTTGGGTTCCCCGTCCGAAGCGGCGCCGCGCTGGACGCTGCCGCCCTCCACCAGCCCGCCGAGGCGGAAGGTGCGGTCGGGAGGCACGTGTTGCGTGAACACGTCGCTGGGCGAGCGGAAGAACACGAGGTTGTCGCCGAAGGCCGTCAGCGTCAGCGCCGTGGCGCTGCCGATGCCGAGGGCGCACAGGCCGATGATCCAGAGGCGGCGGCTCTTGCGGGACAGGCTCACGCGGCGGTTCCCGGCTCGGGCTGCTGTTCCAGCAGGCGCAGCTGGCGCCGCGCCGCCGACTGCCGGTGGAGGGCGCTGAGCGCGACGGCGCCCAGCACGACCGCGGCGGCCGCCCAGGACCAGGTGACGTGCCACCAGTGAAGGCTCACGCGGTTTCTCCATCGAGCCGGCGGGCGCGGGCGAGGCTCAGCGCGCGCAGGCGGCGTTCCATGATGGCCGCCCGCGTCCGCGTCAGGACGATGGCGGCGAAGAGCAGGGTGAAGCCCAGGGCGTTCACCAGCAGCGGGTAAAGCAGGTCCACGTGCATCCCCGGCGCGCCGAGACGGGCCACCGAGGCCGGCTGGTGCAGCGTGTTCCACCAGTCCACCGAATATTTCACGATCGGCAGGTTCACCGCACCGGCCAGCGCCAGGATGGCGCCCATGCGCGCCCCGCGCTCCTCGTCCTCGAAGGCGCGGATCAGCGCGGCGTGGCCCACCCAGAAGAAGAACAGCACCAGCACCGAGGTCAGCCGCGCGTCCCAGACCCACCAGGTGCCCCACATCGGCCGCCCCCAGAGCGAGCCGGTCAGCAGGCACAGCGCGGTGACGGCGGCGCCCACGGGCGAGATTTCCCGCGCCACGAGGTCGGCCAGCGGGTGCCGCCAGACCAGCGCGAAGAAGGAGGCCACCGCGAGGCTGGCGTAGCCGCTCATGGACAGCCAGGCCATCGGCACGTGGACGTACATGATCCGCACCGTTTCGCCCTGCTGCCAGTCGGGCGGCGACCAGACCAACGCCCAGGGGACGCCCACCGCCAGCACCAGCACCGCCAGGGCCCAGAGTGCGGGCGTCAGCCGCTGGGTCAGGCGCAGGAAGCGGCCCGGGTTGGCGAAGCGGTGCCAGCCTGGACCACGCCGGAGAGGAAGGGTGGAAGCGCTCACCGGGACCTCTTAGCGCCGCCGGGCGCCGGATTGAAGCGCTGCTTGATCCGGGCTTGAGTGCGCCGCCCGCAGGATAATGTAAGGAATCCTCTCATGCTCTTCGCCATCCAGTGCCAGGACAAGCCGAACTCGCTCGAACTCCGCATGTCCACCCGGCCGGCGCACCTGAATTGGCTGGAAAGCCACCAGAAGGACCTGGTGATGGTGGGCCCCGTGCTGGACGACGAGGGCAAGCCCTGCGGCAGCCTCCTGATCGTGGAGATGCCGGACCAGCAGACGGCCGAAACCTTTGCCGCGGCCGACCCCTACGCCTATGCGGGGCTGTTCGCCAGCAGCTCGGTCCGGCCGTTCCGGATGGTGTTCCGCGACGGCGAACAGGTCGCCTGAACGCTGTGGCCAACTGGCTGGTGAAGAGCGAGCCCGACGCCTTTTCCTGGGACCAGCAGGTCGCGAATGGCGTCGAGCCCTGGACCGGGGTGCGCAACGCCCTGGCGGCGAAGCACCTGCGGAGCATGGCGCTGGGCGACCGGGCCTTCTTCTACCATTCCAACATCGGCAAGCAGATCGTGGGCGTGGTGGAGGTGGCCCGCACCGCCTATCCCGACCCCACCGACGAGACTGGCCGCTGGGTCTGCGTGGACATGCGCGCCGTGGCCCCCCTGCCGCGTCCCGTGACGCTGGCCGCGATCAAGGCGGAACCCCGGCTGGAAGGCATCGCGCTGGTGCGGCAGTCGCGCCTGTCGGTGATGCCGGTCGAGGAGGGCCACTGGCAGGTGCTGGCCGAGATGTCGGGCCTGGCTCCCGCGGCGTGAGGGTGGCGCCGTGACCCCCGCGGCGCCACTGCCCGCGCAGCGCGTGCTGTGCCGGCTGGCCGACATCCCCGATGGCGAGGCGCGGGGCTTCGACCCGCCGCCCGGCAGCTTCATCGGGGTCTTCGCGGTGCGCCGGGGGGAAGGGGTCTTCGTGTTCCTCAACAGCTGCCCGCATATCGGCGTGCCGCTGGAGGTCCTGCCGCACCGCTTCCTCGACGGCCGGCGGGAGCGCGTGGTCTGCGCCGTCCATGGCGCGCGCTTCCGGGTGGAGGACGGGCTGTGCCTGTCCGGTCCCTGCATGGGCGACCGGCTCGAAATCGTGCCGGCCGAGATCCGCGACGGTCTGGTGCTGATCCCCGAGGACACCGGGCGCTGAGCCCGGCGCCCGGCCCAAGGGGCAGCGCATCGTTCAGCGGGGAAGGGGCGTCTCATCGGGTGGCCTGAGGTCCGCCCGGCGCGCGGCCACCCCGCCGGCACGGCACCGGCGAGCAGGCAGGCGGGCGCCGGAACCCGCCATGGTCGGCGTCAGAGCTTGTCCTGCACGCGATCCATGGTGCGGTCGAGGTGGCGCGCCAGCACCTCGGCCAGAGCCTCGCCGTCGCGCCGGCGCAGGGCTTCCACCATCTCCTCGTGCTCGCCGACGGCGCCGGCCCACTTCTCCGGCCCCTCGTTGCCGATGAAGCGGATGCGCTTCATGCGCGCCTGGATCGCCTCGTGCGCCCATCGCAGGGCCGCGTTGCCCGACAGTGTCACGATGGCGGTGTGGATGGCCTGGTTCAGCTTGAAGTAGCTCAGCCGGTCCCGCGCGGCATAGCGCTCCATCATCGCCGCGTGCAGCGCTTCCACCGAGGCGATCTCCTCTGCCGAGGCGTCGCGGCAGGCCAGCCGCCCCGCCAGGGTTTCCAGCGCCTTGAGCACCGCGAGGTTGTCGGCCACGTCCTTGCGGGTGAAGTGGCGCACCACCGCGCCCCGCGCCGGCACCAGTTCCACCAGCCCTTCGCCCGCCAGGGTCTTGATCGCCTCGCGCAGCGGCGTGCGCGACACGCCGAGCTGCAGGCCCAGCGCCACCTCGTTGATGCGGCTGCCACCGGCGAGCCGCCCCTCGGTGATCAGGTCGCGCACCCGTGAGGCGACCTCGTCGTGCAGCGTGCGCCGCACGATCGGCCCGAGCGGCGTCGCCGCCGTGGCCGCTCCGCCGGGCGACGCTTCCGCGCTGTTTCCCCCATTCCCCTCCACCGGCCGATCCCCCAGCGTCTCGATCTGATCCATGCGGAACCGCGATTCCTCAGCGCCTGCCCCATCCTCGGGACGCTTCAGTGTTGCACAAGATAGAAGACCTACCTAGAATAACTGCATACAGTCTGCTGCATAGCATCGCCGCACAGCAATGCGGCGCGAAGGAAGAAGCTGATGCCCGAGGGTATGATCGAGACGCCGCGCCCCCGTATCGCACTCGCCATGGGCGATGCCGCCGGCGTTTCGCCCGAACTGACGGCCAAGGTGCTGGTCGACCCCGAGATCCTGGCCTCCGCCAGCATCCTGGTGATCGGCGACGCCCGCGTCCTGGCCAAGGGCGCCGAAATCGCCGGCGTCCAGCCGGACCTGCGCGTCGTGCATTCGCAGGGTGAGGTCGCGCCCGTGACGGGCGACAGCCGGCCGGTTCTGCTCGACCTCGGCCACTGCGACCCGTCCGACGTGCCGCTGGGCGAGATCTCCGAGGCCGGCGGCGGCTTCGCCACCGAGAACTTCCGCCTGGCCCTGCAGATGGCCGCGCGCGGCGAGGCCGACGCGGTGTGCTTCACGCCCTTCAACAAGGCGGCGATGCGCCTGGTTACCCCGGGCTACGAGGACGAGATCGGCTTCACTGCCGAAACGATCGGCTTCCACGGCGTCGCCAAGGAGTTCAACGTCCTGGAGAAGCTGTGGAACGCCCGCGTCACCTCGCACGTGCCGCTCAAGGACGTGTCGGGCCTGCTGACGCGCGACGGCATCCTCGACAACCTCAAGCTGACCAACGACGCGCTGAAGGCATCCGGCCTGGAGCGTCCGCGCATCGCCGTGGCCGGGCTCAACCCCCATGCCGGCGACCACGGCAACTTCGGCACCGAGGAGATCGACATCATCGGCCCGGCGGTGGAGGCCGGCAAGCAGGCGCAGATCAACTGCGAAGGGCCGTTCCCGGCGGACACCGTGTTCGTGCGCGCCCATCGCGGCGACTTCGACGCGGTGCTGACGATGTACCACGACCAGGGGCAGATCGCGATGAAGCTGATCGGCTTCGACGCCGGCGTGACGCTGATGGGCGGCTTCCCCTTCCCGATCTGCACCGCCGCGCACGGCACCGCCTACGACATCGCCGGCAAGGGCATCGCCAACCCCGGCGCCATGCGCAACGCGCTGCTTCTCGCCGCCCGCATGGCGAGCCGCGCCGCCGCCTGACACGCGGGCCGTTCCGGCACCGCGCGGAAGGCCCGCGCGGTGGATGTTCCGCCCCGGTCGGTGGCGGCGGAACATCCGCCGCCAACGGGGCCGGTCACCCACGATAGCACAAGAGCCGCCAGCAAGACCCAGAACGGGCCGGTGGCGATCCAACACAGGGAGAGTTCGGGAATGAAGGGATACAAGCTCACGGCGCCGACGGCGCTGCTCGGTGCGATGATCGGCGCGGTGGCCTGGGCCGGCCCCGCGGCGGCGCAGGCCGACTGGAAGCCGAATCGCCCGGTCGAGTTCGTGGTGACCTCGGGCGCCGGCGGCGGCACCGACATCTTCGCGCGCACCATCCAGGCGGCGATCCAGAAGCACGACCTGCTCAGCGTGCCGGTGGTGGTGTCCAACAAGGGCGGCGGCTCGGGCGCCGAGGGCTTCGTGTACGGCCGCGCCTCGCAGGGCGATCCGCTGAAGGTCATCTTCGGCACCAACAACGAGTGGCTGCTGCCGCTCGTCGCCAAGGTGGCCTGGAAGCCAGCCGAGCTGGTGCCCGTCTCCACCATGGCCTTCGACGAGTTCATGCTCTGGGTGAAGGCGGACGCCCCCTACAAGACGGCGGCCGAATACATCGCCGCGGTGCGCGAGAAGCCGGGCGCCCTGAAGATGGGCGGCAGCCAGACCAAGGACACCGACCAGATCCTGACGCTGCTGATGCAGCGCGCCGCCAACCTGCGCTTCACCTACATCCCCTTCCGCAGCGGCGGCGAGGCCGGCGTCCAGCTCGCGGGCGGGCACGTGGACAGCGACGTCAACAACCCCTCCGAGAGCGTCGGCGGCTGGCGCGGCAACCAGGTGCGCCCGCTCTGCGTGTTCCGGCGTGAGCCGCTGCCCAACACCGAGAAGGTGACCGAAACGCAGAGCTGGGCCGATATCCCGACCTGCGCCAGCCAGGGCATCCCGGTGGACCAGTACCGCATGCCGCGCACCGTGTTCCTGCCGCCGGGCGTGACGCCGCAGCAGCAGGCCTTCTGGACCGAGGTGATGCGCAAGGTCACCGAAACGCCGGAATGGAAGGACTACATCAGCCGCACGACGCAATCCGCGCAGTTCATGACGCCCGCCGAGATGCAGCCGCTGATGGCGTCCGAGCAGGCCTCGTCGCGCGAGCTGTTCGGCAGCGAAGGCTGGCTGGTCAACTGAACGGCTGAAGGGGAGGCAAGGCGATGCTGTCGCGTTTCCGTCTCGAGCTGGCAACCGCCGGCGTCGTCTTCCTCCTCGGCGCCCTGGCCGTGTACGGCGCCCTCGAATACGAGGTGGGCTGGACCGATGACGGTCCGCAGGCCGGCTACTTCCCGTTCCGCGTCGGGATCATCATCATGGTGGTCTCGGTGCTGGTGATGGTGCAGGCCTTTCGCAACGCCGGGGCGCTGCGCAGCGATGTCATCATCACGCGTGAGGGCGGGCTTCGCGTCCTGCGCTTCGGCCTGCCAATCGTGGCGCTGGTGATCGTGTCGCTGCTGCTCGGCATGTACGTGGGGATGCTGCTCTACCTCGCGGTGATGATGCGCTGGCAGGGCCGTCATTCCTGGTTCGCCACCATTCTCGTGCCGGTGCTCTACACCCTGGCGACCTGGGTGGTGTTCGAGAACTGGTTCCTGGTCCCGCTGCTCAAGGGACCGATCGAAGTCTGGCTCGGCCTGGCCTGAGGACCATCCCGTGATCGACAACATCGAATCCCTGATGCACGGCTTCACCGTCGTGCTCACCTGGCACCACGTCGCCATCATCATGGGCGGCGTGCTGCTGGGCATCCTGGTCGGCGTGCTGCCGGGCCTGGGCGCGCCCAACGGCGTGACGCTGCTGCTGCCGCTGACCTTCTCGATGGACCCGGTCTCGGCCATCATCCTGCTCACCAGCCTTTACTGGGGGGCGCTGTTCGGCGGCTCCACCACCTCGATCCTGTTCAACATCCCGGGCGAGCCATCCTCGGTCGCCACGACCTTCGACGGCTACCCGATGGCGCGGCAGGGCAGGGCGACCGAGGCGCTGACCTACGCCTTCGTGTCGGCGGGCTTCGGCGCGCTGGTGGGCGTGGTGGTGATCACGCTGCTGTCGGGCTTCGTCACCTCCTTCGCGCTGCGTTTCGGCCCGCCGGAATACTTCGCGGTCTACTTCCTGGCCTTCGCGTCCTTCATCGCCTTCGGCGGCGGCGCGCCGCTCAAGACGATCCTGTCGATCTGCTTGGGGTTCGGCTTCGGCATGGTGGGCATGGATACCGTGTCGGGCTCGATGCGCCTGACCTTCGACATTGCCGACCTGATCAAGGGCATCTCCTTCCTGGTGGTCGTGATCGGCCTGTTCGGCATCGGCGAGCTGCTGCTGACCATGGAGGAAGGCCTCGAGTTCAAGAGCGTCGCCACGCGGCTGAGCCCGGTCGAGATCCTGCGCGCCGCGGGCCGCATGCCGCGCTACGCCTGGGCGATGCTGCGCGGCAGCCTGGTGGGCGTGTGGATGGGCATCACCCCAGGCGGGCCCACCGCCGCCTCGTTCATGAGCTACGGCATCGCGCGCCGGACCTCGCGCCGCCGCACGAATTTCGGCAAGGGCGAGCCGGAAGGCGTGATCGCGCCCGAAACTGCGGACCATTCCGCCGGCACCGCCGCGATGCTGCCGATGCTGGCGCTGGGCATCCCGGGCTCGGCCACCTCGGCGGTGATGCTGGGCGGGCTGATGATCTGGGGCCTCAACCCGGGGCCGATGCTCTTTATCGAGCAGAAGGATTTCGTGTGGGGCATGATCGCCTCCATGTACCTGGGCAACGTCATCGGCGTGGTGCTGGTGCTGGCCACCGTGCCGATCTTCGCCGCGCTGCTCACGGTGCCCTTCACCATCATCGGGCCGATCATCGTCACGGTCTGCCTGGCCGGCGCCTACACGGTCGCGAACTCGCCCTTCGACCTGTGGATCATGGTGGCGTTCGGCCTCGCCGGCTACGTGATGAAGAAGCTCGACTACCCCATCGCGCCGCTGGTGCTGGCCATGGTGATCGGCGACAAGGCCGAGGATGCCTTCCGGCAGTCCATGCTGATCAGCAACGGCTCCGTCGGCGTGCTGTGGTCGAACCCGCTGGTGGGCACGTTGTCGACCCTGGCGATCCTGTTTCTCCTGTGGCCGCTGCTGTCGACGCTGCTGGGCCGCCGGGCCGCGCCGGTGGTGAACGACGCGCACTCGCGCGAAGCCGTGGAGCCCCGTTCGCCATGAGGATTGCCTTCCTGGGCCTGGGCCTGATGGGCGGGCCGATGGCGCGCCACGTCCTGGCGGGCGGCCACGCGCTGACGGTGTGGAACCGCTCCGCCGCCAAGTCCGCCCCCTTCGCCGAGCGCGGCGCCACCGTGGCCGCCAGCCCCGCCGAGGCGGTGCGCGAGGCGGAACTGGTGATCCTGATGCTGGAGAATGGCCCCATCGTGGAGGCGGTGCTGTTCGGCAGCGGCGCCGATGCCGCCATCCCGCCCGGCGCGGTGGTGGTGGACATGTCCTCCATCAAGCCGGCCGAAGCGCAGGACCACGCTGCCCGCCTCGGGCAGCGCGGCGTCCGGCACGTCGACGCCCCCGTGTCCGGCGGCACCACCGCCGCGGAAGGCGGCACGCTGGCGATCATGGCGGGCGGCGAGGCGGAGGCCTTCGCCCTGGCTGAGCCGGTGCTGCGCCTCATGGGCCGCGCGGTGCTGGTGGGGCCGCACGGCGCGGGCCAGCTGGCGAAGCTCGCCAACCAGCTGATCGTGGGCGCCACCATCGGCGCGGTGGCGGAAGCCCTGCTGATGGCCGAGCGCGGCGGTGCCGACCCGGCCAAGGTGCGCGAGGCGCTGCGCGGCGGCTTCGCCGAGAGCCGCATCCTGGACCTGCACGCGCAGCGGATGATCGACCGGGACTTCGCGACGCGCGGCCGCTGCGTGACGCACCTGAAGGACCTGGACAACGCCCTGGACGCCGCCGGCCGGATGGGCATGGCCGCGTTGCCCTACACCGCCCTGACCGCCGACCTGTATCGCGGCCTGATCGCCGCGGATGGCGACCCGGACCATTCGGGGCTGCTGCTGGAACTGGAGCGCCGCAACCCGCGCTGAGGCGGGGCGCCGCGCTGGCGGCATCGGCAGCGCGGCGTCAGCGAAGTGTCGCGGCTTCGTCCCCGCGCTGTCATGCTGCCGTGGGAGGCTGCCGGGATGCGCTCCCTTTTCCGATCCCTCCTTCTCGGTTGCGCGGCTCTCGCCGCCTCCGGTGTTGCCGCTCGGGCTGAGGACGACCTGTCCGCGCCCTTCCTGAAGCTGACCCGCGCCGCTGCCTGGCGCCCGGTCGCCACGATCCCGCTGGACTTCCCGACCTTCCATCCGCAGGGGCTGGCGCGCGTGGGCGACCGCTTCCTGCTGTCCTCGGTCGATATCCAGGAACGGCCGCAATCCTTCGGCGCCCTGCGTGACGGCATGGACCGGAGCGCCGGGCGGGGGCAGGGCCACGTCTTCGAGGTGGACGGGCAGGGACACCTCCTGCGCGACCTCAAGCTGGGCGAGGGCGACATCTACCATCCCGGCGGCATGGATTTCGACGGCACCTTCTTGTGGGTTCCGGTGGCGGAATACCGGCCCAACAGTCACTCCATCATCTACCGCGTGGATCCACGGAGCATGCAGGCGGAGGAGATGTTCCGGGTGCCCGACCACGTCGGTGGGCTGGTGATGGACCGCGCTTCCGGCACGCTGCACGGCGTGTCCTGGGGCTCACGCCGCTTCTACAGCTGGAAGCTCGACGCCGCCGGCCACCCCGCCGGCGCGGCGGAGCCGCCGCGCGAGAACCCGTCCTTCTACGTGGACTATCAGGACTGCCACGCGGCCGCGGCGGGGCGGATGCTGTGCGGCGGGCTGAACGTGTACCGGCCGGCGGGGCAGAATGGCCCGGCCCTGGCGCTGGGCGGGCTCGACCTCGTGGACCTCGCGCGCGGGACGCCGCTGCGCCAGTTGCCGGTGGAGCTCTGGACCGAGAGCGGGCTGCCGATGACGCAGAACCCCTTCGCCGCGGCGCCGGAGGGGAACGGCATGCGCTTCTGGTTCGCGCCCGAGGATGACCGGACGCGGATCTACGTCTTCGACGCCGTGCCGCGCTGATCGCGAAGGGCGCCGGGGCGGATCGCCGCCCCGTGCTCCTCAGCCGAGCCGCTCGATGATCCGGTCACCCATGCGCAGGGCATTGGCGATGATGGTCAGGGTCGGGTTCACCGCGCCGATCGACACGAAGAAGCTGGCATCGGCGACGTAAAGATTGTCCACCTCGTGCGCCCGGCAGTCGAGGTCGAGCACCGAGCTCTGCGGGTCGGTGCCGAAGCGCATGGTGCCGGCCTGGTGCGCCGTGCCGCCAATCGGGATGTTCTTGCCGAGGTAGAGCTCGCGGCTGAGCAGCGTCGGATGCGCGTCGAGGGCCTTGAGCATGCCTTCCAGCTTGGTTTTCAGGCGCCGGTGCGCTTCGAGGTTGCTTTCTTCCAGCGCCAGGGTGACGCGCCCGTCCTTGCCCAGGGTGATGCGGTTCTCAGGCCTGGGCAGGTCTTCCGAGGTCAGCCAGAAATCCACCGAGTGCCTGGCCAGCATGTCGAAGGGCAGTTCCGGGAACCAGTTGAGGAACTTCGGCAACTCCTCGCCGCGCACCTGCTCGCCGTGCGACTTGCCCAGCATCTGGATATGGCCGAGCGGGAAATCCCAGTCCGGCGCGCCGAAGTAGAAGTCGTTCACCCCCAGCGTCTTCTGGAACACCGTGTCGTTGCGCCGGCGCGACACCGCCATGAAGGCGGAATTGTTGTGGCGCATGTAGTTCCGCCCGACCAGGCCCGAGCCGTTGGCGAGCCCTTCGGGATGCGCGTCCGAGGCGGAGCGGAACATCAGCAGCGCCGAGGACAGCGCCCCGCAGGCGGACACCACGATGTCGGCCGAATACTGCTCCGCCTGGCCGTTGCGCGTGACGTGGACGGCACGGATGCTGCGGCCCGCCGGATCGGTTTCCAGCCGCTCGACATAGGCGCCGGTCAGCAGCGTCAGGTTCGGATGCGCGCGCAGCGCCGGATCGACGCAGACGACCTGCGAATCGGCCTTGCCGTTGGTCAGGCAGGGAAAGCCGTCGAAGGCGTCGCAGCGGACGCAGGCGCTGTGCGGGGTGGGCTTGCCGTCGCGCTCGTCCAGCAGCACGCCGAGCGGCAGGTGGAAGGGGTGGTAGCCGTCCTTCAGCAGTTCGTCCGACAGTTCCTGGATGCGCGGCTCGTGCGACACGGGGGGATGGGGATAGGGCGTCGTCGCGCGCGGCTCCGTCGGGTCCTCGCCACGCTGGCCATGAACGTGGAACAGCCGCTCCGCCTCTCCGTAGTAAGGCTCGAAGGCGTCGTAGCCGATCGGCCACGCCGGGGAGACGCCGTCCTGGTGAACGAGCTCCCCGAAGTCTTGTTCCCGTAGGCGGAACAGTGCCGCGCCGTAGACCTTGGTGTTGCCGCCGACGAAGTAGTGCAACCCGGGATGGAACTCGCTGCCGTCGGCGCCGTACCAGGTTTCCGGTGCCTGGTAGCGGCCATCCACGAACACGGCCTTCGGGTCCCAGTTCTCGCGCTCGCGCTTCAGGTACTCGCCGCGCTCGAGGAGCAGGATGCGCTTGCCGGTGGGGGCCAGCTTCCAGGCCAGCGCACCACCGCCGGCGCCGCTGCCGATGATGATGACGTCGTAGTGCGCGTCCGACATCCCGCGATCCTTCAATGGCCTGCCGCAAACGTCCGGATGGCGGAAGCGTCACGCAACCCGAGACGGGTGGGCGAGATTTAATCACCGATCCCGGCACCGCGCTGATGAAAGCATGATCCAGACCCGATGAACGCAGCGGACCTCCTGATCCCTTTCCTCGCACGGTTGCTGATCGTGGTGCTGTTCCCGTTCAGCGCGCTGGAAAAAATCATCTTCTGGCGCAGCGCCATGGCGCAGACCGCCACTGGGCTGTTGCCGGTGGGCCCCGCGCTCGGGCGGCCGCTGATGCTGGCGGCCATCGCCGTGGAGCTGGTGACGCCAGTCTGCATCGTGCTGGGCTGGCACGACCGGCCAGCCGCCGCAGTGCTGGCGATCTTCTGCCTCGTCACGGGCGTGCTCTACCATCCGTTCTGGCGGTGCGGCGACTTCTGGGCCCCGGACAAGAGCGAGGGGCGGACGCATTTCTGGGACTTCCTGAAGAACCTGGCCATCGTCGGCGCGCTGCTGCTGATGGCGGTGGCGCAGCCGCTACCCTGGTCCACGGTGATGCAGGCGCCCTGGGGTTCCGCACCCTACACGGCGCCGGCGCCGTGACCGCCTCGTATCGCGGCGCAACCCGGCGGAGCGATCCCCCACGGCGGCAGGCCCGGAGCGGCAAGAACTGCCCGCCCCGCGGCATCCTCGGAACCGGGGCGATCCGCCCCCTCGCGAAAGCTGCAGCATGGCCGTGACCGCCCTCGACCGCGTGGTGCTGGTGACGCCGTCGCTCGACGCGGCGGTCGCCTTTTATCGCGACGCCCTGGGCTTCCACCCCGAGGCGCCACCCGGTCCCGCCCCGGCGGAGCTGCTGCTGGGGCTGGAGGGCACGCGGGCCCGCAGCTGCTGCCTGCGCATAGGCGCTCAGGCGGTGGAGCTGGTGCAGTACGAGCCGGCGGGCGCCCGCTATCCCGGCGCGGTGGGCGGCAACGACGGACGTTTCCAGCATTTCGCCATGGCGGTGCGTGACATGGAGGCCGCCATGGCGCGGCTGCGGCGCGTCGCGGGCTGGGAAGCGATCACGCGCGGCGACCCGCAGCAGCTGCCGCCGGAGAATGGCGGCGTCGTCGCCTTCAAGTTCCGCGATCCGGACGGCCATCCGCTGGAGTTCCTCCAGTTCCCGCGCGGCAGCACGGGCTGGGACGATGTCGGCGGCGACGGTTCCGTGCCGGGGCCCGTGCTGGGCATCGACCACACCGCGATCAGCGTGTCGGACGTGGCGCGCAGCACGCGCTTCCTGGTTGACGGGCTGGGTTTGCACCTGGGCTCGCGCTCGCTGAACCAGGGTGCCGCGCAGGAACGGCTGGATGGCCTGCCGTCACCGCGACTGGACGTTCTGGGCCTGAACCCGGCGGAACAGGACACACCACATCTGGAACTGCTTGGTTACCACTCTCCCGCGCCACGGGCGGCATCCGCGCCGGGTCTCGCGGATGTGGTGGCGACGCGAACCGTGCTGCGCAGCAGCAATCCCGGCGCGTTGAGCGGGGAACTACGAGGGCGGGATGATCGGATCGAGATCGTTGCGACCGACGCTGCCGGCAACGTGGCGCTGATCCGCGACCCCGACGGACATCTCCTGCTGCTATTGCAGCCGGCCTTCCCGTCTTCGTGATAACAACGGAACTGTGGTCTGCAACAAACTTGACGGTCTATTCTCGACCTGACACGAATCCCCTTGTATCGCAGGTTACATCGCGAAGAGCCTGCCAAGATCATTCGGGGAGCGGAAACAGTGGCCCAAAGACTCGGCGTTGCAACCTGTGCGCTGGGCCTGCTGGCCGGCGGCATCCTCGTGGCGCAGCCCGCATCGGCGCAGACCACGCTGACCATCGCGACCGTCAACAACGGCGACATGGTGGTGATGCAGCGCCTGTCCGCGCGCTTCGAACAGCAGCATCCCGACATCAAGCTGCGCTGGGTGGTGCTGGAAGAGAACGTCTTGCGCCAGCGCGTGACCACCGACATCGCCACCAAGGCCGGCCAGTTCGACATCATGACGATCGGCAACTACGAGGTGCCGATCTGGGCCAAGCAGGGCTGGCTCTCGCCGATGGAGAACCTGCCGGCCTCCTACGACGTCAACGACCTGCTCAAGCCGGTGCGTGACGGGCTGATCTACGAGAACAAGCTCTATGGTCTGCCCTTCTACGCCGAGAGCGGCATGACCTATTACCGCACGGACCTGTTTCAGAAGGCCGGCATCCAGATGCCGGAAAAGCCGACCTACGAGCAGATCCGCGGCTTCGCCGACAAGATCACCGACAAACCGAACCAGACCTATGGCATGTGCCTACGCGGTAAGCCGGGCTGGGGCGAGAACATGGCCTACGTCACCTCGCTGGTGAACACCTTCGGCGGCCAGTGGTTCGACGCGAAGTGGCAGACGCGCATCGACACGCCCGCCTGGAACCAGGCCATCACCTATTACAGCTCCATCCTGCGCGAGGACGGCCCTCCGGGTGCAACCTCCAACGGCTTCAACGAGAACCTGGCGCTCTTCGCCAGCGGCCGCTGCGGCATGTGGATCGACAGCACCGTGGCCGCGGGCCTGCTGTATGACCCGAAGCAGTCGCAAGTGTCGGACAAGGTCGGCTTCGCGCCAATGCCGGTGGGCTCCTACGCCGAAGGGCCGACCTGGCTCTGGAGCTGGAACCTGGGCATCCCGGTGTCCTCGAAGCAGCAGGACGCGGCGAAGACCTTCGTGACCTGGGCGACGTCGAAGGAATACATCCAGCTGGTGGCGCAGGAGAACGGCTGGGTTTCGGTGCCGCCCGGCACGCGCCAGTCCACCTATGACAGCCCGGACTACAAGAAGGCCGCGCCCTTCGCCGACTTCGTGCTGCGTGCGATCATGAGCGCCAACCCGAGCGGCAGCACGCGTGAGCCGCGCCCCTACAGCGGTGCGCAGTTCGTGACGATCCCCGAGTTCCAGGGCATCGGCACGCAGGTCGGCCAGACCATCGCCGGCACGCTGACGGGGCAGACCAGCGTGGACCAGGCGCTCAAGAGCGCGCAGTCGGCGACCGAGCGCACCATGCGTCAGGCCGGCTACGGCCGCTGAGGCCGGGTCCGGTGAACCGGGGCGGGGGGACTTAGCTCCCGCCCTTCACGCTTCCAGCGCACGAGGGGTCCGCAGCATGTCCACCACCAGCGCCGCCCCACCGCTGCCGGGTGCCGCCGCCGCCCCGGCCGAGGCCCGCCGCCGCCGCGGTCCCGCCGGGCTGCTGCTGGCGCCCTCGGTGCTCGTCCTGCTGGCCTGGATGATCGTGCCGCTGGTGATCACGGTTTGGTTCTCGTTCCAGCGCTACAACCTGCTGGACCCGAGCAGCTACGGCTTCAGCGGCCTCGACAACTACGACTTCCTGGTCACCGACCCGGATTTCTGGGACTCGCTGATCAACACGCTGGTGCTGCTGGGCTCGGTGCTCCTGATCACCGTGGTGGCGGGAACGCTGCTGGCGGTGCTCTACGACCAGAGCTTTCCCGGCCGCGGCGTGGCGCGGCTGCTGGCCATCGCGCCCTTCTTCGTCATGCCCACCGTCGCGGCGCTGGTGTGGAAGAACCTGATGATGCACCCGATCTACGGCGTGCTGGGTGCGGTGTGGCGCTTCTTCGGGCTGACCCCGGTGGACTGGTTCGCCCAGTACCCGATGCTGTCGGTGATCATCATCGTGTCCTGGGAATGGACGCCCTTCGCGCTGCTGATCCTGCTGACCGCGGTGCAGTCCCTCGACCATGAGCAGCGCGAGGCCGCGCGCATGGACGGGGCGGGGGCCATCGCGCAGTTCTTCTTCATCACCCTGCCGCACCTGCGCCGCGCCATCAGCGTGGTGGTGATGATCGAGACGATCTTCCTGCTGACCGTCTTCGCCGAGATCTTCGTGACCACCTCGGGCGGGCCGGGCAACGCCACCACCAACCTCGCCTTCCTGATCTACGCCCGCGCGCTGTTGCAGTTCGACGTGGGCGGCGCCTCGGCCGGCGGCGTGGTGGCGATCATCCTGGCGAACATCGTCGCCTTCTTCCTGGTGCGCTCCATCGCGCGCCGCCTGGAGGTCTGATCCCATGGGCGACACGACTGGCAAGCGCATCGCGGTGGCGGTGGTCGGATGGGCGGTGGCGCTGCTGCTGTTCTTTCCGATCTTCTGGATGGTGCTGACCAGCTTCAAGACCGAAACGGCCGCCATCTCCACGCCGCCGCAACTCGTCTTCACGCCGACGGTCGAGAGCTACGGGGAGGTCCAGGCGCGCGCCGACTACCTCCACTTCGCGATCAACAGCGTGGTGATCTCGCTCGGCGGCACGCTGCTGGCGCTGCTCTTCGCGGTGCCGGCCGCTTATTCCATGGCCTTCCACCCGACCAAGCGCACGCGCGGCACGCTGCTGTGGATGCTGTCCACCAAGATGCTGCCCCCCGTCGGCGTGCTGGTGCCGATCTACCTGATGTTCCGCACGCTGGGCCTGCTGGACACGCGGATCGGGCTGATCGCCATCTACGCGCTGATGAACCTGCCGATCATCGTCTGGATGCTGTTCACCTTCTTCAAGGAGGTTCCGAACGAGATCCTGGAGGCCGGCCGCATGGACGGGGCGCGCACGGGGGCGGAGTTCTGGTACCTGCTGCTGCCGCTGACCCTACCGGGCATCGCGTCCACGGGCCTGCTGTCGCTGATCCTGTGCTGGAACGAGGCTTTCTGGAGCCTCAATCTCACCTCCTCCGAAGCGGCGCCGCTGACGACCTTTATCGCCTCGTTCTCCTCGCCGCAGGGGTTGTTCTTCGCCAAGCTTTCGGCCGCCTCCACGATCGCCGTGGCGCCCATCCTGGTGTTCGGATGGCTCAGCCAGCGTCAGCTCGTGCGCGGCCTCACCTTCGGCGCCGTGAAGTAGGACAAAGCCATGGCCACCCTTACGCTACGCGACATCCGCAAGAGCTACGGCGGCGCCGCGATCGAGACCATCAAGGGCGTCAACCTCGAGGTTCTCGACCGCGAGTTCGTGGTCTTCGTCGGCCCTTCGGGCTGCGGCAAGTCCACGCTGCTGCGCATGATCGCGGGGCTGGAGGAGATCACCTCCGGCGACCTCATGATCGACGGCCGGCGCGTCAACGACCTCGGTCCCGCCGACCGCGGCCTGGCGATGGTGTTCCAGAGCTACGCGCTCTATCCGCACATGACGGTGCGCGACAACATGGGCTTCGCGCTGCGCATGGCGCGCGTGCCCAAGGCCGAGCGCGACCGCAAGGTGGCCGAGGCCGCGCGCATCCTGCAGCTCGACCCCTATCTCGACCGCACGCCCAAGGCGCTGTCGGGCGGCCAGCGGCAGCGCGTGGCGATCGGCCGCGCCATCGTGCGCAACCCCAAGATCTTTCTGTTCGACGAGCCGCTGAGCAACCTCGACGCCGCGCTGCGCGGCCAGATGCGCATCGAGCTCGCGCGCCTGCACGAGGAGCTGCGGGCCACCATGATCTACGTGACCCACGACCAGATCGAGGCCATGACCATGGCCGACAAGATCGTGGTGCTGCAGGCCGGCGTGGTGGAGCAGGTGGGATCGCCGCTGGAACTCTACCATCGCCCCAACAACCTGTTCGTGGCGGGCTTCATCGGCTCGCCCCGCATGAACTTTCTCCAGGGCAGCGTGATGGGTGCCGACAGCAGCGGCGTCGCCGTGGACCTCGCCTGCGGCGGCCGCATCGCCGTGCCGGTCGAGGTCGGCAACCTGTCGCCCGGCGCCCCCGTGACGCTGGGGCTGCGGCCCGAGGCGCTGCGCCTTGACCCCGCCGGCCCCCTGGCCGGCGAGGTGCTGCTGGCCGAGCGCCTGGGCGGGCTGACGCTGCTCCATGTCCGGTTGTCGCCCACCGAAACGGTGATCGTGCAGCTCGACGGCAACGACATGACCCGCCCGCACGAGGCGGTGCGCCTGGGCGTCGACCCGGCCGGCTGCCACGTCTTCGGCAAGGACGGGCAGGCGCACGCGCACCTGCGGCAGCACCTGCTGGTGGCCTGACGCCCCGTGGCCGGGGATCAACCGGTCCGCACCGTGCCCGGCCGTTCCGGCGGCCTCCCACCTGCCGCGAACCGCGCGCCGCCACGCCGCGCGGAATCGCCATTGCCGAGCCTCCGCGCTTGCGCGAAGGAGGGCACGACCCGCCCTCCGCTGCCCGCGCGGGACCGCTGACCGAAAGAGGATTCACGATGTTTCTCGGGCTGGATTTCGGGACGTCCTCGGTCAAGGCCTTGCTGATCGACGAGGCGCAGCGCCTCGTGGCCACGGCCTCGGTGTCGCTGCCGATCTCCCGCCCCGCGCCGGGTCATAGCGAGCAGGCGCCGGAAGACTGGTGGCAGGCGATGCTGGACGCCGTGGATGCCATTCGCGCCGAGCAGCCGGCGGCGCTCGCCGCCCTGCGCGGCATCGGCCTGAGCGGTCAGATGCACGGCGCGGTGCTGCTCGACGCGGCGGGCGAGGTGCTGCGCCCCGCGATCCTGTGGAACGACACCCGCTCCGTCGCCGAGTGCCGCGAGCTGGAAGCGGCCTTCCCGGCGATTCACCAGGTCACCGGCAACCTCGCCATGCCGGGTTTCACCGCGCCCAAGCTCCTCTGGGTCCGCCGGCACGAGCCCGAAATCTTCCGGCGCACCGCCACCGTGCTGCTGCCCAAGGCCTGGATCCGCTTCCGCCTGACCGGGGAGCGCATCGAGGACATGTCGGACGCTTCCGGCACGCTCTGGCTCGACGTGGGGCGGCGCGACTGGTCGGACGAAGCCCTGGCTGCCACCGGCCTTTCCCGCGCCCAGATGCCCGCCCTGGTGGAAGGCAGCGCTCCGGGCGGCATGCTGCGCCGCGAATGGGCGGAGCGCTGGGGCGTCACCAACCCCGTGGTGGTGGCGGGCAGCGCCGGCGACAACGCGGCCGGCGCGGTGGGCCTGGGCGCGATCCGCCCGGGCGGCGCCTTCGTGTCGCTGGGCACCTCCGGCGTGGTCTGGGCCACCACCGACCGCTTCGTGCCCTATCCGGAGCGCGCGGTGCACAGCTTCTGCCACGCCCTGCCGGACACCTGGCACCAGATGAGCGTGACGCTCTCGGCCGCCTCCTCGCTCAGCTGGTGGGCCGGGGTGACGGGGCTGCACGAGGCGGTGCTGATCGAGGAACTCGCCCCCGTCACCACGCCCGGCGAGGTGGTGTTCCTGCCCTACCTCGCGGGCGAGCGCACGCCGCACAACGACGGCGCGGTGCGCGGCGCCTTCGGCAATCTCAGCGCCGACACCACGCGCGCGGCGATGACCCAGGCGGTGCTGGAAGGCGTGGCCTTTTCGCTGCGCGACGGCCTGGACGCGCTGACGGCCTCGGGCACCACCATCCGCGAGGCGGACGTGATCGGCGGCGGCTCGCGCTCCCGCCGATGGTTGGAAATCCTGGCCGCGGTGCTGGGCATCCCGCTGCACCTACTGGCCGAGGGCGAGTACGGCGGGGCCTTCGGCGCCGCCCGCCTCGCGCGGCTGGCCGCCACGGGCGAGGCGCCGGCGGTTGTCTGTACCCCGCCCGCCCGGCTGGACACCATCCACCCCGACCCGGTGCTGGTGGAGCGCTACGCCGCGGCGCTGGGCCGCTACCGCGCCTTCTACCCGGCCGTGACGAACGCGCTCCACCGTCCCCAGCACGGCTGACCGGGCGCGCGCCGCCCGGCCGCCGACAACCGCAACGGCCCAGCAGAACTCCTTCCGAGAGCCTCGAACCCGATGACCGCCATCCCGCTCAACCGCCGCAACCTCGCGCAGCTCCGGCCGCCGATCCAGGTGCCGCGCTTCGACCCCGCCGCGGTGCGGCCGGGCATCGTTCACCTGGGCTTGGGCGGTTTCCACCGCGCGCACATGGCCCGCTACACGCACGAGCTGATGGAGAAGGACGCCGACACGCTGCGCTTCGGCATCGTCGGCGCCGGCATCCTCGCGGCCGATGAGCGGATGCGCGACAGCCTCGTGCCGCAGGACAACCTTTACACCCTGGTGGAGCGCGAGGGCGAGGAGGAGCACGTCACGGTGATCGGCTCGCTCGCCGGCGTGCTCTACGCCGGTGCCTCTTCCGCCGAGGTGCTGACGCAGATCGCCGATCCCGCCATCAAGATCGTTAGCCTGACGGTGACCGAGAACGGCTACTGCCTCAACCGCGCCACCAAGCAGCTCGACTTCGAGCACGCGCTGATCCAGCGCGACCTCGCCAACCCGGAGGCGCCCAGCAGCGCCATCGGCATCATCACCGAAGGCTACCGCCGCCGCATGGAGACCGGGCTGCCGGCCTTCACGGCGCTGAGCTGCGACAACATCCAGCACAACGGCAACGTGCTGCGCCGCGCCGTGCTGGCGCTGGCCGAGCGGCGCGACCCGAAGCTCGCGCGCTGGATCGGCGACAACGCCAGCTTCCCCAACACCATGGTGGACCGCATCACGCCGCTGACAGCCGAGGCCGAGGTCGCGGCGCTGCGCGAGAAGCACGGGATCGACGACAACTGGCCGGTCTTCTCGGAGACCTTCACCCAGTGGGTGATCGAGGACCGCTTCCCCGAAGGCCGCCCGGCCTGGGAAAAGGTCGGCGCGCAGTTCGTCACCGACGTCACGCCCTACGAGTTCATGAAGCTGCGCCTGCTCAATGCCAGCCACCTCGCGATGTCGGGCATGGGGCGCCTCGTGGGCTACACCTACATCGACGAAACGCTCGCCGATCCGCTGTTCCGCCGCTACATGGCAGCACTCATGGACCGCGAGACGGAGCCCACGCTGGAGCCGGTGCCGGGCATCGACCTCAACGACTACAAGGCGACGCTGATCCGCCGCTTCGCCAACACCGCGATCAAGGACACGGTGGATCGCGTCAACAAGGACGCGCCGCTCAACGTGCTGGTGGACCCGATCCGCGACCGCCTCAAGACCGGCGGCAGCGTGGAGCTGCTGGGCCTGGCGCTGGCCGCGTGGCTGCGGCGCCAGACCGGCGAGGACGAGCAGGGCCACCCGATCGAGAACCATCACCCCATGGCGGCGACCCTGCGCGAGAAGGCGCTCGAAGGCGGCGTCGACCCGCGCCCGATCCTGTCGATCGAGCCGCTCTTCGGTGAGCTCGGCCGCAACGAGCAACTGATCACCACCGTGGGGAACTGGCTGCGCTCGCTCCATGAGAAGGGCGCCAAGCGCACGCTGGAGGACGCGGCCCAGCGCCTGGGCTTCTGAGGCGCCGGTGGCCGGCGGCTCCCGCTACGGCGTCGAAATCCGCGCCGCCAATGCGGGGGACGCGGCCGACATCGCCGCGCTGCTGAGCGCCGCCTCGTCGCCGCCCACGGCGCGCGAGGTCGCGGAGCGCCTGGAGGCCGCCGCGGCTGGCGGCGCCGTGCTGGTGGCCGAAAATTGGGGGCCGCTCGCCGGCGTGGTCGCGTTGCGTTGGGTCACCACGCTGCAGCAGGCCCGGCCCACCGCCGTAATCACCGCCCTGTCTGTCGGTGAGGACGACCGCCGCCGCGGCATCGGCCGGCTGCTGCTCAAGGCCGGGGCGCAGGCCGCACGCTCCGCCGGCTGCGACCTGCTGGAGATCGCGGCCGCTTCCCCGGACCTCCGCGGCTTCTGTGAAAGCAACGGCTTCACCCCGGCGGGCGAGCGCTTCACCCGCGCCCTGCGCAAGCGCCGCGGCGGCGAGGACGACGGTTGAGGTGCGCCGGTGGAGCGGGTGATCGGACGTTGCCGGGGGAGAGAAGGAATTCTCTCCCCCGAGCCCCCACTCATCTTTTTCTGAGACGCTGCCGCGCGATGAAGTCAGGTCGGCCGCGACACGGTGGCCGCAAGCCTTGCTGAAAATGAAAGCTTCCTGTCAGCGCGGGCTGTGACGTTTCTCGCTCCGGCTCATTGAGCCGGAGCGCACAACTTCGGCCACGTTCCCGCGGCAGCGTCCCGAAAAAAGATGAGGGCGGAGGGGTCCGGGGAAGGGGAGAATACCTTCCCCCTCTCCCTGGCCACGGCACACCATCGGACCTTTCAGGCCTGCTTCATCTCGATCAGCGAGCGGCGCACCTTCCGCCCGCGGCTGATGCGGTCCTCGATGAATTCCGCCTCGCCCCAGCGCACGGCGCGGCCCAGCGCCTGCGCGTCCTCGGTGAAGCGCGCCAGCATTTCCAGCAGCGCTTCTCGGTTGTTGAGGAAGATGTCGCGCCACATCGCCACGTCGCTCGCCGCGATGCGCGTGAAGTCGCGGAAGCCCGAGGCCGCGAAGCGCAGCACGTTATCACGCGTTTCCTGCGCCAGGTCGTCGGCCGTCGAGCAGATGGTGAAGGCGATCATGTGCGGCAGGTGCGACACGATGGCCACCACCTTGTCGTGCGCCGCCGCGTCCATGACTTCCAGCGTCGCGCCGGCGCGGCGCCACATCTCCGAGATGCGTTCCACCGCCGCGGCGTCGGTGCCCGGCGGCGGCGTCAGGATCACCCAGCGCTCGCGGAACAGCGCGGCGAAGCCCGCGTCGGGGCCGGAGAACTCCGTGCCGGCCATCGGGTGCCCGGGCACGAGGTGCACGCCCTCGGGCAGCAGCGGCACGAGGTCGCGCAGCACGCTGCTCTTGGTGCTGCCAACATCGCTCAAGACGCAGCCGGGCAGGAGGTGCGCCGCGATCACCGACATGGTGGCGTGATAGGCGCCCACCGGCACGCACAGGATCACGCCGTCGCAGTGCTCCACGGCGCGCACCGGGTTGGGCTCCACCACGTCGCCGAGGTTGAGCTCGCGCGCGCGCTCCATCACATCGGCGCTGCGGTCGTGCAGCACCAGCGTCGCGGCGATGTCGCCGCGCTCGCGCACCAGGCGCGCGAGCGAGGAGCCGATCAGCCCGATGCCGATGATGCACAGCCGCCGGAACAGCGGTGCCGCGGGGGCGTCCTCAGCCATCGGTGCGCACGAAATCGGTGAGGGCCTCGATCACCATCTCGCATTCCTCGGCATTGCCGATGGTGACGCGCAGGTATCGCGGCAGGCCGTAGCCCTTCATGCCGCGCACGATCAGCCCGCGGGAACGCAGGTGCGCGTCGGCACGCGCCGCGCGGTCGCCGTCGCGGAAGTCCACCAGCACGAAGTTGCCCTCGCTCGGCCGCACCGGCAGGCCGATGGCGCCCAGCGCCTCGGTCATGCGGCGGCGCCACTCGGTGTTGTGCGCCACGCTGCGCTCCACCCAGCCGGGCTCGGCCAGCGCCGCGATGCCGGCGGCGGCGGCGGCGGCGTTGACGTTGAACGGCCCGCGCACCCGGCCCAGAACGTCGACGATGGCGGGCGAGGCATAGGCCCAGCCCAGCCGCATCCCACCCAGCCCGTAGATCTTGCTGAAGGTGCGCAGCATCACCGTGTTGTCGGTGGCGTCCACGATGGTGGCGCCGGCGTCGTAGCCCGGATCGGTGACGTACTCGGCATAGGCGGAGTCGATCGCCAGGAGGATGTCGTCGCGCAGGCCCGCGCGCAGCCGCGCCACCTCGCTCTGCGGCAGCAGCGTGCCGGTCGGGTTGTTGGGGTTGGTCAGGAAGACGAGCTTGGTGCGCGGCCCCACCGCCGCCAGCATGGCGTCCACGTCGGCGGTCAGGTCGCGCTCGGGCACCTTGATGACGCGGCAGCCGGCCCAGAGCCCGGTCAGCTCGTACATCTGGAAGCCGTAAGCCGACATGATCAGCTCGGTGCCCTCGCCGCCATAGGCCATGATCAGCAGCGCGATCAGCTCGTCCGAACCGTTGCCGCAGACGATGCGCGCCGGGTCGAGGCCGTGGCGCGCCCCGATCGCCTCGCGCAGCGCGGTGGCGCCGCCGTCGGGGTAGCGGTGCGCCTCGGTGGCAACCTTCGTGATCGCGGCCACGGCGCCCGGCGGCGGCCCGAAGGCGCCCTCGTTGGAGCTGAGCTTCACGATGCGGTTCACGCCCGGGAGCTTGGATTCGCCGCCGACATAGGGTTCGACGGCGAGGATGGAAGGGCGGGGGGCCACGGTCATGCGGGGGTCTCCGGCCCGGCGGAGCGCCCGGGCGGCACGGCGTTGCGAAGCGGGCGGCCAGCCCCGGCGCGGACCGGCAACCGCCCGGCCGCTGTCACCCGCGCGGGGAGACGGGGCGTCGGGCGAGGGCTGCGCAGGGGCCAGGTCGTGGCGCCTGCACCGGCTCGGTTCGGAGGATAGGGCTGGAGCACCATCGAGCCCGACCCTTAGAACCGCCCGCGCCCTTCGCCAAGCGGCGCGTCAGCTCCCCCTGTCACTCGCGCCGCGGCGACGGCGCAGCAGCAGGTGCACCGCCCCGGTATTGGCCGGGCCCGAATGCGCCGCCCCCAGCAGCAGCGGCCGCAGCGCCGGCAGGTTCAGCCAGTGCGGCAGCTCCCGCCGCAGCACGCCGCCCTCGCCCGAACCCTTGCCGGTCACGATCGCCACGCAGCGCAGGCCATCGGCATGCGCTTCCGCCAGGAAGTGCAGCACCGCGCCGTGCGCGTCCTGGGCCCGGCGGCCATGGAGGTCGAGCGTGCGCTCCGGCCGCAGCTTGCCGCGCCGCAGGTCCCGCCAGCGGCGCGCGTCCAGCCCGGGCCCCGGCGTCCCGACCGAGATCGGCGGGGGCGGCAGGCGCAGCGCGGGCGCGGCGGGGCGGGCCACCACCGCGGTGGCCGGGGCGGGGGCGGGTTCCGGCTTCGGGGCGGGCGGCGTCTCGGCGGGCTTGTCGGGCGGGGCGCGCGTCAGCGACACCACGCGGTTCACCCGGGCCCAGGCCTGCCACAGGGCGCGTTCACTCTCGCTCAGCGTCCTGGGGCGCCGCGCCATGGGGTTCCTCGAAACAGGAGGGGCGGGAAGTGACCGCGGGATGCGCGGCCGGATCCTGCCCGGACTAACGGAAACGCCGCGCGAATGCACGCGGCGGCACGGTTTTCGGCCTGCGCTGCGCGGAAGCGCGGGGTGTTCAGTTGCCGCCCATCGCCACCGCCGCCTGGCGGGGCACCAGCACCCACATCCGGATCGCCTCGTGCGTCGTGCCGGCCTTGGCCCCGGCGGCATCGCCCCAGCCGCGGAACAGGTCGCCGCGCCCCGGCCCGCGGATCGCGCCGCCGGTGTCCTGCGCGGCCAGCAGACGGCGGGTGTTGGGCCCCGCCACGAAGACCGGCGCGCCCAGCGGCACCACCGAGGGGTCCACCGCCACGGAGCGTTCCGGGGTCAGCGGAATGCCCATGGCGCCGATCGGGCCCTGGTTGTCGCGCAGCTCTGGGCGCGGCTGGAAGAAGATGTAGGACGGGTTCTCCGCCATCAACGCCTCGGTCTTCTCAGGGCCCGCATCGCGCATCCAGTCGCGGATCGCCTGGGCCGACATGCCCGCCCGCGTCAGCGCCCCGCTCTCGATCAGGGACCGGCCGACGGCGCGATAGGGCTGGCCGTTCTGGCCGGCGAAGCCCAGCCGCAGCACCTTGCCGTCCGGCAGCGCGATGCGGCCCGAGCCCTGGATCTGCAGGAAGAAGGCGTCCACCGGGTCATCCACCCAGGCGAGCTCCAGCCCGCGGCCTTCCAGCGCCCCGTCCTGGATCGCCGCGCGGTCGGGCAGGGGCACCAGCTTGCCGTCCACCACCTGCCCGTGCACCGGCCGCTCGCTGCCCGGCTGGTCGCGCTGAACATGTTCCGCCGGCGGGGCGTAGAGCGGCGTCTGGAACGGCCCGCCCCGCGTCAGCGAGCCGCGCAGCACTGGCTCGTAATACCCGGTCAGGATGCTTTCGCCGACGAGGTTGGGGGTGAAGCTCGCCTCGATGGCGGCGCGCAGACGCGCGTCACGTCCTTGCGCGCTGCCGCCCGCAGCTCTGGAAAGTTCGGCGCAGGCGGCACGCCAGTCGTCGGCCGTGGTGGCCAGCGCCACCGCCCCGCCCATCGCACGCTCCCGCGACATCGCGCCGATGGAGCGGCAGGAGGCCAGGAGCGCCGGAAGCGCCTCGCTCACCCGGTCGCTATCCCAGCCCGGCAGGTCCCGCCAGGAGGCCGCCTGCACCAGCACCGGGGCGCTCGGCGCCGCGCCGCCACCGCCGCCGAGGCCCGCGATCGCGGGAAGGGGCGCCACCTTCACGCCGCGGGCGATGGCTTCGCGCCGGGC
Organism: Roseomonas elaeocarpi; assembly: GCF_042433915.1. Classification (NCBI taxonomy): domain Bacteria; kingdom Pseudomonadati; phylum Pseudomonadota; class Alphaproteobacteria; order Acetobacterales; family Roseomonadaceae; genus Roseomonas; species Roseomonas elaeocarpi. The sequence goes on along the minus strand of NZ_JBHLUN010000004.1, from coordinate 59,547 downwards.
CAGCTGCCGCTGCATCATCAGCCGGCGCTGCACCATGTTGCGTGGCCCGGCGACCGCGGAACCGCGCGTGACGCGGACCTCGCGCGCCTGCGCCGTCCCGCCATCCGGCAGGCCCCGCATCCCCGTTAGCGTCAGGGCGAGCAGGGTGATCGCGCCCCGGAGGAGCGGAGAAGCGCCCCGCCGAAGCGCCCGCATCACGCCGAGCGGGTGTCCACCAGCTTCCAGGTCGGGTCGCTGCCGCGCAGGTCACGCTGGAAGGTCCAAAGGTCGGTCAGCTCCGCCACCGCGTCGGCGCCGGCGACCGGCTTGTTGTCGGCGCCGAGCGTGACGTTCACCTGGTCCGACACGAAGCGCACGGTGATGTCGGCCACGGTGCCGCGCAGGTCGGCCGCCTCGATGCTGACGTTCTGCATGGAACGGATCTCGGTGCGCTGGGACTCGCCCGCCGCCTCGCGCGCCTGAATCGCGCCCTCGAAGCCCGCGAAGGTGTCCGGGCCCAGCAGGTCGCGCAGCGTGCCACGATCGCCGCGGGCGAAGGCGTTCACGATCATCCCGAAGGCCGCCTCGGCACCACCCAGGAAGTGGCGCGGATCGAAGGACGGATCGACGCCACGGATACGGGCGATGGCCTGCCCCGCCGGGCTGCGCGCGTCGGGCACCACGACGTGCTCGGGCGTGCGCGGCTGCGCCGGAGGCACCTCGGTGGCCTCGCCCTCGACGGTGCGGGGACGGAAGCCGTTGGTGGCCGGGCGTGCCTCGGGCGGGCGTTCGAAGCCGGTGCGGCGGCCCAGCACGGATCGCAGGCGCAGCACCAGGAAGGCCGCGACCATCGCGAACAGGATCAGGTCGATGGGGAAGCCGCCTTGCATCTTGAACTCCTTCTCGGGGCCGAAGGTGGTGATGAACGCCACGTAACACAACGCCCGGAGCGTCCCGAAGCCGACAGGGCAACGTTATGAAACCGAACTCGTCACCGTTCGGTGGATCAATCCGGCGAACATCCCACGCGATCCCGGCGGCGCCGCCACGGTGGACAACCGCACGATGGCCGCCCATTGCCCGATCCCGGTGCCGCCGCCAAGTTGCACGGCATGATCCTGCTGCGTCACGGCCAAAGCGAGTTCAACCTCCACTTCACCGCCACCAAGGTGGACCCGGGCATCGAGGACCCGCGCCTGACCCCGCTGGGCGAGGAACAGGCCCGCCGCGCCGCCGACGAGCTGGCGGGCGAGGACATCCGCCGCATCGTCGCCAGCCCTTATACCCGCGCGCTGCAAACCGCGGCGCCGCTGGCCGAAAGGCTGGGCCTGCCGGTGCTGATCGCGCCCGTGGTGCGGGAACGCTACGCGCTGAGCTGCGACGTGGGCTCCCCCATCAGCCGCCTCGCGGCCGACTGGCCGAGCCACGACTTCACCGCGGTGGAGGAGGTCTGGTGGCCGCAGCGAGAGGAGCCGGCGGAGGACGTGATCGCTCGCGCCAACGGCTTCCGCCAGGAGATGGCCCTGCGCGAGGACTGGGCCCACACCGTGGTGGTCAGCCACTGGGGCTTCATCCTGGCCATGACCGGACAATCCGTCGGCAACTGCCAGTGGCTGCGCTGCGACCCCAACACCCCGCCGCCGGCCGAGGTGGTCTGGCGCCACGGCTGAGGCCGCGGCTCAGGCGTGGCGTGGTCCCGGGGGAGAGAAGGAATTCTCTCCCCCGGACCCCCACTCATCTTCTTCTGAGAGTGCTGCTGCGCGGCGGGGGTGAGTCGATCGCGGTATGGCGGCGGCCAGTGCGGCTGAAACGAATGAAACTGCTGTTCAGCACTGGCTGACATGTCCCTCGCTCCGGCTCACCGAGCCGGAGCGCACATCGTTGGCCACGCTCCCGCGGCAGCGTCCTGAAAAAAGATGAGGGGCGAGGGGTCCGGGGATGGGGGGAACTCCTTCTCCCCCTCCCCGGGACAGGGCAACCCCTCACATCCCGCCGATGTAGTTCGGCCCACCGCCGCCTTCGGGCGTGGTCCAGCGGATGTTCTGGGTGGGGTCCTTGATGTCGCAGGTTTTGCAGTGGACGCAGTTCTGCGCGTTGATCACCAGCCGCGCTCCGCTATCACCTGCTTCCACCTCGGCGCTCGCACCGCCGGGCGCTTCCAGGGCCTGCGGGTCGGGCTCGCCACGCAGCTCGCGCTCCGCGTCCGGTCCCACCGCCTCGTACACCGCGGCCGGGCAGTAGCGGCTTTCGGGCGACCGGAAGCGATCCCAGTTCACCACCTTCCAACGCGACGGGTCTTCCAGCCGCAGGTGGACCGGCTGGTCTTCCTCGTGGTTGGTGTTGCTCAGGAACACGCTGCTCAGCCGGTCGAAGGTCAGCACGCCGTCGGGCTTGGGGTAGTGGATGCGCGGGCTCTTCGCCGCGTCGCGCAGCGTCTCGTGGTCGGCATGGTGCCGCATGGTCCAGGGCGCGCGGCCCTTGAGCACGTAGGTGTCGAGCGCCGCGTTGGCCATGCCGCCCCAGAAGCCGAGCCTGGCGAAGCCCGGGCGGATGTTGCGCACGCCCTGCAGTTCGCCTGCGATCCAGGAGGTCTTGACCGCCCGCGGGTAGGCGTCGAGCACCGAGCGCCGGTCGCCCGCCAGCGCCTCCGCCACGGCTTCCGCCGCCAGCATGCCGCTCTTCATGGCCAGGTGCGTGCCCTTGATCTTGGGCACGTTGAGGAAGCCCGCGCCATCCCCGATCAGCGCGCCGCCGGGAAAGGCCAGGCGCGGCACCGCCTGCCAGCCGCCCTCGTTCAGCGCCCGCGCGCCGTAGGCGATGCGCTTGCCGCCCTCCAGCATCTTGCGCACCTCCGGGTGGGTCTTGAAGCGCTGGAACTCCTCGAAGGGCGCGAGCCACGGGTTGGGGTAGTCCAGCCCCACCACGAAGCCGACGGACACGAGGTTCTCGCCCAGCATGTAGAGCCAGGAGCCGCCGTAGGTGGTGTCGCGGGGCAGCGGCCAGCCCACCGAGTGCCACACCAGCCCGGGCGTGTGCCGCTCCTTGGGGATCTCCCACAGCTCCTTGATGCCCAGCGCGTAGGTCTGCGGCGCTGCCTCGGCCCGCAGGTCGAACTCCTCTTCCAGCCGGCGCGTCAGCGAGCCGCGGCAGCCCTCGCCGAACAGCGTGTAGGTGGCGCGCAGCTCCATGCCCGGCTGGTAGTTCGGCCCCGGCTCGCCGTCGCGGGTGAGGCCCATCACGCCCGCCACCACGCCCTGAACCCGCCGCCCCGCGGGGCCGTCCTCGATGATCGTCTCGGAGGCGGCGAAGCCCGGGTAGATCTCCACCCCCAGCGCCTCGGCCTGCGCGCCCAGCCAGCGGCACAGATTACCCAGGGACACCACGTAGTTGCCCGCGTTGTGCATCTGCGGCGGGGTCGGCAGCCGGAAGGCGCGCCGCTCGGTGAGCAGCATGAAGCGGTCCTCGGTGGCCGGCGTGGTGAGCGCCGGCATGTCGTCGCGCCACTCAGGCAGCAGCTCGTCCAGCGCGCGGGGCTCGATCACCGCGCCCGACAGGATATGCGCCCCCACCTCGGAGCCCTTTTCCACCACGCAAACGGAAGCGTCGGGCGCCACCTGCTTGAGCCGGATCGCCGCCGCCAGCCCGGCCGGACCCGCACCGACGATCAGCACGTCGAACTCCATGCTTTCGCGCTCGGTCATCGGGAAACCTCCTCGGGCAGTGGCATCGGTGGCGCGTTCAGAACGGGGTTCTTCAGCGAAACAGGGTTCTTCGGGCGGCGGCCTGATGTAGCGGCCCCCTTCCGGGCGGGGAACCCCGGTTGCACGCGGGGCCCCCAAGGCCCGATATGGGGCGTGATGCACCCTGTCGAGGACGAGACCGCCGCCCTTCGCGATGCGCTCCGCGATGCCCTGGCCCTGCAACTGGCCTGGGGCGTCGACGAGGCGCTGGACGAGGACCCGCGCGACCGCACCGCGCCGGCGGCCGACGTCACGCCCTTCCGCCTCCCGCCCACGGCCCGTTCCGCGCCGGCGCCCGCGGCCGCCACCACCGGGAGCGAGCCGGACCTGGCGGCGGGCGCAGGGGGCAGTGCGGGGGCCAACCTCTTCGGCGAGGCCGCGGCCCCCCGCCGCGCCGCGGCCCGGATCTCCGCCGCCGCGGTGCTGACGCCGGCCGCGCGCCGGGCGGCGGACCTCGCGGCCGAGGCCGACAGCCTGGAGGCACTCAAGGCCGCGATGGAGCGCTTCGAGGCCAGCCTGCGCGACACCGCCACCAACATCGTCTTCTCCGACGGCGTGGCGGAAAGCGGGCTGATGATGATCGGCGAGGCGCCCGGCGCCGACGAGGACCGGCTGGGAAAGCCCTTCGTGGGCGTGTCGGGCCGGCTGCTGGACCGTATGGTGGCCAGCATCGGGCTGGACCGCGCGAGCAACTTCTACCTCAGCAACATCCTGTGCTGGCGCCCGCCCGGCAACCGCACGCCCACCGATGCCGAGGTGTCGCTGTTCCTGCCCTTTATCCGCCGCCACATCGCGCTGGCCCGGCCGCGCCACGTGGTGCTGCTGGGCGGCACGGCGGCCAAGGCGATGCTGGGCGCCAAGGAGGGCATCACCCGCCTGCGCGGCCGCTGGCACCGTATGGAGATCGAGGGGCTGGGAACCGTGCCGGCGCTGGCCACGCTGCATCCCGCCTATCTCCTGCGGCAGCCCTCGGCCAAGCGCGAGGCCTGGCAGGACCTGCTGCTGCTGCGCCAGGTGCTGGACGGCACCGCGACGATCCCCTGGAGCTGACCGCAACGCGCAGGACGGGGGTTTCGGCGCCGTGGAAAGTCGTGCTGCAGTGCAGGTATGACGTGAACGTGACCCTCGGAAGGCGCGGAAACTCGCCAGCTACGCGAGTTTGTCTCAATATTTGATGAATGTCTCGCATATCGGTCTTGCCATCGCCGTCCCCGAGCCGTTAACGCCTCGGGCATGGGAGTTCATCGCCTCAGAGGCCTGAACCGTCCGGCCTATCGCCGAACCGTTCGTGGCCTCGCGCTTCACCCCCGGCCGTTGCGAAGACTTGGCCTCATCATGCTGGTGGCAACGCTGGGCGCCGGCTCCGCCGCGCAGGCCTCCACCACCTCGGGGCCTGCCGCCGGCCGGTCGGTCAGCCAGGCCACGGCCGCCTTCAGCGCCTCGGCCGGCCGCGACGCCGCGCGCGCCCGCGGCTGGGCCACCACGCCACGCCGCCAGGTCGCGACCCTGGCCGAGGCCGCCCGTTCCGCGGCACCCCGCCGCCCGGCCCGCAGCACCGAGCGCACCGTCGCGTCCTCCGGCAGCCAGGGCGGCGGCAACGTTTCCAGCCGCGCCATCTCCGACCGCGAACTGGCGCTGGCCCCGGCGCTGCGCCCCAGCGGCGCGGCGCCCCTGCCGGAGCCCCTGGCGCCCTCCGATGCGGCGCGGCTGCGGCGGATCTTCGCGGCCCAGGCGGCCGGCGACCTCAACGCGGCCAGTGCGGAAACCGCCCGGCTCGACGACCGCCGCCTGCTGGGCCACGTGCTGGCCGATCGCTGGCTGCGCCACCTGGGGCCGGCCCCCGGAACCGGCGAGTTGCAGAACTGGCTCGCCACGAATGCCGACCACCCGGACGCCCCGCGGATCTACGCCATGCTGGTGGAAGCCAGCCCGCGCGGCGCCAGCCTGCCGCCGCCGCCGCCTGACGCGACCCTGTCCTCCTCCACCGACATCGTGCCGGAGGAAAGCGTTCCCGCCAGCCGCAGCGTCGTGCGCAACCCGGCGCTGGACCGCAGCGTGGCCGAGCGCGCGGCCGCCGGCGACGCCGCGGGCGCCCTGCGGCTGATCAGCGGCACGCGGGGCATGACCCCGGCCTATGCCTCGCTGCTGCAGTCCGACCTCGCGCTGACGCTGTTCCAGCAGGGGAAGGACGAGGAAGCCTTCGGGGTGGCCGCCGCCGCGGTGCGCGCCACGCCCGGCCACGCCAATGCCGCCTTCGTGGCGGGGCTGGCCGCCTGGGGCCACAACCGCTTCGACGTGGCGCTGCCCTATTTCGAGGCTGCCGCCCGCGCCGACGACGCGCCCGCGGTGCTGCGCTCGGCGGCCGCCTTCTGGACCGCCCGCGCCGCGGTGCGCGCCCGCCGGCCGCAGCTCTACGTGAGCTGGATGCTCCAGGCGGCGCAGGAGCCGCGCACCTTCTACGGCATGGTGGCCCGCCGCGCGCTGGGCCTGCCCTCCAACTTCGAGTGGGAGCGCGACCTGAGCGGCGAGGCGGAATCCGCGGCCCTGGCCGAGACCGCCGGCGGCTGGCGCGCGCTGGCGCTGCTCCAGGTCGGGCAGCGCGACCGTGCCGAGGCCGAGCTCCGCCGCCTCTGGCCCGCGGTGCAGGGCAACCCCGCCCTGTCGCGCGCCTCGCTGGCGGTGGCGACGCAATCCGGCATGACGGAGTTCGCGGCCCAGCTCGCAGGCCTGGCGCAGACCGCCGACGGCCGCCCGCGCGACTTCGCCCGCTTCCCCGTACCGAACCTCAGGCCGCAGGGCGGCTACCGCGTCGATCCCAGCCTGCTCTACGGGCTGGCGCGGCAGGAATCCAACTTCGATCCCGGTGCCGTGTCGCCGGTGGGCGCGCGGGGGCTGATGCAGCTGATGCCGGCCACCGCCTCCTTTATCAGCGGCGACAGCTCGCTCGGCGGTCCGGGCGGGATGCAGCGTCTCCATGACCCGGCCTTCAGCCTGGAACTCGGACAGCGCTACCTGCTGCACCTGGCGGGGCAGGACGTGACCGGGGGCGGGCTGATCCGCGTGTTGGCGGCCTACAACGCGGGGCCGGGCAAGCTGCAGAGCTGGCAGCCCAACACCCAGGACCGCGACGACCCGTTCCTCTACATCGAATCCATCCCGATCACGGAAACCCGCCTCTTCGTGCAGCGCGTGCTGACCTATTCCTGGATCTACGCCAGCCGCCTCGGCCTGCCGGCAACGAGCCTGGACGCGCTGGCGGCGGGGGCCTTTCCGCGGCTGAACAATGCGGCGGAGCTGGAAGGGGCGATGAGCCGGGCGCGCTCGGTCTCGGCCTCGCGCTGAGCGCCGCAGCCTGTCCGGAAGGAACCCGACCGCCCGGGTATGATCAACCGGGCGTAGCCGTCCGGGCCTGATCGCCGGTGCCTGATTCGGGGCGGTCGTTCACGTGACGTGCACCGCGGACGGCCGCCCCGTTCCGTCCGGGCCGGCCGCTTCCGCGGGGTCGCCGCGGTGGCCTCGCCGCGGACGGGCAGGGCAGCCTCGCCCCGCGACGGCTGCGCTGAAGCCCCGCGACATCCTATCCTGCGTCCCGAACACGGAGGAGCCAGACATGCCGATCGACGAGAGCGCCACCTTCCTGCCCGTCAACATCGCAATCCTGACGGTGAGCGACACGCGCGACCTCGCCTCCGACCGCTCGGGCGAAACGCTGGCGGCGCGCATCACCGCGTCGGGCCACCGCCTCGCCTCGCGCGAGATCGTGCGCGACGAGCCCGCGGCGATCGAGGCGGTGCTGCGCCGCTGGGTGGCCGACGCGCAGGTGGATGTCGGCATCACCACCGGCGGCACCGGCATCACCGGGCGCGACGTGACGCCGGAAGCCTTCGCGCGCGTGCTGGAAAAGGAGATCACCGGCTTCGGAGAACTGTTCCGGATGCTCAGCTACGCGAAGATCGGAACCTCCACGATCCAGTCGCGCGCCATCGGCGGCGTGGCGGGCGGCACCTACCTCTTCGCGCTGCCGGGCTCCACGGGGGCGGTAAAGGACGGGTGGGACGACATCCTGCGCTTCCAGCTCGACGCCCGGCACCGGCCCTGCAACCTGGTGGAGCTGATGCCGCGCCTGCAGGAACATCTGCGCGGCTGAACGCAGGGGCCCCGCAACTGCCGGCCGCGCTGGGTCGTTTGCCTCGGCACGAAGAGAATGAGGCGACCGGCGATGGACATGCAGAAGCTGATCCTCAACGCGGCGGAGGTCGAGGCGGTGCCGCTGAAGATCCCCGGCGCCAGCGGCGAGTTCAAGGTGCAGATCCTCAACGAGGATCAGGACGCGGGCGTGGTCACCACGATCATCCACCTGCCGGCGGGCGGCACCATCCCCGCGCATTCGCACAAGGCGGGTGCCGAGATGCACTACGTCCTCGAGGGTGAGCTGATCGAGGCCGGGACGCCCTATCCGGCCGGCAGCTTCCTGACCTTCGCGCCCGGCGTCGTCCACGGCCCGCACGAGAGCAAGCAGCCCGCCAAGGTGCTGACCGTGCAGCAGTGGCAGAGCAAGGGTGGCCAGTTCGACTTCGAGCCGGCCGAAGGTGGCAGCAGTGCCGGATCCTCGGACGCGAAGCCCGCCGGGTCGGGGGCGCAGGCGGCTGCGGAAGGCAGCCCCGTGGAGGGCAGCGGAGCGGCCGAGCGCGAGCATTACGAAGGCAAAGGCTATACCTGAAGCCGGATGACGGGTCGCGCGGGAGAACAACATTCTCCCGCGCACGTCACGGACGACAAGCTTCGTCCCGTTCTTCTTGCGTGACACTTGCGCGGTATTATTGCGAAGACGCACCCTCCCGGCTTCGTCACGCCGAGACTTGCAAAACACGGCGGTTCAGCGGCATCGTCCGGCAAAACCGGAGTTGCAGACCGTGCCTCTGACCACACGCCGCGTGCTGGGTGTCCTGGCTGCTTCCGCCGCACTCCTTTCCACCCGTTTCGCAAGGGCGCAGGAAGCGACGTCGCTGCTCAACGTGAGCTACGATCCGACGCGCGAACTGTACCGCGACATCAACGCGGCCTTCGCGAAGGAATGGGCAGCCAGCCATAACGGGCAGCGCCTCCAGCTCCGCTCCTCGCATGGCGGTTCCGGCGCCCAGGCGCGCTCGGTGATCGACGGGCAGGCGGCCGACGTGGTCACGCTGGCGCTCGCCTACGACGTGGACGCCATCGCCGAGCGCGGCCTGATCGCGCGCGACTGGATGTCACGGCTGCCCGACAACTCCGCGCCCTATACCAGCACGATCGTCCTGCTGGTGCGCAAGGGGAACCCCAAGGCGATCCGCGACTGGGGCGACCTCGTGCGCGATGGCGTCGGCGTCATCACGCCCAACCCCAAGACCTCGGGCGGGGCGCGCTGGAACTACCTCGCGGCCTGGGCCTGGGCGCGCCGCCAGCCGGGCGGCAGCGACGCGACGGCGGCGGAGTTCCTGGGTCGGCTGCTGCGCAACGTGCCCGTTCTCGACACCGGCGCGCGCGGTGCCACCACCTCCTTCGTGCAGCGCGCGCAGGGCGACGTGCTGCTGGCCTGGGAAAACGAGGCGCAGCTCGCGCGCAAGGAGTTCGGCGCGGACGCCTTCGAGGTCGTCGTGCCCTCGCTGTCGATCCTGGCGGAACCCTCGGTCGCGGTGGTGGACCAGGTGGTGGACCGGCGCGGCACCCGCGCCCTCGCGGAAGCATACCTGCGCTTCCTCTACACCCCGGAAGGGCAGGAGATCGCCGCGCGCAACTTCTACCGCCCGCGCGAGGCCGCGGCGGCGGAGCGCGCCAAGGTCACCTTCCCACAGCTCAACCTCGTGACCGTGGACGCGGAGTTCGGCGGCTGGAGCAAGGCGCAGGCGGAGCACTTCGCCGACGGCGCTTCCTTCGACCGCCTGTACAAGCCGGCGCGTTGAGCGCGCTTCTCGCCCGTTCGCCCTCGCACCGCCATGACGTGGTGCCGGGCTTCGCCTTTACCCTCGGGGTGACGCTGGTCTGGCTGGGCGCGATCGTGCTGATCCCGCTCGCAGCTCTCGTGCTGCGTCCCTGGACGCTGGGCTTCGAGGGCGTGTGGAACAGCGTCACCGAACCGCGCGTCGTGGCGGCGCTGCGGCTGAGCTTCACCTCCGCGGCCCTTTCGGCCGCGTTCGACATCCCGCTCGGCCTGCTGCTGGCCTGGGTCCTGGTGCGCTACCGCTTTCCCGGCCGCCGGCTGCTCGACGCCGCGATCGACCTGCCCTTCGCGCTGCCCACCGCCGTGGCCGGCCTGTCGCTGACCGCGCTCTTCGCGCCCAACGGATGGCTCGGCGTGCCGCTCGCCGCGATCGGCGTGCAGGTGGCCTTCACGCCGCTGGGCATCTTCGTGGCCATGTGCTTCGTGGGCCTGCCCTTCATCGTCCGCACGGTGGAGCCGGTGCTGCGCGACCTGCCGGCCGAGGTCGAGGAAACCGCCGCCACGCTGGGCGCCACGCGGGCGCAGGTGATCGCGCGGGTGATCCTGCCCGCCATCGCGCCCACGGTGCTGACGGGCTACGGCCTGTCGCTCGCCCGCGCGGTGGGGGAATACGGCAGCGTTATCTTTATCGCCGGCAACCGCCCGATGGTGAGCGAGATCGCGCCGCTGCTGATCGTCACGCGGCTGGAACAGTACGACTACGCCGGCGCCGCCACGGTCGGCCTCGCGATGCTGCTGATCGCGCTGGCGGTGCTGCTCACGCTCAATCTCCTGCAATTCCTGCTGCGGCGGAACCGGCGGTGAGCGGCGCCTTGCGCGAGACTCCGGCATCGCCGCTGCAGGAAGCGCCGGCCCTGCGCCGCCTGCTGCTGGCACTGGCGCTGCTGGCGGCCGCGATGTTCCTGCTGCTGCCCACAGTGGTGGTCTTCGCCGAGGCGCTACGCCGCGGCTGGCCTGCCGTGCGCGAGGTGATGGAGGACCCCGACACCATGTCGGCCTTCTCCCTGACGCTGGTGGTCGCGGCGATCTCGGTGCCGGTCAACACGGTGGGCGGCATCGCCGCGGCCTGGTGCATCGCCAAGTTCCGCTTCCCCGGGCGCGGGCTGCTGACGGCGCTGATCGAGCTGCCCTTTTCCGTCTCGCCGGTGATCTCCGGCCTCGTCTGGGTGCTGCTCTTCGGGCTGCAGGGCTGGTTCGGCCCCTGGCTCCAGCGGCACGGCGTGCAGGTCATCTTCGCGCTGCCGGGGCTGGTGCTGGCCACGCTCTTCGTGACCTTTCCCTTCGTCGCGCGCACGCTGATCCCGCTGATGCAGGAACAGGGCCGAGACGCCGAGGAAATGGCGGCGACGCTGGGCGCCACCGGCTGGCAGACCTTTCGCCGCGTCACCCTGCCGGACGTGAAATGGGCGCTGCTGTCGGGCGTCCTGCTGTGCAATGCCCGCGCCATGGGCGAGTTCGGCGCGGTGTCGGTGGTGTCGGGCCATATCCGCGGCGAAACCAACACGCTGCCGCTGCACATCGAGATCCTCTACAACGAGTACCAGTTCGCCGGCGCCTTTGCCGTGGCCGCGCTGCTGGCGCTGCTGGCCCTGGTGACGTTGGTCGCGAAGGCGTTGCTGGAATACCTGTCGGGTCGTCGCCATACCCTGCACCCGTGACCGGCGCCGTGCCGCCCGCCTGCCCGTGACGCGTCGTCGCCGCCGTGCCAGGATCACCCATGCAGTCACGACCGGAGCCCGGATGAAGTTCTCCGAATGAGCGTTGAGGTCGTGGCCGTGTCCCGCCGCTTCGACGGCGGCACGCCGGCACTGAGCGATGTCAGTCTCAGCATTCCCGACGGCGAGTTCGCGGTGCTGCTCGGCCCATCGGGCTCGGGCAAGACCACGCTGCTGCGCATCCTGGCGGGGCTGGAATTCCCTGACAGCGGCGAGGTCCGCATCGGCGGCCGCGACGTCGCGGCGCTGCCGGCGCGCTCGCGCAACATCGGCTTCGTGCCGCAGAACTACGCGCTGTTCCGCCACATGACGGTGTTCGAGAACGTGGCCTTCGGGTTGCGCGTCCGCCCCGCCGCCAACCGCCCGTCGCGTCGCGAGATCCGCGGGCGGGTGGAGCAACTGCTGGACCTCGTGCAGATCGGTGCCCTGGCGCGCCGCTACCCCGACCAGATCTCGGGCGGGCAGCGGCAGCGCGTGGCGCTCGCCCGCGCGCTGGCGATCGAGCCCTCGGTGCTGTTGCTGGACGAACCCTTCTCGGCGCTCGACGCGCGCGTGCGCAAGGAACTGCGCGCCTGGCTGCGCGGCCTGCACGTGCAGCTCGGCCTCACCAGCGTCCTGGTCACGCACGACCAGGACGAGGCCATGGAGATCGCCGACCGCGTGGCGGTGCTCCAGTCCGGACGCCTCGTGCAGTACGACACGCCGCGCGCGCTGCTGGAACGCCCGGCGGCGCCCTTCGTGGCCGGCTTCCTGGGCGAGGCCAACGAGCTTCGCTGCATCGTGCGCGACGGCTACGCCCATTTCGCCGACCTGCCGCTGCCGCCGGTGCAGACCGACTGCCCCGCCGGCGAGGCGAGGGCCTTCCTGCGCCCCGGCGACGCGCTGGCGTCACCCGGTGGCGGCGCTTGGACGGTGCGGCATGCCACGATGGACTCCCGCGGGCTGCGCCTCGTGCTCGGCACCGCGCGGGGCGAGGGGACGCTGGATGCCGTGGCGCAGCCCGCCTGGCGCGACGCCACGCCGGGCGACCTGTGCTCGGTGAAGCTGCTCTCGGCCGCGGTGTTTCCCCGTCGGGACTAATACCGGCGAGCGGATGAACTGACTCTGGTGTGATTTCAGTTCTGGCGGGGATGGTGATTCGCTTCTGGCCTGACCTGATGGGACGGGCTGATGGGGCGAGCACTGGAGATCCGGACGGAGGTGGCGAGTGCGGGCGAACTCCGGTGCATGGCACGGCGCGAGCGGAACCGCCGGACCGCGACGCGGATGCTGGCGGTAGCGCACGCGCTGGAAGGGCTGAGCCGGGCGGAGGCGGCGCGGCTGGTGGGGCTGGAGCGTCAGGCTCTGCGGGACGCGGTTACTCGCTACAACGCGGAAGGGCTGGACGGCCTGCGGGATCGGCCCAAGCCGGGACGGCCCTCGACGCTGAGCGAGGCCGAGCAGGCGGTGCTGGTGAACGTCATTCTGCGCGGCCCCGACCGGGAACGTGACGGTGGCGCGGAGTGGACGCTGCCGATGCTGTGCCGCTGGATTGAGGAGCGGTTCAACAAGCGCCTGCACCCGGCCAGCCTGTCGCGGGTGGTGCGCGGGCTGGACCTGTCGCGGCAGAAGACCCGGCCACGGCACCCGCAGGCTGACGAGAAGGCCAAGGCGGCTTTCGCAAAAGGGGGCTGCGCCGCGCCGTAGCAGCCGCTGCCGCCGACCATCCGGGCCGGCAGATCGAGCTCTGGTTCCAGGACGAGGCCCGGGTGGGTCAGAAAGGCCGCACCGGGCACCGCTGGTGGGCACGGGGAGAGCGCCCGCGCGGGCTGTGCGATCAGCGCTACGACTGGACCTACCTGTATGCCGCCGTCCGGCCTGCTACTCGAGAAGCCTTCGCCCTGGTGTTGCCAGTGGTGTCCACCACCGCCATGGGCGTGTTCCTGGCGCATTTCGCCGCCGCTCTCGCCCCCAACGTCCACGCCGTGCTCGTGCTGGACCAGGCAGGCTGGCACGGCTCACGGCAACTCCGTGTGCCCGCCAACGTCACCCTTGTGCCGCTGCCGCCCTACGCGCCCGAGTTGAACCCGGTCGAGCGCGTCTGGCTCTACCTGCGCGAGCGGTTCCTGTCCCACCGCCTGCTCCACGGCAACGCCGACATCGTCGAAGCCTGCTGCCAAGCCTGGAACGCCCTCTCGCCCGACCGCCTTCGCTCCCTCACCAACTACCCCTGGATCAGAAGGATCACTTCATAAGCTCGGCGGTATAAGGCTGCGGCGCCCGGGCGTTCACGGGTGTTGCAGCACCATGCTCCCGTGCATCCAGCCGCCCGGGCCCGACGCGTCGCCCACCCGGTACCAACCGCCCGGCGCGGTGCCGTAAACCTTCAGCGACTGCCCGGCCGCCACCACCCGCAGCACCGAGCCGCCGCTGGGGCTGGAGCGGAGATTGGCGGCCTGCCGCGTCACCACCGAACCTTCCGCGCCCGTGCTGGCGGCAGGCGCGGCGGCGGCTTCTGCAACGGGCGTGGCGGCGGGGAAGCTCGCCTGGCGGAGGTAGGGCAGGTCCGCCGGGATGGTGGGCAGCAGCGGCGGCGCAGCCTGGCGCAGCGTCGGGCGCGGCCCGCCCATGTCCCGGCAGCGCGAGGTGCTTTCGACGTAGACGCGCGTCGCCTCGACGCCGGAGGTGGCGAGGAAGGACGTGACCTCGGGCTTGCCCGTCGCATCGGCCGGCAGGCTGACGGTGCTCACGAAGGGCACGAAATGTCCCTGCGCGCCGTCGATGCTCATCTCGCCGCATACCGCGAGGACGTCGCCCTCAGCCTGGGGAAAGCTCCGCACCTCGCGCAGCGCGAGGTTGCGCCCCAGCTCCTGATCCGCGCGCAGCTGCGCTTCCGCCAGCTGCACGGCCTGCTTCTGCTGCTGGGTGGAGGCCGCGGCATCCGCGGTCTTCTCGTTGCAGCCCGCGAGTGCAAGCCCGCTCACGGCAAGTAAGCAGAGGGCCATCCCCCGGGCCGTGATCTGGGCGTGCATCGACGTTTCTCCTGCTGGTGGTTGGCGGTTCAGTGCGAGGCGGGCTCGCGGAAGCTGTCGGGAACGTGGCTGGGCTTGCGGCGCAGCTGCTGGCTGGCGGTGCGCAGCATGCTGGCCACGCCGAGCACGCTCCACACCGCGCTGGTCTTGGGAACCAGCGGCGCCGGCGTCGCGAGGCTGGAGGCGGGTGCCGGCGCGATGCGGCGCGCGGTGGGCGCGTCCTTCTTGTCGGCCGGCACCGGCGCGTGCTGGTGGCTGCCTTCCTGGCCCGCATAGGCGCGGGTGAACTCGGCACCCATCAGGAAGATCTGCGAGGAGTAGTAGACCCACAGCAGGATGATCACGAGCGCGCTGGCCGCGCCGTAGCTCGTGGCCATGTTGCTGCTGCCGAGGTACCAGCCGATCAGCGACTTGCCGATGGTGAACAGGATCGCGGTGACGAAGGCGCCGACGCCCACGTCCTTCCATTCCATGTGATGGTCCGGCAGCACCTTGTACATCGCGGCAAACAGCACCGTGATGATGCCCAGCGACACGGCGATGTTGACGGCGCTGATCAGCAGCGTGACGCCCGGCATGCGCCCCTGCAGCCAGGTGCTGACGGCCGAGATGCCGGCGCTGACCACCAGCGACACCACCAGCAGGAAGCCCGTCGCCGCCACGAGGCCCATGCTGGCCGCCTTGGCGCGCACCAGCCGGGTCACGGTGGTCTCGGTGCCCGCCGCCGGCGGCTCCGTCTTCCAGATGGCGTTGAGCGAGGCCTGAAGCTCTCCGAACACGCCGCTGGCGGTGACCAGCAGCGTCACGATGCCGACGATGGTGGCGATGGTGGAGGAGGTCTTGTTGCTGGCGCCCTTGACCATCTCCTGCACCGCGCCGGCTGCGTCCTGGCCCAGCATGCCGCGCAACTGGTCATCGAGGGCGCCGTGCACCGCCTCGTCGCCGAAGAAGAAGCCGGCGATGGCTGTCATGATGATCAGCAGCGGCGCGATCGAGAAGATCGTGTAGTAGGCAATGGCCGCGCCACGGCTGAGGCATTCATCGTTGATGTAGCCTTCAACTGTGTCCTTGATCAGGCTCCAGACCTTGCCGAACATGCCGCCTCGCCCCAGTTCCCGTCGGGGATTGTCCCCGGGCCTCCGCTGCGAAACGTAACCGCGGCACCATGGGTTGCGCCGGCAATCGCGGTGCGGCAGGCGATCGCGCCCCCTTTCGTGTCCGAGATGTTCGCCCCGGCGCGCGCAACGACCCGGCCCCGTTCCGCCGTTGCTGCCAGGCAGGCGGGCGGCTGCTGCCGCGGCGAAGCGGGTTCAACGGCGGCGGAAATGCGCTAAAGCCCTGCCGATGCCCTGCCTCCTCGCTGCCAGTGAGCTTTCCGCCGACCAGGTGATCGGCGCGGCCTACCTCGCCCATGCCGGCTTCGAGCGCGAGGTCGAGGAAGCGCTGCGCCGCACCGGGCGCGCGGTGCTGTGCTGGCACGGACCCCTGGCCCTGACCGCCGAGCCGCCGGTGGAAGGCCCCTCCGGCATTCCCTGGGCGCTGGACACCTGGACGGCGCCGCAGCTGATCCCCGTGGCCTCCATCAAGACCGCGGCGGCCGCCCTGCGCGCGATCCAGCGCAACTGGTCGCTGCTGTCGGTGGACCACCACCGCCGCGCCTCGCTGATCGAGGCGGCGCTGCCGCCGGTGAGCGCCCGGCCGGTGGTGTTTCCCACCCCCGTGCCCACGGCACCGCTGGGTGGCTGGTGCCTCCTGCGGCCCGACCTGATGCTGGCCAGCGCCACGAAGACCAGCCCCTATGCCGGCGGCGCGCCGGTGCTGGTGGAAAACCGCACCGACCCGCCCAGCCGCGCCTACCTGAAGCTGTGGGAAGCCTTTCTCGCCGCCCGCGCCTGGCCGCAGGCGGGCGAGCACTGCCTCGACCTCGGCGCCTGTCCGGGCGGCTGGACCTGGGCCGTGGCGGCGCTGGGGGCGAAGGTGACGGCGGTGGACAAGGCGCCGCTCGACCCCAGGGTCGCCGCGATGCCGGGCGTGTCGGTGCTGCAGGACAGCGCCTTCGCCCTCGACCCGCGCGAGCACGAGGCGGTCGACTGGCTGCTCAGCGACGTGATCTGCTACCCCACGCGGCTGCTGGCGCTGGTGCGCCGCTGGATCGAGGCCGGCAAGGCGCGCCGGATGCTGTGCACGATCAAGTTTCAGGGCGAGACCGACCACGACGTGGCGGGTGAGTTCGCGGCGATCCCCGGCGCGCGGCTGACCCACGGCAGCTACAACAAGCACGAGCTGATGTTCCACTGGGCGCGGCCCGAGGAATGAGGCCGAGGGGCTGAGGCTGCTGGGGCGGGGGCGCCATCTCGGGCGTGGCGTGAGGCCGCCGGGCGAAACAGGACGCCTTGCTGCAGGGGCGGGATGGGTGAGGCGGGATCGGGATAGGGACGGCGGGACTCGAACCCGCACAGGCTGATCGCCCAGCCGATTTTAAGTCGGATCCGTCTACCATTCCGGCACGCCCCCCGACGGGCCGCAGGATACAGTGCCCGGTGCCCGGCCGGAAGCCGGCGCCGTTGCGTCGCGGCGCCGGGCCTGGAAGGTAAGGTGTTCCGTCACCGGGGAAGCGCGCCCTTGAGTTTCGTGTTGTCCAAGCTCCTCTGGATGCTGTTGCGCCCGAGCACGCTGCTGCTGCTCGCCAGCTGCCTCGGGGCGCTGCTGCTCGCCCGCTATTCCTCGCGCACCGGCCGCGCGCTGCTGCTCGTAGGCTTGGGCGGGCTGGTGCTCTGCTTCGTGCTGCCGGTCGGCCAGTGGATCGCGCTGCCGCTGGAGCGGCGCTTCCCGCCGCTCGACCCGCCGCCGCGGGTGGACGGCGTCGTCGTGCTGGGCGGTGCTGTGGAAACCACCCTGACGGCGGACTGGGGCCTGCCGGCGCTGAACGACGCGGCGGAGCGCATGACCGAGGCCGTGCGGCTGGCCCGCCTTTATCCGCAGGCCAGGATCGTCTTCACCGGCGGCTCCTCGATGCCCGCGCTCAGCCGCATCTCGGAGTCCGAGGTGGCGCGGCGGCTCTGGGCGGAGCTCGGCCTCGAAGGCCCGCGCGTCCTGTTCGAGCCGCACTCGCGCAACACCTGGGAAAACGCGCTCTTCACGCGCGAGATGGTGCACCCGCAGCCCGGCGAGCGCTGGGTGCTGGTGACCTCGGCGCAGCACATGCCGCGCTCGGTGGGCATTTTCCGGCAGCTGGGCTGGGAGGTCCTGCCCGACCCGGTCGGCTTCAAGGCCGGGCTGCACCCCGTGACCTGGTGGAGCAGCGGCACGCTGGGGCAGCGGCTGCAGGACCTCGACCTTGCGCTGCACGAGTGGTCGGGCCTCGTGGCCTATCGCCTGATGGGCCGCACCGGGGCGCTGTTTCCGGCGCCGCGCCCGGGGGGCTGACGCGCGGGGCGGCGTTTCCGGCGCCCCGCCTGGGCGAGTGACGCGCAGGGCGGCGGGGAGCACGGCCGATGCCGCCTGCGGTTGATGCCGGAGCCTCGGCAAAGCGCCACCTTTCTCCCCCGACCGCGTGGAGGCGGGGCGACGGTGCGGGGGAGGGCGCCCGTGTTTCCGCGGCGAACCCGTTCCGGGCAGAGGCGGCATGGATCATGCCGTGACCGGCCGCCTCATCCATCCTTTCGCACCCCTCGCATCCCTGGCGGTGTCGCCGCGCAGGCGATAAGCCGGGGAAAAGGCCCGCGCGCCCGCCCTAAGGGGGTGCCCGCGACGCGGCCCGCTCCGGAGGAACGCGCCATGGATATCCCCTTCGACACCCGCCTGAACCTCATCGGCGGCGCGTGGCGCCCGGCCGCGGGGGGCGACACCCTGCCGCTGCTCAACCCGTCGGACGGCACCGAGCTCGCCCGCATCGCCCGCGGCGGGGCGGAGGACATCGACCGCGCCGTGGCCGCCGCCGCCGAGGCACGCCGCGGCGCCTGGGGCCGCACCACCGCCACCGAGCGCGGGCGCCTGCTGACCCGCATGGGGCAGTTGGTGGCCGATCGCGCCGAGGAGCTGGCGCGGCTCGAGGCGCTGGACGTGGGCAAGCCGCTGCGCCAGGCCCGCGCCGACGCGCTGGCCCTGGCCCGTTACCTCGAATTCTACGGCGGGGCGGCCGACAAGCTGCACGGCGACACCATCCCCTACCTCGACGGCTACACGGTGATGACCCTGTGGGAGCCGCTGGGTGTCACCGGCCACATCGTGCCCTGGAACTACCCGATGCAGATCATCGGCCGCTCCGTCACCGCCTCGCTGGCGATGGGCAATGCGGTGGTGATCAAGCCCGCCGAGGAAGCCAGCCTCACCGCCATCGCCTATGCCCGCATCGCGGCCGAGGCGGGCTTCCCGGCCGGCGCGGTCAACCTCGTTTCCGGCCTGGGCGAGGAAGCGGGCGCGGCGCTGTCGGGCCATCGCGGCATCCACCACGTGTCCTTCACCGGCTCGGTCGTGGTGGGCGGGCTGGTGCAGGCGGCCGCGGCGCGCAACGCCGTGCCGGTGACGCTGGAGCTCGGCGGCAAGTCGCCGCAGATCGTCTTCGACGATGCCGATCTCGAGGCCGCGCTGCCCTTCCTGGTGAACGCCGGCATCCAGAACGCCGGCCAGACCTGTTCCGCTGCCTCGCGCATCCTGGTGCAGCGGTCACTGTATTCGACCGTCGTCGAGCGCATGGCCGAGCGCTACCGCAGCCTGCGGGTCGGGCCGGCGATGGCCGACCTCGACATGGGTCCGCTGGTCTCGGCGCGGCAGCGCGAGATCGTGGAGGGCTACCTCAGCATGGCGCGCGACGGCGGCGGGCTCGAGGTCGTGGCGCAGGGGCAGGTGGAGCGTGACGCGCCCGCCGGCGGCTACTACGTCGCGCCGACGCTGGTGGCCGCGCGCACCGGCGAGGAGCGGCTGGCGCAGGAGGAGATCTTCGGCCCCGTGCAGGCGGTGATCCCCTTCGACGACGAGGCCGACGCGATCCGCATCGCCAACGGCACCGACTACGGCTTGGTGGCGGGCGTTTGGACGGCGGATGGCAGCCGGGCGCTGCGCATGGCGCGCGCGATCGAGACGGGGCAGGTCTTCGTCAACAACTACGGCGCGGGCGGCGGGGTGGAACTGCCCTTCGGCGGCGTGAAGCGCTCCGGCCACGGGCGCGAGAAGGGTTTCGAGGCGCTCTACAGCTTCGCTTCGCTCAAGACCGTCGCGATCCGCCACGGCTGAGGCGCGCTCCCCGGCGCCGCCGTCCCGTGACATCGCGCGGGGCTGTCATGCCGGCAAGCCTCCGCGCGGCCGGCGGGACGGTCACGCAGCGGCAGGTCGCTGCGGCGCTGGCAGAAGGGTCGCGCAGCGGCAGCTTGATGCGGGCTGGCGCCATGCGCCGGCGAAGGCCCGCATAACCATTCAGCCTGCCGCACGGGCCGGTTCACGAACCACCAACACGAGGAAACGCATGCCATGAGACTTCAGAACAAGGTCGCGATCGTCACCGGCGGCGGCTCCGGCTTCGGCGAGGGCATCCTGCGCAAGTTCGTGGCCGAGGGCGCGCGCGTGGTGGTGGCCGATCGCGACGCCGCGGCAGCGCAGCGCGTCGCCGAGAGCCTGGGCGATGCCGCCGTGGCGGTGGAGGCCGACGTCGCCACCGCCGCCGGTGCGCGCAGCATGACCGAGGCCGCGCGGAACAGCTTCGGCGGGCTCGACATCCTGGTGAACAACGCCGGCGTCGGCCACACGCCGCAGCCGCTGGACACCCTGCCCGAGGACAGCTTCGACCGTATCGCCGCGGTCAACATGAAGGCGATCTACCTCGCCGCGCGCGAGATCGTGCCGCTGTTCAAGGAACAGCACCGCGGCGCGATCCTCAACGTCGCCTCCACCGGCGGCGTCAGCCCGCGGCCGAACCTGACCTGGTACAACGCCTCCAAGGGCTGGGTGATCACCGCCACCCGCGCCATGGCGGTGGAACTGGCGCCCTTTGGCGTGCGGGTGAACGCGATCAACCCGGTGGCGGGAGAAACGCCGCTGCTGAGCACCTTCATGGGCCAGGACACGCCCGAGATCCGCGCGAAGTTCCTCAGCACCATTCCGCTGGGCCGCTTTTCCACGCCCGAAGACATGGGCAATGCCGCCGCGTTCCTGTGCTCCGACGAGGCCTCGATGATCACCGGCATCGCCATGGAGGTCGACGGCGGTCGCTGCATCTGAGCCCTTCCGCCGGGCGTGGCCCCGTTGTTCCGGTCGGCCAGGGACGGCACCCGCCGCGCCGCGTCGGGCTATGCCGCGGCGCGGTTTTCCTTCTCCGTGGGAATGAGGGCTCGACCTCCCCGCCGTTCCCCCGCAGACTTCCCGCACAAGCCGGCGTGAAGCCGGCAACAGGGAACGAACAGGGGAGGGCGCGCATGGGCGCGATGTCGGGCGGGGCCTTCGCGCCCGCCGAGGGTGGTGGCGCGATCCCGGCGGTGGAGCGCAGCGCCGTGCGCAAGGTGGCCTGGCGGCTGCTGCCCTTCCTGGTGCTGTGCTACTTCGTATCCTACCTCGACCGGGTGAACGTGGGCTTCGCGGGCCCTGCGATGCGCAGCGACCTCAGCCTGAGCGCCACCGCCTTCGGCACTGCGGCCGGCATCTTCTTCCTGGCCTATTTCGTGTTCGAGGTGCCGAGCAACCTCGCGCTGCACCGTTTCGGCGCACGGCGCTGGATCGCCCGCATCATGGTGAGCTGGGGGCTCCTGTCGGGCGCGCAGGCCTTCGTGGTGGGCGAGACCAGCTTCAACGTCGTGCGCGTGCTGCTCGGCGCGGCGGAGGCGGGCTTCTTTCCCGGCGTGATCTTCTACCTCACGCTCTGGTTCCCCTCACGCTATCGCGGGCGGATCGTGGGCTGGTTCATGTTCGCCATCCCCTTCTCCTCGGCGCTGGGCTCGCCGGTGTCGGGCTACCTGCTCAACATGGACGGCGTCTGGGGCCTCCATGGCTGGCAGTGGATGTTCATTATCGAGGCCATCCCGGCGCTGCTGCTCGCGGTCGGCGTGCTGGCCTACCTGACGGACCGCCCGGGCGAGGCGCACTGGCTGACGGCGGAGGAGAAGCGCTGGCTCGACGACACGCTGCGCGAGGAGGAGCGGCAGCGCGAGGCCGTGCGGCGCTACGAGTGGTGGCAGACGCTGCTCAACGTACGGGTGATCGGCTACGGCTTCGTGTACCTGGGGCTGGTGTCGCCGCTCTACACGCTGGGCTTCTTTCAGCCGCAGATCATCAAGGCGATCGGCGAGGTGGGCAACGTTCAGCTCGGCTTCCTCAACGCCTTCCCCTACGCCGTGGGTGCGGTGACCATGGTGCTGTGGGGCTTCTTCTCGGACCGCATCGGCGAGCGGAAGTGGACCACCGCCTTCGCCGCCGCCTGCGCCACGGCGGGGCTGCTGATCGCGGCGGGCAATGACGGCCTCGTGCCGAAGCTGCTGGGCCTGGCGCTGGCCAGCTTCGGCATCTTCGCGGCGCTGCCGGTCTTCTGGTCGCTGCCCACCGCCTTTCTCAGCGGCACGGCGGCCGCGGCGGGCATCGCCTGGATCAATTCGGTGGGCAATCTCGGCGGCTATTTCGGGCCGCAGGTCTTCGGCATCATCAAGGACCGTTCGGGCGGCGGCGACTACTACGGGCTGCTGTTCATGGCGGCGCTGCCGATCATGTCGATCGTGCTGATCGTGCTGCTCGACCGCGGGCGTGCCACCGCGGCGCGGCCGATCGCCGCGGAATAGCGGCGCGTCCCCGGGCTCGCCGCTTCCAGGCCCGCCGCTAGCGGAAGGGGTTGGGGGTGCGGTCGGTGTGCTCGCCGGTGCGGACCCGCTCCGGCAGGTCCTCCGCTTCCAGCCGCGCGATGGCGGCCAGCAACAGGTCGCGGAGGTCGCGCGCCCGGGCCAGCCCTTCCTGGTCGCGCGTCACGTCCAGGCTGCCGTGGATCGAGATCCGGTCGAGCCGGTTTTCCACGGTCAGCTCGCCGATGCCCCGCACGGCGGCCTCGTCGGCGAAAGGCTCGAACTGCATCCCCTGCGTCCTCCATCCTGCGGTGCCGCCACGCTGCCGACCCTCCGGCCGGCGGGTGCCGGGCGTCGGGCGCGCTGCCGGCCCGGGGCCGCGCCGGCGGCGCATTCGCCTTACTTCCTTACCATCTTACTATCTTACTTCGCCGTCGCGCCCGGCCCGCGCCGCCGGGGCCGGGCGTCTCAGCGGCGGCCAAGAACGCGGATCAGCGCCACCACCGCCACGATCGCGAACACCGCTGCCAGGATCAGCGTCAGGCGGCTGCTCGCCGCCGGCTGCACCTGCGGGCTGCCCCGCTCGTTTCTCGGGCGGTCGACGCGCCGTTCCTCGACGGGGCTCCGCCGCGCCTCAGGCGGCGCGGCGGCGCGGCCAGCGGCGGGCGGCGGGGCGTTGTCGGCCTGCGCGACCTCGCCATTGTTGCCGTTGCTGTAGCAGCTTTCGCGGATGTTGCTGGGCCGCGGGTCGGGCAGCGCCAGCGCCGTGCCCCGCAGCGCGGCGGGCAGGGTGGGAAACACGTCGATGCCGGTGATGCGGCGCAGCTCCTCGATCGACACCGCGCGCCAGCGCACCCCCGGGGCATTGGGCGCGAGATAGGCGGCGGCCCCGTTCAGCGAGGGCACCCAGACCGCCTTGAACAGCGAGGTCGGCACCAGCACCCGGTTGTTCAGCCGCTGCAGCGATTCCCCCTCGAAGACCGGGCCGGTGACCACCCAGACCTCGTTCTGCTCGGTGGCGAGGCTGCGCACCGTGCTTTCCACGCCTTCCCACAGGCAGCGGTTCGAGCCCGGGTTCTGCGGCACGATGTTGGCGAGCGAGAAGCTTTCTCCCTGCGAGGCGGCGGTCGCCATGTCGCCCGAGGGCGCCATGTGCCCCCGATCGAAGCCGGAGCGGGCGTAGTCCGACAGGCGCGACTGGTCCTCGTCCGGCAGCGCGTCCTCGGCATGGAAGCGGTCGTCGCGCGGGACCTGTCCGGCCTGGCGGATGCGGGCGCGGGTCAGGTGCTCCGACACCGCGAGCGGCGTGCGCGACACGCCGCTGTGCAGCAGGGCGAAGCCGCCGAAGCAGAGTTCCTCGACGCGGTCGCGCAGCGAGGCGCGCTCGATCGCCGGGCCGGTGCCGCCGGGATACTGCGCGGCGCAGGCGGCCGGCGCCGCCGTGGCCGGGGCGGCGGGAAGCAGCAGCAGCGCCGACAGCAGCGGCACGGGCATCAGCGTCGCCGCCAGCCGGGCGGGCCAGGACCGGCGCGGGCCGGGGCTCCTGCGCCCGGTGAGGGCGGGTGCGGAACGAGCGAGGATCATGGTTCCCCGATAGCACGGGGCGGTGCGTCCTGCCTCGCCCGTCCTGCACGAAGTGCCCCGCGTCAGCCAGGCACGATGCTGGAATGCACAACCTTTGCGTGCAAAAATTTACCGGGATCACAGGGTTCTTTAAAGAATCCGGTGACGGACCTGACCTAGGGTTGTGCCGCCGGCGAATCGCGACAGGCATATCAGGGCGTGGTTGATCATGGACAGGATGCCGGCAGCTGACGAAAAAGTCCAGCAGAATCAGCGGCTCGGCATGGTTTCCCGCGCTGCGGAAAGGTCCGGCGCCGGCACGGCGGCCCCCGATGCGGCGGCTCCCTACGCGGCCGTCTCCGACGCGGCGATCCGCGGCACGGTGCTGCCTCGCGTGGCCAGCACGCCACCGCGCCGCCGCACCGGCATGCGCGGCCAGCTGGCACTCGCCTTTGCCGGGCTGGCGGCCGCCTGCGCGCTGTGCCTCGGGCTGATCCTGGGCCACCAGGCCTACGAGGAAGCCGGCGCGGCCCGTCGGCGCGACCTCGGCGCCCTGGCCGCGCTGCTGGACGGGCGGCTGGCCGCCGACATGGAAGGGCGCGTCGTGCTGCTGAGCGTCCTGTCGCGGCTGGATCAGTTCAACACCGAGGAAGACCTGCCGCGCGCCGGCGCCTTGCTGGACAACCTCCGGCGCGGCTTCCCGAACTTCGCCTGGCTGGGCATCGCCGACCCGGCGGGGCGCGTGGTGGCGTCCAGCAGCAACCTGCTGCTCGGCGCCGATGTTTCGGCCAGGCCCTGGTTCGCGCGGGGGCGCGACGGCCTGTTCGTGGGCGACGTGCACGACGCGGTGCTGCTGGCGCGGCTGCTGCCGCAGCGCGACGGCGAGCCGTGGCGCTTCGTGGACATCGCGCTGCCGCTGCGCAGCCCCGATGGCCGGCTGCTGGGCGTCCTGGGGGCGCATATCGACTGGCGCTGGGCCGCGGCGCAGGAACGTTCCACCGTGCTGCCCTTCGGCAGCCGGCGCGGCATCGACCTCCTGGTGGTGGCGCGCGACGGCGAGGTCCTGCTGGGCCCCGACGCGCTGGCGGGCACGGTGCTGCGGCTGCCGTTGCTGGATGAGTTGAACGGGCAGCGGGGTGCGACCGCGGGCGGGGCCGATGCCAGCGGGACTGATGCCAACGGCCTTGGGGCTGGCGGGACCGGGGCTGGCGGGGCCGCCACGGTCGGGACCGGCGGGTCGGGAACCGGGGTGGGCGAGGCTTCCCCGGGCGCGGCAGTTGCGCCGGCGGGCGGAACGGGATCGGCGGGCGAGGCTGCGGCGCGGCGCGGCGTGGACGGGGCGGCGGCCGCGCGCGGCGCACTGCCCGCGGTGACGCCGGCGGTGCAGCGCTGGCCCGACGGGCGCGACTACCTGACCGCGGCGGTGGCGGCGCGCGGCGGCGGGAGCTACCCGGGGCTGGGCTGGGCCATCCTGGCGCGGCAGCCGGCCGAGATGTCCTACGCCTCCGGGCGGCAGGTCATCACCACCGTGGCGCTGTGGGGCGGCGCCGTGGCGCTGTTCTGCGCGGCGCTGGGCTGGTTCCTGGCGGACTGGATCGCGGCGCCGCTGGCGCGGATCGCGCGGCTGGTGGACCGGCTGCGCCTGGGCGAGGGGCAGGACTTCCCGCCGGTGCGCGGTCCGCGCGAGGTCGAGGCGCTGTCGGACGCGCTGCGCCGGCTGCTCGGTGCCCTGACGCGCAAGGAGGCGGCGCTGAGCGCCGCCGAGGAAGCGGGGCGGCGCGACCCGATGACCGGGCTGCTCAACCGCGCCGGGTTGGCGGCGCAACTGGAAAGCTTCTCGCTGCGCGCCCGGCTGGGCGGGCGGGGCTTCGCGCTGCTCTGCCTCGACCTCGACCGCTTCAAGCCGGTCAACGACGAGCACGGCCACGCCGCCGGCGACGCGGTGCTGCGCGAGGCCGCCCAGCGGCTCGGCCGCTGCGTGCGCGGCAGCGACGTGGTGGCGCGCATCGGCGGCGACGAGTTCGTGCTGCTGCTGGAAGAACAGGCGGGGCTGAGCAGCGAGGGCGGCAGCGCCGAGGTCGGCCGGCGCGTGCTGGAAAGCATCGGCCAGCGCCCCTTCACGGTGCCGGGCGAGGACGGGCGCCCGGTGACGGTGAGCGTCGGCTGCTCGATCGGCGCCACGGCCTGGAGCCGCGGGGTCACCGACACGGCGGAGCTGCTGCGCCACGCCGACGCCGCGCTCTACGCCGCCAAGCGCGGCGGCCGCAACCGGATGGCCTTCCACCACCCGTCGCTGCCCGAGGCCGCGCCGGGCGGGGCTGCCGCCTGAGGGTGCCGGGCGGCGCGGCCCGCGCCGGAGGGGGGCGGGAGCGGCTGCGCCGGAGTCGCGCGGGGCGCGGAGCTGTGCCCGGCGTGGCCCGGCCGGAACAGTTGACCGGAGCCGCCCGGCGGAACAGGCCGACGGAACAGCCCTGCCAGGAGTGCGGCCCCGCCGGAACAGCGCCGCCGGAGCAGCCCTGTCGAAAAACGGTCCCGTCCGGAGCAGCCCTGCCGCAAACGCGATCCAGCCGGGGGCGAGCGCCGGCGGAAACGGGGTTGAGGCATCGGCACGGGGGCTCTACCTGACGGCCCCGGCAAGGGCGGAGCGGTGCGCGCGCATGGCGGGACGGGTGGATCGGGCGGCGGGCGGGCCGCGTGGATGGCGGGCGGCAACGGCCGCGAGATGTCCCGGGGAAGGTTCCAGGGATCGCGCCGGGCGCGGGTTTCGCGGCCTCCTGCCGGCCGGGCTGCTGCTGCTGTCGGGCTGCGGCGGCGATTATTCCCCCAACACCTATGCCACGCGCGCCGTGCAGCAGGCCAACAAGGTCGAGCAGGGGGTGATCGTGGGCGCGCGGCCGGTGGACATCCGCGCCGACGGCACCACCGGCGCCACGGCGGGGGCGGCGGCGGGCAGCCTGGCGGGCTCCACGGTTGGCGCCGGCAGCACGGCCTCGGCCTTCGGGGCAATCGGCGGCGGCGTGGTGGGCGGGCTGCTGGGCAGCGCCGCGGAGCGCGCCACGGGGGATGCCAAGGGCTACGAGTACATCGTCCGCAAGAGCAACGACGAGCTGCTGTCGGTGGCGCAGACCGACACCGTGCCGCTGGCGATCGGGCAGAAGGTGCTGGTGATCACCGGCAACCAGGCGCGCGTGCTGCCGGACTATACCGTGGCCACGGTCGGCACGGGGGCGACCGCCGGGGGCGGCAAGGAGGCCGGGGCGGGCCAGGGTGGCGGCGTGCCCGGGCCGGGTGGCGCTGGGGGCGGTGGTTCCGCGCCCGGTGGCGCGGCGGGCGCGACCGCCGCGGGGGTGTCCGGCGGGGCGCCGGGCGGGAGCGGCGTGGCGACGGGCGGCCTCCTGGGCAACGCGGTGCCGCCCGCGACCCCGGTGCAGTCGGCGCCGCTGCCGCCGCTGGCCGATGATACGGGCGGCGGCGCGGGAAAGGCGGAGGCCGCGGCGGCGGGGACCAGCCCGGCAGCGGCCGGTTCGGCAGGCGCCAATCCGACGGGAGCCAGTCCGATGGGGGCCAGCTCGGTCGGGGCCGGCGCGACGGTGGCCGGAACCGTGGCGGCCGGAACGGGGGCGGGCGCCGGGACCGCCGCCGGCACGTCCGGCGACGCGTCCACCGGCGCGGCGTCTGCTTCCGCGAGCACCCCGGCGGGCACGGCGACCGGCGACCGGTCGGTATTTCCGAGCTTCCCGACCTTCGCGCGCTGAACGCGGCCGCCCGCGCGGCGGTTTTTCAACCGGGGAGGTAGTGCACCTGCGGCCGGCCGTGATCGGCCGAGAGCGCGACGCGGGCGCGCACGCCGAAGACCGCCTCGATACGCGCTTCCGTCAGCACCGCCTCGGGCGTGCCGGCGGCGGCGAGGCGGCCGTTCTGCATCAGCGCCAGCCGGTCGCAGAACATCGCCGCGAGGTTGAGGTCGTGCAGCGCCACCACCGCGGTCACCGGCAGGCGCCGCACCAATGCCAGGATTTCGAGCTGGTGGCGGATGTCGAGGTGGTTGGTGGGCTCGTCCAGGATCAGCTCGCGCGGGTCCTGCGCCAGGGCACGGGCGATCTGGGCGCGCTGGCGCTCGCCGCCCGAGAGCGTTTGCCAGCGGCGGGCGCGCAGCGCGAGGAGGTCGGTCTCGCGCAGCGCCTGTTCCACCGCCTGCTCGTCGGCCTCGGTCCAGCCGGCCAGCGCGGCGCGGTGGGGCGTGCGGCCGAGACGCACCACCTCCTCCAGCGTCAGCGGCGTGTCGGTGTCGGCGCCCTGCGCCATGAGCGCCACGCGGCGCGCCACGTCGCGGCGGGGGATCACCGCGAGGTCGCCGCCATCCAGCGTCACCACGCCGCTGCGCACCCGGCGCAGCCCGGCCAGCAGGTGCAGCAGGCTCGACTTGCCGGAGCCGTTGGGACCCAGCAGGCCCAGCGTCCGGCCCGGCGTGGCCTCCAGCGTCACGCCGTCCACGATCAGGCGCCCGCCGGCGGACCAGCGGACGCGCTCGGTGGCCAGCGTCATCGGGCGCGTCCGGCGCGGCGGTGCGGGCGCGGCGCGGCGGGGGTGGGGCGTGTTGCCGCGGGGTGATGCCCGGCGGGGCGGAGGGCGGGATCGCTGCGTGGCTTCATGGCCTGCGCCTCATCGCGCGCGCCGGGCACGGCACAGGATCAGCGCGAAGCATGGGGCGCCGAACAGCGCCGTGACCACGCCGATCGGCAGGGTCTGGCCCGCCACCAGCGTGCGCGAGGCGAGGTCCGCCAGCACCGTCAGGATGGCGCCCAGCATCAGCGAGGCCGGCAGCAGCCGGGCGTGCGACGGGCCCACCAGGAAGCGGGCGGCGTGCGGCACCACCAGTCCCACGAAGCCCACCGTGCCGGCGATCGCCACCAGCACCGCCGCCAGCGCCGCGGTGGTGGCGAACAGCGTGGCGCGGACCCGGCCCACCGGGATGCCCAGCGCCGCGGCCGCGTCGGTTCCGAAGGCGAAGGCGTCCAGCGCGCGGGCGTGGAGCAGGCAGACCGCGGCGCCCCCCAGCACCACCGGGGCGGCCAGCGCCAGGTCGGGCCAGCGGGTGCCGCCGAGGCTGCCCAGCAGCCAGAACATCACGCCGCGCGCCTGCTCGGCATTGGCCGCGGTGGTGACGATAAAGGCGGTGGCGGCGTTGAAGAGCTGCGAGGCCACCACGCCGGACAGGATCACGCGCTCGCTGCCGCCGCCGGACGCCGTGGCCAGCGCCGCCACGGCTGCCAGCGCCACGGCGGCGCCGAGAAAGGCGCCCAAGGGGAGACCGAGCGGCAGGCCCAGCGACGCCCCCAGCGTGCCCGCGCCCAGCCCCAGGATCACCACCGCCACCGCGCCGGTGGAAGCGCCGGCCGAGATGCCCAGCACGTAGGGCTCCGCCAGCGGGTTGCGCAGCAGCGCCTGCAGCACCGCCCCCGCGGTGGCGAGGCCGCCGCCCAGGCAGGCGGCCATCAGCGCGCGGCTGAGGCGGTAGTCCCAGATCACGCCTTCCTGCAGCCGCGACACGGGGAAGCCCGCGCCGAGGAGGCGGTTGGCCATGGCCTCGAGCACCGTGAGCGGCGGGATGCGCATCTCGCCGGCCGACACCGCCAGTGCGACGGCCAGCGCCAGGATCAGCGGCGAGGCGGGCAGCAGCACCGTGGCCAGCCGCCGCTGCGCCGCGCCGCGTCGGGCCTCGTCGAGGGGCAGCAGCCGCGCGGCCCGGGCGCGCAGCGAGGAAGGGAGGGCGAGGGGGGCGCTCAAGCCGGTGATCCGCCGGGGGTGGCCGGATGCGCGGCAGGGCGCAGCCCCGGCGGGCGCATCGCGGCGGGCGGGCTGTTGGGCGGCTGCGCCACCTGGTGCCCGGGCGCGCCGGTCGCCCCGCCCTGCCGCCGGCCGCCGTGGGCACGCGCGCCGGATCCGACCGGGCGGGCGGGGGCCGGTATCCCGTGCCAGGGCGTCACGGCGCGGTGCCGAGGTTCTGGAGGCCGCGCGCCACGGCCTCGATGCCGTCGATCGTGCGCATGGTCGGGTTCATGGATTGCGCGTCGACCGTGATGACCTGCCCCGCCCGCACCGCCGGGATCTCGCGCGCCACGGGATCGGTTTCGAGGAAGCGGCGCTTCACCGCGGCGTCGTCGGCGGGGAAGCGGCGGCGCGACATCTCGCCCAGCACGATCAGGCGGGGTGCTGCGGCGGCGATGGTTTCCCAGCCCACCGTGGGCCACTCGTCCTCGGTGGTGATGACGTTGCGCAGGCCGAGAATGCGCATGATCGCGGCCGGGGCGCCATTGGTGCCGGCCACGAAGGCGTCGCCCGCCACGTCGCGCGAGGAAAACCAGAACAGCGTCGGGATCGCCCGGCCGCGCAGCGGCGCCACGGCGGCGACGGCCGCGGCCTCGCGCGCCTGGAGCTTGCGGATCAGCGCCTCGCCCCGGTCCTGCACATCAAAGATCGCGGCGAGGTCGCGGATCTCGCCGTAGAGCTGCGACAGATCGAAGGGCGTGCGGCGGACACCGTCGCCGGAGCCGCTGTTGTCCTTGCCGGTGCAGTCGGTGCGGGCGACGTAGGTGGGGATGCCGAGCGCGTCGAACTGTTCCCGCCGGCCGACCGCGCCGTGCGGGCCCAGGTGCCATTCGAACTGCGCGGTCACGAGGTCGGGCTCGCGCCCCACCACGGATTCGAAGCTGGGGTCGTTGTCGGCCAGGCGCGGGATGCGCGCGTTCGCCCCGGCGAGTTCGGGCAGCACCGGGCCGACCCAGAGGGCGGTGCCGACCAGCCGGTCGCCCAGGCCGAGCGAGAGCATGATCTCCGTCTCGTTCTGGCCGATCGACACGGCGCGTTGCGGCGCGTGGGGGAAGGTGACGTCGCGGCCGCAGTTGCTGAGCGTCAGCGGGTAGCGCGTGGGCCCGGCCTGGGTGGGCCCGGTCTGGGTGGGTCCGGTCTGGCTGGGTTCCTTTTGGGCGGGATCGGCCTTTGTGGGATCGGCCTGGGTGGGCTCGGTCCGGGTGGGCGTGGCCTGGGCGGGCGTGGCCGGGGCCAGCGTGACCAGGAGCGGCGCCAGCAGTGTAGCGGCGGCCAGGATCGCGGCCGGGAGCCTCGCCGCGGGAAAGCGCCGGCGACGGGCGGTCGGGGCCGACCCCGCGGGCAGGGCGGCCGTGGCGCTTGCCAAGGGGTATGCGGGGGTGGATGCGGGGACGGCCGGGCGCGGGTGGAGCGGGGCGTGGGTCACAGGAACTCTCCTGCCTCCGGAGCACCCCGCCCGGCGGCATGATGGCGCGACGACGGCAGGTCTCCTGGCTCGCGGCGCGTGGCAGCCGGGTTTGACCGGATGCGCCCCGCCACCGGCCCTGTCTTCCCGCGCTTCCCCGGCAGCAGCCCGGGGCGGCACAGTGACCCGCCACGCCGCTGCGGCGTGACGGACGGGCCAGCGGCACGCCGCTGACAGTTGCGGGGGCAGCCACCGACTTGTTCCCGGGCGCGGGGCCCTGCCGGAACGCACGGTGTTCCCTTTTCACCCGCTCGCGCGGGACCGTCGACCGGTGCAGCTAGCCACGGCGGCGTGGGCGCGGCAAGGCCGGACGGTCGGTGAGCGGCCGTGGGATCGAGGCGTGGCGGCATGGCTCGATGGTCTGTCATGTTATAACGTATCTATCAAGCGGGTGCGACGTGCCGCTTTCCCGTCCGATGGTGGGCGCAGGGACAAGTCGGGGTTCGGCCATCGGCC
This sequence comes from Roseomonas elaeocarpi, assembly GCF_042433915.1. Classification (NCBI taxonomy): domain Bacteria; kingdom Pseudomonadati; phylum Pseudomonadota; class Alphaproteobacteria; order Acetobacterales; family Roseomonadaceae; genus Roseomonas; species Roseomonas elaeocarpi. The sequence goes on along the minus strand of NZ_JBHLUN010000004.1, from coordinate 28,061 downwards.
GCTGGCCAGACGCGGCTGCAACGAGGCCTGCCGCAGGAGGGGGAGTGGCCTGCGTGGGCAGCCAGGCGAGGTGCCAGCACGGCGAGGGTGCCGGCCGGGACGTATCGGCGCCGGAACGCTCCGTCAGCCGTGATGGGCGGGCGCGTTGACCTGAAGCCTGCGCGGGCGGAGCCTTCCGCGCAGCACGAACGGCGGGACTTCGGCCCGCGCCGCCTCGGGCGGGGAGGCCCAGGAACGGCGTGTTCTTCCCGGGAAACAAGAACGATCAGAACGGGATGCCGCAGCATGCGGGCACGGTACTTCCTCCTCGCGGGACTGGCGGCGGTGGTGCTCGGCGTGGGCGGTTTCGCGGCCTATGCCTGGCACCCGGCCATCGCGCCGGTCACGCCGCCGGCGCCCGGCAGCTTCGACGCGGATGTGGTGCGCCGCGGAGCGGAATTGGCCGCGATCGGCAACTGCAACGTGTGCCACACGGCGGCGGGGGGTAAGGTCTTCGCCGGCGGCTTCCCGATGCCGACCCCCTTCGGCACGGTGTATTCCACCAACATCACGCCCGACCCCGACACCGGCATCGGCCGCTGGAGCGAGGCGGCCTTCACGCGCGCCATGCGCGAAGGCCTGGACCGCGACGGGCAGCACCTCTACCCGGCCTTTCCCTACGACCACTTCACCCGCACCACGGATGCGGACAACCACGCGCTCTACGCCTTCCTGATGACGCGCGAACCGGTGCGGGCCACGGCGCCCGCGAACGACCTGCCCTTTCCGCTGAACCAGCGCTGGGTGCTGGCGGGTTGGAAGCTGCTGTTCTTCCGCGAGGGCGGGCGGGCGATCCCGGCGCCGGCGGACGGCGCGCAGGCGCTGGCGGCGCGCGGCGGCGCCCCGGCGGCTTCGCCGGACGCGGCCCGAGGGGCCACGCCCGTTGCGGCGCCGGGTGCCACGCCCGGTGGGACCTCCGACGCGCTGTGGCAGCGCGGCGCCTACCTGGCCGAGGGGCTGGGCCATTGCGGCGCCTGCCACACCCCGCGCAACGCCCTGGGCGCCGAGCGCGAGGACGCGCATTTCGCGGGCGGCGAGGCCGAGGGCTGGCACGCCTATGCCCTGAACGCGGCCTCGCCCGCCGCCGTGCCCTGGACCGAGGCGGCGATGGCCGACTACCTCCGCCACGGGTGGCAGGCGCAGCACGGGGTGGCGCGCGGGGCCATGGCGCCGGTGGTGGGCAACCTTGCCTCGGTGCCGGAGGAGGATGTGCGGGCCATCGCGCACTACGTGGTGTCGCGCATGGGCGTGCCCGCGGCGGAGCGTCAGCGGCAGGCACAGGCGGCGCTGGAGCGCGCGCGGGGCGGCGGGCCGGGCGCGCGGCCGGTGGCGGGCGACAGCCAGGTGGCGAGCGGGTCTCCCGCCGGCGGCAGCGCGGCGGGTGCCGGGGCCACGGCCGCGGGCACGCGTTCGGGCGGCACGGTTCCGGCCGGCGCCGCCCCGGGCGTCACCGCCACCGGCACCGATGCCGCCAACGGCACCCCCGCCCCGGCCGCCACGGTGGGCGCCACGGCGACGGGCACCGCCGCGAACGGCAACGAGGCCGGGCGGGCGATCTACGCCGCGACCTGCGCCACCTGCCACGAGGCCGGGCGCCCCTTGCCTTTCGGCGGCATGAACCTGGCGCTGAGCACCGGCGTCACCGGACCTTCGCCGGAAAACCTGCTGAACGTGGTGCTGAACGGGCTGCCGGCCTCGGCGGGGGAGCGGGCGCCGATCATGCCGGGCTTCCGCGGCACGCTGGACGACGCGCAGCTGGCGGCGCTGGCGCGCTACCTGCGGGCGGATTTTGCGCCCGGCCGGCCGGGCTGGGACAAGGTGGAGGATCAGGTGCGGGCGGCGCGAGACCGTGACCGCGCCTCGTCCCGCCCCATGGTAGCCTCGCGCGACGCGCCGGCCGAGCCGGCCCGGCCATGAAGGGCCGGTTCCGGGGCGCCGTGCCGCGAGGAAGGCGGCGGCGGAGTAGTGCCGGGGCCTCGTGACCGGGGCCTGAACGGCAGACCCCGAGGAACAGACCCCGAGGAACAGACCCCGAGGAACAGACCCCAGGGAACAGACCCTGGGAACCAGACGCTGAAGAACAGGGCTCCGGGCGGCGGCCCCGATGCCGGAGCGGGATGAGAGGAAGCGCCAGATGGTGACGATGGTCGTCAACGGGCAGCGGCACGTGGTCGAGGCGGAGCCCGACACCCCCTTGCTCTACGTGCTGCGCGACGAGCTCGGCCTCAACGCCGCGAAGTACGGCTGCGGGCTGGGTCAGTGCGGCGCCTGCACCGTGATGGTGGATGGCGAGGCGGTGTTTTCCTGCGTCACGCCGATCCTGCTCACCGAAGGGCGGCAGGTGACCACGCTGGAAGGGCTGGGCACCGTCGAGGCGCCGGGGCCGATGCAGCGCGCTTTCATCGAGGAACAGGCGGCGCAGTGCGGCTACTGCATTCCGGGGATGATGATGCGGGCGCAGGCGCTGCTGGCGCGCAATCCCCGCGCCTCGGAGGAAGAGATCCGGGCGCAGCTGCAGACCAACCTGTGCCGCTGCGGCACCCATGCGCGCATCCTGCGCGCGGTGCGACGCGCGGCGGGGCTGATGCAGACGGCCGACGCCACGCCGGCGGGCGGGAGCGTGGTGCGGTGAGGGCGCGCGGGACGGGAGGCGCGGCGGGCGTCCGGTGGATGGGAGTGGTGTCATGAACGCCTGGACCAGGGCCCCCGCCGCGGGCGGGGTGGCGCTGACGCGGCGCGGCGTGATCGCCGGGGCCGGGGCGCTGGTGCTCGGCTTCTCGCTGGCGCATCCGGCGGCCTCGCAGGAGCCCGACGGCAAGCCGCGCCTGCCGGGCAGCCTCCAGTCGAGCCCGGCGCTCGATGCGTGGATACGGATCGGTGCGGACGGGGCGGTGACGGTGTTCACCGGCAAGGCGGAGCTCGGCCAGGGCATCCGCACCGCGCTGATGCAGGTGGCGGCCGAGGAGCTGGAGGTCGCGCCCGGGCGGATCACCATGGTGACCGCGGATACCGGGCGCACGGCGAACGAGGGCTACACCGCCGGCAGCCATTCCATGCAGGACAGCGGCACCGCGATCCGCAACGCCGCGGCGCAGGTGCGCGCGATTCTGCTGTCCGAGGCGGCGGGGCGTTGGGGCGTCGATGCCGCCAGCTGCCGGGCCGAGAGCGGCGCGGTGATCGGGCCTGCGGGACAGCGGATCGACTACGGCGCGCTGGTGTCGGCTGAGGCGCTGAGCGGGCGGGCGCAGCCGAACTCGCCGCTGAAGGACCCGAAGAGCTTCCGGGTGATGAACACGCCGGTGCAGCGGCTCGACATCCCGGCCAAGGTCACGGGCGGGGCCGCCTATGTCCAGGACATGCGGCCGGAGGGGATGCTGCACGCGCGGGTGGTGCGGCCCTCGGGGCCGGGTGCCACGCTGCGGGCGCTCGACAGCAGCGCGGTCGAGCGGATGCCGGGCGTGGTCAAGGTGGTGCGCGAGGGCAACTTCCTGGCCGTGGTGGCCACCAAGGAATGGCAGGCGATCAAGGCGATGCGCGCCCTGTCCGCCGCGGCGCAGTGGCAGCCGGGGCCGGCGCTGCCCAGACAGGGCGACATCTTCCAGGTGCTGCAGTCGCTGCCGACCGAGGACATCCCGATCCTCGACAACCGGAAGCCGGTCGAGGGCGTGAAGCGGCTGCGGGCGCGTTACACCCGCGCCTACCAGGCGCATGGTTCGATCGGCCCGTCCTGCGCGGTGGCGCACTGGGTGGACGGGGCGGTGACGGTGTGGACGCACACGCAGGGCGTTTATCCCGACCGTGCCGCGATCGCGGAGATGCTGCGCCTGCCGCTCGAGAAGGTGCGCGCGGTGCATACCGAGGGTTCGGGCTGCTACGGCCACAACGGCGCCGACGACGCGGCCGCCGATGCGGCGCTGATCGCCCGCGCCGTGCCGGGGCGGCCCATCCGCCTTCAGTGGATGCGCGAGCAGGAGAACGGCTGGGAGCCGCTGGGCCCGGGCATGGTGACCGAGGTGGAGGCGGCGCTCGACGCCTCGGGCCGCATCGTGGACTGGGACTACGGCGTGTGGAGCAACTCGCACAACATGCGTCCTGGTTCCGCCGGCACGCTGCTGGCGGCGCAGCTGGTGGCCGATCCCTTCCCGATCCCGGTGCCGAAACCCGCGCCGCAGCCGGAGGGGGCTGGCGACCGCAACGGCATCCCGCTGTACCACCTGCCCAGTGCGCGGGTGGTGAACCACTTCCTGCGCGACATGCCGCTGCGCATCTCGGCGATGCGCTCGCTCGGTGCCTACATGAACGTCTTCACCATCGAGACCTTCATGGACGACCTGGCGCGCGCCGCCGGGGCCGACCCGGTGGAGTTCCGGCTGCGGCACATGGAGGATGCCCGCGCCCGCGAGGTGATCGCCACCGCCGCCGAGCGCTTCGGCTGGAAGGCCGGGCAGCGGGCGCCGCGCGGGCGGGGCTACGGCTTCGCCTTCGCGCGCTACAAGAACCTCGCCGCCTATTGCGCCGTGGCCACCGAGGTCGAGGTGTCGCACGAGACCGGCCGCGCGCGCCTCATCCGCGCCGTGGCGGCGGTGGACAGCGGGCAGGTCGTGAATCCCGACGGCCTGCGCAACCAGGTCGAGGGCGCGATCCTGCAGTCCTCGAGCTGGACGCTGTACGAGAGCACGACCTGGGACGACGGCGCGATCACCAGCGTGGACTGGTCCACCTACCCGATCCTGCGCTTCGAGGATGTTCCCGAGAGCGTCGAGGTGCACATCATCGAGCGTCCCGGCCTGCCTTTCCTGGGCGCCGGCGAGACCGGGCAGGGGCCGACCGGGGCCTCGATCGGCAACGCCATCGCCGATGCCACGGGCGTGCGGCTGCGCGACCTGCCGCTGACGCGGGAACGGGTGAAGGCGGCGATCGGGGTGTGAGCGCGGGCGGGTGGGCCCCGGCCGGTGGGCGTGTCCGCACCGCTCGCGGCCGGGGTGTCGGCGGCCTCCGGGGCGGCGTTGCCCGCGACGTGCGGAACGCTTCGTCTGCGCCGGGCAAGCTTCTTGCAGGGCGGGCGCCGCACCGCCCGAGCCCTGGGGAACCACACGCATGACCGCACGCGCCGAACTCACCGAGAAGATCGTCCGCCTCAAGATCGAGCGGGACCTGAGCTGGAAAGGGCTGACCGCGCTGGTCAACGCCGCGGGAAGCGAGCTGAGCAAGGAATACGTCACCGCCGCGCTGATGGGGCAGATGCCGCTGCCGAAGGCGGCCGCCGAGGCACTCGGCGCCGAACTCGACCTCAGCGACTACGAGGTGAAGCTGATGCAGCAGCCGCCGTACCGTGGCTCGCTGCCCACCGCGGTGCCGACCGACCCGCTGATCTACCGCTTCTACGAGCTGATCTCGGTTTACGGCACGACCTTCAAGGCGCTGATCCACGAGGAGTTCGGCGACGGTATCATGAGCGCCATCGACTTCCGCATGAACCTCGAGCGCGAGCCCAACAACGCCGGCGACCGCGTGGCCATCACCATGAGCGGCAAGTTCCTGCCCTACAAGCAGTACTGAGGGCGAGGCGCCCAAGGATGACCCTGGGACGTCCGTCGGGCGCAGGGCATCCGCGGGAACCGTGTGGCCGGTTCTTTGCCGGGCGGCTCCCGCCAGGCCCGGGGGCTGTTCGGGCGGGTGGGGCGCGGGTGTAGTCTGCGGGCTGCCTTTCCGGAGGGACTCGTGCCGCCACATCGAAACCCTCCGCCGCGCGTCACCGGGCCGGCCGTGGCCTTCGGGCTGGTGGTGTTCCAACAGATGTCGTCGCAACGGACGTTGTTGCGGCGGGCATCGGCCCGGCGGGCGCCTCGCCCGGCGGCGCTCCTGCGCCTTCCGCCGGCGTCGCGGGAGGCCCGTGGCCGCGCGGGCCTGGCGGCATGACGGCGCGCGAGCCTGGGCTGCGCACGCTGTGGTGCATGGTGGGCGTGCAGTTCATCATGAGCATGGCGCTCTCGGTCGCGAGCCCGATCCTGCCGCTGTTCCTGCCGGAGATCGGCGTCCAGCCGGGCGGCCCGGTGGAGTTCTGGGCCGGGCTGCTCGCCTCGCTCAACGCCTTCGTGGCGGCCTTTGCCTCGCCGGTCTGGGGTTCGGTCGCCGACCGCTACGGGCGCAAGGCGATGGTGCTGCGCTCCTCGCTGGCGATCTGCTTCTTCACGCTGCTGATGGGGCTCTCGACGCATCTGTGGCAGCTGGTGGCGCTGCGGGCCTGCATGGGCGCCTTCAGTGGCTTCTCGGCCTCCGCCATCGCGCTGGTGGCGACCCAGGTGCGGGAAGAGCGGCTGGGCTTCGCGCTGGGCTGGCTCAGCACGGGGCAGCTGATCGGTGGCCTGGTCGGGCCGGTGGTGGGCGGCACCGTGGCCGACGTCACGGGCCAGTACCGGATGGTGTTCTTCTGCACCGCCGCTTTCGCCGCCGCCGCCGCGACGGCTGCCTATCTCGGCGTTCGGGAAGAGCGCGCGCCACGCGCCACCAAGACCAAGCAGCCGATCTGGCAGTCCTTCGCGGCGCTGGCGCGCACGCGCGGCCTCCTGCCGCTGTTCCTGGTGCTGCTGATCGCGCAGTTCGGCGTGCGCACCGTGCAGCCGGTGGTGACGCTGTTCGTGCAGGATCTGGTGGGGTGGGAGCCGGGGTTGGCGACGCTGGCGGGCTTCGCCTTCTCGGTGACCGGCATCGCGGACCTGATCGCCTCGCCCTTCCTGGGCAAGCGCTCGGACGTGCTGGGATACCGCCGGGTGCTGCTGATCTCGCTGTTCGGCGCCGCGATGATGAGCCTGCCGCAGAGCCTGGTGGGCGCCTACTGGCAGTTCCTCGCCCTGCGCTTCGGCGTCGGGCTCTTCGTGGGCGGCATCCTGCCCACCGCCAACGCGCTGGTGGGGCGGCTGGTGCCGGCCTCGCAGCGCGGGCTGGCCTATGGTCTGACGGCCTCGGCGACCTTTCTCGGCAGCTCGATGGGGCCGTTCACCGGCGGCACCGTGGCGGCGCTGGCGGGGATACGCTGGGTCTTCGTGCTGACGGGCACGCTGTTCCTGGTGAACCTGGTCTGGGTCTGGCGCGTGGTGCCGGACCTGCGGGCGGGCGATGCGCCGGCGCGTGCCAGCGAGGCGACTGGGGATTGAGGCGCCTGAACGGCGTGAGCAGGGCGGCGTGACCGGGGCGACGTGAAGGAGGGGAGGCGCGGATGACGGTGCTGCTGTGCGGCGACATGGACGCGGCCGAATACGCCGAGTGGGGGCGCCACCTGCGCGCCTACCTGCCGGCACGCGAAACCCTGGTGCTGGCGACGGAGGACTTCGACCCGGCGGCGGTGGAAGTGGCCTTCGCCGCCAACCCGCCGCCCGGCACGTTGGCGCGGCTGCCGCGGCTGCGCTTCATCCAGAGCCTCTGGGCCGGGGTGGACCGCCTGCTGCGCGACCCCGATTTGCCGCGCGACATCCCCGTGGCGCGGCTGGTGAACCCCGCCATGACCGAGGCGATGGTGGAGTCCGCGGCGGCGGCGGTGCTGTTCCTCCACCGGCAATACCCGGCCTATGCCGCGCAGGCGGCGCGCGGGGAATGGCACCAGCGGGTGCAGCCCCTGGCGCGGGAGCGGCGCGTGGGCGTGCTGGGCCTGGGCGAGCTGGGCGGCGCGACGGCGCGGGCGCTGGCCGGGCTGGGCTTCGCGGTGCGGGGCTGGAGCCGGCGGCCGAAGCAGGTCGAGGGCGTCGCCTGCCTCCACGGCGCGGCGGGGCTGGGGCGGATGCTCGACGGCACGGAGATCCTGGTGAACCTCCTGCCGCTGACCGCCGAGACGGCCGGCATCCTGGGGCGCGACACCTTCGCGCGGCTGGCGCGCGGCGGCGGGGTGGTGAACCTGGCACGGGGCGGCCACCTCGACGAGGCGGCGCTGTGGGAGGCGCTTGACTCCGGCCAGGTGGGGCACGCGGTGCTGGACGTTTTCGCCACCGAGCCGCTGCCGCCGGAGCACCCGTTCTGGCGCCACCCGGCGGTGACGGTGTTTCCGCACGTCGCGGCCTACAGCCATCCCGAAACGGCCGCGGCGATCGCCTGCCGCAACCTCACGCGCTTCCGGGCGGGGGAGCGGCCGGAAGCGCTGCTGGACCTCGGCCGCGGGTACTGAGGGGCGGCCGGTTTTCCCGCTGCGGTCGCGTCACACAATCCCAGACTCGTGCTGGCCGCGACCCGTTGTGGCGCCTGCCATCCTGCCCGGCACGGCTATGGCCGCGGACGCGGGTCCCGGCGCCTGCCGCATGCTGGTCCGGCAAGGCGTGCCGGCCTGACCCCCGACGTTTCAATACAGGTCGCCGAAACCGGAACGTCCCTCGGCCGCGCCGAACTGCAGGAAGTGGTCCAGCGGATCGATGCCGGCGGCCGCCACGTCGTGGTACGCTGCCAGGTAGGCCGCGGTGCTGAAGTGGGTGGACGGATCACGGCCTTCCCGCCAGCCGAAGACCTCGTAGTGGGCAAGCGGGTTGACGTTCGCGGCCTTCACGTCCGGGTTCTGCGCCAGGTACCAGTTGGTGTCGAAGAAAGCGTCCGGGTTCCGGCCCTCTCGCCAGCCGAAATCATTGAAGTGGTTCAGCGCATCCACGCCTGCGCTCGAGACGTCGGCGTTGGCAAGGCCGTAATAGGTCGCGTCGAACCCGTTCCGCACGACGCCCGCATCCACGACGGGCGAGATCTTGCGCCCTTCCGCGATCCCGTACTGGAGGTAGTGCGCCAGGGGATCCAGCCCGGACGCCGCCACATCCGGGTTGAAGTCCAGGTACAGCCTCGTGTCGAAGGCCGCGGAAGGAGAACGCCCTTCCTTCCAGCCCGAAGCGTCGTAATGGTCCAGCGGGTTGACGCCGGCTGCCGCGACATCGCGGTTGAAGGCCAGGTAGGCATCCGTGTCGAAGAAGGCGTTCGGATCCCGGCCCTCGTGCCAGCCATAGGTGTCGTAGTGCTCGCGCACGTTGAGATCCAGGGCTGCGACGTCGGGGTAGTGCGAGTCGTAGAACAGGAAATCGACGAACCTGTCATGCTGGACCGTCAGCGTGATGTCGTTGAACACCAGGGTCGGCACGCGGGAAAACTGCACCGTCGCGTCGTCCGTGACCAGCACGAGGCTGTCGAGCGTTGGCTCGGGGTTCGAAATGCCGCCGTTGCCGCCGCGCGGCGTCGCGGTGTTGTAGTGATCCCTCAGCTCCGCGATGCTGATCGGCAGGGCGAGGGCGTGACCGTTGTCCACGTAGATGCGGGCACCGGTGGCGTGCTGTCCCTGATCATCCGGCACGACGCTGTAGGCGTGGATGGTGCCGTAGTACTCGCTCATGAGCGTCGCGTGATTGAAGCGCGTCGGCGGGCTGATCGTGGTCGGGTTCGGTGCCGCGGACCCGATCACCGGGCCGTACAGGTCGGTCGGGTAGCCGAGCGCATCGAGGTCGCCACCCGGGGTTCCGGCGATCAGGTCCACCCTGCCCGAGGTTTCGCCGGTGACGAGGTCCGTGGCGTAGTAGGTGCCGTAGCCGAGCGTAAAGAAGCTGAAGTCGTAGATGCCCTTGTCGTTCGCCGTCGGATTCAGGTTCGAGCTGGTTTCGCCGGTGGTGGCGTTGGTGATCGCGATGCCATGGCCGACGGGGGCCGTGCCCTCGATGAAGACGTAGGTCGGCTGTGGTTTGCCGGTCGGGCCGAAGCCCCCCTGGTCGTAGGACTGGTCGATGTAGTCGATCGTGGGTGACGGCGGCATGGCGTCGGTTATCCCCTCAGGTCACCCTGGCGCGCGAGGTTTCAGCCCACCATAGCGAACCGGCCGGTGCTGGGAAGCAATGAAGCCGGTGCAAGGCTTTCGCGCGGCTCAGCCCCGGCGGGCCAGCCGGGTCTTGACCCGTCTTGCGCCGTTCTGACAAAGCTTTGGGCAGCCGGCCGGGCTCCGCATCAGCAATGGGCAGGCACGGCGCGGAACCGGGGCGAAACACCCCCGCCCGCCATGGACAGCCTCGCCCTCCCGTGCTGCTCCTCCTGCCGCAGGGCGGACCGGCCCCATCGAGACACGGGAATTCTCAGCGTGAAGTCACTCTTCCACCTCGCCTACCACGTCACCGACCTCGACGAGGCGCGCCGCTTCTACGGCGGCGTTCTCGGCTGCGAGGAAGGCCGTTCCACCGACACCTGGGTCGATTTCGACTTTTTCGGGCACCAGATCTCGCTGCACCTGGGCAAGCCCTTCGAGGTGACGCGCACCGGCAATGTCGGGCACCACAAGGTGATGATGCCGCACCTGGGCGTGGTGCTGCCGCTGGACGACTGGTTCGCCCTGGCGGAGCGGCTGCGCAAGGCCGACACCGGCTTCGACATCCCGCCCGTGGTGCGCTTCGAGGGTGAGCCCGGCGAGCAGCGGACGATGTTCTTCTTCGACCCCTCGGGCAACCCGATCGAGGTCAAGGGCTTCAAGGACTTCGACAGCGTCTTCGCGCGCTGAGGGCGCAACGCCGGCCGCGCTGTTCGGACCGGCGCCCGGCGTGACGGAGGCCCCGGGGCGGCGGCCCTGCCGCCTGACCTCCGGGCCATGATCCGGGGGCGCGCTCCGGTCGCGCCCTTGACTGAACCTTTCCGCACCGGGCTCCAGGGCTGAGCCGTCGGTCCGGCCTTCCCACCGGGGTTGTTCCCGACACTGCTGCCAAGGAGGTGTCGCGCTATCCGGCGCGGCTATGCCCCCCGGCCGCGCCGGCAGCGCGGCTATGCCCGATCCTGATAACGCTGCCGGGAAAAGCGATACGACAGCCCGCCGCCGCCACGCCTAGGCTCCGCCCGAAGTTCCTGGCGCGGTGCGGCGCCGGGGTGGCGACCCTTTCCGGGTCGGATCGCGTCGCGGCGCGGTCCCCGGCGGGGCCGCCGCCACGGTTGCCGCCGGTGTTCGGCCCTGCTCCGCTGAAACCGTCGCCGCGCCGGCACCTGTGCTGGAGGAATCGCATGAGCGACAACAAGACCGCGCTGGTTGTCAGCGCCCATTCCGCGGATTTCGTGTGGCGCTCGGGCGGTGCCATCGCGCTGCACGCCGCGCAGGGGTGGCAGGTGACCGTGGTGTGCCTGAGCTACGGCGAGCGCGGCGAGTCCGCCAAGCTGTGGCGCCAGCCCGGCATGACGCTGGAGCGCGTGAAGGCCGCGCGCGAGGAAGAGGCCAAGAAGGCGGCCGAGGTCCTGGGCGTCCACGACATCCAGTTCTGGAACCTGGGCGACTACCCGATCGAGCTGAACAACGACTCGCTGTTCCGGCTGGTGGACGTGTACCGCGCCATCCATCCGAAGTTCGTGCTGACGCACTCGAAGAAGGACATCTACAACCACGACCACCCGGCGGTGACGGACTTCGCGCAGAACGCGCGCATCACCGCCCAGGCGCATGGCCACAACCCGCACCAGAAGGTGCTCGGCGCGCCGCCGGTCTTCCTGTTCGAGCCCCACCAGCCCGAGCAGTGCGACTGGAAGCCCGACGTGCTGCTCGACATTTCCTCTGTGTGGGAAAAGAAGCGCGCGGCCATCGAGTGCATGGCCGGGCAGGAGCACCTGTGGGAATACTACACCCGCGTGGCGCTGCAGCGCGGCGCGCAGGCGGCCCGCAACTCCGAGAAGTCGATCAAGTACGGCGAAGGCTACCAGAGCGTCTTCCCGCACGTCGTGGAAACCCTGGCGTGAGCCTTGTCCGCCGCAACCCGCCGCGCGTTTCCGCCGAGGTCGCGAAGGGCTTCGCGCCCTACGGCGTCGCCACGATCCACGAGGCGCAGGGCCGCAAGGGGCTGCTGAATTCCCGCATGCGGCCGATCTACGCCGGCGCGCAGGCGGTGGGCACCGCCGTCACCGTGTCGATCGCGCCCTGCGACAACTGGATGATCCACGTCGCGGTGGAACAGTGCCGGGAGGGCGACATCCTGGTGGTGTCGCCGACCTCGCCCTCCGACGCGGGCTATTTCGGGGAGCTGCTGGCCTCCTCGCTGCGGGCGCGCGGCGTGGTGGGGCTGGTGATCGACGGCGGCTGCCGCGACGTGGCGGCGCTGCGCGAGATGGACTTCCCTGTCTGGTCGGTGGCGGTGTCGGCGCAGGGTACGGTCAAGGAAACGCTGGGCGACGTGAACCTGCCGCTGGTCTGCGCCGGGCAGCTGATCAACCCGGGCGACCTGGTGATCGGCGACGACGACGGCGTGGTGGTGGTGCGTCGCGAGGAAGCGGAGGCGGTGCTCGAGGCGTCGCGCAAGCGCGAGGACAAGGAGGCCGCGACCCGCAAGCGCCTGCAGGCCGGTGAGCTCGGCCTCGACATCTACGGCATGCGCGAGGCGCTGGCCAAGAAGGGGCTGCGCTACGAGGACTTCGGTGGCTGAGGGCGCCGCACTCCCGGTGCTGCGCTCGGCCGTCGGGCGCTATCCGCACACCGTAGCCGCCCTCGACGGCGCGGTGCCGGGTGCGGCGCTGCGGCTCGACGACGCGGGGATCAAGCCGGCCAACCGCGCCTTCGCGCCGATGGTGCGCGAAGGGCGCTTCGAGCTCAGCGAGATGGCGATCGCCACCTTCCTGATGGCCAAGGCGGCGGCCAAGCCGCTGGTGCTGCTGCCGGTGGTGGTGGCGGAACGCTTCCAGGAAGCGGCGCTGCTGTGCCGGGTGGACGGTCCCGTGCAGGGGCCGGGCGACCTGGCGGGCAAGCGGCTGGGCGTGCGCTCCTACGGACAGACCACGGCGATGTGGCTGCGCGGCATCCTGGGCGACGGCTTCGGGCTGCGGCCGGAACAGGTGCGCTGGGTGTGCTTCGAGGACGCGCATCTCGCGGAATACCGGGACCCGCCCTGGTGCGAGCGCGCGCCGGACGGCGCCGACATGCTGGCGATGCTGCGCGATGGCGCGCTCGACGCGGTGATCGTGGGCAACGACGTGCCGTCGGACCCGGCGCTGCGCACCGTGTTCCCAGACCCGGATCAGGCGGGGCGGAAGTTCCTGGCGCATTACGGCTTCAAGCCGGTGAACCACCTGCTGGTGCTGCGCGCCGACGTGGCGGCGCGGCCGGGCGTGGCGGCGGCGGCGGTGTCGCTGTTCCCCGAGGCGCCGCTGCGTGGGCGCGCGGCGCTGGAGCCGGCGCTGCGCGTGGCCAGCCGCTTCTGCGCCGAGCAGGGGCTGATCCCGCGTGAGCTTTCGGTCGGGGAGATCTGGGAAGGGCTGCCACCCGAGGTAGGGTGACGGCGGCGGGCGCCGCGTTGCCTCGGGCAGCGGGCGCCCGCGACGGTTCGCGCCGGGCCGGAAGGCCTGTCCGGCGCGGGCGAGAGATCCGGGGTGCCGCGCGGGCTGTCCGCGCGGGCCACGGCAAGATCCAGGGCACGAAGAGGCCCGGTCGGGAAGGACGAACAGGAATGATGTTGGGACGTCGCGGCCTCGCCGCGGGATTAGGGGGCCTCGCGCTCGGCACCGGAATGGTGCGCGGGGCGAGGGCGCAGGGGGCGGCCGGCGGCTGGAAGCCGGACCGGCCGGCGCGGATCGTGGTGCCCTTCACGCCGGGCGGCAGCACCGACATCCTGGCGCGCGCCCTGGCGGCCGAGCTGCAGGAGGTCTTCGGTCAGCCCTTCGTGGTGGAGAACCGCGGCGGCGCCGGCGGCACGATCGGCACCGAGGTGGTGGCGCATGCCCCGCCCGACGGGCTCACGCTGATGATGGGCCATATTGGCACGCTGGCGGTGAACCCGGCGCTTTATCCCAACCTGCCCTTCGACACCGCCACCGCCTTCGCGCCGATCGTGCTGGCGGCCATCGTGCCCAACATCCTGGTGGTGAACCCCAAGAGCTTCCCCAAGGGCGGCGTGCCGGAGCTGATCGCGCTGGCCAAGAGCAAGCCGGGCGCGCTCAGCTACGGTTCCGGCGGCAACGGTTCGGCCGCGCATATCGCCGCGGTGGCCTTCAGCCTGGCGGCGGGCATCGAGATGACGCACGTGCCCTATCGCGGCACCGCGCCGATGATGAACGACCTGATCTCGGGCACCATCGACCTGACGCTGACGGGCGGGCCGCCGGTGCTGCCGCCGGTGCGCGCCGGGATGCTGCGGGCGCTGGGCGTGACCTCGCTCGATCGGCTGTCGGCGGCGCCCGAGCTTCCCACCATGGCGGAACAGGGCCTGCCGGGCTTCGAGGCGACGCAGTGGTACGGGCTGGTGGCGCCGGCCCGCACGCCGCCCGAGATCATCAACCGGTTTAACGTGGAATGCACCCGCATCCTCAAGAGTGCGAAGCTGCAGCCGCGGCTCGAGGCCGAGGGTGCCGTGGCGGCGCCCGACACGCCCGAAGCCTTCGGCCGCTTCATCACGGCCGAGCGCGAGCGATGGGGCGAGGTGGTCCGCCGCGCCAACGTGCAGGCGAACTGAGGGAGCACCGAGGCCATGGATAACCGTTTCGAGCCGGAGGGCGGCAGGCGTTCCGCCCCGACGGAGCCGGCGACGGGGCGCCGGACACTGCTGCGCGGGGCCGCGGCCCTGCTGGCGCTGCCGGCGGCGGCGCCGCTGCTGGCCGCGCCGCGCGTGGCGCGGGCGCAGGGGAAGTTCCCCGACCATCCCATCCGCATCGTGGTGCCTTTTGCCGCGGGCGGCGTGGCGGACCTGACCATCCGCGCCGTGGCCAACCCGATGGCGGAGCGGCTCGGCCAGCCGGTGGTGGTGGACAACCGCCCGGGGGCCGGCGGCATCACCGCGGCGCAGCAGGTGATGGGAGCGCCCGCCGACGGCCACACGCTGATGGCGGCCACCAACGGCACCGCGATCAGCCGGTCGCTGTTCAAGTCGCTGCCCTTCGATCCTTTGCGCGACTTCGCGCCGATCGTGACGCTGGGCGCCTTTCCGATCGCGGTGCTGGTGGCGCCGAACTCGCCGATCCGCACGCTGAAGGACCTGACCGACCGGATGCGGGCGGAGCCGGGGGCGGTGAACATCGGCACGATCAATGCCGGCAGCACGCAGAACCTGTCGGCCGAGCTGTTCAAGATCCGCACCGGGCTCAAGGCCGAAACGGTGGCCTTCCCGGCCACGCCGCAGCTGATCACCTCGCTGCTGCGCGGCGACGTGGACGTGGCCTTCGAGATCACGGCGCCGCTGTTGGGGCAGGTGAATGCCGGCGCGTTGCGCGCCATCGCGGTGACCTCGGCGGTGCCCTCCGAAAGCCTGCCGGGCGCGCCCACGCTGCAGTCACTAGGCGTGGCGAACTACGACGTGACCTCCTGGAACGCGCTGGTGGCGCGCACCGGCACGCCGCCGGCCGCGATCGCCGCGATCAACGCCGCCGCCAACGCGGTCTTGGCGATGCCTTCGGTGCGCGAGGTGCTGTCCAATTCCGGCGTGGAGCCGCGCGGCGGCACGCCGGAAGCGATGAGGCAGCTCCTGGCCTCCGACACGGCGCGCTGGGCCGAGGTGATCGAGACGGCGGGGATTCCGCGCCAGTGACGCAGGGTTCGCGGCGGGGCAGGGGGCGCCCCGCCGCGGGTCGGGCCGGGCGCCGGTTGGGCTCACGGTCCTTTGGGTGACACAGTTCCACTGGCAGGGGGCGGGCCGGCGCCGCCCGTGCCAGAACCCGTGAACCGCCCGGTTCGCGGCCAGCCACGTCGCCCGCCTGCCTGGGCGACAACAGGGAGACGAGTTCATGTCCATCGCCATCATCGGCTTCGGCGAAGTCGGCAGCATCTTCGCGCGTGACCTGCGCGCCGGCGGGGAAGCGGAGATCACCGCCTTCGACACCGCCTTCGCCGACCCGGGCAGCAAGGCGTCGCGCAACGCCGAGGCGGCCGGCATCCGCCGCGCGGCCTCGGCCGCCGAAGCGGCGCGCGGGGCGGAGATCGTGATCGTCGCCGTGACCGCCGGTTCCGACCTCGACGCGGTGCGCTCGCTGGCGGGGGCGCTGGAGCACGCGCCCTTCGTGGTGGACGTGAACTCCGTTTCGCCCGGCACCAAGCGCGAGGCCTCCGCCATCGCCACCGCGGCGGGCGGGCGCTACGTCGAGGCCGCGGTGATGACCAGCGTGCCGCCCAAGGGCCTGCGTTCGCCGATGCTGCTGGGCGGCCCGAACGCGCAGGCCTTCCTGGAGCGCATGGCGCCGTTCCACATGGCGCTGACGGTGTTCTCGGAGGAGATCGGCCGCGCGTCCTCGGTCAAGATGTGCCGCAGCGTGATGGTGAAGGGGCTGGAAACGCTGACCACCGAGTGCCTGCTGGCGGCGCGCCGCTACGGCGTGGAAAAGGAGGTCCTGGCCTCGCTGTCGGACACCATCCCGCATGCCGACTGGCGCGGCCTGGCGCGCTACGTCATCAGCCGCCCGCTGATCCATGGCCGCCGCCGCGCCGAGGAAATGCGCGAGGTCGCCCGTACCGTGAGCGAGGTGGGCGTGGCGCCGATCCTGAGCGGCCCGATCGCGCAGCGGCAGGACTGGTCGGCCGAGCACGGCGCGATGCTGTCGTCGGAGGTGCTGGCGACCGAGGACCTGGACACGCTGCTGGACGCGGTGCTGGCGACGATGGAGGAGTGACGTCCGGGGGGCGCTGGCCGGTCGTGGGCCGGTGCCGGTGGTGAGCCCCGGGGGTGGGGAGAAGGAATTCTCCCCATCCCCGGACCCCTTGCCCCTCATCTTTGTTCGAAACGCTGCCGCGGGACGATGGCCCGGGTCGTGCGCTCCGAGTCCACGACCCGGAGCGAGGGAAGCCTCAGTGAGCGCCGACAAGAACCTTCCGGGTTTTCAGCAGTGCCAGCGGCTGCCGTACCGCGACGGGCCTTCAACGTTCCTGCGGCAGCGTCCCGAGAAAAGATGAGTGGGGGTCCGGGGGAGAGAATTCTTTCTCTCCCCCGGAGAGGCCCGACGTCAGCCCGAACCGGACAGGCCTGGGATTGCGGCCGCGGCTGGTGCAGGATGCGCGCCCTGTCCGTCCGTCCGCGTTTCCCGCGGCCGGGTCGGGACGCGACGCCGGAACACGATGCCCAGGCACCTCGATCAGCAGCTCAAGCTCCGCCTGCTGCGGGCGGTGGACGCCATCGCGGCGCATGGCAGCATCCTGGGGGCTTCGCGCGCGCTGGCGGTGACGCAGCCGGCGCTGACCCGCAGCCTGCAGGAAGCGGAGTCGCTGCTGGGCTTCCAGTTGTTCGAGCGCAGCGGGCGCGGGGTGCATGCCACGGAGGCGGGCGAGGTGGTGCTGCAATCCGCCCGGCGGATGCTGGGCGAGTTGCGCCGCCTCGATGAGGAGCTGGACCGGCTGTCGGGGCGGATCAAGGCCACGGTGATGCTGGGTGCGCTGCCGGTGGCGGCGGCGGGCGTGCTGCCGGGCGTGCTCGGGCGGTTGCACGGAACGCATCCGGAGCTGGTGATCCAGGTGGTGCAGGGCCGCACCGAGGACCTGCTGCCACGCCTGGAGGCGGGCGAGATCGACCTGGTGGTGGGGCAGCTCTACCCGACCGAGAAGCCCGATGGCTTCCTGCGGGAAGCGCTCTACGAGGAGCCGATCTCGGTGCTGGCGCGCACCGGCCACCCGATCTTCGAGGCTGCCATCACGGCCGAGGCGCTGCGGCGGTGGGAGCTGGTGCTGCCGACGATCGGGCAGCAGGTGGGCAAGGAGATCAACCAGCTGCTGGCGATGCTGGGGCTGGTGCCCACGACCTCGCTGCGCTCGACCTCCTATTCCTTTATCCGCGAGATGCTGCATTCCACCGACTTCATCTCGGTGATGCCCAACACGATGATGGCGGGCGACCTCCTGCGCGGCACCATGCGCGCGGCGCCGCTGCCCGCGGCCTCCCGCGCCAGGCCGGCCGGGATGATCCGCCGCGCCGACACGCCGCTGACGCCCGCGGCCCAGGTGCTGGTGGAAGCGCTGCGCGGCTTCGTGGCGGAGATCGTGGCGCGCAATGCCGAGCCGGGGAGCGTGCCGGGCGATGGCCCGGATGTTTCGCCCGGCGCTGCCCCCGCGGCTCTTCCCAAGGCCGCCCTGAAGGTGGTGGAGGGCGCGCCCGCGCGACGTCGCTCGCACGGGTGAGCGGCGGGGGCGGAGCAGGAGTGCAGCGCGGGGGTGGCCGGTGGCGGTCTGCCGAGGGAGCCGGCGCCGGCGATGCGGCTACGGGCCGTGGGCCACTGGGATCCGGCAACCCGCGGGTGCCGGTGCCCGGTGGAACGGCGGGACCGCTGCCGTCCGCAGCCGTCCGCTTCGGCGCGAAGATCGGGTTATGATCTGTTTGCCCTGCCGATCGCCTGTTATTGCTTCGGCGCAGGAAAGTGGTGTCACCCTGGACAATTATTGCAATATTCGGTAAGTCCCGAAGGGAAAGTGCGATGCGGGAACCAAGCAAAAGATGTTGCGATGTTCCTGCATAAGGAAGCGGGAGAGCCGGGATTGGGTCGGATGGGGAACCCGGAAACTTCCTTGTTTTTCCGTGACAGCCGGAAAGCATCGCAAAGCAGGAGAATGACGTGAGGGATTTCCCGATCCACTGGTTCGTGGTGGTTGCGATAGTAGCCTGGATCGCCATCGAACTGCTCACCAGGGTGCGCGGCAAGAGCAAGCTGAAGCTGCGGGAAAACGCCCGGACCGGAAAAATCGAGGCGGAAGGGCATGGAAAGGCCCCCTTCGACGACATCGAGCCGCAAGGGGACCTGCTGGCGGATCACCTCGACATTCCGGCAGTGCTGCACCACGCGCGGCCCTCGGGCGCGATCGAGGTCAAGTCCGCCCGCATCCAGCGCATCTACGGGCGCAAGGACTTCGATGGCCTGCAGATCGGCACCGTGATGAGTGCCCCCGAAGCGGAAGGCAAGCCGAGAGGGACCTATCAGTTCTATCGCCTGCGCAGTATAGAAGACCCGGAATCAGGCGCGCTGCTGGTGAGCGATCTGGATAAGGCCCGCTGGCTGGCGGCCAAGGGAAAGCTGATCTGACGCGCCCGGGTACCCTGGTGGCGTGGCCCGACGCCGCCGCGGCCGAAACGGTTGGCGGGACGATGCTGCGCCGGCCGCTGCCGGGCGGCCCGGGCTCCGCGGGCAGGGCGCATCCTGGTCCGACCCGCGTCAGCGGGGCCGGTCCGCGCGGCCACTCGCCCTGCCGCCGTTGCGGCACGAGATAAGGACGAACCGATGAGCCACTACGGTGCGACCGGCGAAGGCTTCTTCGAAAGCCTGAGGATACAAAGGTCCGTCGTCTTCGCCATCATGATGCGGGAAATCCAGACCCGCTTCGGCCGGCACAACATCGGGTTTCTCTGGCTGTTCCTGGAACCGCTGGTGCTGGGCACGGCGGTCGGCCTGATCCACTACGCCTCGGGCCATACCATGCCGGGCGGGTTGGACCCCTTCCTGTTCAGCCTTTACGGCTACGTGCCGTTCTTCATGTTCCGGTCCGTGGTGACCAGGGCCGCCATGGCCATCCAGTCGAACATGACGCTGCTCTACCACCGGCGGGTCACGTTGCTGGACATCATGATGGGCCGCAACCTGATCGAGATCCTGGCGATCCTGGGCGTGGTGAGCATCATGATCGCCGCGACATCCCTGTTCATGGAGATGCCGCCGGCGAATATCGGGCAGATCTACCTGGGGCTGGGCGCCATGGCGGTGCTGTGCAACGGGTTGTCGCTGCTGGTCGCCTCCGCCTCCGCCTATTGGGAAAGCTTCGAGCGCATCCTGCACCCGGCCACCTATCTCCTGATGCCGATCTCGGGTGCCTTCTACGCGGCGGCGTGGTTCCCGCCCGAGATCAGGAACATCCTTCTCTGGATGCCGCTGCTGCACATCCACGAGATCATCCGCGAGGGCGCCTTCGGGGACCACATCAAGTCCTACTACAGCGTTCTCTACCTCGTGGAATGGTGCATCGGCTCCAACGCCCTCGGCCTGCTGGCGATGCGCGCCGTGCGGCGTCACCTGAGCTTCTCGCACGGCTGAGGGGATGATCCCGGAACGCCCCGCCCCGAGCCGGCGGGGCGTCGTCGCGCGGACCGGGGCGCGCCTGACCTGGCAGCGCTTCGTTCCCGTGCGGCGTCCGGCTCAGTCCCGGTAGGGGGCCCATTCCGGCTCGTTGGCAAAGACCCAGCGGTAGTACTCACCCTGCGTCAGCGCGGCGGCGGCGGCCTCGTCCACGATCACCTTACAGCGCGGGTGCAGCTGCAGGGCCGAGGCGCTGATCATCGCGGTGACCGGCCCTTCCACGGCGCGCGCCAGGATCGCGGCCTTGGCCGCGCCGGTGGCCACCAGGATCACTTCCCGCGCGTCGAGGATCGTGCCCACGCCCATGGTCAGCGCCCGCGTCGGCACCGCGTCGACGTCGCCGCCGAACATCGCGGCGTTCTGCTGCCGCGTGGTCAGGGTCAGCGCCTTGTCGCGGGTGCGCGACATCAGCGCCGAGAGCGGCTCGTTGAAGCCGATATGCCCGCTCTCGCCGATGCCCAGCAGCTGCAGGTCGATGCCGCCGGCCTCGCGGATCAGCGCCTCGTAGCGCAGCGCCTCGGCCGAAAGGTCCGTGGCCATGCCGTCGGGGACGTGCGTGCGCGCCGGGTCGATGTCGACGCGGCTGAACAGTTTCTCCCGCATGTAGTGCCGGTAGGATTGCGGGTCCTCCGCCGCGAGGCCGATGTATTCGTCGAGGTTGAAGCTGCCGCAGTTGCGGAAGCTGAGCGCCGTTTCGCGGTGCAGGGCGACGAGGTGGTCGTAGACGCGCTCCATGGTGCGTCCCGTCGCCAGGCCCAGCACGGTGTAGGGCTTGGCGCGCACCCGCTCGGCGATCAGGCGGGCCGCCAGGGCGGTGGCGGTCTCGGCGTCGGGGCGGATGATCACTTCCACCGAACGGGTCCTCTCAGCCGGCGAAGAGGGGGGCGAGGCTGCCGTGGCGGCCCAGGACCTGACCCGCGGGCAGGACCTCGTGCCAGGCGCCCGCTTCCCAGCGCCGCAGCCGGTAGAGCGTGGCGAAGGCGAGGTCGGGCGCCGTGCCGCCCTGGCCGCCCACCAGCTCCGCACCCCGGCGGACGTTGTCGATCATCCAGGCCGGCAGGCGCAGGTGGTAGGGGTTGCGGGCGACCTCGCCCCGGTGCAGCGCCAGCGCGGACACCAGTTCCGCCACATCCTCGGCCGAGGATTCCACCATGAGGTTGGGCGCGGCCATGGCGCCCCAGAACTCCGTTTCGACCGTGAGGCAGCGCAGCGCCGGGAGCCGCCGCATCGCCGCCAGCACCAGGCGGTGGGTGCCGGTATGGGTGACGTTCCAGTCGTGCTCGTGCGGCAGGAAGACCACCGCCGGGCGGTGCGCTTCCAGCAGCGCGGCCACCGCGGCGACGGCGGCCTCCCAGTTTTCCGGCTCGGCCTGTTCCGCCCGGGGGTTGATGCCCGACAGCCCGTCGGGCACCGGAAGGGCCAGGGCGAAGCCCAGCGCGCGGCAGGCGGCTCGGAGCTCCGCCAGGCGGCCGGGACGTCGCGCGAGGTTGCTGCCCAGCGTCACGGCCACGTCGGTGACGCGGAAGCCGAGCTCTCGCTGGAGGCGCAGCGCCAGGGCGCCCACGATCACCTCGTCATCCGGATGGGGCGCGAAGATCAGGGCCGTACGTTCCGGCGTGCCGGCGGGGGCGGGCGCCGGCGCCTCCGCCGGGGCCGGCGGCTCCAGGGCGGCGGCGGCGCGCAGCGAGGCTTCCAGCCCGCGCACCCAGTCCAGGTAGGGGTTGGCCAGGTAGGGGTTGGGATCGCTCACCGCGCCAGCCCCGCCGCCACGTCGTCGCGCCGCGGCGTGGGCGCCGCGTGGGTCAGCGACAGCAGCCCGCCCACCAGCAGCGTGACCACGACCCCCAGCGGCACGTACCAGGTAAAGGCCAGGGTATAGGAGCGCACCACCCAGCTCATCACCGCCACCGTCGCCAGGAAGGCCACCACCGCGTCGCGCTGGCTGGCGCGGCGCACCACGAGGCCCAGGACAAAGGCGCCCAGCAGCGCGCCGTAGGTGTAGCCGGCGATCCCCAGTCCCAGCAGCACCACGGAGCTCTTGGTGTCGGTGAAGAGGCAGGCGAAGCCCGCCATCACCACCGCCCAGACCACGGTGAAGATGCGCGAGATGCGCAGCATCCGCTCGTCCGAGGTGGGGCCGGCCAGGGTGCGCCACAGGTCGGCCACGGTGGAGTTTGCCATGGAGTTCAGCGCCGAGCTCAGGGAGCCCATGGTGGCGGCCAGGATGCCCGCGATCAACAGGCCGGAGATGCCGGCCGGCAGCTCATCCAGGATGAAGCGCGGGAACAGGTCGTCGGCCGAGCGAAGGCCCAGTTCGGCGATGGAGCGGCCGTCGAGGTGCACCCAGAGCAGCGTGCCCACCAGCGAGAACAGCGCGAACTGGATGCCCACCATCACCGCGCTGCCGATCATCGCCCGCTGTCCGTCACGCAGGGTGCGGCAGGCCAGCACGCGCTGCACCAGCAGCTGGTCGGTGCCGTGCGAGGCCATGCCGAACACCGCGCCGCCGATGATCGCCGCGATCCAGTTGAAGGGGCTGGTCAGGATCGGCGCTGCGAAGTTCAGCACCTGGAACTTGCCAGCATCCCAGGCGCGGGCGAGGCCGCCGGCGGGGATCTCGTTGGTCAGGATCAGCACGCAGAGCAGCGCGCCGCCGATGTAGAGCGTCATCTGGATCGCGTCGGTCCAGATCACCGCGCGGATGCCGCCGACATAGGTGTAGACCAGCGTGATCAGCGACAGGCCGACGATGATCGTGACGTAGTCCACGTTCACGCCGATCGCGTCGCACAGCAGCTTGATCGGGATGGCGGAGGCGAAGAGGCGAACACCCTCGGCCAGCAGGCGGGTGATGAGGAAGGTGACCGAGGCCACCACCTGCAAGCCCGTGCCGAAGCGGCGGCTGAGGTACTGGTAGGCGCTGACGAAGCCGTCGCGCATGTAGAGCGGCAGCAGCACCGTCGCCACCAGCGTGCGCCCGATGAGGTAGCCGATCGAGAGCTCCACGAAGCCGAAGGCGCCGAGATAGGCCACGCCCGGAACGCTGATCACGGTGAGGGTGCTGGTCTCGGTCGCCACGATCGAGAAGCACACCGCCCACCAGGGCAGGTCGCGCTCACCCACGAAATAGGCCGAGGCGCTGTTCTGTTGCCCCGACAGGCGCAACCCGATCGCGGCGATCGCCACGAGGTAGATCACGATCACCGTTAAATCGAGCAGGCGCATGTCGGGGGGACTTTCCGGTTCGTTCGGGTGGCTGCGCGGCGGGTCTTCAGGCCCGGTCGCTGGGGAGGTCTGGGGTGGCGGCGGGGGGGTAGTCGGCGGGTGACGGGCCGGGGCCATCCGCCGCGGGGAGGGCCGACGGGCCGGCGGGCTCGATCACCAGCGCGGTGGGGGCGGGCGCGGGATCGGGCAGGCGCAGCGGCGCGTCGCCGGGCGAGATCCGGCCCAGCACGCGCGGCGTGCGCGAGCCCGTGGCCCCCGGCGCCACGCCCGGCACGGCGTGCCAGGACAGGAAGCCCAGCAGCGCCATCAGGTAGGCTTCCTTGCCGTCGGTGGGCAGGCCGCGCTCCTCGCTGGTCAGCAGCACCGCGGGGGCGAGGTTGCGCCGCAGCGCCGCCATCAGCGCCGGGTTGCGCGTGCCGCCGCCTGAGGCCACGACCTCCACCACCCCGTGCGCGGCGCAGGCGGCGGCCACCGTCCGGGCGGTGAGTTCGGTGAGGGTCGCCATCAGGTCCGGCCCGCTGGCCGGCGGCAGGCCGCGAAGCCGCTCGCGGGTGTAGTCGGTGTGGAACAGCTCCCGCCCCGTGCTCTTGGGCGCAGGCTGGCTGTAATAGGCATCCTCCAGCAGCCGTGCGAGCAGGTCGGGGCGCACCGTGCCCGACAGCGCCAGCGCCCCGTCCGTGTCGCTGTTGCGCTGCCCGTTGCTCAGCCGCGCGGCCTCCACGTCGAGGAGGCAGTTGGCCGGTCCCGTGTCGAAGCCCAGCACCGGCTCGCCGGCGCGGCCCACCACCGTGATGTTGGCGATGCCGCCGAGGTTGAGCGCCGCGCGGCGCCGCCCGTCGGTGCCCGCCAGCCACAGCGCGTCCAGCGTGCTGGCCAGCGGCGCGCCCTGGCCGCCCGCCGCCACGTCGCGGGCGCGGATGTCGGAGATCACCGGCAGGCCGGTGGCCTCCACGATCGCGGCGGGCTGGCCGATCTGCAGCGTGCCGCGCGCCCGTCCGCCTTCGATCCAGTGGAACACCGTCTGTCCGTGCGACACGACGAGGTCCGCCCGGCCGCCCGCCAGTTCCCGCACGGCGCGATCCGCCGCCGCGCCGAAGGCCTCGCCCGCCAGGGTGTCGAGCGCGCAGACCTCCGCCATGCTGGTGCCGGCGGGGGGCAGCGCGTCGAGCAGGCGGGCGCGGGTGCCGTCCGGCCAGGGGAACTCGGCATGACCCAAGGGGCGCAGCACGATCTCGGTGCGGCGCCACAGGAACTCCGCGGCGGCGGCGTCGATCGCGTCCACCGAGGTGCCGGACATCAGGCCGATCACGATCATGCGGCGCCCTTGCTGCCGGGATGGGGGGAGGGTGGCGCGGCGAGTTCCGGCGGGAAGCGGCCGGTTCCCACCAGCCAGGCCCCGTGCAGCGGCGTCGGCTGCCGGCCCTGTGCCAGAAGGGTGCTGCCCAGGATGCGCGCCAGCCGGGGCCGCAGCGCCGGGGCGAGGCCGCCGCCGACCAGCACCGGCACCCCGGCCGAGGGTTCCAGCGCCAGCGCCAGCCGCGCGAGGTGGGTGGCGGCCTCGTCCAGCAGCGCCGCGGCGAAGGCGTCGCCGCGCAGCGCGGCCTCGGCCACCAGCGGCGCCAGCGTGGCGAAATGGGCGGGTGCGGCCTCGCGCAGCCAGGCGAGGATCGCGGTGCGGTCGGTGCCGAGGCGTTCCTCCACCGCGCGCCACAGCAGGGCGGAGCTTTCGGCGGTGTGGACGCCGTCGCGGTGTTCCAGCCAGGCGGTGAGGAGCTGCAGCCCGAGCCAGGCGCCGCCGCCGCGGTCGCCCACCGGGAAGCCCCAGCCACCGAGCCTGCGGAAGCCGCCGTCGCGGTCGCGCAGGCAGGCCACGGTGCCGGTGCCGACCGAGAGCAGCACCCCCGGCGCACCCCCGAAGCCGCCGAGCAGCGCCACGAAGGCGTCGCTCGACAGGTGGGCGGCGCCGAAGCCGCGGAACGCGTGGCCGAAGGCTTCCACGGCCCCGGCGGCGCTGACGCCCGCGAGGCCGGCGCTGAGCGCGGTCTCGCCGCGCGCGGTTTCGGGGTCGAGCGCCGCGCCGTCGCAGCAGCGCTGCCACAGCGACTCGACGGCCGCCAGCGCGCCGTCGCGGTCACGGAACAGGTTGGCCGGGCCGCCGCGCCCGCGCGCCAGCAGCGTGCCGTCCGCCCGGCGCAGCTCGGCCTCGGTCTTGCTGCCGCCGCCGTCGAGGGCGAGCACGTATCGCGGCGTGATCATGGTTTGGACGATACCAACCCGATACCAATTGGCAAAGCTTTACTTGATCGGTCTGTCCGGAATGGGCACTTCTTTCAGGCCCTGGGTCGGGGCACTGTGGGTGAAGCGGGTGCCCGGCGCACCTGGGCGAGGCAGCGGGAACCGAAGGTCCCGGTTTGGAGTGGTATCAGGATGGTTCAGCAGCCCGCACCGGCATCCCCCGCCGCCCCCGCGACCGAGGCCAGCCTCCGCCGCTACCGCGACGCGGAGGACTGGCCGCGCGACGAGGCGCTGGCGGCGATGCTGGAAAACCAGATCGGCGCCTTCGTGGCGGTGCGCGCGGCGCTGCCCGCCATCGGCGCCGCGGTGGCCGAGGCGGCGGCGCGGCTGGGGGAGCACGGGCGGCTGATCTATTGCGGGGCCGGGGCCTCGGGGCGGCTCGCGGCGCAGGACGGGGTGGAGCTTTACCCGACCTTCGGCTGGCCTCTGGAGCGCCTCCACTTCCTGATGGCGGGCGGCGAGCCGGCGCTGGTGCGCGCGGTGGAAGGCGCCGAGGACGATGCCGAGGCCGGCCGGCGCGAGATCCTGGCGCTGCGGCCCACGCCGGCAGACGTGGTGCTCTCGGTCGCGGCCTCGGGCACCACGCGCTACACCCGCGCGGTGCAGGTCGCCGCACGCGAGGCCGGCGCGGTGACGGTGGGCTTCAGCAACAACCCCGCGGCGCCCTTGCTGGCCGAGGCCGAGTTCCCCGTGGCGCTGGAAACCGGGCCGGAATTCCTGGCGGGCTCCACCCGGATGAGCGCGGGCACGGCGCAGAAGATCGCGCTGAACCTGTTCTCCACGCGGCTGATGACGGAGCTGGGCCGGGTGTACCGGGGGCTGATGGTCAACGTCGTGGCCACCAATGCCAAGCTGGTGGAACGCTCCAAGCGCATCATCGCGGCACTGGCGGAAGCGCCGCTGGAGGATGCGGCCGCGGCCTGGGAGGCTTCGGGCGGCGACATCCCGCGCGCGGTGCTGATGATCGACGGCTTCGGGCGCGACGAGGCGGCGGCGCGGCTGCGGGCTGCCGGCAACAATCTGCGGCGCGCGCGCGAGGCTGCTGCTGCGGAGCGCGGCGCGGTGGGGCGCGATGGTGGCTGAAGCCGGTGGCGCGGTGATGGGCGGCACGGCGCCCGAAGATCCGTGGCGGCCGATCCCGCCGGAGGAAGGCGGCAGCGCGCCGCTCTACCTGGCGCTGGCGGGACGGGTGGCCGCGGCGGTGGAGCGCGGCGTGCTGCGCCCGGGCGAGGCGCTGCCGCCCGAGCGCGTGCTGGCCACCCGCACCGGCCTGTCGCGCACCACGGTGCGCAAGGCGGTGGAGGAGTTGGCCTCGCGCGGACTGGTGGCCTCGCGCCACGGCTCGGGCACCTTCGTGGCGGCGCGCATCAACCAGCCGCTCGCCCGGCTGTCGAGCTTCAGCGAGGACATGGCCGCGCGCGGCGCCGAACCCGGGCAGACCTGGGTGGAGCAGGTGATCCGCCTGCCCTCCGCCGAGGAGGTGGTGGCGCTGGCGCTGCCGGCCGGGCGCCGGGTGGCCAGCTTCGTGCGCATCCGCCGCGCCGATGGGGAGCCGCTGGCGGTGGAGCGCGCCGTGGTGCCGGCGGACTGCATCCCCGACCCGGCGCTGGTGACGGGCTCGCTCTACGCGGTGCTGGAAGCGCGCGGGCACGCGCCGGCCCGCGCCCTGCAGCTGCTGCGCGCCGCCGCCGCCACCGCGGCCGACGCCCGGCTGCTGGGCATCGCGCCGGGCAGCCCGGTGATGTGCACGGTCCGCCACGGCTACCGCGAGGACGGCTCGGCGGTGGAGTTCACCCGCTCCACCTATCGCGGCGACCGCTACGACTTCGTGGCGGAGATGCGCCGGATCCCCTCGCCACCCTGAACGGGGTGACCTTGAGCGGGGTGGCCCTGAACGGCGGGGCGGCTGAACGGGTGCCCCGCGCTACGCCCGCCAGGGTTCTGGCCGGCGGATCGGCGCGACCCGGCGGCCCTGACGGCCCTCGCCCGGCCAGGTGCAAGCGCCTGTCCGATCCACCCCGCGGCGTGTATGCAGGCCGGCGAGGGGAAGTCCTGGGGGGCTTCCCGGTTCGTGCGGGTGCGGGGGCACCCGGGACCGGCCGGCTGCGCGATCAGGAGAAGGGTTTGTCGCCGGGCTGGCGAGGACCCGCCCTGCCGCGACGCGTGCCGGTCAGCGGACCGCAGAAGGGGGATTGGGGCTGATGGACCGGATACGCTTGACGGGTGGACGTGTTTTGCGCGGCACGATTGCGGTGGGGGGTGCGAAGAACGCGGCGCTGCCGCTGATGGCGGCATCCCTGCTGGGCGAGGCGCCGCTGGTGCTGGAAAACGCGCCTGCGCTGGAGGACGTGCGCACCATGGCGCGGCTGCTGGCCCAGCACGGGCTGTCGGTGGAGCACGACACGCGCGCGCGCACCCTCACCATGGGTGGCGAGGCGAGCAACCTCGAGGCGCCCTATGACCTGGTGCGCAAGATGCGCGCCTCGGTGCTGGTGCTGGGGCCGCTGGTGGCGCGC
>NZ_JBHLUN010000003.1:0-131887 GCF_042433915.1 Roseomonas elaeocarpi | reverse complement strand
CTCGGCCGTGGCGGTGCTGCTCTACTGCTTCTTCATCCTGATGGGCGGGAAGACGCCGGAGGAGATCCGCAGCCTCGACCTGCTGACCGACCTGCTGCCGGGCTGGTGGTGGCTGGCCGTCAGCGCTGCCGGCGGCATCGTGCAGCTGGTGGGGCTGATCCTGAACATCCGCTTCCTGCGCGCCGCGTCAGCCTTCGGCCAGCTGCTCTGGATCGGCTTCATCGTACGCATGGTGTTCCCGATCTACCCGTGGGCGCCCCTGCTCGGGCTCGCCTGTGGCTGGGCCGTTCCCAACTTCTTCGTGGTGGCGCGGCATGCCCGCGACTGGTGACATGGATTGGGAACGCCTGGTGACGCTGGCCCTGCAGGGGCTGGCTGGCGGTGGTGTCGTCGGCCTCGGCGGCCTGCTGTTCGGTGTCTGGGACCGGCGCATGAAGGGCCGCTCCGACAACCGTGGCGACGATCGCGCGGATGATCAGGCACTCAACGCCGAGCGGCAGCGCCTGGTGGAGAACCTGAGGACCGAAGGGGACCGCGCCGCCACCCGTGCCCGCGAGGCCGAGAAGCGCCTGGACGAGTGCGAGGAGGACCGCGACCTCGGCTGGGACCTGGCGCGCGGCATGGAAACGCTAGCGCACGAGCGGCGGCACTCGCACCTCAACGTGGTCAGCGCACTGATCGCCCTACGCGCCATGGTGAAGGGCTTCCTGGCTGGCGCCGTGACCCAGGACCGGTTGCGCCAGGCGCTCGAGGAAAGCGCCGACCCGGTGCCGCCGC
Organism: Roseomonas elaeocarpi; assembly: GCF_042433915.1. NCBI lineage: Bacteria > Pseudomonadati > Pseudomonadota > Alphaproteobacteria > Acetobacterales > Roseomonadaceae > Roseomonas > Roseomonas elaeocarpi. The sequence continues at coordinate 131,110 of NZ_JBHLUN010000003.1, read as the reverse complement.
CGCCGGTGCCCGCGCTTCGTGACGTTGAGCCGCGGAAGGCCGGCGCCGGCGAGTAAAGGTCGCGGGTTCAGGCAGCGAGGCTGAACGTCGGACAAGTTGCTGCTCTTCCGACCGGCGACCATCTCTCCCCTGCGCAGAGTGAGCCTGCCTGCCGCCGCGACTAACCTATCTTAAGCCAGTTTCTCACCCGCCGCACAACCAGGGGCTGTGCCCTTTCCTCTGGGGCGGAGCAGGCGCCGCGTGCTCAGGGAGCGAACCTGAGCCCGGGATGGGTGTGTGGAAAGCGTATCCCGGCGACCTCGTCGCCATCTCCAGGGGGAGATGACGGATGCCTACCGACGCGGCGCCTGACCATCACCGACGCGCTTGTAACCCGCCACCGCACTTCCCGCGCACCTGAACCCCGTGGGCCGCCGGGTCACCCGCACAAGCCAGGCCACTCAAGTTCCTCGTCTGTACAGGGACGCCACCAGACAGCGGGGACACGGCACCCAGTGTAGATGTTGCGCCAGCCACTGCGACCCGTCTCAGTAGCTGTCGGCGAGTGCCACTGCACAAGGCAGGTCCGCTCCTGTCCACTTGAGTAGAGTGCACCTGGTACTCGTACGCGGATACGTCGGTCGCGCGGTGCCGTGGCGATTGGTTGCCACTCACCGCCTTCACTATCAGTCACTAGCCGGAATTCCCCAACCTCCGGGCCTTAAAACGTGACGTTCCGCTGCGAGCAACGTGAATGCGGTGTAGTATTTAGGTTCGTCCTCTAACGAACCAAGTTACTCACCCGTCAGGTGACGAGCCACCTGACACCATCGCTGGCGGTGCGGATGTAGCTCGCCGACATATCGACGCCGTCATCGAAGTCAGCCTGTTGCGAGCCGCTGATCCGGTACTCGCCACATCGGTCGCACGCGTACCTGCGATAGTCTCCTACCTGGGGCCATAAGACAGTCTGTGCCGCATCGCAGCGGGGACACCGCACGATCGACGGCGTTGAAAGCGGATCCACACTACGTCCTGAACTTCTGAGTGCCGGGTCTTAAGCGCACAGCAAGCTGCTGCGAACGGCCGGCAGACTGACAGTTCGGTGTCAAACCCCTCATCAACTTTCAGAAACATCGCGCCTCGCCGCGGTGAAGGAGAACCCATGTCCACGCTCTGGGCGCTGGTGCTGCCAGTGCTGCAGCCGGCGCTGGTGGCGCTCGTCACCTCGCTTGCTCTCTCCATTCCCGCCGCGGCCGTGGCCCTGATCAAGTGGGCCTGGGCCAAAGCCACTGCCAACAGTGAGGCGGCCAAGGCCACGGCGCTGCAGCGCCTGGCGGAGATCGGCGGCCGTGCCGGCGCGCAGCTCGCCACCGTCATCATGTCCGATCCCGCTGCCTCGGCGGCGATCGAGGCGGCCAAGGATGCGCTGGTCGCCACCATGGCGGCCAATGTGAAGGAGACCTTGGCCAAGATCGGCGGCAACGCCTCCGGGGTCGAGCAGATCATCCTGGGCAAGGCAGCCGAGGCGCTGCCGGCGCAGGTGACTGCCGCAGCGCAGGCTGCCGCTGCCTCCGGTGGCACGGTGCCGGATCTCGCGGCCGCCGCGGCGGCGCTGTCGAAGCTGACCGGGCTGCTGAAGCCGGCCGGCATCCCGGTCTCCGCTGTCGGTGCGGGGACCTGAGCCATGGACGCACGCTTCCTGGCTTTGATCGAGCCGCAGGTCGCCAAGGAAGGCGGCTACAGCAACAATCCGTCCGACCGGGGCGGTGAGACCATCTGGGGCATCACCGCAGCCCGGGCGCGGGCCGCCGGCTACGCCGGCCCCATGGCGGCCATGCCGCGCGCCACGGCGCTGGACATCTACGGCCTCTACTACTGGCGTCAGCCGATGTTCGACCAGATCGATGCCATCGACCCCTACGTGGGCGAGAAGATGCTGGAGATCGGCATCAACATGGGGACGGGCAGGGCGGGGCAGTTCCTACAGCGCATCCTCAACGTCATGAACGGACGGGGCAGCATGTGGGCCGACCTGAAGGTAGACGGCGTCTGCGGTGCCATGACCCGGGCAGCGATGACCTCCTTCATCCAGCGACGCGGCGCGCAGGGCCGGAAGGTGCTGCTCGAGGCGCTGACCGGCCTGCAGTGCGAGTTCTACATCGGCCTCGCTGAGGGCGACGTGAGCCAGGAGGACTTCGTGTACGGCTGGATCGCGAACCGCGTTGTTAACGTTTAGGCGTGCCGCTCCAGACACGGTTGTACGGTACTCACCCTTGTGTGTGCTGATTTCTGTATGCAGCGCAGCGTACTTGAGCGCAGTAGCGTCCTGGACCGCCCGTTCAGGATGTGAGGCCCTCCCCGTGAGAGATGAAGAGAACTCAAGGCGGCACTACTCCGCGAGGGTAGAGGCCGGGCACGTGCGTACTCTGCTCCTGATCCAGTTTCAGGGGCATGATCTGCCACTCAGCTTGCTTGAACTCGCCGAGCAGACCGGGCTACGTAAGAGCTCGCTGCTGCCTGCCCTCTCCTTGGCGGAACAGCGGGGCGAGCTCGTACGCGTGGGCGACTTCGAGTGGCGGCTTCACCCTTAGCCCAGGTCTGCGCCTTGGGCCGGACCAGACGAGCCGAGAAATTCAGGAATAGAAGGCAGCAGGGAGACTGCGCAGTCTGCCCCACTCCTCCTGCCACAGTCCTTCATCGTCGAGGACCGCCAGGGCAGCCGGATCTGGAATGCGGTCGAAGGCCAGTAAGAGCGCCGTTGGCATCGTCATGACCGCGTCTTCGTAGCCCTCAGGCCCGACGACCTCTGCCAGGACCTGATCACCCTCGTGAAACAAAATGAGCGTCACACCATCCTCTACGATGTCGCGTGTGGTCCGCAGTTCCAGAGTAGTTCCGCTCATCCATCGCCCCTCGCACTGCTAACATAAGTTGTATTGATCAGAACGTTCCGTCAACGACGTGTGTAGTCGTACGAGGGTGGCGAGGCGATAAGGGGGGGGGGCTCTCAGATTGTGCTTGGGTCGGAGCCTACTACCAGCGCAACTGGCGTCCGGGAAAGCCGCACCCGGAGACCTGGGAGGCAAAGTGGACGGCCGCGCAGGAAGCGGTGCGGGTTGCGGCCTGAGGCTTGCGGCCTAGCTTCCCCATTGTCTCAGCCTGACTGTGCCGCGCATCTTCGAGTTATCCCCGTTATCCACACTATCCACAGGGTCAAGATTTTTTCACAAAAGATGTCCACAGGGTTATACACCTAATCCACAGGAAAAATTCGATTGTGGCTTGACAATTGCGTTTTTCGGGCTGTGCACGGTCACGACGGCCACGCTAAGCGTCGTCAGTGCCCGCCGCCGTAGATGGTGGAAGTCGAGCACAAGGGAGACTGTATGATCGCTGGCGTTCCTGCAAAGAAGGCCTTCGAGATCTACAATCGGGTTATCCGTCTTGATCCCTCGGAGAAAGAGCAGCTTGGGCAAGCCGAGTGGCAGCTCTCCGGTCTGGTGCGCAAGGACAGGCATGACCTTGCGGGTCTAGTGGCCTTGTTACAGGTTAAGCTTGTACTTGGAAAAGCTGACGAAGCGCATCGCCTGTCAAGCGACGTTATGGCCAAGCGTGCTTTGCTCGAAGGAGGAGTGCGCGAGACATACTGGAAGCAGTTAGTCTCCATGGCCCGCTTCTCCGAAGCGAAGAAGGTCGCCTCGGAGCACAACATTGCCCATGGTCGCGAGTTTCTGAGCTACATTGCTTGGTACCTCGGTGATGTTGCGACAGTGCGCGCCAGCCTTGAGAACGGAGAGGCTGCAGACAAAGAAAAGTGGCTTCGGCTACTTTCGTCTATTCGCGCTGAAAACATCGAAGATCTGATGCCTTCGCACCAGGACATCATCACTAATGTTGTGTCGTCAAAGTCGGTGCATACTCAGCTCTTTTGCAGCTCCGACGGCGAAGGCGACTTCAACGCGGTGCAGTACTACTATGTGGATGTGCCTTTTGAAGTGCGCTTCGACATGGAGATGGAAATAGATCGGAAAGTCCAGGAGCTATACAAGAGGCATAATCATAGGGCGTCGCTCGGCTCACTCAAAGTGACACCTATTTTGTTGGGATCTGATGCCGCGGCGAGCAGGATTTCAGGCTCTACCCGGAGCCTTTAATTCAATGGATCAGATATCACATATCGAGGACATGCTCTCCCGATCGTTATGTGAGCCCGAGTATCGTACTATAGTTTCTCGTGCTTACTACGCAGCTCGTTTTCATGTGAGTAAGTTTGCTAAGATGATGGGGTACGTGACAGAGCGTACAGGCGAGGACCATCAGAAGTTGATCGACTTCTGCAGTTCCGGACAAAAGCCACAGAAACTGGTTGAGTGTGGTGCGATCCTTCTCAGACTGAGAAGGTTGAGAACTCATGCGGACTATAACCACGATATGCCAGTGACAAAAGGAATGGCTCACGAAGCTCTAGATCGTGTCAAAGCGGCGCAAGAGCGATGTGATTTCCTGGCGGATGTAGTTTTGAAGGAACGGGCAGCGAAAGCTGCGGCAGTGAAAGGTGTGCCGCCACAACCTGGCGAAACGCCTTAGATTTCGCGGCACGCTTATCACCTGTTCGTCGACTTTCATCAGCGTGAGCCACAGATCGAAGTCCCTTTATGTCCGACGAAGCTCCGCCCCGACCACCCTACAAGCACCCCGGCCGCCTGCCGCGCGAGCAGCGCATCGGCCTGACCATCACCGAGCCCGGGCAGCCGTTCGAGCATTTTTGCGCCATCTGCGGCGAAGATGGCGGCTGGGGCTTCGGCGTGCCGGGCAAGCCGGAACTCGGGCATCGCTGGTACTGCTATGCCCACCGTGACCAGGGCGAGGCGTGGCGTACGGAGATGCTGCGCGGTTAGCGTCCGGCGGCCCACGGACGGTGTGACTGGCCCCTCCAAGGGAAGGGGCGCGCTTGATCTTCGGTCGTCATTCCGTCACCCATTAGAGATGGCGGTGACATTGCTTCTTTTGTCCGATGGGCTCTGCTCATTGGAGTTCGATACCTCGGACATTCCTTTGGTTGCTGCCGCCATCAGTGAACGCTACGGCGTACCGGAGCAGCGCCTGTTTGCGACGGCAGCCGAATACCGCTTCGGTGGATGCAGCTTCGCCTTTCAGAACCAGTGGGATGACCCCTGCCTGATCGCTGGGTCATCTGAGGGCAGTGAAATCCTCAAGGCCCTTCACGAGCTTCTCGCTACGACGTGACGCATCCCCGCCATTTAGCTGCGCGACCTGAAGAGGTCGGAGCCGCTGGGCCGGGACATGTCGCAGACGAGCCCCCGCGTCTCAGGCACCGCGCCGTGCAGCATGATGATGACCTCGCCGCCGCGGCGGTGGTTGGTCGGCGCGAGGATCGCGACCCGCTCTGGTCTGCGCAGGCAATGCCGGCAGCGATAGCGCCGTATCATCTCGGCGAAGGTGGTGTGCGGGTAGTCTTGCGCGACGCCGCCCATCCGCACCTTCAGCCGGTGCCCGCAGCTGCACCCTATGCCAAGGAGCATGTCGGAACTCCAATCGCGGGCGCGCATTGCGAGCGCCCTGCGCCGGCGGGTCTCCTCGGAGATGTTGTGGGCCACGGATCACGGCGACGCGGCTGGTGTCAGTCGACTGGCCGGGTGGCGTAGACCGGCACGCCCATTTCCAGACGGTCCAACGACGGCTTCTTGGTCACCAAGTAGCCCGAGCGCTCCAACTGCTGCATCACGTTCCGGGCCATGTAGCTGTGGTCGGCCTTTGCCTGGACGCCCAGAGGCTTGCCTCGCCCATCGAAGCAGAGCGCGTAGGCGATGGCGGACGCGAGCTTGTCGGGATCGGCCGGGCTGAGGGGCGGGGTGTCGGACACGGGTGAGCCTCCGGGGGAAAGGCGGGATGACGCGCCAGGTGGCGCCACTCCCCCGGTAAAGTATGTTCCTGTTATGTTCCAGCCTGATCGTCGCAGCGGCGCGACAACTCACGCAAACTCGTGATCGTGGCTGCAGCAGGTAAGCACCTGTAGAAACCGGGTACGGAGCCGGGTACGATAGAAGGGTGGTGACAGGAAAGTGGCCTAGAAGCTGGGTTTCCGCTGCCCGCAAGGCAGCAGCAGCAACTGTTTCACGGACAGCCCCCTTGATCCCAGGCCATTGCTAGCATGCTGAATTTCTCTTGAAAAACGCAGCCGGCGCCGGCCCGACGCGGCCCTGTTCCCCGTCCGGCGCATCAAGCCGTGTCGCATGGTCTGATCCCGCGGCGGAGGCGGTTCCGGCGCGCGCACCCGGACGGCGAAGGCAGCGCAAGCGCCGCGCCACACCCTTGCCATCGCGGACAGAGATGCAAGCTGTGACGAACATTACCGAGGACTGCCCGATGATGCCTGCCCGCCAGAGCCGTGACGCCGCGCCCCAGCCTGTGGATTCGGGCAGGGCAGTCCGGCAGGTACCCACGGAGGCAGCCGCGGGGCCGGGCCGGCGCGCGGCATTGTCGCTGCTGGCGCTGTCCCTGCCGGCAGGGGCCCTGTTGCGGGCGGGTGCTGCCCAGGGTGCTGCCCCGCCGGTGGGCTACCGCTGGAACATCCTGCGGGAAGACAAGACCGTCGGCACCCACAAGGTCACTTACACGGAAAACGGGGCGCAGCGGATGATCCGCACCGAGATCGAGATCGCCATCCGTTTCCTGAGCTTCACGGTGTTCCGCTTCGCCCATGACTACACGGAAAGCTGGGAAGGCGACCGGCTGCTGGGCTTCCGCTCCCTTAGCGAGCGGCAAAGCCGGGCGGGCCATTGCCTGATCCGGCGGGAAGGGGCGGGGCTGCTGCTGGCTGAGGGCGACAACGCTCCGATGCCGCTGCCCGGCGATGCCGCGCCGTTGTCCTGGTGGAACCCCGCAGTGCTGTCGCGGCCCCTGCTGGACACCGTGTCCGGGCACCTGGTGGAGCAGCGGCCGGTGCGCTCCGGCAACAGTTGGAAGCTGCCGGGCAAGCCTTTCACGGAAGCCACCTACGATGCCGCCGGGCGCTGGATCGGCTTCACGACCGTGGGGGATGACGGCGTGCCGGTGCACTACGCCCCGGCCTGATCCCCACCGGGTTGATCGCGCCCGGGGACGGCAGCACCCGCGTTGATCCAGGCGCGCACGGCGGCGTTGGCCTTGTAGGCCACGCGGCTGGGGAAGCGGTTAAAGGCGTGCGGCGCTTCCGGCACGCGGAGCAGCGCGGCGGGGTTGCCGGCGTCGCGCCAGCGCCGGCACATCTCCACGCTTTCTTCCCGCAAGGGGTCGGCCTCTCCCACCAGGAACAGGGCGGGCGGCAGGCCGTGCAAGGGTGCGAAAAGCGGCGAGTAGCGCGCCGCCCGCCGCTCCTCGACCGACAGGCCTGGCAGCAGCTGGTGCAGCGCCTCCGCCGCGCGGTGGTGCAGCACCAACGTGCCGGGCGGCGCCGCCAGCAGCCCTGCGGAGCCGCCGAGATCGAAGGCGCCGTAGAACAGCACGGCCCCGCGCACTGGTGTCAGGTCCTGCCCGGCATCGCGCAGGCGCAGCAGCGTCGTCACGGCCAGGTGCGCGCCCGCGGACTCGCCACCGATGAAGACCGTCGGCTCCGTTGCCCCTCGCACCGTCTCCCCTTGGGCTGGCGTGGGCGCGAGTTCCGCCAGTCCCTCATCCAGGGCCCAGCCGGCGGCGGTCTCGCAATCCCGAAACACCTCTTCCAGTGGGTGCCGTCCGGCCAGGCGGTAGTCGATGCTCACCGTGGCCAGGCCGCAGTCCCGGGCGATGGCGGCGTTCACGGGGTCGTCCATCTCGGCGTTGCCGACCGCCCAGGCGCCGCCGTGGATATCCAGGTAGAGGCCCTGGCACGCCCCCGAGGGGCGGATGATCCGGACGCGCGCGGAGCGGTCGCGCCAGCGCACCATCCGGTTTTCCGCCACGATGCGTCCCCGGGGATAGCGTAGGGACGAGAGCAGCTGGCTGCCCCGCAGCAGCGCCTGGATCAGGTCGGCTTCCCACTGCCCCCGCACGCGAAAGCGCGGAAAGCGGTCCAGCCTGGCATTCATGGCGCGCAGGTCGCTGAGATCCTCCGCGTCGAAGACCGGGAGCTCGAACGCCCGTGCCGGCTGCCCGGCCGCAGCGGGCCGGGTCGCCGCCGGAGCGGAGGGGGGCGCCGCCACCTCCGCATCATCCGCTGGCTGGATCACGCCGGCCATCGCCTTGGCTGGGGGCATTCCAGCACATCCTCCGTCGCTTCATCGCATCGTGCCGAACCAGGGAGGCACGCCTGGGCAGCAACGCCTCAGGCTACGCCCGGCTGCCCGGCAGACCGACCGTTCCGATTGACGAACGTCGCCGCTCTTACTTACCTGCGCGCGAGATCCGGATTTCCAACATGCCATCCTCCCCGAAGCGCCTGCGGGTCGCCCGGCTGATCGACGGTGAGGTACGGCCGCTGATGGGCGACGAATCTTCCCCGCCTCGCCGCATTCGCAAGGCCCGGCAGAGCGCGATCGATGGGCAGGAAAGGCTGCTGCTGCTCTGGGATGCACTGAGCTCGCAGGGTAGGCGGACGCTGCTCCTCGCGGCACAGCTGATCGCGCAGGAGGAAGGCGCGCTGCCCCAGGGTTCCTCCGCGCTGAACATCGACTGAGGACGCGCGCGCCGGGCCGTTCCCGCCCAGGCGCCTGATCGGGCTGGCGGAATTTTCTTCCCTCGCTTCGCAAGATTGCACCCCTGCCGCTGTGCCGATCGCCCGTTTCGCGCGTTGGCACCCCGCAAATCCTTTGTTGAAGGCAGGATCCGTTGGGCGCGGCGATGGAGACGATTGTGGGGTGAGCGATCTGAGATCCCAATTCGATGGGTTGCGGGTGATCGGTGACGTCCACAGCGACGCTGCGGCCTTGTCGGTGGCCCTGGAGGGTGCCACGGCGGAACGGCTCTTCGTGATCCAGCTGGGCGACCTCACCGATGGCGGGTCCGACGCGCCGGGCGTGCTGCGCCGCGTCTTCGCGATGCTGGACGCCCGCGCCGGGCTGTTTCTGCTGGGAAACCACGACCACAAGCTGCGCCGGGCGCTGACCGGCGCACGGCTGCACATCGACGCCAATGGGTTGGGCCAGACCCTGCGGCAGATCGATCAGGCCCCCGACGCGGAAGCACTGCGTGCCCGCACCCTGCTGGAGGTCGCGCGGGCCCCCGCCTGGCTGCGAATCAATCAGCGCGTCTTCGTGCATGGTGGCTTCCACCCGCGGATGCTGCACGCCGCGCCGCCGCCTGAGGCGGGCGCCCAGCGTCCCGACGGGCTGGTGCCCCGCGCGCTGTTCGGACAGGTCACCAGCCGCATGCGCCCCGACGGCTTTCCCGAGCGGCTGCACGACTGGGTGGACCGCATTCCCCCTGGCATCACCGTTTACGTGGGGCACGAGACGCGCTCCTCGGACGGCAGGCCGCTGACGCATGTGGGCGCCCTGGGCGGTGCCGCGGTGTTCATGGACACCGGCGCTGGAAAAGGCGGCCACCTCAGCTGGGTGGACCTGCCCTGGTAAAACCTTTCATCCGCGGGGAGCCTGAGCCTCGCGAATGAGAGGGGGGCAGCCCGGACAGGGCTGCTCCACAGGGCTGCTCCGGCGGCTGTCCCGCCGGCGCGTTCAGGCGGCCTCGGCGCGCTCCGGCGCCAGGTCCACGGCCTGACGCAGCGCTTCCACCAGGCTGCCCTCGTCGGCGATGCCCTTGCCCGCGATGTCGAAGGCCGTGCCGTGGTCTACCGAGGTACGCACCACCGGCAGGCCGATCGTCACGTTCACCCCGGCCTCGAGGCCCATGACCTTGACCGGCCCGTGGCCCTGGTCGTGGTACATCGCCACCACCAGGTCGAAGTCACCCCGCGCGGCGCGGAAGAACAGCGTGTCGGCGGGAAGCGGCCCGTCCACCTTCCAGCCCTTTGCCTGGCAAGCCTGCACGGCGGGGATGATCTTCTCCTCTTCCTCGCCCTGGCCGAAGAGGCCGTTCTCGCCCGCGTGCGGGTTGATGCCGCACACGCCGATGCGCGGCTCCGCGATGCCAGCCTTCACCAGCGTGGCGCGGCCGCGCGCGATGACGCGCTCCACCAAACCTGGCTCGATGCGGCGGATGGCGTCCATCAGGCCGATATGCGTGGTGACGTGGATCACGCGCAGCTTCGGTGCCACCAGCATCATCGACACCTCCGGCGTGCCGGTCAGGTGCGCCAGCAGCTCGGTATGGCCCGGATACTTGTGGCCGGCGGCGTGCAGCGCCTCCTTGCTGAGCGGCGCAGTGCAGATCGCGTCGGCCTCGCCCGCCTCCACCAGCCGCGTGGCGCGCTCGATGTAGCGGAAGGCGCCTTCGCCGGACAGCGGCGACAGCTTGCCCCACGGATGCCCCTCCGGAATCAGCTTGAGGTCGATGCAGTCCACCGTGCCGCGGCGGTAGCCGGCCTGGGCCGGCGTCTCGATCGCGGCGACCTCCAGGGCCGGGTGACCCGCCTTGGCGACCACGGCACCGGCCTCGCGCAGCCGGGTGGCGTCGCCCACCACCAACGGCCGGCAGATCGCGTAAACGTCGTCGCGTGCCAGGGCCTTCATGATGATCTCCGGCCCGATACCGGAAGCATCGCCCATGGTGATCGCCACGATCGGGCGGGCCTTGCTGTTATGGCTCATGATACTTCGTCCTCTCGTCCCGCGACCTTGTGCAGATGATCGAGGCTGCGGCCCAGCGTGCCGTGGTCGCCGAAGGCCCCAGCCTTGGTGACGACGGGCACGCGCAGCGCCCCTTCCGTGATTCCCAGCGGCACGCCCGCCTCGACCTCGTCGAGCATGCGGATGCCATGTACGCCCATTGCCCCCAGCAGGGCGCAGGCCGTTTCACCACCGGTGACGAACAGCCCGCGCAGCCGCCCCGCCGCCGGCTGCACGAGCTCGGCCAGGCGGGCCGCCAGCGCCGCGCCCCGGCGGAGATCGGCGGCCGGATCGGCGGTGATCTCCACCAGCACGTCCTGCCCTGCCCCGAGCGTCTCGGCAATGGACCGGGACAATTCCTGCCAGTGCGAATCCGCCGCGCCGGCATCCAGCACCGTGGCCGCGACCGAGACCGGCCGCGCCCGTCCCGCCGAGACCAACGCCGCCGCCGAGCTGCGCGAGGCTTCCGCCACGCTGCCCACCACCAAGAGCACGCCGCCAGGATGTGCGTTCGCGGAGGGTGTCCCGCCCGCCAGCCGAATACTCGCCGGGTCAGCCTTCCCGGGCAGGGCGGCATCGGCGTGGCAGGTTTCGCCTTCCCCGGCATGGGCGAGCGCCGCGGCGATGCCGCCGGAGCCGACCCAGAACACCTCTGCCGCCATCGGCAGGCTCGCCCGTGCCAACTGGTGGAGGTCTTCTTCCGTTTCGGCGTCGCAGACCACGGCCGACAGCCCGTCGCGCAGGGCGGCACCCAGTGCCGCCGTGATCGCTGCCGCGCCGCGCCGCTGCTCATCGAGCGGCAAGAGCCGGGCCTGCAAACCTTCGCTGTTCAGGACGGCCACCAGGTTTGCCGTCTCGTAGGTGTGATCGCGCGCCCAGAGCGGTGAATCTTCCAGGGGGGCGCTGTTCAGCATTACCCGGCCGTCGCGTGTGGTGCGGCCCGTCGCCGGAAAGGCTGGCGCCACCAGGGCCAGCCCCGGTCCGCCGTGCTCGCGCAGGAAGCGCAGCGTTGCGGCGAGTTCCGCCACCGGCTGGCCACGCAGGGTGGAGTCGATCTTCTTGATCAGCCCGTGCCCCGGCCGGAAGCCGTTCTCCAGCGCCGCCCGGTGCGCCGCCGCGGCCTTGGCCGCGGGCATGGCGCGGCTGTCGACGTTCACCGCCAGCACCGCGCGTTCCGCACCGCCGCCATGCGACGCGCCAGCTTCCGCCGGCGCGTCCGTCGATGCCCCGCACCCCGGCGTTTCGCCGTGCCGGAGGTCGGTGCCATCACCCCAGCGGACCGAGGCCTCCAGGCCTGCGCGACGGAACGACACGGCGCAGTCGCCCGCCCCGGTCAGGTCGTCGGCGAGGATCAGCCAGCGCTGGGGCATGGTGTTCAGCGGCTCTCGACCGCGGCCGGCACGGCGCGCGGGCGGGGGCTGCTGACCAAGCGCTCAATCAGCAGCACGAGCGCCGGAACCACCGCCGCCACGTACATGTTGTCGATGCCATAGGGGTTGTTCAGCAGGTACCAGCCGGTGGTCGCGATGGCCGAGGCGATCAGGCCCAGCGTCGCGCCGCGGTTGCTCTGGAACCAGGGCAGAAAGAAGCCCAACACCGCCACGATCGAGATCGACAGGCGCAGAGCGCGCGTGAAGAAGGACAGCTTCAGGATCTCCGGCACGAAGAACACGAAGATCAGCGGCGCGAAGCCGATCACCAGCGAGATCCAGCGCGTCATCTGGAATTCGCGCTGCGGCGTCGGGTTAGCGTAGGGGACGTAGAAGTCCTTCACGATCAGCGAGGCCATCGCCAGCGCCACGGTGCTGACGCTCACGAAGACCGAGGCCACCAGCGAGGTGGTGACGAGGCCGGCCAGCCAGGGGTCCATCGCCTGCAGAAACATCGGCAGGGCGTAGAGGCTGTTGCCGGTGGGCGCCAGGAACTTCGCCGCCACGCCGATCAGGCCCAGCGCGATACCAAGCGGGAAGCACCAGGCGGCGGCGTAGAAGGCCGAGCGCTGCGCCGCGCGCTCATCCTTGTTGGAGGAGATCGCCTGCATGATGAACTGGGTGGAGAAGATCGCGCCGATCGTGCCGATCGTCCAGGCGACGATGGTGGGCACGCCGATGCGGCCGCTGAGGCTGAAGTAGTCCGGCGGCAGCGTGTCCATCATGGGCTTGATGCCGCCCGTCATGTACATCGCCAGACCCAGGATCAGCGCGATGCCGATCACCTTCACCGCGCTGTGCAGCACCGTGACGTAGGCCACGCCCTTCAGCCCGCCGAAGACGTAGTAGAAGGTGCTGACGATGGCGATGATGAACATGCCGGCCGTCAGGTTCATGTTCAGCACCGTGGACAGCGCCGCGGCACCGCTGACGTAGTTGCCGACGTTCACCAGCAGCAGCGCGTAGATCATGATGATCGACACCGTCAGCTTGGTGGAACGGCCGAACTTCTTCTCGATCGCGCCCGAGATGGTGAACTCGCCCGAGCGGTACAGCTTGCGCACGAAGAACAAGCCGTAGAGCAGGAAGCCCAGCGCCGCGCCGACCACCGACCAGGCCGCGGGCATGCCGTAGTTGAAGGATTCCTGCGAGGTGCCGACGGTGGACTTGGCGCCGATGAACTCGCTCATCAGCAGCACGCCGATCACGGCGGCGGGCATGGCGCGCGAGCCCACCATGAACTGCTCGTTGTTGCGGCTGCGCAGCCGGTAGGTCAGCCACGAGGTGAAGGCGATGTAGGCCACGATGATCGCGATGATGATCGCGCTCTCGCCGCCGCTGAACTGGTGCATTCCTGAGATCCCACGCTTCGGCCGGGGCGGGTGCCCGTCCGGGTTGAGGCGGTCGATCCTGGTTTCGAGGCTCCCGCGGCGATGTTCCCCGCCCTTCTGGCGGGGTCCGGCGTCGCGTCGCTGGCCATCCAGGACGTTCTTCCAAGCTTTCCGTCCGCTCCGCGACTGCTCCGGCTCATGCCAACACAGGCAGGTTTGCAGGTAGTTCGGATTGCGAACTTTAGTTCTGTGTTATACATGTCGTTTAGCGACCCGGACCGGGCGGCGTCAACACCTGTGCCGTCCGACCCCGCGCCGCCCGTTTCTCAAGGAGGATTCGTTCCGATGCCGCAGCCCGACGCCCCGCACGCCGTGGTCACCGGCGCCAGCTCTGGCATCGGCGAGGCCATCGCCCGCCGTCTGCTGCGCGATGGCTGGCGTGTCACGGGCCTCAGCCGCCGGCCCCCCGCGCTGGAGGCGCCGGGCTTCGCGCACCGTGCGGTGGACCTCGCCGCCGAGAACAGCATCCGGGTAGCCACGGAGGGTTTGCGTGCCGATGCCTTCGTTCACGCGGCCGGGCTGATGAGCACGCGCCCACTGGGCGAGCTCGACCCCGCGGCCGGGACCGCGATGTGGCAGGTCCATGTCCAGGCGCCGACGATCCTGGCCGATCGCCTCCTGGCGGGCATGGCGCAGGGAGAACGGGGCGGGCGCATCGTGATCGTGGGCAGCCGCACCGCGGCGGGTGCCGCCGGCCGCAGCCAGTACGCCGCCACCAAGTCGGCGCTGAGCGGTCTGACCCGCTCCTGGGCGGCGGAACTGGCGCCGCGCGGCATCACCGTGAACCTGGTGTCGCCCGCCGCCACCGACACGCCGATGCTGCAGGACCCGGCTCGTGCTTCGGTCGCACCGAAGCTGCCGCCGATCGGCCGGCTGATCCGGCCGGAGGAAGTGGCGGCCACCGTGGCCTTCCTGCTGTCCGCCGAGGCTGCGGCGATCACGGGGCAGAACATCGTGATCTGCGGCGGCAGTTCCCTTTGAGCGGGGCCGCGCGCGACGACGCCCGATGATTGTTGACAGCCGGGGGGCAGCGCGGTGAGTGTAGAAGTTAACAAAACAAAAGTTCGCATTCCGAACAACGGGAGAGAGTCCTTGGAGGGCGTGCAGGACATCGGAGCGACACCACGTCGCAGCGCACGGGCCGACAACCCCAAGAACACCGTGCAGTCGGCCGCCAAGGTCTTCGCCGTGCTGCGGGCCTTCGGCCCGGACCTGCCCGAGCTGACGCTGGCCGAGATCGCCGCACGGTCCGGCACGGACCGCGGCACGGCGTTCCGGCTGATCCATACGCTGGAAGCCCTGGGCTACCTGCGCGCGGTTCCCGGCACCCGGCGCTTCCGGCTGACGCTGCAATGCCTGGAGCTGGGCTTCTCCGCACTATCGGCGCACGGGTTGCCCGACCACGCCGCGCCGCTGCTGCGCGAACTGGTGCCGGAGCTGGGCGACGCCGCCTCGCTGGGCGCGGTGGACAACGGCGACGTCGTTTATCTCACCCGCGTCCAGGCGGGGCTGGAGCGGCACGGCGTGGTGCGTCATCCCGGCACGCGGGTGGGCGCTTATGCCACGGCGCTGGGCCACGCCATCCTGGCCTTCCTGCCGCCCGAGGAACAGGTGGAGCAGCTGGGCCGGCGGGAGCGCGTGAAGCTATCGGAACGCACGCTGACCGAGCTGGATGCGCTTCTGGCACGGCTGCAGCAGGTGCGCCTGCAGGGCTATGCCGTGTCGGACGGTGAGAACGCCTACGGGCTTCGCACCGTGGCGGTGCCGATCCTCGATCCCGACGGACTACCCTTCGCGGGCCTCAGCCTCACCGCCGATGCCAGCCGCTGGCCGCTGGAAACCTTCGTGTCGCAGGGCCTGCCGCGCCTGCGAACCGCGGCGGAGGCGCTGGGCGAAGCGATCCGCCTGTCGCGCAACACCATCCAGGCACGCGGCCGTGGCGTGCCGTCCACGGCCTGACGGCCATTTCCTCCAAATCAGTCACTCGACCCCGGGCTGCTGCGACGCCCGGGCGCTGCAACACCAGGACCTGACGAGAGCATGAACGACCTCACCACCCCCATCGAGATCGCCCGCCCCGCCATTATCGAGTTCGGCGGCGGCCTCGTTTCGGCGGCCGGCCGCTGGGCGCGGGCGCGTGGCCTGCGTCGCACGCTGGTGGTGGCGGATGCCTTCAACGCCAGGCGCGTGGACCTGCTCGACCTGCCGGGTGAGGTCACCGTCTTCGGCGAGGTGAAGCCCGAGCCCGACCTGCCCAACCTCGAGAAGGTGCTGGCACTGGCCGAGCAGGTGAAGCCCGACCTCGTGGTGGGCTTCGGCGGCGGCAGCGCCATGGATCTGGCCAAGCTGGTGGCGGTGCTGCCCGGCAGTGGCCAGAGCTTCGCCGAGGTCGTCGGACCCGAGAAGGTCAAGGGCCGCTCGGTCGCGCTGTTCCAGGTTCCCACCACCGCCGGCACCGGCAGCGAGGGCGGCACCCGCTCGCTCGTCACCGACCCGGCGACGCAGAACAAGGCCGCGGTGCAGAGCCGCTACATGCTGGCCGACATCGCGATCGTCGATCCCGACCTGACGTTGACCGTGCCGCCCGCCGTGACCGCCGCCACCGGCGTCGATGCCATGGCGCACTGCGTCGAGGCCTTCACCAGCAAGAAGGCCCACCCGACCATCGACCTTTACGCGCTGGAAGGCATCCGCCTCGTCGGCCGCTTCCTCGCCCGCGCGGTGAAGGACGGTGCGGACCGCGAGGCGCGCGCCGGCCTGGCGCTGGCCTCGATGTATGGCGGCTTCTGCCTGGGTCCGGTGAACACCACGGCCGGTCACGCTGTGGCTTACCCGCTGGGCACCCGGCACCACATCCCGCACGGCCTCGCCTGCGCGCTGATCTTCCCGCACACGCTGGCTTTCAACGCGCCGGTCGTGCCCGAGAAGACCGCTCTGGTGCTGGAAGCGCTGGGCCTGCCCGCATCCTCCGACGTGGCGACGGTGCGCGAGGCGACGCACCGCTTCTGCGCCGAGCTCGGCGTGGAGATGCGGCTGTCGAAGCTCAACGTGCCCGAGAACGACCTCGAGACCATGGCCCGGGAGGCACACGCCATCCGCCGCCTGCTCGACAACAACCCGCGCGACCTCAGCCAGGACGAGATCCTGGCGATGTACCGCGCGGCCTACTGAGAAGAGGGCGGACGCATGATCCGAACCGATGACGCCGGCAAGCTCGACCTGGGCGAGGCCGGCCATGTTCTCCCGGCGGCCGACGATGCCGCGCGCCTGGAATGCTTCGTGCCCCCGGCCACGGTGCAGAGCCACGCCGCCAACCTGATGCCGCTGCCCGACGGCTCGCTGGGCCTGGTGTGGTTCGGCGGCACGCAGGAAGGCGTGCCCGACATCTCGGCCTATTTCTCGCGCCTCGAGGGCGACCGCTGGTCGGCGCCTGTGCGGCTGTCGGACGATCCCACCAAGTCCGAGCAGAACCCGCTGCTCTTCCCGGTGCCGGGCGGCAAGCTGTGGCTGATCTGGACGGCGCAGATCTCCGGCAACCAGGACACCGCGATCGTGCGCAAGCGCGTGTCCGACGATAATGGCAAGACCTGGGGTCCGATCGAGACGCTGTTCGGCCCGCGCCCCGGCGGCGGCACCTTTATGCGCCAGCCCGTGGTGGTGCTGGACAACGGCGACTGGCTCCTGCCGGTCTGGATCTGCCAGAGCACGCCGGGCAAGAAGTGGGTCGGCGACGACGACACCAGCGCGGTGATGATTTCCTCCGACCAGGGCAAGACCTGGGAAGAAGTCGCGGTGCCGGACAGCCTCGGCTGCGTCCATATGAGCATCGTGGACCTGCGCGACGGCACGCTGGCCGCCTTCTACCGCAGCCGCTGGGCCGACAACGTTTACGTGTCCCGCTCCTCCGACCAGGGGCGCTCCTGGAGCGCGCCGGAACCGACGGAGCTGCCGAACAACAACTCCTCGATCCAGGTCACGCGGCTCGCCAATGGCCACCTTGCCATGGTTCTGAACGAGAGCAGCGCGGCGGATGCCACCGAGCGCCGCCTGTCGCTCTATGACGACCTCGAAGAGGACGAGGATGACGGCAAGGTGGTGGCGCCGATCGATACCACGCGCCGCAGCACCTTCTGGGGTGTGCCGCGCGCGCCGATGACGCTGGCGATCTCCGAGGACGGTGGCCGCACCTGGCCGTACCGTCGCAACCTCGAGACCGGCGACGGATACTGCATGACCAACAACTCGCGCGAAGGGCTGAACCGCGAGTTCTCCTACCCCTCCGTCGTGCAGGGGCCCGATGGCGCCCTGCACATCGCCTACACCGTGTATCGTCAGGCCATCAAATACGTCCGCGTGGACGAGAACTGGGTCAAGGAACAGCAGGCATGAGCATCACCGCCGAACCCGTCGCCCGCACGGCCGACGTAACGTCCTTCCGCGGCCCCACCGGCGTGTACAGCGCCGCGCTGACGCCGATCGACGCCGACCTCATGCCCGACCATGCCGCCTTCGCCGCGCACGCGAAGTGGCTGCTGAGCGAAGGCTGCGACGGCATCGCGCTGCTGGGCACCACGGGCGAGGCCAACTCCTTCTCGGTGGCGGAGCGCCAGGGGCTGCTGGAAGCCACCGTCGCCGCCGGCGTAGCGCCGGAGCGCCTTCTGCCCGGCACCGGCGTCGCTGCGCTGACCGAGACCGTGGCGCTGACGAAGCACGCGCTGTCGGTGGGCGTGAACACCGTCGTGATGCTGCCGCCCTTCTACTACAAGGCGCCCTCCGACGACGGCGTCTTCGCGAGCTACGCCGAGGTGATCGAGCGCGTGGGCGACGCCAAGCTGCGCGTGGTGCTCTACCACATCCCGCAGATGTCGGCGGTGCCGCTCTCCCACGCCGTGATCGAGCGGCTGATCGAGCGCTTTCCTGAGACCGTTGTGGGCATCAAGGACTCCGCCGGCGACATCAACAACATGCTCGCCATGGTGGAACGCTTCCCCGGCTTCTCGGTGCTGGCCGGCGCCGATCCGGTGCTGCTGCCGCTCACGCGTGCGGGCGGTGCGGGCTGCATCACCGCGACCTCGAACCTCGTGGCCCGCGACCTCGCCTTCATCTACCGCCATGCCAATGACGCGGCGATGGCAGCGGAGGTCGATGCCGCGCAGGC
Organism: Roseomonas elaeocarpi; assembly: GCF_042433915.1. NCBI lineage: Bacteria > Pseudomonadati > Pseudomonadota > Alphaproteobacteria > Acetobacterales > Roseomonadaceae > Roseomonas > Roseomonas elaeocarpi. The sequence goes on along the minus strand of NZ_JBHLUN010000003.1, from coordinate 112,449 downwards.
GCGCGTGGTGGCCAAGCGCAACCAGGCCTCCAAGTTCCCGCAGATGGCCTCGCTCAAGGCCATGACGGCGCAGCGCACGGGGCAGCAGGGCTGGATGCGCCTGCGTCCGCCGCTGGTCTCGCTCACCGCCGACGAAGTGTCGGCGATGATGGCTGGCTGATTCGCATGGCCGGGCGATCAGCGGATTGCCCGGCCATGTGACCTTTGGTTCTGCTGACCGTGGTGATGAGCTCGCGGTGAGTAACCAGGCGGCAAGATGCTGCCGGCAAGATGACGAAGGCCGCTCCGGCCTTCGGACGAAGAACCCGGCAGCCGCCCGGCAGCCGGGGGATCGTGGTGGCCTGGTGGGGCCACTGGGCCGGGCACAAGGTATGACCGTCCGCGAAAGGACGGCGAAGCAGGGAAAGAAAGTTCATGAACAGACGAGGGTTCCTCGCCGTGGCCGGTGCCGCGGTATCCGGTGGCCTCCTGGCCGCGCCGGCCGTGCGGGCGCAGGGTGCCTGGCCGACGGGCAAGCCGATCCGCGTGATCATCCCCTGGCCGCCAGGGGCTGCCAACGACACGCTGGGGCGGCTGCTGGCGCAGCGCCTCGGCGAGAAGCTGGGCGCCACCGCGGTGGCCGAGAACCGCACCGGCGGCGCCGGTCTCGTGGGCACGAACGCGGTGCTGCAGGCGGCGCCGGACGGCTACACGCTCCTGGCCTCGGCCTTCAACACGGCGGTGATGCCGCTGGTGCTCAAGGGCGCCACCTTCGACCCGCAGCGCGACCTGGAGGTCATGGCGCGCACTGCCAAGGCGCCGCTGGTGATGGTGTCCTCTGGCCAGCGGCCCGAGAAGACGCTGCCCGAGATCATCGCGGCGGCGAAGCAGAAGCCGCGCGACTGGAACATCGCGATCTCCTCGCTGGGTTCGGCCGGGCACCTCGCCACCATCGAGTTCCTGCGCCGCACCGGCCTCGACCTCGACATGGTGACCTATCGCGGCACGCAGCCGGCGCTGACCGACCTGATGGGCGGCAGCGTGCAACTGCTGATCGACCCGTGCTTCGCGCTGCTGCCGGCGCGCGGCGACGGCAAGGTCAACGCGGTCGGCATCGCCACGGCGCAGCGATCGCAGCTTGCCCCCGACGTGCCCACCATGGGCGAGGGCGGGCTGCCCGGCTACGAGTTCCAGTCCTGGTACGGCGTCTGGGCGCCCAAGGGCACGCCGGCCGAGATTTGCGGCAAGGTCAACGCGCTGATGCAGGACACGATGCGCGACCCGGTGATCGTGGAGCGCCTGACCAAGCAGGTGCTGGAGCCGGTGACCGAGAGCATCGAAGACAGCCGCCGCTTCATCGCCTCCGAGATCACCCGCGCGACGGAGCTGCTGCGCAGCGTGAACTATCAGCCGGAATGAACGGAGGACGGGGTGGCGGCGCAACCGCCGCCCCGCTGTTCCGACTCGATCTTCCGCTGGCTCCTCTCTCGGGAGCGGAAACAGAAATCACTTCGGGATGGCTACGGCGGCAGCTTGCCGAAGCTGCATCGACCCCCTGGCGGCTTCTCTTGCCGTCCCGTGACTATTCGTGACCATTCAAAGGAGTGGCTGACGGCATTGTTCCCCTGGCGGTGCGGCGCAACGGTGCCAGCTTCTAGGTATGGATCGCGACATCGATGATTACGCCTTGATCGGCGACATGCGTTCGGCCGCTTTGATCGGCCGGGATGCCGCGATCGACTGGCTCTGCTGGCCGCGCTTCGACAGTCCTGCCCTGTTCCTCCGCCTGCTGGACAGCCATCGCGGCGGCAGTTGCACACTGGAAGCGGAAGGGCTGCGGCCCAGGGAACGTCGCTACCTTCCGCGCACCAACATCCTGGAAACCACCCTGTCGCTGCCAGCCGGCGAGCTGACGGTGACGGATCTGATGCCGGTGCGTGGCCGGGGCGATGCGGGACCGGAGGATATCGGCCCCGACAGCGAGGCGGCAGGTGTCCTGATGCGCCACTTCCGCTGCGACCGGGGCAGGGCGGACTTCACGCTGCGCGTGGCGCCCTCCTTCGACTGGGGCCGTGCCGAAACCAGCTTCCACCTGCACGGGACGCACGGCGCCGCGGCTCACCACGGTGACCAGGCCTTGTCGGTGCTGGCATCGGCGCCGCTCGTGGTCGAGGGGGGCGCCTGCCTCGCCCGTTTTTCGCTGCGCGCCGGCGAAGAGGCCTGGATCGTGCTCGCGCCCACGCCGACCCTGCCGTCCCTGCCCGAGGGCGGCGCGATGGCTTGGCTCGCCGAAACGCGCGCCTACTGGGAGGAATGGACCGGTGCGCTGCGCTGCGGCGGGGAGTTCCACGAGATGGTGGAGCGCAGCGCGCTCTGCCTCAAGCTGCTGTGCTACGCACCGAGCGGCGGGATCGTGGCGGCGCCGACCCTCGGTCTGCCGGAAGGCTGGCGCGGCGGGCGCAACTGGGATTACCGGTACACCTGGGTGCGCGATGCCAGCTTCACCGTCAGCGCCTTTCTCAGCCTCGGCCACTCGCACGAGGCGGCGGAACTGCTGCGCTTCCTCGACACCGTGGACGGGAACAGCGACGGCTTACGCGTGCTCTACGGCATCGAGCGGGATGTCCCGCCGGAGCAGTCGCTGGATCACCTTCGCGGCTGGCGCGGCATCCGGCCGGTCCTGATCGGCAACGAGGCCGAGGAGCAGCTGCAGCTCGACATCTACGGCAACGTGTTGATCGCGCTCGATCTCTTTGTCCAGAAGCTCGGCGCCGAAGGGCTGGGTGAGCGGATGCGGGCGCACCTGCCACGCCTGATCACCAGGCTGGCGGACAAGGTCATGCGCTGCTGGCACGTGCCGGACCGGGGCATCTGGGAGATGCGCAAGCCCGACCTCCACCACTTCCATTCCAAGGCCATGTGCTGGGTGACGCTGGACCGCGCCGTCAAGCTGGCAGAACAGGTCGGTCCGGCGGAGCGAATTCCCGACTGGTGCCGCGTTCGCGACGAGATCCGCGCCGAGTACGAGGAGCGTGGCTGGGACGCGAAGCGCGGCGCCTATACCCAGGCTTACGGTGAGCCGGCGCTGGACGGGTCCTTTCCGCGGCTGCTGCTGTTCGGCGCCGTGGACCCGCTGAGCGAGCGCTCCGCCCGCACCCTGGCCGCGATCGACCGCGAGCTCGGGGTCGGTCCCTTGATCTATCGCTACCGCACGGATGACGGGCTACCGGGACAGGAGGCGACCTTCGCGGCCTGCGCCTTCTGGATGGTGGGGGCCCTGGCGGCGCGCGGCGAACTCGACAACGCCCGGCAGCGCTTCCGTGCCCTGATGCACTACAGCAACGACCTGGGACTGTTCAGCGAGGAGATCACCGCGGACGGCATTGCGATGGGCAATTTTCCGCAGGCCTTCACCCATATGACGGTGATCACCATCGCTCTGCTGCTGGAGCGCGCGGCGCAGGAGATGGAGCGTCACAATCCGCCACCCTTCGGCCGCCGCCCGGTGGAAGAGGCCGTGCAGGGACAGCCAACGGGTGAGGGCACGACGGACACGCCCCGGCAGGCCGGTTGCGAAGCCCAGCCCGCGAATGGGGAGAGTTGAGAGAGCCAGCACGATCCTCAGGCACACCGGGCGGCATCCCGTCACGGACGGCGGGGCGCCGTTCCTGCCGCCGTGCCGGATACCAGCGCCCCAGTCGCGAAGCCGCCGAACCGGAGGAAGCCCTCGGGCTCCCTCCGGCGCGCAGTCTTAGCGGGACTTCTTGTAGAGCTTCTCGGCGATCTCGAACATTTCCTCGGGCGCGTAGTCGGGCGTGAAGGCCGAGGGAACGCCTGTCAGCTGGTGGATCTTGCCGCCCTCGGGCATGCCGTCCACGACCTCGAGCTCACCCGGCGGGTCGCCCGGCAGCGCACCTTCCTCGCTGTTCCAGATCCCGGCGATTTCCTTGTAGTCGTTCGGGCTCCAAGTATAGAGCCGGCGGTGCGAACCCTCGTCCAGGTACTTCTGGCACTCGGGGATCTTCGACAGCGGGATGTTCGGCGTGGGCAGGAACTTCTCGATCTCGACGCCGGTGATCTGCTTCAGCGCCAGCGCGTAGGAATGCGCGTGCACCGACCCGCGCACCAGCAGGTAGCCGCAGACCTCGCGGCCGGTCGGATCGCTCAGCGTCTCGTACACGCGCAGCTTGTGCAGCCGCGCGCCGCACTCGAGGTGGAAGTTGTGCAGCAGGTCCACCACGACGTTGCCGGTGGTGGTCACCATGTCGGCGTTCCACGACATGGAGTTGCTGTTCACCGGCATCGCGCCGCCGCCGTTCGAGGCGAAGGAGGCGAAGGAACGGATGTCCTGCATTGCCTCGAAGGGCGACTTCGAGATGTCCCCACCGGGCTTGGTGTCGCCGTTGTTGTCGGGGCCGTTGGCCAGCATGGCGACGCCGTTGCTCACCAGCTCGACATGGCCGAGCTCCTCGGCGGTGATCGAGGCCACGAGGCTGTAGAAGGGCTTCAGCTTGTCCTTGGAGCGGAAGTTGAAGCTCTGGAACATGTAGTTCCCGAGGGTGGACATCTCGCCATACTTGCCACCCAGGAGTTCCTGGAGGGCAGCGGCGGCGTTGGGGTCCTGCTTCTTCGGAGCGGGCAGGCTGGCCTGCAGCTTGTCGACGCGCATGAACATATGGGAGGTCCTTCCTCGGCTGACGGGAGCCGAGCGGGGAACGCTCCGGTGTGGAAAAAGATTAGGGGTACGGTGCGGGACGTCGTTTTCGTGAACGATGTGGCCCTGCAACCGTTCTGCAGGGCAGTCCGAACTTTCCCGCCCGGCCAAGGGCCGGGCTACGCGGCTTAGCTTACGTCCGGCATGAAACCCGCCTCGAAGGCATCATCCCGCCCCCCGCCGTTCCTGCCCGGCGGGGCGACCTGGGCTGCGGCGGAGCCTTACTCCGCCGCCATTGGCAGCGCGCCCGGCGGCTCGAAGGCCTGGATCGGCGGCAGGTTGCCCTCGAAGCGCTCCACCTCGACCGTGGTCAGTTGTCCCGTGCAGCCCTGCGCCAGGCTCGAAGTGCCGACATCGCGCGTCAGCACGTTGGGGTTGCCGTGGACGCAGAGGCTCCGCTCTTCCTCGGGATCGGCCGGGTCGTACCAGGCGCCGGTAGGCAGCTGCACCACGCCGGGCCTGACGCCGTCGGTCACTCGCACCGCGGCCAGGCAGCTGCCGCGCTCGTTGAACAAGCGGATGATGTCGCCATCCGCCACCCCGCGCGCCGCGGCATCCTGCGGGTGCATCCTCGCGACCTCGCGGCCCCGGTGCTTGGCGCCGGTGCTGTGGCCGCCGAAGTCGAGCTGGCTGTGCAGCCGCGTCGCCGGCTGGTTCGCCACCAGGAACAGCGGCGTGTCGCCCTGCGGCACTTCCTGCCTGGGGAGCCAGACGGGATGGCCCGGACAGTCGGCATCGCCGAAGCCGTCGATGGTCGAGGAGAAGATCTCGATCCGGCCGCTGGGCGTCGGCAGCGGGTCCGCCACCGGGTCGATCCGGAAGCGGCGCAGCTCACCGCCGTCATCCTCCATCTGGGGCAGGGTGATGCCCTCGCTGCGCCAGAACTCGGCGAAGGACGGCGCCGGCCGCCCCATTTCCGCCAGCGCCGCGCGGGTGCGTTCGTAAAGGTGCTCGATCCACTGCCGGGCCGTGCGCCCTTCGGTGAAGACCTGGCCCACCCCCATGCGCCCGGCCAGCTCGGAAAAGATCGCGTAGTCGTCGCGCGCCTCGCCGTAGGGTGCCGCTATGGGATGCATCGGCACCATCAGCGGGTCGTTCGAGGAGGCGCCGATATCCTCACGCTCCAGCGTCATGGTGGCGGGAAGCACGATGTCGGCGTGCCGCGCCGTCGCCGTCCAGGCGAGCTCGTGCACCACCAGAGTGTCCACCCGCGCAAAGGCCTGCCGCAGCCGGTTAAGGTCCTGGTGGTGGTGGAACGGGTTGCCGCCGGCCCAGTAAACCAACTTGATGTCCGGGTAGGTCCGCGTCTGCCCGTTGTAGCGGTAGGTCGTGCCGGGGTTCAGCAGCATGTCGGCGATGCGGGCGACCGGGATGAAGTCCGCCACCTTGTTGCGCCCCTGCGACAGGGTCGGCACCGGCACGGCGTTGTAGCGCCGCCCGTAATAGCCGATGGCGCCAAGCGCGTAGCCGTAGCCGCCGCCGGGCAGCCCGTACTGCCCCAGTACCGCGGCCAGCACCGCGCCCATCCACACAGGCTGCTCACCGTGCTCGGCCCGCTGCAGCGAGTGCGCCACCACCACCAGTGCGCGCTTGCCGTGGAGGCTGCGCGCCAGTGCCGCGATCTCCTCGGCCGGGATGCCGCAGATCGGCGCCGCCCAGGCGGCGTCCTTGGGCTGCCCGTCGGTCTCGCCCAACAGGTAGCGCAGAAAGATCGGCCAGCCCTCGGTGTAGCGGTCAAGGAATGCCTGGTCGTGCAGCCCCTCCGTCACCAGCGTGTGGACCATCGCCAGCATCATCGCGGTGTCGGTGCCGGGAATATTGGCCACCCATTCCGCCCCGGCTTCCACCGGCAGGTCGGAGCGCAACGGCCCCACCAGCACGAAGCGGCAGCCGCGTGCCGCGGCGCGCTCCATCGCGCCGCGCTCGACGTGCTGGCTGATGGAGCCACCGGCCACCATGCTGTTCTTCAGCGCCATGCCGCCAAAGGCGATCACCACCTCGGAATACTCGGCGATCTGTTCCCAGCTCACGTTGCGCTTGGTCAGATCCTCGTAGGTGCCCAGGATATGCGGCACCAGCACCGAGGACGCGCCCGAGCTGTAGCTATTGACCGAGCGCACGTAGCCGCCCATCGCCATGTTCAGGAAGCGGTGCACCTGGCTCTGCGCGTGGTGGAAGCGCCCGGCACTCGCCCAGCCATAGGAGCCGCCGAACACCGCGCCCGGCCCGTGCTGGTCACGCACCCGCGTCAGCTCGCCCGCCAGCAGGTCCAGCGCCCGTTCCCAGCTCACCGGCACAAACTCGTCGCGGCCGCGCCGGCTGTCGGGGCCGGGCCCGCGCTCCAGCCAGCCGCGTCGCACCATGGGCTGCGCGATGCGCGCGCGGTGCCGCAGGGCGGCGGGAAAGTTGTCGATGATGCCGTTAGGGTCCGGGTCGCCGGCGTGCGGCTTCACCTCCAGGGTGCCGTCGCGCATCCGGGCCGAGAAGACGCCCCAGTGGGAGGTGTGCGGGCGGAAGCCCTCGGCATCTCCGTGCGGCGTTTCGGTCATGGTGCGCGCGTCCCGGCTGCTGTGGTGGTGGGGCGAGAGATTGCCATCGCGGAACCGTATGGACCACCCTTTCGTCCGGCATGGCGCCGGTGCTGGCTATGCGGGTGATGACGGTCGGCACGGGCGCTCAGGCGCGGCAGACCGATCAGCTCGTGAAGCGGTCCGCCGAGGCGGGGCGCAGATCGGCCACCACAGCGGAAAGTAGCGCCGCCCCGCCAGGCAGGCGTATCCCCGGCGTGCCGCAGGGCCGCTGCGGATCCAGCGGTGTGGCGGGCGGGGTGGTGTAGGCCCGCGACGTCACCAGCAGTTCCTCGCCCGAATCCTCACCGCGCAGTAGCAGGTGAAAGACCGAGCCGCCCCGGATCGCTTCCAGCGTCACCGTTTCCCCGGAGGCGAAGGGCACGTCCCGCACGGGCTGGTTGGTGGCCCCGAAGCGTCGCCCCGCGCGATCGAGCCGGGCGCGGCACACCACCCCAGTGTCGTCGGTAAACTCCACCAGGATGTCACCCCGGCCGCGCAGCAGCAGGTGGAAGGCTTCGGTCCGGAAACCTGCCGCTGCGCCGTCCGTCCTGGCCAGCGCCCGCTCGTTCTCGCGACGCAGGAGGACATCCGGGTGAAAGCGCGTTTGCAGCCGCCCCGCCGCGTCCACTGAGATACGCATGGGCAGGCTCAGTACCCCGTCCTGCCCCGCCGCGTCGTTGCCATCGCCGTCGCGGTTCTCGGCATTCCAGCTGATCCAGGCCAGGTGACCGTCGCGGTCGTGGAAGAGCTTCCCGGCGTAGGAGCGTCCCGCATCCACGATGCGCCGCGACATTTCCCGGAAGCGCCCCGTGGCGGGGTCGAGGTCGCCCACCACGGCAATCGTGTGACCTATGGAATACAGCATCACCCAGCGGCCGCTGTGCTCGTCGCGCTGCAGGTCGGCGCATTCCCAGATCCTGTCCGTTCCCTCGTCACCCGGAAGGGTCACGCCCGCGGTATAACGATAGAGGATGCCGGCGAAGGCCAACTCCCGCCGACCGGTGAAGCGGAACAATAGCAGGCAGGGCCCCTGGCCCGGCACCTTCGCTCCCTGGACGAGGTAGCGGGTGCCCTCGTGGTCGAACACCGCCGGGTCACGCGTTTCCGTCACCGGCAGGCCCGACAGCTGCGCGGCGATCGCCGGGCTGATGATCGGCGTGAAGTCCTGCTGCCACCGCTCGCCGTCCTCGCTGTCGGCCGCGAAACCCAGGCCTCCGCCAGTGTGGTAAAGCGTGAAGCTCCCCGGCTTTTCCCAGACCGGGCTGTTCTCGGTATTGCGGATGACGCTGCCCGAGGAACAGTCCCGCGCGCCGGGCGTGCCGAAGCCCGGCCGCAGCCACACGCCCCGGAAGCGCAGCTCCACCAAGTCCGCTCCGCTGGCATGGGCCCAGAGTGGGTTGGGGAACTCCGGCGGCCGCACTCCGTCGCGCCGCTGGATGCCTGTGGGCGAGTACTGAAAGCCGACGTGGTAGCGGCGCCGCACCGGATCCCAGAACGGGCCGTTGGGATCGTTGATCTTGTCGCGCGGCGAGGTGAGGTGCAGCGGCGAGCGGTTCGGATCGTCACGCATCCGGAGCCCGGCTTCGCCGTCCGCCACACCGTTCCGACTGGCGACCTCGTCCGGCAGCGGCGTGTCGGAACGGCTCAGCCGACGCAGCGTCCCGTCGCCCGCCTCGGCATCGTAGTGCACCAGCCGCGCCACCGTGCCGCCGAAGCCGCCGAGGCTCAGCGCCGTGAAGCCATCCGGCGTGGGCCACGGGCACCATTCCAGCGGCTGCCCTCCCACCGCGAAGGCGAAGCGTTCCCGGCTCCAGCAGAGCGCCACCCGCGCCGGGCGTCCCTTGATGAGGTTATGACTGCGTCCCGTGCGCTCTTCCGCCGAGGTGCCCGCGCCGCGCCGCGCCACCAGCGCGAAAGATTCCGGCACCACGCAGAGCTCCACCGGCACCGTGCCCTCGAGACGCAGAACCGGTCGCTCCTCCGCCGCGCGCTCCGGAACCGTGAGGTCCAGCACCAACGTGCCCTCGCGTCCCGACGGCGGCAGCGCCTCCAGCCGATCTTCTGGACGCAGCGCCGCCCCGACGGATGGCGAGGTGGCGAAACGCCCTTCCTCCAGCTTCCAGGCATCGGCCAGGAAAATCGTCGCGTCCACCGGTATCCCGGCCGGGATCGTCAGCACGAAGCCGAAATCCAGCGCCGTGCTGTCGGGCCGCGCCACGGTCTTGCGCACACGCAGACGCTGCAGCGCTCCGGTCAGCGGGGCACGCGCTTCCGGAGCGGTGCCGACCGGTACGGTGCCTTCCTCGGCACTGAAGGGCGCGGGCCCACTCTCCCGCGCCCGCATGAAGCCTAGCGCCCCCGCCGGCAGCGATCCGGCGAGCAGCGCGACTTGGTTGGAGAAGCACCACGTCCCACCCCGCTGGATCAGTGCCCGGAAGGTCGCGGCGTCCTCGGGCGCGTAGAACAGGCCCCCGGCCACCGTTGAAAGGCCCTGCAACCGCAGCGTGGTTCCCGCTAGCCCGCCGAACTCCGTGCGACCCAGTTCCCGCACGATGCCGCCTGGGAGGGTGAGGCGATGGTGCCGTGCCAGCCTGCCCGGGCCGCCATCCTCCTGGCCATCATGCGCGGGGTTGCGGATGCGGTTGCCAGTGTCCGGCGGCTCCAGGATCAGCGCGCCGTCATCCGTGAAGCGTGGCTGGTCCGGCGCCACCACCACCTGTTGTCCGTCGCGCGTGCTGCCGGGCGCCGGTGCGGCGCGGCGAAGCTTGGTACCATCGCCGATTATCCAGGGCGCCACCAGCACCGTGGAACCGCCCGCTGCCGATGCCGAGCAGGGCCGCAATGCCGCTCCCAGGGTGAGGCCCCTGGCCAGCGCGGCCGCCGGCCGCAGGAGGGATGGTAGTAACGGCGCGGCCAGCAGGCGGCGGCGGGTCAGGCGCGGCATGGTCTTTTCCTCAGGGCGCCGTCGCCAGCCTGGGCTCCGTGCTCGCCACCGCCCGCCGCGCCGGTCCGGTAGGCATCGAAAACAACCGGTCCCGCCCCAGCAGGAAGGCGCGGCCGCCGCGCGGAAACAGCCCCGCCACGACCGGATCCCGCACGTCGAGCCCGCCGGTATAGGCGCCGAAGGCCGGCAGGATCACCCGCCGCGCATCGGTGGCGAAGCAGGGCCGCGTCACCCCGCCCGCCCGCGTGGCCATCGTGGCCTTGGGGTGGAAGTGCCCGCTCAGCTCGGCCCTGCCGGGCTTCGGCCATCCGGCCTCCGCCTCGTGCCGGAAGGTGAGGGGACCGTCACGGAGGATATCGCAGTTCTCGCCCGGCAGGCCTTCCGGCGGTGCGGGGTCGTGGTTGCCCAGCACCCAGATGACCTCCAGCCCGTCGAGAACGTGGCGCAGCGCCGCCAGGTCCGGCACGGGCATCCGCGCCGATCCTTCGGCGTCGTGGAAGCTGTCGCCCAGCAGGATCAGCCGCGCCGGCGAATACCGGCGGACCGCCAGCGCCAGCCGCGCCACGGTTTCGCGCGTGTCGTAGGGCGGCACGAAGCTGCCGCGCCGGGCGAAGTGGCTGCCCTTTTCGAGGTGCAGGTCCGCCACCACCAGCGTCCGCCGCGCCGGCCAGCTCACGACCCCGGCCGGGTCGAGCAGCAGGCGCTCGCCCGCGACGTGCAACGGCGCCGGCGTCATCGCGGGCGCGCTCCGACGGCGGCTTTCGGGGCCGCGCGGCTGACCCGCCGCCCACGGTCGCGGTGGCGCGGCCGGTCCACCACGCCGGCACGTACACGCACGCCCTCGGTCACGTCGCTCAGTACCTCGGCGAAGTGCTCGGCGCCGTCGGTGGCCTCTTCCACCAGCGCCGCGGCCTCGGCCAGAAGCGCGTCCTCGGCGCCGCCCGCCACCCATTCGCGCCCTTCCTCGATCAGCGCCGGCACCGCCAGCGGCGAGGGGCGGCGCAGGCGGCGGACGCGGATGCGCCCCTCGACGCGGGCCAGCAGGTCGCTGATGCGCCGCACGTCGGTCAGGCCATAGGCCGCTTCCTGCCGCGTGGCGCGGAGCAGGATGTGGTCGGGATCGTGCTTGCGCAGCACGTCGTAGATCAGGTCGGCGTTCACCGTCATCTGTCGCCCGGACTTCTCGGCGCCCGGGTGGTTCTTCTCCAGCAGGCCGGCGATGGTCGCGATGTTGCGGAAGGTGCGGCGAAGCATGGAACTTTCCGCGATCCATTCCTCCAGTTCCTCGCCCAGAATGTCCTGTTCAAAGAGCTGTTCCGGCTCCTCCGGCTCGAAGGCGCTCCAGGCCGCCAGTACGTAGTCGGTCGCGAGGTAGCCGAGCGGCCCGTAGCCCAGCCGCTCCATGCGCTTGGTCACCAGCATGCCCAGCGTCTGGTGCGCCAGCCGGCCCTCGAAGCAGTAGGCCACCAGGAACCATCGCCCGCCGCGCGGAAACGTCTCGATCAGCAGCCCGTCGCGGCTGGGCATCTCGGAATGGCGCTGCTGCAACCGCAGCCAGTCGCGCACGGGGGCGGGCAGGGCGCTCCAGCGCGCCGGGTCCTCGATAATCGCCCGCACGCGCTTCGAAAGAGAAGTCGAGAGCGGCAGACGCGCCCCGGCATAGGTCGGCACGCGCGGCTCGCCCTCGCCACCGCGGGACACCACGACGTTCAGCGCCTCCATGCCTTCATAGCGCAGCGTCTGGCCGGCAAAGATAAAGCAGTGGCCGGGTTCCAGCGTCGAGACGAACCATTCCTCAACCTCGCCCAGCACCGGCCCGCCGCGCAGCCGCACCTTCAGCATCGGCGTATCCACGATGGTGCCGAGGTTCATGCGCGCCTGCCGCGCCACACGCTCGTCGCGCACGTGGACGAAGTCCTCGGCATCGCGGAACAGCTTGCGGAAACGCTCGTAAGCCTGGAGCGCGTAGCCGCCATCCTCCACGAAGCGCACCACGTCGTCGAAGTCGCGCCGGGTCAGCGCGGCGTAGGGCGCGGCGCTGGTGACCTCCGCGAACAGCTCATCCATCTCGAACGGCGCGTGGCAGGCCATGGCAAGGACGTGCTGCGCCAGCACGTCCAGCCCCCCGGCACGCGGCGGTTCCCCGTCCAGTTCGTGCGCTTCCACGGCTTCCGTCGCGGCCAGGCACTCGATCACCTCGAAGCGGTTGGCCGGCACCAGCACGGCGCGCGAAGGCTCGTCCATCCGGTGGTTCGCCCGCCCGATGCGCTGCATCAGCCGCGACACGCCCTTGGGCGCGCCCACCTGGATCACCTGGTCCACCGCGCCCCAGTCGATGCCGAGGTCGAGCGAGGCCGTCGCCACCACGGCGCGGAGCTTGCCCGCCGCCATCGCCGCCTCGACCTTGCGCCGCTGCTCGATCTGCAGGGAACCGTGGTGCAGCGCGATCGGCAGGTTGTCCTCGTTGATGCGCCACAGCGCCTGGAACACCAGCTCCGACTGCGCGCGCGTGTTGACGAAAACGATGGTGACACCCGCGCCCTGGATGCGGCGATAGATCTCGGGCGCGCTGGCCAGCCCCATATGCCCGCCCCAGGGCAGGTGCCCCGCCGGCAGCACGATCGCGAGCTCCGGCTCCGCGCCGCCGGTGCCGTGCACGAAGGCGGCATCCTCAGCCTTCGCGGTGGGGGAAATCCAGGCCCGCAGCGCCTCGGGATGCGCCACCGTGGCCGACAGCGCCACGCGACGCAGCCCGGGCGCCAGCCGTTGCAGCCGTGTCAGGCAAAGCGCCAGCTGGTCGCCCCGCTTGGTGCCGGCCAGCGCGTGCGCCTCGTCCACCACCACCGCCCGCAGGCCGGCGAACATTTCCGCGGCACCCGGCAGCGACAGCAACAGGATCAGGCTTTCCGGCGTGGTCAGCAGGATGTCGGGCGGGTCGTCGCGCTGTCGAGCACGGCGGTTGGCGGGCGTGTCGCCGGTGCGCGTCTCGACGCGGATCGGTAGCTCCATCTCCTCGATCGGGGCGAGGAGGTTGCGGGCGATATCCACCGCCAGCGCCTTGAGCGGCGAGATGTAGAGCGTGTGCAGCCGCCCGCCGGCCGGGGCAGGGGTAACCGGTGCTGGTGCGGCATCGGCCTGGGGCGGCCCCTCCACCGTCGCGTCCCCATCGCGCGACCTGGCGCGGCTCCTGGTGCCCTTGACCGGAACAGGTGCGGCCGGGGCGGGCGCCGCCAGTGATCCCGCCGCCGCGGCTCTTGCATGCAACTCGATCAGCGTCGGCAGGAAGCCCGCCAACGTCTTGCCGCCGCCCGTGGGCGCCACCAGCAGGGCGCTGCGGCCCGCCTCGGCGGCCGCCAGCAGGGCCAGCTGGTGCGCGCGCGGCCGCCAGCCGCGCCGCGCGAACCAGTCCGCGAAGGGTTCCGGCAATGTTCCCGTCATCGCCGGCTATATGGCACCGCCCGCCCGCGCCGGCGAGGGGGCGGCGAGCTGGGCCGCCGTGCTAGCGCGCCCCGCCCATCGCCCTGAGCGGCGGCTGCGTCGCGGGCGGGATCGGGCTCTCGTAGGGCGTCGCCGCGGTCAGCTCCCGCAGCTCCCGCCTGGCCTTCTCAATCACCGCCGGGTCGCCCAGCGCCGCCACGGCGGTGGCTGCCATCACCTTGGCCGCGTGGGTCATGCCCTTCTTGGCGCCCGGGCTCTTGCCTTGCGCCGTCAGCTGCCAGGAATGGAACGGCGTGCCCACCGCGCAGGTCGCGCCGTGCAGCTGCACCAGCGGCACCACCCAGCTGACATCGCCCAGGTCGGTCGAGCCCATCATCGGGATTCGCGGCGCGTCGCGCGGCACGATGATCGAGCACATCGCCTCGTCGCCTGCGCTGGCATCCTGCTTCAGGCCGAAGCGGCGATAGGTGTGGGCGATCTCTTCCGGGCTCAGCGATCCCTGGATCTCGCGCGCGAAGGCGCGGTCCGCCTCGTCGAACTGCGGCGGACCCAGCCGTTGCATCGCACCCGACATGGCCTCGGCCATCGCCTCGTTGTGCAGGAGGTTGGACACCGCGCTCAGCACCTCGATCTCGAGGGTGGTCTCGGTCATCAGCGCCGCGCCGCGGGCGATGTTGCTCACCCGCTCCACCAGCTTGCGCATCTCCGGCAGGGTCTGCGCCCGGACCGAGTAGCGCACCTGCGCCGCGGCCTGCACCACGTTGGGCGCGATGCCGCCCGCGTCGATCACCGCGTAATGGATGCGCGCCGTGCTCGGCATGTGCTCGCGCATGTAGTTCACGCCGATGTTGGTCAGCTCCACCGCGTCGAGCGCCGAACGCCCGAGCTCCGGCGCTGCCGCCGCGTGCGAGGCGCGCCCGGTGAAGCGGAAATCGATGCGCGTATTGGCCAGCGAGTGCGCCTGCAACACCTCGGTGAAGCTTTCCGGGTGCCAGGAGATCGCCACGTCCACGTCGTCGAAGGCGCCGGCGCGCACCATGAAGGCCTTGGCGCCGCCGCCTTCCTCGGCCGGGCAGCCGTAGTAGCGCACGCGACCCTTGACGCCGTTGCGCTCCATCCACTGCTTCACCGCGGTGGCCGCCAGCATGGAGGCCGAGCCCAGCAGGTTGTGGCCGCAGCCATGGCCGTTGCCTCCCTGCTCCAGCGGCCGGTGCTCGGCCACGCCGGCCTCCTGGCTCAGGCCGGGCAGGGCGTCGTACTCGCCCAGGATCGCGATCACCGGGCCCTCCTCGCCCGCCTCGCCCACCATGGCCGTGGGGATGCCGGCGATGCCCGTTGTGACGCGGAAGCCCTGGCGCCGCAGCTCCGCCTCGTGCTCGGCCGCCGAGCGGTGCTCCGCGTAGCAGGTCTCGGGCATGTCCCAGACGCGATCGCTCAGCGCCTCGAAGCTCGCGCGGTGATCGTCCACGTCGCGCCAGATCTCCTCGGTGTTGGAACGATCACTCATCGGGCGGTCCTCACGGCCAGTTACTTCGGCGGCAAGTTCTACCTCCCCCACACGGCAGGGGAACCGGTGATCACCCTTTGATTCCACCATGACATCAACGAAGCGCACGGCGCGGCGGCAACCTGCCCGCGCGGCAGCCATCCGCCATCGAAGGTGACGCCGTGACGCTTCGCTCGTCACTGATCCATGTGCGGCGGCCGGGCTATTCCTCGGCCCGGCCGCCCGACTCCCTCAGCGCGTCGTGCCCGCGGCCGGCTGCGTGGAGCCTGCTGGGCCCTGAGCATTGGCGTTGGCCGCGCGGCCGGCGCCCTCGCCGCCGACGTTGAACAGGTCTTGTCGCAGGTCCTGCGCCTGCTGCAGGTGTTCCTGCACCGCCGGAACGATGTTCTGCGCGAAGCTGCGCACCATCGGGTCCTGCCCGCCCTGCGCTTCCTTCTGGAACAGCGCGACGGCCTTCTGGTGGTCCTCCACCATCACGCGCAGGAACTCCTGGTCGAATTCCTTGCCGCTCATGCCCCGCAGCTTCTCCACGGAGGCTTTCTGCTCGGCCGTCATCGCCATGCCGGGCTTGGTGTCGTGGTTGCGCTCGGTGATCGTGGCGAGTTCGCGTCCCGCGAAGCCGTGCGCCGAGGCCATCCAGCGGCCGAACAGCTTGATCCCGGGTGAGGAACCCTTCTCACTGGCGAGCTTCCCCAGCTCCACTTCCGTCATGTTGGCAGGTCCGGCCATTTCCAGGAACTGCCGGTCGGCGGCGCTGAGGCCGTGGCCCTGACTTCGGACCGCCGCCCGGCTGTGCGACGACGTGCCGGCGTTCTGCGCGAAACCGGGCGCAGTCGCCACGAGGGTCGCGAGCGCGGCCACGGTGAGCAGCTTCTTCATGGTGTGACGTCCTCCGGCGGCGGGGCTGCCGGTTAAGAGCAGGACCCGGGCGCGCGCCGTGAGGCGAAAGCGCAGGGGCCGGGCAGCCCGTCCGCCCGAACATAAGCGGTGCTACGCCCGGAGGGTTTCTCGGCTGCCCACCGAGGCGCACGGGGGTGGTGCGGTGCCGCGGCCTCGCGCGTGGCGGGGCCACTACCCTCCCGGCGCCACCTGTGGCCCGTCCTGTCCGCGCATCGCCCAGCCGGTGGTGCGCTTCTCGACCGCCACGGCAACGGCGTACATCAGCACGCCCATCACCCCGGTCACCACCAGCCCCGCGAAGACCAGGGGCACGTCGAAGCGCGACGAGGCCAGGATCATCAGGTGGCCGATGCCATCGTTGGAGGCCACGGTCTCGGCGATGATGGAGCCCACGAAGGCCACCGTGATCGCGATCTTCAGCGAGGCGAAGAAGTAGGGCATTGCCCTCGGCAGTCCGACCTTGCGCACGATATCGGAAGGCCTGGCGCCCAGCGCGCGCAGCACGTCGCGCAGCTCCGGCTCCACCGTGGCGATGCCTGTCGCCACGTTCACCACGATCGGGAAGAAGGAAATCAGGAAGGCGGTGATGATCGCGGGCACCGTGCCGATGCCGAACCAGATCACCAGAATGGGTACCAGCGCCACCTTGGGCACCGAGTTGAAGCCGATCAGCAGCGGGTAAAGTCCGTGGTAGAGCAGGCTGCTCGACCCGATCAGCACGCCCAGCAGAAGCCCGAACACGATCGCCAGCGCGAAGCCGACCAGGGTGGTCAGCAGCGTCTGCCAGGAATTCAGCAGGATCGGCTCCCACCACTTCACCATGCTGGCGGCGATGTCGCTCGGTGCTGGCAACAGGAAGACCGGCACCGCGAAGCCGCGGCAGATGCCTTCCCAGATCAGTAGCCCGGCGACGAGGATCAGCCAGGGCAGCGCCACCTGCAACCGGCGTCGCCGGCGGGCCGCGGCGACCAGCGCCTCGGCACGGGAGAGGCCGGCGGTTCCGTCACGCGGCATGGGGCGCCTCCAGAACTTCGCCGCGACGGGCGGCGCTGATGTGCTCGCGCAGCTCGTGCACCAAGGCCTGCACGGGCGCGGTGTAGAGGTCGTCCAGCGTGCGCGGCCGTCCGAAGGGCACCCGCCGTTCCGCCACGATGCGGCCAGGTCTGGCCGACATCACCAGGATGCGGTCCGCCAGGAACACCGCTTCGCGCAGGTCGTGCGTCACCAGGATCACCGTGGGCTTCAGCGTGGCGCAGGCGGTCTGGAGCTCGGTCCACAGCTCCTCACGCGTGAAGACGTCCAGTGCGCCGAAGGGTTCGTCGAGCATCAGCAGCTGTGGATCGTGCACCAGCGCCCGGCACAGGCTGGCGCGCTGCTGCATCCCGCCCGAGAGCTGCCAGGGGAAGCGCGCCTCGAAACCGTCCAGCCCCACGATCCGCAGCAGTTGCCGCGCCTTCTCGCGATAGGCCTCGCGCTCCCGCCGCAGCCGCCGCCGGTGCGGCTCCACCACCTCGAGCGGCAGCATCACGTTGTCCAGGATCGTGCGCCAGGGCAGCAGCGTCGGGTTCTGGAAGGCCATGCCCGCCACCGACAGCGGCCCTGCCACCTCGCGCCCCGCCACCACCACGTTCCCGGCCGAGGCCGGCCAGAGCCCGGTGACCAGCCGCATCAGCGTCGACTTGCCGCAGCCCGACGGCCCGACCACCGCGACGAACTCGCCCCGGGCGACGCTGAGCGTGCAATCGCGCAGCGCCAGCGTGCCGTCCGCGCCGCCGTAGCGCATGGCCACGCCGTCGATCTCCACGAAGGCGGGTTCATAGCTGCTCCCGGACGTACTCATGCTTTCTCCCTGGCTGGCCGGCGAGGCGGATGGTGGTTCGATGCGGAGAAACATCGGCCGCGTGCGGAGACAGCACACGCAGCCAGCTTCCGGTCGGAACGCTTTCCCCGGCTTCGTGCCAAGACCGAGGCTCCGCGAGAAGCCTCCTGCTCAGGGGATAGCTCCCTATTTTACCGCCACGATCCTGACCAGCTGCTCAAAAAATCGGCTTTCTGCGCCGCCTGAAGGCCCTGAGGCACGCAATCTGCCCGATCGAGCCGGTGGTTGGGCCGGTATGACGTCGTTATACCGCGCTGACCGGCAACCAACCCTCGTCGCGCGGCGGCCGCCATCACGCTCCGGCCCCAGCACGCCCGGCACCCGGCCGGAACCTTTCGCAGCAACAGGACGGCCATGACCGATCGCGTTCCGATCACCCCGCTTCTCTTCACGCCCATGACGATCCGCGAACTGACGATCCGCAACCGGATCGCCGTGTCGCCGATGTCGCAGTATTCATCGGTCGACGGCGCGCCCACCGACTGGCATCTCGTGCATCTCGGCAAGTTCGCGATGGGCGGCGCCGGCATCGTGTTCTGCGAGGAAACCTCGGTTTCACAGCGCTCGCGCAAGACCTACGACTGCCCAGGCATCTACACCGACGCGCAGGCGAAGGCCTGGCGCCGGGTGACCGACTTCATCCGTGCCCAGGGCGCCGCGCCGGCCATGCAGCTCGGCCATGCGGGCCGCAAGGTCGCGACCCGCGCCCCCTGGGACGGCTTCGCCTCCCTGAACGAGGAGGATGCCCGCAACGGCCGCGCGCCCTGGTCCGGCCTGGCGCCGAGCCCGATTCCCTTCCGCGAAGGCGCGCTGCCGCCCAAGGAGATGGATGCCGACGATATCCGCAACGTCATCGCGCTGCACGTCGAAGCCGCGAAGCGCACCGTCGATGCGGGCTTCGAGATCTGTGAGATCCACGGTGCGCACGGCTACATCATCCAGCAGTTCCTGTCCCCGATCACCAATCATCGCACCGACGGCTACGGCGGCGACATACAGGGCCGCATGCGCTTCGGGCTGGAGCTCATCGAGGCAGTGCGCGAAGCCTGGCCGAAGGAACTGCCGCTGTTCTTCCGCGCCTCCTGCGTTGATGGCCGCGGCGGCATCTGGAGCCTGGAGGACACCACCGTGCTGGCCGGCGAGCTCCGGCAACGCGGCGTGGACGTGCTGGACTGTTCCTCCGGCGGCATCGAGGGGCCGCTGACGCTGCATCTGGTGCCGCGCGTGCCCGGCTACCACGTTCCCTTCGCCGAGCACATCCGGCGCGAAACCGGCATCCCCACCATGGCGGTCGGCCTGATCACCGAGGCGCAGCAGGCCGAGGGCTACCTCCAGGCCGGGCAGTGCGACCTCGTGGCGCTGGGCCGGGAAATGCTGTGGAACCCGAACTGGCCGGTTCATGCCGCCGCGTCGCTCGGCGTTTCCAAGCCGCACGAGCTGCTGCCGCGTCCCTACGCGTGGTGGCTGCAGCGGCGCGAGGACGTGCGGGCGCTGGGCCAGGATTGAGAGCAGCCGGACGAGGGGCCCGGTCCGGGCCGGCGCTCCGCGGGCGCAGGTTCCAAAGGCGCGCCGCCAACCCGATGGCCCCATGGACCTGCCCGTGAAACAGCGCATCCGACGTGGTGTCCATCGCGGCCGGGCAGCTCCGGCCGCGAACGCCACGACGGCTTTCCAAGGAATATGGCCCGGCAACGTAGCCCCGGGCGCCACCAGACCGACACCAGGAGTAACAGGCTTGATCAAAAATCGCGCATGGTCGCGTCGCGGCCTCATGGTCCTGGGCGCGCTGGCCGCCCCCGCCGTGGTGCGGGCGCAAACGCCGACGAGGTTGCGCCTCGTGCTGAACTTCGCCGTGGATGGCAGCACGGCGCCCTACTACTTCGCGCTGGATCGCGGCTACTTCCGCGACGCGGGGCTGAACGTGCAGATCGATCCGTCGAACGGCTCCGGTGACGCGATCTCGCGCGTCGCGTCCGGCACCTACGACGTCGGCGTCGGGGATCTCTCGACCCTGCTGGAATTCACGGTGCGCCAGCCCGAGGCCGCACCGAAGGCGGTGTTCATCCTGCAGAACCGCTCGCCGCAGGCCGTCATCAGCCTGCGAAGTGCCGGGATCAAGACCCCGGCGGATCTGTCGGGCAAGACGATCGGCAACGGCGCCTCCGATGCGCCCTCGCGCATGTTCCCCGCCTTCCTCAAGATCAACGGCGTGGACCCGGCACAGGTGAAGCCGCAGCAGCTGACGCCGCAGCTGCGCGACCAGATGCTGCTGACGCGACAGGTGCAGGCGGTGACCGGCTTCGACTACACCACCTGGTTCAACATCAAGGCCAATGGCACGAAGCTGGAAGACGTCAGCTTCCTTTACTACGCGGATTACGGCCTGAACTGCTACGGCAACGCCCTGCTCGCCGGCAAGGCGATCCTGCGTGACAATCCCGAGGCGGTGCGGGCCTTCGTGCGCGCCGCGGTGCGCGGCTGGCGCGAGGCGATCGCCGATCCCGCCGCCGCCTGCCGGGTTCTCAGGACCTATAACAACCTGGCCGACATCCCGCTCGAAACCGAGCGCCTGCAATGGGTCGGTCAGCACCAGCTCCTTTCGCCGGCCACCCGCGCCCGCGGGCTGGGCGACGTCGAACCCGCCCGGCTGGTGGAAACCATCAGGGCCGTGTCGGACGGCTTCGCGCTGGCGCGCGTTCCCGCGGCCGAGGAACTCTACGACGGCCGGTTCCTGCCGCCGCAGGCCGAGCGGATGCCGCTGACCTGAGGCGATGCAGGCGGGTGGCACCAGGGCGGCGGCATCGCCGCCTCAGTGCCGCCGCAGCGTCAGCCCCACGATGGTGGCCAGGCCGGCGAGCGTGGCGCCGGCCACGCCCAATCCTGGCAGGCTGAGACATCCTAGCGCGGCGCCGGCCACCAGCGCGCCGCCCGCCTGCCCCAGAAACATGGCCGAGGAGTTCGCGGCCAGCACCACGCCGCGCCCGTCCGGGACTAGCGAAACAAGATGCGTTTGCAGCAGCGGCGACAGCGCGAAGGCGCAGCCGCCGGACACGAGGATCGCCAGTCCCTGCAACGGGATCGCCAGGCCCGTACCGTCCGCAGCCCCGGCCAGCAGCAGCGCATGGCCAGAGGACGACAGCGCCATCAGCCCCGTCAGCACCCAGGCGCCCCGGATGCCGGATCGGCCTGCCATCCAGGCGCCCACCGGCAGCCCCACGAGCGAGGCCAGTCCCGCCAGGGACTGCATGATCGCCACCTGGCTGCCGACGAGGCCGCTCACCCGGTTCACCGCCGGGCCGATGAAGGCGCTGAGGCAGAAGCTGGCGCCGAAGCCCAGAAAGGTTACCGCCACGGTCCGCCCGACGCCCGGAGACCGCAACAGCCGCAGACCCCGCAGGCCCGAGCGTTCGCCCGGCACCTCCGGCAGCACCAGCCGGATCGCGACCGCGCCCAGGAGCGACAGCACCGCCGCCAGCCCGAAGGCGCCGCGCCAGCCGAACACGGCGCCGGCCACCGAGCCCATGGGCACGCCGAACAGCAGCGCCGCCGTGCTGCCTGCCACCACCGTGGCGATGGCCCGCCCGCGCTCCTCGGGCGGCACCAGCGCCGCGGCCGTGGCGGCCGCCGTCGGCACCACCGCTGCCGCGGCGATGCCGCACAGCACCCGCAGGCCGAGCAGGGTGGGAAAGCTCCCGCTGAACACGATCGCCAGGTTGAGCAGCGCCAGGAGCAGCAGAGCCGAAGTCAGCAGCCGCCGGCGCGGCCAGGGAGCCGTCAGCGCCGCCACGAAGGGCGCCGTCAGCCCGAAGGCCATCGCCAGCGCAGTTGCCACCTGGCCGGCCTGCGACACCGGCACGTCGAGGTCCGTCGCCATTTCCCGGAGCAGCCCGGCCACCACGAAGATCTGGGTCGAGGTCGCGAAGGAAGCCGCCGCCAGCACCGGCAGCCGCCGCCGGTTCGCCGCGCCCGGATCCCGCGCCGCCGCGCCGCCGGAGGCGGGTGGGTGAGTGGGCGGGCTGGCCGTGTCGTGCTGCATCACCTCCGCGGTAAACCGCACGGTCGCGGCGGCATAGCCCTTCCCCATGCCGCGTGATCACCGCCGGCGGGATGGACGCCGCCGCTGCCGCGCCCCAAGTAACAGGGAAACCCGCTTGGGAGATGAGAGAGATGCCGGTCGAGGACGTGGCGCCGAGCGCCGCCTGGGAAGCGCTGAAGTCGGACCCCAAGGCCCTTCTCGTGGATGTGCGTACCGACGCCGAATGGAATTTCGTCGGCCTGCCCGACCTTGGCGAGGCCGGCAAGCAGCCCGCGCTGATCCCCTGGCAGTTGTACCCCTCCATGCAGGTGAACGGGTCCTTCACCGACCACCTGCACCGGGCCGGCGCCACGGCGGAAACCCCGCTCTACTTCCTGTGCCGCTCCGGTGCCCGTTCGCTTGCGGCGGCGCAGGCGGCCCAGGCGGCGGGCTATCCGAAGGCCTTCAACGTGGCCGATGGCTTCGAGGGACCGCCGGACGCCGAGGGCCACCGCGGCAAGGTTGCGGGCTGGAAGGCCGAGGGCCTTCCCTGGCGCCAGCGCTGAGCCACCGCCGCCCAGGGCGGGCGAAACGCCGCCCCGCCTGAACCCTCCCCCGGTATGTTTGGGGGAGGGGATGTCGGCCGGCTACTCCGCCCGGACGTTGGCCTTTCGCGCGACGTCGCCCCAGCGCTGCGTTTCGCTGGCCACGAAGCCGCGGAACTCCACCGGCGTGTAGGTCCCAGCGGTGATGCCCAGTTCCCGGAAGCGCGCCTGAACCTCCGGCGTCGCCAGCGCGGCGCGTGCCTCGGCGTTCAGCCGGTCCACGATCGCGGGCGGCGTGGCGGCGGGGGCGAAGAGCCCGTGCCAGCTGAGGGATTCGAAGCCCGGTAGCGTTTCGGCAATGGTCGGCACGTCGGGCGCCACCGCCATGCGCTCACGCGAGCCGACGCCGATCGCCCGCAGCCGCCCGTCGCGCACGTGCGGCCAGCCGGAGGAGAAGTTATCGAAAGCCATGGGTAGCTGCCCGGCCAGCATATCGGTCATGATCTGGCCCGAGGAACGGTAGGGCACGTGTACCGCCTCGGTACCGGTCATCTGCGTGAACAGCTCGCCCGCCAGGTGGATCGAGGTGCCGACGCCCGAGGAGCCGTAGTTATAGAAGCCGGGCTTGGCCTTCATCAGGGCCACCAGCTCGGTCACGTTCGCGGCCGGCACGTTCATCGCCACCACCAGCATGTTGGGCTGCGAGCCCAGCAGCGCGACCGGCGCGAAGTCGCGCAGGTTGTCGAAGGGCATCTTGGGATAGATGCTGGCATTGATGGCGTGGGAGCTGATGGTGCCCATGCAGATCGTGTAGCCATCGCCTGGCGCCTTGGCGCAGGCGTCGGAGCCGATGTTGCCGCCGGCGCCGGCGCGGTTGTCCATCACCAGCGGCTGGCCCAGCTTCTCGCTCATCTTCTGCCCCACCAGCCGCGCCACTAGGTCGGTGGTGCCGCCCGCGGCGAAGGGTACGATCACGCGGATCGGCTTGTTGGGGTAAGCCTCCTGGGCCAGCACCGGGCTGACCGAGCAGGCGAGCGCCAGCAGGGCGCCAAACATGCGAAGCATGGAACGATGATCCTCCGAGCCGCCTTGTCGGCGGCTTCCTGTCGTGGATGTCATGATCGGTCCATGGTGCGATCCTGACAAGCGACCTGGGCCTGCAATCTTGCGAAGCCGCAACCATGCGACCCGCAGCCACGGTCGCGATCGACGCGAACCTCTCCGCCACCTGCGGCGTTGTGTTCCGGTCCGGAGGAGACGACGGCTTTGGCAACAGCGCGACGGCCACGTGGCAGGGACGACCTGACGCCCAGCGCGGAGGTACGTGCGCTGCTGATCGAGGTGCACGAGCGGCTGTGCCGCGCCTACAACTGCCCCATCGCTTATTTTCACGCGCTCGACCCGCTGGATGAGCTGGTGTCCTCGCTGCTGTCCCATCGCACCAAGAACGCGGACAGCGCACGGGCTTATCGAAACCTCCGTGCCGCCTTTCCGGATTGGGAAGCCGTGCGCGACGCGCCGGTAGCCGAGGTGGAGCGGGCGCTCTCGCCCTGCACCTGGCCGGAAGCCAAGGCGCCGGCCCTGCAACGCACCTTGCGCGAGATCACCGCGCGCCAGGGACGCCTGACGCTGGACCATCTGGCGGGAATGAGCGTCGTCGAGGCGCGTGCCTGGCTCGAGGAACTCACCGGCGTCGGTCCCAAGACCAGCGCCGCGGTGCTGTCGTTCTCCTCGCTGCGGCGGCGCGCCCTGCCGGTGGACAGCCATCACCACCGCGTCGCGATTCGGCTGGGCCTGATCCCGGCCAACCTCGCGGTCGGCCCGTCACACCGCGTGCTGGAAGCGATGCTGCCTGAGGAATGGGACGCGCAGCAGGTCTACGACGACCACGAGATCCTGATGCTGCACGGCCAGCGCGTGTGCCACTTCCAGAACCCGCAATGCGGCCGCTGCGTGCTGCTGGACCTTTGCCCCACCGGCAAGACGCGGGAGATGGGGCGCACGAAGCCGGTTCCCGCCATCTAGGTCAGCCCTTAGGGCCTCCTGGGATTCCCGGGCGGCGATGCTCCGCCGCCCGGGGTATCCGTCAGTGCGCCGGGGCCTCGCCCGCCAGCACGCGGCGCATCCGCGCCTCGTCGAGCGAGCCCTCCCACTTCGCCACCACGATGGTGGCGACGGCGTTGCCGACGAGGTTGGTGGGCGTCAGCCCTTCCGACATCAGCCGGTGGATGCCCAGCACCAGCCCCACCGCGGCGACCGGGATCGTCCCCACCGAGGACAGCGTCGCCGCCAGCACCACGAAGGCGGCGCCCGCCACGCCCGCCGCACCCTTGGAGGCCAGCAGCAGCACCGCCAGCAGTCCGACCTGCTGCTCGATGCCCAGCGGCGTGTTGGTGGCCTGCGCCAGGAACACCGCGGCGAAGGCCAGGTACAGGCAGGTGCCGTCGAGGTTGAAGGAATAGCCGGTGGGCACCACGAGGCCGACCACGCCCTCCTCGCAGCCCAGCGCCTCCATCTTGGCAATTAGCCGCGGCAGCACCGTTTCCGAGGAGGTGGTGGCGAAGACGATCAGCAGCTCTTCGCGGATGTAGCGGATCAGCCGGAAAAGGCTGAAGCCGCAGAAGACGCTGATCGCCCCGAACACCACCACCACGAACAGGATGCAGGTGACGTAGAACCAGCCCAGCAGCGCCAGCAGCGACCACAGCGAGGTGGCCCCGAAGCGCCCCACCGTGAAGGCGATGGCCCCGAAGGCGCCGATGGGCGCTGCCCACATCACGATCGCCACGCCGCGGAACAGCATCTGCGACACCGTGCCCACCAGCTGCACCAGCGGCTGCCCCGCAGGCCCCATCCAGCTGAGCGCGAAGCCCGCGATCAGCGAGATCAGCAGAACCTGCAGCACGTTGCCCTCGGCAAAGGCGCCGATCAGCGTGTTGGGGATGATGTTCATCAGGAAGGGGATCACCCCCGCCTCATGCGTCTGGCGCGTGATGTTGCCCAGCGCCGCGGTGTTGAGCGTGGAAGCGTCCACGTTCATCCCCGTGCCCGGATGCGTCAGGTTCACCATCACCAGCCCGAACACCAGCGCGACGGTGGTGACGACCTCGAAGTAGATCAGCGCCTTGAGCGCGACGCGGCCGACCTTGGCCATGTCGCCCATGCTGGCCACGCCGTGCACCACGGTGCAGAAGATGATCGGCGCGATCAGCATGCGGATCAGCCGGATAAAGGCGTCGCCGAGCGGCTGCATCGCCGTGCCCGCCTCGGGCGCGGCGTAGCCCAGCGCCACGCCGGCCACCATCGCCAGCATCACCCAGGGCCAGAGCTGCCGCCACCAGGGCTGCGCCCGTGCGGGGCCCACATCGCCGGCCTGTCCGTGAACCGGACCGGCCGCGGGCAGGGACATGCTCATGGCGCAAAGCCGTAGAGACGCGACGGGTTCTCCACCAGCAGCTTGTGCCTCACCGCCTCATCCGGCGCGTAGCGCGGCACCACGTCCACCAGGTCGGCATCGTTGGGCATGCGCTTGAGGTTCGGGTGCGGCCAGTCGGTGCCCCACAGCACGCGGTCCGGCGCCGTCTCGACCAGCTTCGCCGCCAGTGGCACCGCATCGTCGAAGGGCGCGCCGATGGATGTGGAACGCTCCAGCCCCGTGACCTTGACCCAGCACTTCTCGTCGGTGCGCAGCAGCTCCAGCAGGTCCTGGAACCCCTTGGCCTCCACGCCCTGAGCGGCGGGCGAGGTGCCCATGTGGTCGATCACGTAGGGGATCGGCAGCTTCCGCAGGATCGGCCCGAACTCCTCCACCGAGTTCGGCTCCAGGTACACGTCCACGTGCCAGCCCAGCGGCGCGATGCGCTCCACGATGCCGTGAAAGGCGCTCAGGTCCGGCGTGCGGCCCAGGCGGCGCAGGAAGGTGAAGCGGCAGCCGTCGATGCCGGCCTCCTTCAGGTCGCGAAGCTCGCGGTCGGTGACCTCGGCGGTGATCGTGGCGATGCCGCGATAGCGGCCGCCGCTCTGCGCGATCGCGTCGGTCACGGGGCGGTTGTCGGTACCGTGGCAGCTGGCGTTGACGATCACGGCACGGTCGATGCCGAGCTTCGCCTGCAGCGCCTGGAACATCTCCAGCGGCGCGTCAGGCGGAATGTAGGAGCTGTCGGCGGCGTAGGGGTAGCGGCTCCCCGGTCCGAAGATGTGGCAATGGGCGTCGCAGCTGCCCGGCGGCAGGGTGAAGAGCGGCGTGCGGGTATCGGGATCGGGGCCGGCGATGGTGGGGGCGTTGGACATGGTGTGTCCTCCTTTGTCGCTTCTCGGCTGTGACGGTCGCCCGCTCTAGCAGTGGGCGGCCCCACCGCCCGCATCGCTTTTTCCTCGCCTCCTATGACCGTTCGTCATACATCTTACAGAACACTGGAGGGTGGCGGCCCGGCTTAACCCGGGCCGCCACCTTGCCTAGAAGGCAGGATCCAGGGCCCGCCGGTCTTCCCGCAAGGCAACGGTGTCGAGGCTCCAGACCATTCCTTTCAGCCGTGCCGCCCAGCCGCCGCAGCGGCAGGCGCGCTCCAGCACTGCTGCCCCGGAGGGTGCCTCGCCCGGCGCTTCGGCGCGGCCGGCCCAGACCGCCGAGGCCAGCAGGTGCGTTCCGGGGCCCAGTCGCGCGCCCAGCACCGGCACCGCGGCCTGGGGAAACATCAGGCTCGTATTCGGCATGACGTCGAGCACCCCGGATACGCGCTTCCCCGACGGATCAAGGATGGCGGAACCGTAGGCCTCGCCCGCCCGCAGCAGCGTGCCCCCGCTGCCTCCTTCCTGCGCGAAGAGCGCCGCCAGCCGGCCGCGTGCCCCGACCCGGCAGGGGACCGCGTGGCCGCTTTCCACCGCCTGCAGCGCCACCGGCGTGTCCAGCGCGTGCAGCCGGATCTCCCAGCCACCCTCGAAGAACTGCAGGGTTTCCACCGACACCTCGGGCAGCGGCCGCCAGGAGGCTTCAATCCAGTCCTCGCCGACACGACGTCCCAGGATCGCGCGCCGCATATGCCAGTCCTGCCCGTCGGGGCTGACGGCCAGAATGTTGTCGCCGCAGCAGCCGTACTCGATCCAGCGCTCCGCCTCGACGGTGGGGCCGAGATGCGTCGAGTAGCTGAACTTCGCGTACTTATCGACGGCGCCGCGCATATGCGTGCGCGTCGGCCCGCCCGGCAGCGCGAACACGTCGCCGCCCTGACGCTGCACCACCAGCGAGGCGCCCGGAATCGTGGTCACGCCATCCGCCACGGGGTGCGGCGCTTCCTCTGCCTGCCAGAAGGGGTGATCCTCAGGCAGGGCCAGCGGCAGGAAGGCCTTGAAGGCCCAGTAGGGCGAGCCCTGCGAGTTGTAGTTCTCGCTCATCAGGATGTTGGGCCAGCGATAGCCGATCCGCAGCCGCCCGGCCTCGTCGGTGATCGGCTGTTCCATCCACCAGCGGATCTGCCGCGCCCAGAGCCCGCGGATCACGCCCCAGGGCAGCGCTTCGACGTTGGCATAGGCCAGGGCGCCCCAGAAGGCCGCGGTGGCGAAGCGGTAGGTGAGCGAGCGCCCCATCGCCAGCGTCGCCCCGTCCGCGCCGAACCAGTGCTGGAACCCCTGGGCGAACTGCGCCGCCCGGTCGCGGTAGCGCGCCGCGCGCTCCGGGTCCCGATCCCCCGCCAGCGCGGCGTAGATCAGCCCGTAGAACTGGATCGCGAAGCCGTTGTAGTGGTCGATGTAGCCGTCGATCCCGTCGCCGTACCAACCATCGCGCAGGTAGAACTCGTCGAGCCGCGCCAGGTGCCGGTCGCGCGAGGCCTCGTCGATCGGCTCACCCACGCGCTGAAGGCCGAGCCCCGCCATCACCGGAAAGAAGTGCCAGTTGTTGTCGGCCATCGCGACCCGTTGGATCGAGCCCAGCCAACGCGCGACGTTGCCACGCGCCTCGGGCGAGAGCGGCGTCCACAGTTCCTCGGGCGTCAGTGCCAGCGCGAAGCCCGCCGCCGCCATTTCCACCGAGCGCTGGTCGTGGTCACCGGGCTCTTCCCAGTATTCCGCGTGCTTCGGGTCGGTGCCGTTGCGGAAGCCTTCGCGGAAATCCTCCCAGCCCTCGAAGTGCCCGCCGCCCGCCACCAGCGGCGCCAGGCCCCAGAGCGGACGCGCGAAACCCTCGAACCATTCTGCTTTGCGGTCGAAATGCGCGCTGTCGAGGCCGAGCCGCACCTGCGCCCGACCGGGGCTGAAACCCGCGCGCAGCGGGGCGTTGAGGTCGAGCAGCAGCTGCCGCGCGTCGTCTCGCGTGCGCAGCGGGTTGCTTCGCAGGCGGTCCAGGATCGTGCCCACCCTCACAGCACCGCGTTGGTATCGTTGATCAGCTTACGGCCGCCTTCGCTCGGCGAGATGCGTCCGAAGGCCACCTCGTCGGCCACGGCGCGCAGGATAATGTTGGTGAACTGGTTGGAATTCACCGGCTGCGGCGGCGGGTAGGGCCCGACCTTGTCGGCAATGAAGTTGATGTAGTCGACGGTCTTGCGCTCGAGCTCGTTGAGGTCGGGCATCACCAGATCACGCATCTTCTGCCCCATCGGCACGCCGCGTTCGACCCCCAGGATCTTCACCGCCTCCGGGTCGTTGAGGAAGAAGTTCACGAACTTCGCCGCCATCTCCTGGTTCCGGCCGCGCACGTACATGTTCCAGATCAACGCCGGACGATAGAACAACCCCGGCTTCGCGCCCGGCCCGCCGTTCGGATACACCGTCAACCCCAGCTTGAACGGCACGACGTCCTGCGTGCCGACCAGCTGGTTGGAATACATCAGCGCCAGGCCCGCCTTGTTCAGCACCAGTGGCATGGTCTGGATCGAGCTCTGATCCTGCGAGGCCACGTCGGCCGGCACACAACCGCCGGCCTTGCGGATCTTGTCCCAGTAACTGAACCATTCCCCCGCTTCGTCGGCGGTGAAGTCCAGCTTGCCGTCGTTGTTGAACAGGTCCTTGCCGCGCTGCCGCAGCCACACGTTCAGCGCGTGCGAGTAGCGGCTGCCGTCGCAGCTGCCGAACCAGCCATCGCGCTTGTTGGCCTTGGTCAGCTCCACGCTCAGCTTCGCGTAGTCGTCCCAGCTGGTCTTCTCGTCCGGCGGCGCCATGCCGACCTTGGTGAACACCTCTGAGTCGTAGAGCATCCCGAAGGAGTTCAGCCCCAGTCCCAGCCCGTAAACCTTGCCGTCGATACGGCACAGGTCGAGCATCTCCGGGCTGAAGCCTGAGGTGTCAATCGCCTTGCCCAGCAGCGGGTCCAACGCCAGCAGCGCGCCCCGGCGTGCGTAGTCCGCGATGCTGTTGGGCTCGGTCTGGAACACGTCCGGCCCGTTGCGGCCCGCGATCTGCGTATTGATCTTCTGCCAGTAGTCGGTGGAGTTGCCGTACTCACCGTTGATCTTCACGCCCGGGTTGCGCTTCTCGAACAGGTCGATCACCGCGAAGGTGCGCTTGGCGCGATCATTCGCACCGAACCACTGCACAGCCATGCGCGTTTCGGCGGCTTCGGCCCGGTGCGAGGTGCCAGTGGCGGCCAGCGCACCCAGGCCCAGGCCGGCCCCCAGGAGGCTGCGGCGACGGAACTCGTTCATGCGGCGTGTCCTTCCCTGCTGGGAACGGCCCCGGCTCCCGGAACGGTCACGCTGAGATCCGGCCGCTTCCCATGATCCCGCCTGTTGCCGGCGGGTGCTTCCTTTAAGTAACCGGATAGTTCACCCGCTGTCCCCGCGCGTCAAGCACGGGATGTCCTCACCCGATGGGTGAGCTTGACGGTGCAGGCCCGGGCCCTCAGCCTCCGCACCGGTTGAAGGCGTGGCATCCCCGCGCGCACGGCCCGACAAACACGAGAGACTGGCAGCAGGGCTCATCCCCTTGCGCGATCAGGTCCGAGGAAGCGAGAACCGCATGATCAGGCCACCCGCCCTGCTGGCGTATAATCCGCAGCGCAACCCGGAAACCATCAGCGAGGCGCAGCACGCCCGCCTCGCGGAACTGCTCGACATCCTCCACCCCGAGCCCGTGCGTGACTTCCACGATCCGGCCCTGGCGCCGCTGCTGCGCCGTGCCGAGGTGCTGGTCACCGGCTGGGGCTCGCCCGCCGTGGACGATGCCGTGCTCGACGCCATGCCGCGCCTACGCCTGGTGGCCCACGTCGCGGGCACGGTGAAGGGACACTTGGCGCCGGCGGTGTGGGAGCGCGGCGTGGCGGTGGTCAACGCCGCGGATGCCAATGCGGTGCCGGTGGCGGAATACGCGCTGGCCGCGATCCTGTTCGCCAACAAGCAGGTGTTCCGCCTCAACCGCCTGTACCGGGAACGCCGCGCGGCCGAGAAGCCCTGGAGCAATCACGCGCGTGGCCTGGGCAACTACCGCAAGTCGGTGGGCATCGTCGGGGCCTCGCGCATCGGCCGCCGGGTGATCGAGCTCCTGCGCCCCTTTGACCTGCGCGTGCTGCTGCATGACCCAATGCTGACGGAGGAGGACGCCGCCGCGCTGGGCGCAACGCTGCTGCCGCTGGACGATTTGATGGCGCAGTCCGACTGTGTCAGCCTGCACGCGCCGCTGCTGCCCGCCACGCGCAACATGATCGACCGGCGCAGGCTCGCGCTGATGCGCGACGGCGCGGTGCTGGTGAACACCGCGCGCGGCGGCCTGGTCGAGCAGGAGGCGCTGGTCGACGAAACGCGCAGCGGCCGCCTCGACGCGGTGATCGACGTCACCGAGCCGGACGAGCTGCCGCCGGATCACCCGCTCTACGACATCGCCAACGTGTTCCTGACCCCCCACATCGCCGGTGCGGAAGGGCCCGAAACGCAGCGCATGACGGCGTTGGTGATCGAAGAGATCACCCGCTTCCTGCGGGGTGAGCCGCTGCAGCACCAGATCCGGCTGCGCGACCTGGCGACCATGGCGTGACCGCTAGGGCGTGAAGGTGAGGCCCTGCCCGCGCGGGCGCGGCGGTAGTCCGGCGACGGGCGGTTTTTAGCCCCGCCCGCGCACCGCGCGGTTCTCCAGTCGTGACAACAGCCGCACCACGGGCCAGAGCAGCACGAAGTAGATCGCGGCCGCTGCCACGATCGGTGACGCGTTGTAGGTAACGCTCTGCGCCTGACGCGCCTGGAACAGCAGCTCTGGCAGCGCCACCACCGAGGCGAGAGAGGTCAGCTTCACCACCTCCAGCGTGTTGCTCACGAGGTCGGGCAGCACGTTGCGCACCGCCTGCGGCAGCACCACCAGCAGCATCGCTTGCCAGGGCCGCAGCCCCAACGCACGTGCGGCCTCATCCTGGCCCTTTGCCACGCTGTCGAGGCCCGCGCGCAGGATCTCGCCATAATAGGCGCCGGTGTTGAGAAAGAAGCCCACCGCCACCGCGCCCCAGGCCCCGATGTCGAGGCCGGTGAAGGGCAGCCCGGCATACAGGAACACCAATAGCACCAGCGGCGGCACGGCGCGGAACACGTCGCACACGGCCACCGCGGGCCAGCGCAGCCAGCGCGACCGTGCCCGCGCGCCAAAGGCCATCAGGAACCCGCCCAGCACGCCCAGCGGCACCGCCATGAGCGACAGCAGCACTGTCTGCTTCAGCCCCGCCCAGAGGATCGGCAGCGCCTGGCGGATGATGTCGAAGTCGAAGAAGGCGTCGAGGAAGTCGTTCATGCCTCAGCTCCGCCGCCCGCGCAGGGTGAAGCGGTGCTCGATCCAGCGTCCGGCGCCCACCACCGGCAGGAACAGGATCGCGTAGGCGATCGCCCCCAGTGTCAGCGGCGTCGGGTTGGCCGAGAAGGACATGGCCGACTGCGATGCACCCAGGATCTCCGACACGCCCACCACCGAGGCCAGCGCCGTGCCCTTGGTGATGGCGATGGTGCGGTTGGTCAGTGGCGGGATCACCATCCGCACCGCCTGCGGCAGCACCACCAGCAGGAGGACCGGCATGAAGCGCATCCCCAGCGCCCGCGCCGCGTCCCACTGTCCTTCCGGCACCGCGGTGATGCCGGCCCAGAAGATTTCCTCGGCGAAGGCGGCCAGCACCAGGCTCAGCGCCAGCCAGGTTGCCCAGAAGCCGGACAGCGACAGCCCGGCCGAGGGCAGGCCGAAGTACAGCAGCACCAGGATCACCAGCGGCGGCAGCGCTCGCAGCAGGTCCACCGCGAAGATGATGGCCCAGTTCAGCACGCGGATGCGCAGCGCCCGCACTACAGCCAGGATCAGCCCGGCGGCGAGGCCTGTCACCACGATCAGCGCCGCCAGCGCCACGGTCAGCGCGAATCCGCCCGCCACGGCTGGCCAGTACTGGGCCGCGACGCGCGGGTTCAGGAACGAGAAAACGAAGCCGGAATCCAAGGTCAGCTCACTCGCGGGACGGAACGTCCCATCCGATCAGGGTCAGCGCGGAACGGGGCAGGGCACCCCGCGCAACAGGTGCTGCGAGCGACCGCAGCCGCGCGCGGGCGGCGCCACGTCATTCGGCCGGACGCGGGGCAACGGTCGCTCGGCAATGGCCACGTCGCCCCCCCGGAGAAGTAGCACGGCCTCGCGGTGACGCAGCAGGGTGGGTGGGGTGGACAGGCGCCGCCGCCTCGCCCGTCACCCAGTCGCCTCAGCCGCAGTGCGGCTCGTGCGGTGTCGGGTCGTAGCCCGGCAGGCCCGGCACGCCGTAACCCGGGAAGGGCGTGTTCTCGGCGTCATCCTTGGCGGGGGTGGAGCCGAACCACTTCTCGCTCAGCTTGGCCACGGTGCCGTCGCGCTTCATGCATTCCAGCGCGTCCTCGACTTGGTTGCGCAGCGCCACCTCGTCACGACGGAAGGGCGCGGCCCAGTGGGCGCGGGTTTCCTTGATGACGTAGTCGGGCACCAGCTGCCGCTGGCGCGATGCCGCGTACTTCACCACCGTGTTGCCTGCCAACACGGCATAGGCCCGTCCCGAGATCACCGCCTGCACCGCGTCCGGGTTGGTGTCGTAGGTCTGGAAGGTGAAGCCCAGCTTCTCGCTGTTGGCCTGCGCCCAGGCGTCATAGGCCGAGCCCTTGTTCACCGCGATGACCTTGCCCTTGATGTCGGCCAGCGAGGTGATCGGCGCCGAGCCCTGGCGGATGCCGAACTGGAACTCGGTGTAGAGGTAGCCCTCGGTGAAGAGCAGGCTTTCGGCGCGCTCCGGCGTCACCGTCACCGGTGCGGCGATGAAGTCGTAGCGCCCGGCATTCAGCGCCGGCACCAGCCCCGAGAAGGACGCGCTGTCGACGGTGATCGGACGGCCGAGCCGGCGCGCCACCTCGGTGAACAGGTCCACGTTGAAGCCCTGCACCCCGCCGTCGAGCTTCGGAAAGGCGTGCGGCGCGAAGGTCCCGTCCACCGCGGTGCGCAGCGGCTGCCCCGAGGCGGCGGGCGCCTGGGCCAACGCGGTGCCCGCCGGCGCCACGACCGTCAGGGTAATGCCGGCGGCCAGCAAGGGCAGGGCCAGGGCAAGCAGGATTGGGCGGCGGCGGGCGGCAGGCGGGGAGGAACGCATGGGAAGGGACTCAGGCTCCGGTCGGCATCGAGGTGCCACCTTGCCAGCAAGAAGCGTGCAATGGCGATGGGTGATGGATGGCTGCCACTGCCACGACCGCCAAGTGGGACACCGCCGGGCAAAATGCCTCATTTGCGCCACGATAACGACCCCGTGATGCCGTGAGCGGGGTGTTTCCTACCCATGAAGCAGGAAGCAACCCAGCTTCCGCGCCCAAGCTTCTCCGCCCCCCTGGAGGCACAGTATGAACCGCTTCGCCCTCGCCCTGGTCTTCACCGGCTTCGCCGTGATCCTGGCCAACGTGGTGACCCTGCTCGGCAACCTGGCCAACAGCCAGGACGTCGCGCTGCCCGTTGCCATCGGCAGCCTGTCGGCCTGCCTGATGCTCGTGGGCGGCCTCGTGATGCTGGAGCGCCGCACCCAGTCCGACCGCCTGCCCACGCTGGGCGTGGTGGCCTGAGGAAGCGGGCGCTGCGGCCGGAAGGGCCGGCAGCTCCAAAGGATCACCCCGCGGCCTGGCGCCAGCGGATCAAGACGCCGGCCGGGACCCCGTCCCGGCCGTTGGCGTTTTCGGCCGACGTGCCGCGGAACGCCCCTACCGGTCCCCGGCCGCCTCGCCGGCACGCTCGTCGAAGGCCCGCCGCGCCGCCTCTACCCGGAGCAGGTTCTCCTCGGCCCAGATCCACACGCCGCAGAAAGCCGCCCCCAACCCGGCGCCGAGTTCCGTGAGCCGGTAGTCCACGCGCGGCGGCACCACGGCGTGCACCCGCCGCGACACCATCCCGTCGCGCTCCATCTGCCGCAAGGTCTGGGTCAGCATCTTCTGGCTGATGCCGTCGACCCGTCGCGCCAGCTGGGTGAAGCGCTGCTCGCCGTGCTCCTCCAGCACCTCCAGGGTCAGCATGGTCCACTTGTCGGCGACGCGCCCGATCAACTGCGTGACCAGGGCCACGACCTTCGGATCAACCTCGGCCGGCGATGGCCGCTGCGCCGTCCGGCGCGCTCGGGTGATGGCCTGGTCGTCAAAGGGCGGGGCGGACACGCGACACTCTCCACTGGGTAAGTCTCATTCTCTCGGGTGCCTTCTTTCCCGCCGATCGCGACCGCACAGATAGTGCCGCACAGTCACCCGAGGAAAGCACCACCGCATGAAGCAGACCGGCAACACCATCCTGATCACCGGCGGCGGCTCCGGCATCGGCGCGGCCCTGGCCCAGCGCTTCCACGACCTCGGCAACAGCGTGATTGTGGCCGGTCGTCGGCGCGAGGCGCTGGAGCAGGCCATTGCCGGCCGTCCCCGCATGAGCGCCATGGTGCTCGACGTCGAGAGCGCGGAAGGCGTCGCGGACTTCGCCCGCCGGGTCCTTGCCGAGAACCCGGCGCTCAACGTCCTGATCAACAACGCGGGCATCATGCGCTTCGAGGCGCTGGACCAAGGGCGCGACCTCGGCGACGCCGAGGCGACGATCACCACCAACCTCCTCGGCCCCATCCGCATGACCGACGCGCTGATCGGCCACCTCACGGCGCAGGCGGACGCGGCGATCGTGAACGTGACCTCCGGCCTGGCCTTCGTGCCGCTGGTGGCAACGCCGACCTACTGTGCCACCAAGGCCGCGATCCATTCCTACACCGTCAGCCTGCGCGAGGCGCTCAAGAACAAGGTCGAGGTGATCGAGCTGGCGCCGCCCGCCGTGCAGACCGACCTGACGCCCGGACAGTCCACGCGCTCCGGCTATCAGCCGCTGGAGGAGTTCATCGACGAGGTGATGGCCCTCTTCGCACAGCAGTCGACGCCGCCCGAGATCCTGGTGGAGCGCGTGAAACCCCTGCGCACCGCGGAAGCGGAGCATCGCTTCGGCGAAACCCTGACGGAGCTGAACGAGAGGGTCCGCCGCGCCCGCGAGGCGCAGGGTTAAGCCACGGAAGTTGAACCGCGGCGGCCGCACCGCCGGGCGCGCCTGCACCCGGCGAAGCATCGCGCCGGTACGCCGCACCGCCAGGGCGGCGCCAAAGCCCGTGACCGCCCCGCGCTCGCACGGGCGGTCCAGGTCTTTCGCCGGTCTCAGCCCGGCAGAAAGGTGACGTTGGTGGGCTTCGGCACCACTAAGCGGTTTCCGCTGCTCTCCAGCCTGCCGGTCACGGGGTCGACGCGCAGCACCTCCACCGAGCCGGACTCCACGTTGGCCACCAGCATCCAGTGCCCTCCCGGTGCCAGCGTGAAGCTCCAGGGCGATGTTCCACCGCTGCCGAGACGCTGCACCTCGCTCAGCGCGCCGCTCGCGGCGTCCACGCGAAACACCACGATCTCGTCCGCGGCACGACGGTTGGACACGTAAAGGAACCGGCCATCCGCCGAGCTGGCGATCTCGGCAGCGCTCCGATCGCCTTCCGTGCCGGCGGCGTAGGTGGAGCGGGTTTCCACCCGGTGCAGCCGGCCCAGCCCGCCATCCCAGCGGAACACCGTGACTTCGCCGGTCAGCTCGCTGTCCAAGAAGGCGAAGTGGCCGTCGGGGAAGAACACGAGGTGCCGAGGCCCGCTGCCGGCCTCGACCGTTTCCCAGGGTGGGTCATGCGGCGTGAGCGCCCGCGTCGCCGGGTCGAAGCGGTACACGAAGACCCGATCGGCGCCGAGATCGGGCACCAGCAGGAAGCGTCCGCCGGGCGCGACCGTGACGCCATGGGCGTGGGCGCTGTGCTGCCGCGGCTTCGGCCCCGTGCCCCGGTCCTGCTGCCGCGAGGCCGCCGCGCCCAGGTGGCCGTCCTCCTCGACCGGCAGCGCGCTGACGTGGCCGGTCCCGAAATTGGCCACGAACAGTGTTCGCGAAGCCGGATCGAGCGCGAGGTGCGTCGCCCCACCGCCACCCGAGCCCACCGCGTTGCGCTCGCTCAAGTGCCCGGTGGCCGGGTCCACGGCGAAGCTGTGAACCGTGGCCTCGCTCCGGCCGTCGTTGCCGGTTTCGCTGACGGCGTAGAGCGTCCCGGCATCCATACCGCCCACGAGCCAGGTCGGACGCTCCAGCTGGGCTACGATACCCAGATCGCTCAGCCGGCCCGTGGCCGGATTGAAGCGAGCTGCGCGGATCTCGTTGCCAAGCGTCCCGAAGAACACCAGCCGCCCGGCGCAGCTTGCCCCGGCGCCGCAGGATGCGGGCGAGGGAACTTCCTGGGCGGCGAGGCTGCTCAAGGGGCTACCCAGCAGCAGGAGGGAAAGG
This sequence comes from Roseomonas elaeocarpi, assembly GCF_042433915.1. Taxonomy (NCBI): domain Bacteria; kingdom Pseudomonadati; phylum Pseudomonadota; class Alphaproteobacteria; order Acetobacterales; family Roseomonadaceae; genus Roseomonas; species Roseomonas elaeocarpi. The sequence goes on along the minus strand of NZ_JBHLUN010000003.1, from coordinate 75,189 downwards.
AGAGCCTCGCGGCGCAACATGGGACGATCCTCGCTTCTTGCACGAAGGCGGCCAGCAGCCCCGAAATCGCTGTCGGCCAGGCTCGGATGCTGGTCGGGCGACCCGGACGATTCCGGCTCGCAGTGTTGGACCGTTCGCGCCACGCCGCCAGTGGCGACACCCACCCGGGAACGGCGAAACGCGGGACCCTCCCACTGCGCGATGACGCGCCCCGAACCGGGCGCCGAGGCGCGATGCGGCCTGGGGCCGTTCAAAGGCTCATCAGGCTCGCGTTACCGCCCGCGGCGGCCGTGTTGGTGCTGACCGACCGTTCCAGCAGCAGCATGTCGAGGAGATAGGGGATATCCGCCTCCAACGAGGCCGCGACCACAGGGCGGATCGCACCGTCCAGCGCGGCCACCTCGCGGCAGCATCGCCGCAGCGCCGCCGCTTCGCCCTCGAACAGCACAGCATCCGCCCCGGCTGCATCACCTCCGCGCGTCACCAGGGCCACCGGCCCGTCAGCCGGCCACAGCGTTTCGCTGTCCGGATGCAGGCAGACCGCGTTGCCGGTGGCGAAAGCCGCTGCCAATTGCAGCATCAACCCGTCGCACGTTTCGGCGCGGCACAGCACCGTGCCGCGCGGCTGCAGCGCATAGCGGTTGCTCTCGCCCACGGGGCCCGGCAGCGCCAAGTCAAGCCCGACGCGCGAGACCGCGGCCTGTGCTTCGCAGCGCGCCGCCAGCGCCGCCTCGCCGCGCTCGCGCAGCCAGTCGGTCAGGTCCCGCACCGCGGCGGGGAGCGCCGTGGGAGGCAGGTCCGGCGCGGCGGGACACCGCGCGAGGAGGCGGCGCAGGTAGAGCGGCCCGCCCGCCTTGGGCCCCGTGCCCGACAGACCGTGACCGCCGAAGGGCTGCACGCCCACCACGGCGCCGATCAGGTTACGGTTGACGTAAAGGTTGCCTGCCGCCGCCCGCGACGTGGCGGCCAGCACCGTCTCGTCGAGGCGCGAATGCACGCCGAAGGTCAGGCCGTAGCCCGTGGCGTTGATTGATCGCAGTAGGGCCTCCAGCCCGTCGCGCCGGAAGCGCAGGATGTGCAGCACCGGGCCGAAGACCTCGTGCCGGAGCTCGGCGATGCCGTGGATTTCGACGATCGTGGGCGCCACGAAGAAACCGTCGCGGCATTCCTGCGGCAGAGGCAGCGCGTGGGTGGGGTGGCCTGAACCCGCCATCGCGTTGATGTGCCGCTGAATGTTCTCGCGCGCTTCGGCGGAGATCACTGGCCCAACATCGGTGGCGAGATGATCGGGGTTGCCCACCCGGAGCTCCGCCAGCGCGCCCCGGAGCATGGACAGGATCCGGTCGGCCACCTCTTCCTGCAGGCACAGGACGCGCAGCGCCGAGCAGCGCTGCCCGGCACTGTCGAAGGCCGAGGCCAGCACATCGGCCACCACCTGTTCCGCCAGCGCCGAACTGTCCACCACCAACGCGTTCTGCCCACCCGTCTCGGCCACGAGCGGCACCGGCTGTCCCGAGGCACCGAGCCGGCCGGCGAGCTGCTCCGCGATCAGCCGCGCCACCGCGGTAGACCCGGTGAACATCACGCCCTCCACCCGCGCATCCGCCACCAGCTGGGCGCCCACCGTTCCGTCGCCCGGCAGCAGTTGCAGCGCTGCCGGCGGCACCCCGGCCTCGCGTAGAATACCCACCGCGAGCGACGCGATGAGCGGCGCTTCCTCGGCGGGTTTGGCCAGCACCGGGTTGCCGGCCGCCAGTGCCGCCGCGACCTGGCCCGTGAAGATCGCCAGCGGGAAGTTCCAGGGCGAGATGCAGACCACCGGCCCGAGCGGCGCGTGCGTGCCGGCATCGAAGCCGCGCGCCTGCGCCGCGTAGTAGCGCAGGAAGTCCACCGCCTCGCGCACCTCGCCCACGGCGTTGGCGAGGGTCTTGCCGGCCTCGCGCACGATGGACCCCAGCAGCGCCGGCAAGCCGGTCTCCATCAGCGCGGCGGCCCGCTCCAGGATCGCGGCGCGCTCCGCTGGCGGCGTCTCGGTCCAGCTGGGGGCGCCGGCTACCGCTGCGGCCAGCGCGGCCTCCACCGTGGCCGCGTCGGCCTCGGTGACGGTGCCGACGAGGTCCCCCTGGTCGGCGGGGTTGCGGACCTCGCGCGACGTGCCCGTGCCTTTGCCCCCCACGACCAGCGGCACGGCGTGCAGCGGCGCGCGCCCGGCGGCCAGCACCCCGGCCAGTTCGGCGAGCCGGTTCTCATCCGACAGGTCCAACCCTGCGGAGTTGCGTCGTGCTTCGCCGAACAGCGCGCGCGGTGCGGCGATGCCGTCATGCGGCCGCCCCACCGGGCGGAGCGACGCGGCCTCTGCCACTGGGTCGCGCACCAGCGCCTCCACCGGCACGGCCGGGTCGTTGATGCGGTTCACGAAGGAGGAGTTGGCGCCGTTCTCCAACAGCCGGCGCACGAGGTAGGCCAGCAGCGTCTCGTGCGTACCCACCGGCGCGTAGATGCGGCAGGGGCGGTTCAGGGCATTGTGCCCGACCACCTCCTCGTAGAGCGGCTCGCCCATGCCGTGGAGGCACTGGAACTCGTACTGCCCGGGCTGCCAGCGTTCCGGACCGGCCATCTCATGAATCGCGGCCACGGTGCGGGCGTTGTGGGTGGCGAATTGCGGGAACACCGCGTCGGGCGCCGCCAGCAGCCGGCGCGCGCAGGCCAGGTAGCTCACGTCGGTGTGGACCTTGCGCGTGAAGACCGGGAAGTCCTCGAGCCCGTCCACCTGCGCGCGCTTGATCTCGCTGTCCCAGTAGGCGCCCTTGACCAGCCGCACCATCATCCGCCGCCCGGTGCGCCGGGCGAGGTCCACCACGAAGTCGACCACGAAGGGCGCGCGGCGCCCGTAGGCCTGGATCACGAAGCCCACGCCATTCCAGCCCGCCAGCCGCTCGTCGTGGCAGAGCGCTTCGAGCAGGTCGAGCGAGAGCTCCAGCCGGTCCGCTTCCTCGGCGTCGATGTTCAGCCCGATGTCGTAGCGCCGCGCCAGCGCCGCGAGGTCGGCCAGGCGCGGCAGCAGCTCCCGCATCACGCGGTCGCGCTGGGCACGGCAATAGCGCGGGTGCAGCGCCGACAGCTTGACCGAGATGCCCGGCCCGTCCTCGATGCCGCGCCCGGCGGAGGCCGCGCCGATGGCGTGGATCGCGCGCTCGTACTCGGCGCGGTAGCGCTCGGCATCCGCGGCCGTCATCGCCGCCTCGCCCAGCATGTCGTAGGAATAGCGGAAGCCCCGGCGCTCGGCATCGCGGCTGCGGCGCAGCGCCTCGTCGATGGTTTCGCCCATGACGAACTGCTCGCCCATCAGCCGCATCGCGAGATCGACGCCGCGACGCACCACCGGCTCGCCCGCGCGGGCGACGAGGCGGGTCAGCGCGGCGCCCAGGCCCGCCTCGCTGTGCGTCGCGCTGAGCTTGCCGGTAACCACCAGGCCCCAGCTCGCCGCGTTGACGAAGATCGACCGGGAGCCGCCGGCATGGGCGCGCCAGTCCATCCCCGGCGCGCCGATCTTGTCGCGGATCAGCGCGTCGCGCGTGGCGTCGTCGGGGATGCGCAGCAGCGCTTCCGCCAGGCACATCAGCGCAATGCCTTCGGCCGAGGAGAGCGAGAATTCCTGCACCAGCGCTTCCACCCCGCCCCCGCGCTTCTTGCGGCGAAGCGCCGAGACCAAGCGGCTGGCCAAGGCGGCCGCCCGCACCTCCGCCGCTGCCGGAAGCGCCGCGGCCCGGAGCAGGGGCGGCAGGCATTCCACCTCCGGCCGGCGACAGGCTGCGGTGATCGCCGCGCGCAGCGGCGAATGGGGCACCAGCGCCCCGGCGAAGTCGCGGAACGGGGCGGGCTCGGCCCGCGCGGGGGAGGGCTGGGAACTCATGGATCGCGTGGCTCCGGGGCGGAAGAGGGTTCGCAGCGAGCCCCTTCCGAAGGTATGACCAGGCGTGCCGAAGAAGAAGCGGCGTGTTTGAGCCATCGCCGAAGCTTTCACGGCCAGAAGCGGAGTTCGTAAGCAGAATGGCGGAGATCGACCGGACCGACCGTATGATCCTGGCGGTGCTTCAGCGCGAAGGGCGGATCAGCAACCTCGAACTCGCCGACCGGATCGGCCTGTCGCCGGCGGCCACCAGCGAACGGCTGCGCCGTCTCCTGAAGGACCGCCTCATCACCGGCTTCGCGGCGCGGCTCGACCCGCACCGGCTGGGCTTCGGGCTGCTGGTCTTCGTGGAGGTGTTGCTGGACAAGACGACGCCCGAGAATTTCGGCCGCTTCGCCGAGGCCGTGGGTCGGGCGCCGGAAGTGCTGGAATGCCACATGGTGGCGGGCGGCTTCGACTATCTGGTGAAGGCGCGGGTGCGCGACATGGCCGCCTATCGAGACTTCCTGGGCAAGGTCCTGCTGGCGCTGCCGGGCGTGCGGGAAACCCGGACCTACGCCGTGATGGAGGAGGTCAAGACGGAAGCGCCACTTCCGCTCTGAGGCGGTCGTTTCCCAGCCGCGGCCGACCGCCGCGTCGTTCCGGCCACCACGTCGGGCAGGCGCCGGGGCGGAAAGCGAGGCCCATCCGCCCGCACCCCCGTGCCCGACCCGTTAAGCCCGCGCGTCGTGCAGGATGGCCGGCCCGCTCAAGAGGCGCGCGCTCGCGGCCAGGCAGACCAGGCTCAGCAGCATCACGGCGCCCAGGTAGAGGCCCGGGCTGGTGGGGTCGCCGGTGGTCGCCACGATCCATCCCACCACCAGCGGCGTCACGCCGCCGAACAGCGTCTGGGCCAGAACATAGGCGATCGACACGCCCGAGGTGCGCCGCCGCACCGGAAACAGGTCCGCCAGCGCCGCCGGCACGGTGGCGTAGTAGCCGCAGTAGAACACCAGTGCGATCAGCGCCTGGATCGTCACCAGCGTCACGGTCGAAGGCGAAGCGATCAGCCAGCGAAACAGAGGGTAGATCATCAGCAGTCCCAGCACGCCCGTCACCGCCATCACCTTGGCGCGCCCGGCGCGGTCGGACAGCGCGCCGAAGACCGGCGGCAGCAGCGTGTTGACCAGCCCCGCGGCGATGGTGCCCAGCAGCGCCTGCGACTGCGGCAGGCCGAGCTTGGTGAAGGCGAAGGTCGGCATGTAGGTGTTGAGGAAGGAGCCGCAGGCCCCCGCCGCGACGATCCCGGCACCCAGCAGCACGCGCGTCTTGTCCATGTGCAGGAGTTCGGCCATCGGCCGCTCGGCCTTCTCAGCACGGAGGAACTCCTCGGGCTCGTCCAGCTGGCTGCGGATATACAGCGCCACCGGGCCGATCAGCAGGCCGAACATGAAGGGCACGCGCCAGCCCCAGCTCGCGACCTGATCGGGCGTCAAGGTCGTGTTGACGGCGTAAGCAGCCAGCGAGGCCAGCAGCACCGACAGGCCCGAGGCCGCCCATTGCAGGCTGGCATAGAAGCCGCGCCGGTTCGGATCCTGCTCGGCGAGCAGGGCGGTGGCGCTGCCGAACTCGCCGCCGGCGGAGAAGCCCTGGACCATGCGCGCCACCATCACCAGCACCGGCGCCGCCAGCCCGATCGTGTCGTAGCCAGGCATGAAGGCGATCATCGCCGTGCCCAGCATCATCAGCCCGGCCGAAAGCGTCAGCCCCGGCTTACGCCCCACGCGGTCCGAATAAGCGCCGATCACCACCGCGCCGAGCGGCCGCACCAGCCAGGAAATGGCGAAGGCCCCCAGCGAGAGCAGCAGCGACACGTTCGGGTCGGTGGTGGGAAAGAAGGTGCGGCCCAGCACCACGGCGAACAGCGCGTAGAGGACAAGGTCGAACCATTCCAGGACGGCGCCAAGATTGGCGGCAACCGCCGTGCGCGTGCGGCTGGCGGGCTTCCGTGTAAGGCTCATGAGGCGTTCCCCGATTCAATCGGCGAACGATGTGCGGGGCGGTGCCAGGCAACAAGCCGTGGGTGGGTGCGAAGCAGCCCGCCGGTCCGGGCGCACTGCTCCGGTCGCCTACAACATGCCTGCCTCGCAAGCCCTGCTCGCCCGATCTCGCGGCAGCCTCGGCGCACCCTGACCCGGCCGCCCGGCGTCACCGCGCGGCGCCGGGGAGGAACGCCCCCGCCGCGCGGGCGAGTCGCTCAGTCGCGGTCCGGGTACAGCCCCGCCAGCCCGACCTCGGAGGCCTCGCAGCGCCCGCGCTCGGTGATCAGCCCGGTCACCAGCCGCGCCGGCGTCACGTCGAAGGCCGGGTTCGCGGCCGCCGATCCTTCGGCCACCACGCGCACCGAAACGATGGACCCGTCGGCGGCCTTGCCCGTCAGGTCCGTCACCTCGGCGGCGGAGCGTTCCTCGATCGGGATCTCGCGCACGCCGTCATCCACCCGCGGGTCGTAGGTCGAGTGCGGCAGCGCCACCCAGAAGGGCACGCCGTTGTCCTTGGCCGCCAGCGCCTTAAGGTAGGTGCCGATCTTGTTGGCCACGTCGCCGCGCCGCGTCACCCGGTCGGTGCCCACGATCACGATGTCCACCTTCTCGTGCTGCATCAGGTGGCCGCCGGCATTGTCGCTCACCACCGTGTGCGGCACGCCGTGGGCGCCGAGCTCCCAGGCAGTCAGCGCCGCGCCTTGGTTGCGCGGGCGCGTTTCGTCCACCCAGACATGGACTTTCATGCCCTCGTCATGGGCCTGGTAGATCGGGCTCAGCGCGGTGCCGTAGTCGACGGTCGCGATCCAACCGGCGTTGCAGTGGGTCAAGACGTTCACCGGCTCGTCACCGCGGCCCTCGGCCTTTTTGCGGGCAGCGATGTCGCGCAGCAGCTCCAGCCCGTGTTCGCCGATCTTCCGGTTGGTCTCGACATCGTCGTCGCAGATCGCCAGCGCCTCGGCGTAGGCAGCCTCGGCCCGCAGCTCGGCCGGCTGGTTGTGCAGCACCCGCACCATCCGCTCGATCGCCCAGCGCAGGTTGATCGCGGTGGGACGCGTTTCCGCCAGCATCGCCGCCACGCGCTCGAGGTTCTCGGTGGAGGAATCGCGCCGCAGCGCCAGCGCCAGGCCGTAGGCCGCGACCGCCCCGATCAGCGGCGCGCCGCGCACCTGCATGGAGCGGATGGCGTGCGCCACCTGATCCTCGTCCGTGAGGCTCAGCGTTTCCAATGACCAGGGCAGCTTCGTCTGGTCGAAAACATGGACGGTCCAGCCATCCGCCTCGTCCACCCAGATGCTGCGGGTGGGCACGCCGTTGATCTTCATGGGGGCGCCATATGGCCTGTCACGCCGGCGGGAGGCATGAAATATCGGTTATACCCGGCTGTGCAGGGCGCAGATCAGGGTGAAGAGCCGCCGCGCGGTCTGCTCGTCGGTGGCGACCTTGCCGTCCAGCCGCTCCCGCAGCAGCGCCGCCCCTTCGTCGTGCAGGCCCCGCCGGCCCATGTCGAGGGTCTGCACCCGGCTGTCGTGGCTGTCGGCCGTGACCGCTGCCTCGTGCGCTTCCACCACCATGCGGTAATCCTTCACCAACCGCCGGAAAGGGCTCAGCGACAGCGCCAGCCCGTGCAGCGGCCGGTCGGCCGCGTCGCGGATGTCCAGCCAGAGCCGGCCTTCCCGGAGGTCGAGGTGCAGCCGGTAAGGGCCCGCCGGCAGTCCCGCTGGGTCGAAGCGGTTGCCCGACAGCAGGTCCGCCACCGCCTGTTCCCGGTCCGCCTGGGCATAGGGGCTGTGCGGCACGACCCCTTCGGGCAGCGTAATCGCCAGCAGGTGCTGCGTGGTAGCCGCTTCCTCAGACATGCGGCACCGCTTCTCGCACCGGCTCGTCACGAGGTGGAGCGACGGTCTTCTCCTCGGCCCGCTGCTGCACCGCCGCCGCAGCTTCGGGCTTCGCCGTCACCACGTGCCCCTGGTTGCGCAGCGGGATGGCCTCGGCGCCGCCGAAGCCCAGCTTGAGCATCAGCCCCACCGTGGCGCCCTTGATGGGCCGCAGCATCAGCGTGCACACGGCCGCGAAGAGCGGCAGCCACACCACCATGTGGACCCACATCGGCGGCTGGTACGCCTTTTCCACCCAGAATACCGGTGGCAGCAGCAGGTGCCCCACGATGAAAATTGTGAAGTAGGGCGGCGCGTCGTCGGCCCGCAGCTCGCCCAGCGGCGTGCCGCAGGACTGGCATTGCGGCACCACCTTGAGGAAGCCCGCGAAGACAGGCCCACCCTCGCAGACCGGGCAGCGGTTGCGCGCCCCGCGCCACAGCGCCACAGGGAGGGTCGGCAGCGGCGGCCGCGTGGCGGCGAGCACCCCGGCCTCCGCGCGCCCCGCGCCCGTCACGGCGGCATCGCGTGGCGCCGCATCCGCAGCGAAGGGCCGTGGGGGCGGTCCAGCGGGCGAGGGGGCTTGTTGGTCCATGGCGCGTTCAACTCCGGAGCTCCGGCTGCCTGGAGGATCGGGGCAATCCCCCAGCAGCTCTTGTCCTTTTGCAACGCAGCATGACGGGTCGGCCGGCGCGAAAGCAACAACGCCGTGCCGGCCCGCGGCGGCAGGACGGGCACGATCGCGAGATGCGATCGCCGTCACGCTGGATCAACCACGGCTCACGCAATGGTTTCGCTGCCGCTCCGTTCGCGGGTGCTTCGCGCGATTTCGGGCCGGCGGGCCCTGGCTGGATCGGCAGGGGAGCGCAACACTCGCCACATCCCACGCGAGAGCGGAGTCCCCAGCAGCCCATGTCGAGCAGCCTGCCTGCCCCTTCCCACGACACCGCCGCCGGGAGCTGCTCGGCGCACAACATGCCGGCGCCCGACGTTGCGGCGGCGCCCGCGGGGCAGCGATCCGACGTGCCCCGACCTGTCACGGGACCTTCGGGCGGCCTGTTCCACCACGCCCTGTTCGAGATCCCCGAGAGCGTGAGCTACCTCGACGGCGCCGCCTATTCGCCGCTGCCGCACAGCGTCCGGGCAGCGGGCGAGCACGGCATCCTGAGCAAGAGCCAGCCCTGGGCCTATCCGGCGGCACGGAGCGACGCGGTGGCGGAACGGGCCCGCACCCTGGCCGCCCGCCTCATCAACGCCAGCCCGGACGACGTCGCCATCCTGGGCTCGGTCAGCCAGTGCATCGCCACCGCTGCCCGCAATCTCACCCTGACGCCCGGCCACCGTCTCCTGCGGATGGCGGCGGAGTTCCCGTCGCAGTCGCTGATCTGGGACCGCCTCGCGGCGGAATGCGGCGTGTTGCCCGAGATCGTGGAACGTCCCGCCGAGGGCGACTGGACCGCGGCCCTGCGTGCGGCCATCACCCGCCCCGGTGCCCCGCCCGTCACCCTGGCGGCGCTCACGCCCTTGCACTGGAGCGACGGTGCCCTGGTAAGGCTCGACGCCCTGGTGCCGCTCCTTCGCGCCCAGGGGGCCGCCGTCGTGGTGGATGCCACCCAGGCGGTCGGCGTGATCCCCACCGACGTCGCGGCGCTGCAGCCGGACTTCCTGGCCTTTCCCGCCTATAAGTGGCTCCTCGGCCCCTTCGGGCTGGGTTTCCTGTACGCCGCCCCGCACCGGCAGAACGGGCTGCCGATCGACGAGAACAACAACAACCGCCCCAGTGGCGTCCCGGCCCCCGGTGCCCGCCGCTACGACAAGGGCGAGCGTAACGACCCGATCCTCTTGCCCATGGCCTCGGCCGGAATGGAGTTGGTGCTGGGCTGGGGCGTGGAGGCCGTGGCCGCGCATCTCCGCCGCTTCACCGACCAGCTGGCGCGGGACGCAGTGGCGCTAGGCCTGGAGGTCCTGCCGCCCCACCTGCGGGCGCCGCACATCCTGGGCGTGCGCATCCCCGGCGGGATGCCGCCGGACCTCCTCGCCCTCCTCGCGGCCGGTGGCGTACATTGCAGCGACCGCCTCGGCGTGCTGCGGGTCAGCCCGCACGTCTGGTGCCGCGAAGGCGACCCCGACCGCTTCCGTGACGTGCTGCGCCAAGCCCTGAACGGCGGGTGAGGCGGAGTCAACACGCGAGGGGCCACCCCGAAGCGACCGCTACGATCCGGGCGACGCGCCCTTCAAGGCGTCAGGCGCGACTGCCGGTGCCGCACCGCGCCCGCTCGCGCGGCTCGCGGCGATCACGCCTTGCCGGTGCTCAGCAGCGCCCGGATCGCCTCCGCGCGCGGGATCGGCGCCACGGCGCCGTAGCCGGTGGTGGACAGCGCCGCCGCCGCGTTGGCCCAGCGCGCCGCCTTAAAGGGATCGTCGCCCGCCACGAAGCGCGCGAGGAAGGAGCCCGCGAAGGTGTCGCCCGCGCCTGTCGCGTCCACCGCCTTGACCGTGTGGCCCGCCAGACGCTCCCGCCGTTCGCGCGTGCAGACCATCACACCCTGCTTGCCGAGCTTGAGCAGCACGACCGGACACAGTTCCAGGTAGAAACTCGCGATCTCCTCGGGCTCGCTCAGCCCGGTCAGGACCTCCGCATCGTCGAGCGAGGGGAACACGATGTCCGCCATCGCGATGGCCGCGTGCATTACCGCGGCCGCCCGCGCGGCGGGCCACAGCGGCAGGCGCAGGTTGGTGTCGTAGGACACCTTGCCGCCCGCTTCGCGTACCGTGGCGATCGCCGCGAACACGGCGTCCGCGGCGCTGGGGGAGATCGCCTGGCTGATGCCCGACACGTGCAACAGCTTCGTTGCGCGCAGCGCCTCGACCGGCAGGTCGGCGGGCGCGTAGCGGGCGGCGGCGCTGCCGGTCCGGTAAAAGGTGAAGTGGTGCCCGCGATCGTCATGGGTGACGAAGTAGATGCCGGTCGGTGCCTCGGGGTTCACGCGCACGGTGGCGGTGTCCACCCCTTCGTCCTGCCACAGCTTCAGGAAGGCCTCGCCAGGGGCATCCTTGCCCACCGCCGTGATGTAGCCGGCGCTGGCACCGCTGCGGGCAGCCGCGATGGCGGCGTTGCTGGTGTCGCCGCCATGGCCCTGGAGGTAGAGGGTGCGGCCCTCGGCATCGGGGGCCCGCTGGTTGAACTCCAGCATCGGCTCGCCCATGCAGAGGATGTCAGGCGCGGCCATTCTCAGAACTTTCCAGGGACGTTGCGTCCGCCGGCAGCGGCGCCGCGGACGAGGTGAAGGGTAAAAAGGGCGCGCGGGGCGACGCGGCGGGTGCCGACCGTTCCCGGCGCCTCGGCCGTAGGAGCAGCGGTGTCGCGGCCCCCCACGATCGCGGGATGCGGCATAACGCCGTTCCCGCTCAGGCGCGCATCAGGCCGAGCGCGTCCTCGGCGGCGCGCTGCACCGAGGCCCGGTCACCGGCCAGGATCGCCGCCTCGTCCACCAGCTTGCCGCCGATGCCCACGAAGGCGGCACCGGCCGCCAGGTAGTCGGGGGCGTTGCGCGCGTCGACGCCGCCGGTGGGGCAGAAGGCCACCCCCGGGAACACGGCGCCCAGCGAGCGCAGGTGGGCCGGGCCGCCGGCGGAACTGGCCGGGAAGATCTTCACCACGTCGGCACCGGCCGCAATGGCCGCGCGCACCTCGGTCGGCGTCATGGCGCCCGGCATCATCGCGGCCCCGGCCGCCTTGGCCACCCGCGCCACCTCGGGATCGACCCAGGGCGTGACCAGGAACCCCGCGCCGGCGGCGAGGCAGGCCTCGGCGGAGGCCACGTCGCGCACCGTGCCGGCGCCCACCACCAACTCCGGGTCGGAAGCGAGGTCGCGGATCAGGGCCGGGGCGTCGGGCACCGTCATGGTGATCTCGAAGATCCGCAGGCCCGCCTCACGCAGCCAGCGCACGGCGGTCTCGGCGGTGCTGGTCGCCTGGGTGCGGATCACCGGGACGACCCGCGCCTGGCGGAGCGTGGGAATCAGGCTGTGCATCGAACCTCATCTCCTGCGAGGGCCGGCCGCGCCATCGGCCGGCCGGTGTTGGCGGCAACGTTGGGGCAGCGTTCCGGACCCGGGGCGCAACGTCGCACGTCTTGACCCTTCCGTTCCATTCCGTCCATCCCCGGCACCGCCTGGATCGTGGGGGGGGGGGCAGCAGCCGGGCGGAGGCCGCCGCGTCCCGTCAGGTGCCGCCCCGCAGCATGGCCCGCGTCGGCTCCAGATCCTCGGCGACGAAGGCGCGCAGGATGGCTTCCATCCCGCCCTCGGGCGCGAAGCCCAACCGCAGTGCCGGTTCCGGGTCGAAGGCGGCCGGCCATCCCGACACGATCCGCTCCACGGTCGGGTCCGGCTGCGGCCGCACCAGGGCCCTGGCCTCGGGACCGCCCACCAACTCCAGCGCCCGCAGCATCTCCGCCACCGTGGCGCGCAGGCCGGGCGGGTTCACGGCGCGGTCGAGCCCGAGCGGCGCGGTGTCGAGCGAGGCGGCGTGGAGCAGCCAGTCCACCGCCCGGCGGGGCGAGCAGATCCACAACGCGAATTCCTCCGCCACCGGCAGGCTGCTGGGCAGGCCGAGCATTGGTTCGCGCAGGATGCCCGACACGAAGGAGGAGGCCGCCTTGTTGGGCCGTCCCGGGCGTACCACCACCGTTGGCATCCGCAAGGACACGGCGTCGAGGAAGCCGCGACGGCTGGCATCGGCCAGGAGCAGCTCGCCCATTGCCTTCTGCGCGCCGTAGGAATTGGCCGGCACCTGCCGCCCCTCCGCCGGCACCACGGCGTCCTGCCCGCCCGAGAACGAGGCCACCGAGGAGGTGAACACCACGCGCGGCGGCGCGGACAGCGCCCGGCAGGCCTCCACCACGGCCCGGGTGCCGTCGAGGTTCACGCGCATCCCCAGATCGTAATCCGCCTCCGCTGCCGCCGAGACCACGGCCGCGAGGTGGAACACCACGCCCGTGTCCGCCGGCAACGCCGCGCGCATCACCGCGGGCTCGGAAATATCGCCGGCCATGGCGCGGACCGGGAAGGATGCATCCGGCACCGGCGGCTGATGCAGGTCGAGCAGCGTGAGGCCGGTGATGGCACGGCCGCCGACCGTCCCGCTTTCCGCCAGTCGGCGCGCCAGCTTGCCGCCCAGGAAGCCGCCGCCCCCGGTGATCGTGACCTGCATCCGCGTTTCCTCCTGCTTTGGGCGGCAGCCTGCCCGCGCGGCCACGAAAGGGGAAGCGCCCGGTGCGCGCGGGTGTCTGCCGAGCCTTCCCGCACATCCCCGGCCGCGGCGAAAGCGCCTAGGCTACGGCTGATGACGGCCCCCGCTTTCCAGCTGCTGCACAACCCCAACCACGGCGTCCCCGGCCTCGTCACCCTGCCGGAAGGCGGGTTCCGACGGGCCCGCGCCGCGATCGCCGCCTGGCCCAACTACTGCCTGGCCGAGGCCCGTGCCCTGCCGGAGCTCGCCCGCGCCGCCGGCGTCGCCGCGCTGCACCACCTGCCGGCTGCACCGTTGCGGGAGGTCGGCACCGCCTTCGCCGCGACGCGCGCCCTTCTGTCGGCGCTGGCACGCGGCGGTGTGGCCGCCCAGGCCGATGCCGCGGCCCTCGAATCCGGCGCGCTGCGCCACCTCACGGGGCAGGTCACGCTCGCCTGCCGCGTCGGCCCGGCGGAACCGTGGGATGGATTCTCCGAGGCACTGGCGGTCGCCCGGGCGGCGCGCCGCTTCGGGGCGGGCTGCGCGGCGCTGGTGTCGCCGGCGACGCCGGAACCGCTGCGGGAGGACCTCCTGGCCGAAGGCGCCGCGCTGCACGAGACGGGCGGCACCGCCGCCTCGGCCCACGCGCTTGCCGAGGCGCAGGGCTGGCAGCTGATCTCGGACCTCGCCGTGCCAGGCTTCACGGAACCGCCGCGCGACGTGATGCAGGGCTATCGCGTGGCGGTGGCCGGGGCGCTCGCGCCCCTGTCCGAGGAGCCAACCCACCTCCTGGTGGCGGCCGGGTCGGGCGCCCTGGCCACGGCCGCGGCGGCGGCACTGCGCGCCAATCCCGGCACCCCCGTTCCGCCGCTGATCCTGCTGGAGCCGGCGGGGGCGGCCCCATTCCTGGCGCTCGCCGCGGGGCAGGGCGGTGACACGGAAGGCGCGACCTCGCTGCTCGCCTGGGGAGAGCTGGGGCGCTCGGTCAACGCGTTTCTCGTGCTCCGTGCCGGGGCGTGCGGGGGATTGGATGCAGCCTCGCTTCCCGACGATCTGGCTGCCCTCCTGGCCGCTCGCCCGGCCGCTGACGCGCTGCGGCAGGCGCTGGGCATCGACGGCGCGAGCCGCCTCCTCGTGATCGGTGGCTGAGGGCGGGATTCCCCCAGCGTGGAAAAGAGGGAGGGGCGTTGACCATCTTTCATGAATGTACGGTAACATCTCCGCAACCGGCGGCCCGATGGCCAGCCGGATGGAGGAGTTCCGTTGTTCAAACGTCGTACCCTGCTCGGGGCGCTGCCGGCCGGCCTTGCCACGGCCGGCTTCACGCTGTCCGGCTTTCCGCGTCCCGCCCTGGCACAGACCTGGCCGGATCAGCCGGTCCGCCTCGTCGTGCCCTTCGCCGCCGGTGGCCCAACCGACATCCCCGCCCGCCTCGTCGCCGACGAGCTGAGCAAGATGCTCCCCCAGCGCGTGATCGTGGAGAACCGCACCGGTGCTGGCGTGGTGGTGGGCAGCGACGTGGTGGCCAAGGCCCCCAAGGACGGCGACACGCTCCTCTACACCACCATCGCCCATGCCACGCTGCGCGCCATCTTCGCGCGCCTGCCCTTCGATCCGGTGGCGGACTTCACCCCGATTACCATGACCGGCACGATCCCGATGCTGCTGATGGTCAACAAGGAAGTGCCCGCCAACAACCTGGGCGAGCTGATCGCCCTGTTTCGTGCCAACCCGAACAAGTACGACTACGCCAGCACCGGTGCCGGCGCCGCCCTGCACCTGGCGAGCGAGCTGTTCCTGCGTCAGGCCGGCGGGCTCAAGGTCAACCACGTCCCGTATCGCGGCTCGGCCCAGGCGATGCCGGACCTGCTCGCGGGCAACGTCGCGATGATGCTCGACGTGGCCAACAACGCGCTGCCCTTCGTCACGCGCGGCGAGGTGAAGGGGCTGGCGATCTCCTCCGCCGCGCGCATCCCACAGGCCGCCGACCTGCCCACCTTCGCCGAGGCCGGGGTGCCCGGCTACGAGGCCTATACCTGGCACATGGTGCTGGCCCCGGCCGGAACGCCGGAGGCCACGGTGCAGGCCATCAACGCCGCGACCAACAAGGTCATGGCCATGGAGTCCGTGCAGCGCCGCTTGTCGGACCTGACGATGCAGACCCGGTCGGACTTCACCCCCGCCGCGACCCGCGCCTTCCTGGACAGCGAGATCGCGAAATGGGAGCCGATCATCAAGGCCGCCGGCATCACCGCGAACTGACGCGGTTTCCGCCGCTCCGCACCGGCTCACTGCGGCGCCAGGATCGGGACGCCGCGAGATTTCCGGCCGTGACCATGCCGGTGCCCCATGTCAGGGTGCCCATGTCAGGGTGCCGGTGCCCGGTTGCCAGTGCCGGGCTGCCGGTGCCTTGGTGCCGGTGTTCGAGAACTGCGAGGCGCGTGCCGCGCTTCAGGGTTGCGCAGCGCGGCCGCCGAAGCGCGGCCGCAGCGGTGCCAGAGCCGCGGCGGCCGGCGCCACCGTCACCAGCCGCCCGTCCTGCCACTGCGACAGCACGGGGCGGCAGCGGGTGTTCTGCCCGAGATCGTTGAAGCGGGCGCCCCAGCCATTGGCCGTGCCTCCTTCCGCGACGTCCAGCGCCAGCATCGCCGCCCGCACGCGGTCGCGGTCGGTGCCGCCCGCCTGCTCCAGCGCGGCGAAGCAAAGCCGGGCGCCGACGCAGCAAGCCAGGCTGTGCGCCGAGCGTGCCTCGGCCCCGTAGCGACGCTTGTAGCTCTCGGCGAAGGCGCCCACGCCGGGCGCCGCGGCCTCGTTTACCGCGAAGGGCGGAAAATCGACGTTCAGCACGCCGTCCAGTGCTTCGCCCAGGCTGCGGGCCGTGTCGCTCAGGCTGTAGGCGCCGCCGGCCCCCATCACCATGCGCGGCCGCCAGTTGGCCTCCCGCATCGAACGGAAGAACAGCTGCACGTCGCTGGGATGGGCGGTGTGCAGCACCACGTCCGGCGCCGCCGCGCGCAGCCGCCCCATGGCAGTGCCGATCTCGGTGGCACGGGGCGGGTAGCTCAGCATTTCCACCGGCGTGATGCCGGCCTCGCGCAGCCGCGCGGCTTGGGCCGCCGCTACGCTCTGCCCATAGGCCGCGTCCTCGTAGAGCGTGGCCACCCGCAGGCTGCGAGGCTCGACGCCCCAGGCGGGGGCGAGCTGGGTCGTCAACGCTTCCGCCGAGACGCGGCCGAAATCGGCGGCGCGCGGGCAGGTGCGGAACACCCCGCGCGCGCCCCGCTCCGTCAACTCGTCCGCCACGGCGGCGAGCTCGAAATAGGGCAGGCTCAGCGCCTCGGCGACCTGACCCGCAGCCAGTGCCTGGGTCGAGGCGAAGGTGCCGAACACCGCCGAAACCCGACCCTCGCCGGCCGTGATCCGGCGGATCTCGGCCACCGCCTGGTTGGCGTCGGCGGCGTCGCCCTTGATCAGCCGGAGCGGCCGCCCGCCCAGGCCGCCGGCAGCGTTGCGCTCCTCGGTCGCGATTTCCAGCCCGCGGAAGCTCTCGTCGCCAAGCAGTGCCAGAGGACCCGTGAAGGGAAACAGCGCGCCCAGCCGCAGCTCGCCCACCACCGGCGCGGGGGTAGCCGTTGCGGGAACGGGGGACGCGGCGGCCGGTGCGCCGGGGGTGCCCTGTGCCCTGGCGACCGCCGGGCCGCCGAGCGCGGTGGCCAGGCCCGCGAGCAGCGGCCGGCGCGCGACGACGTGCATGGGGAGAAACCCTCGGGGATCAGGACGGCGGAGACGCGCCATGCAAGCCGAAGGCGCATCGCGGTGCAAGGCCGGGACTCGCCGGAACCACGCTCTCGCCCGCGGATCGCAGCGGGACTGGGGGGCAAGGGGAGACCACCGGGCAGCACCCGGCCCGCCCTTGACGCCTTCCGCCCCGCTCCCGACCTTGCGGCAGATCTCGCGCCCGGGGGTTCCGGAGCGTTCCACCACCGCCGGGAGCCGCCATGACATTGCCGCAGAGCATGAGTTTCGTGGAGCATGGCCAAGGCGGCGGGCCCGAGGTCATGCGCCTCGCCCAGGGGCCGCTGCCGGTGCCCGGCCCGGGCGAGGTGCTGATCCGCGTCCTGGTGGCCGGGGTGAACCGCCCCGACGTGGCGCAGCGCGCCGGCTCCTACCCGCCGCCGCCCGGCGCCAGCCCGGTGCTGGGGCTGGAAGTATCGGGCGAGGTCGCGGCGGTGGGCGAGGGGGCCGGCCGCTTCAGCGTCGGCGATCACGTCTGCGCCCTCACCAACGGCGGCGGCTACGCCGAGTACGCCGTGGCGCCGGAAGCGCAGTGCCTGCCCTGGCCGGAGGGCTACGACGCCACCCGCGCCGCGGCGCTGCCGGAAAACATGTTCACCGTCTGGGCCAACCTGTTCGGCCACGGCCGATTGGCGGCGGGCGAGACGGCGCTGGTGCATGGCGGCACCTCCGGCATCGGCCTGACCGCGATCCAGCTCGGCACGGCCTTCGGCGCGCGCATGCTCGCCACGGCCGGCTCCCCCGACAAACTGGAAGCATGCCGACGCTTCGGCGCCTCGGATGCCTTTAACTACCGCGAGGAAGACTTTGCCGAGGCGGTGAAGCGCGCCACCGATGGTCAGGGCGTGGACGTGGTGCTGGACATGGTTGGCGCACCCTACTTCGCGCGCAACATCCAGGTTCTGCGCCGCGACGGGCGGTTGGTGCTGATCGCCTTCCTGGGCGGCGCCAAGGCGGAAACGGTGGACCTCACGCCGATCATGGTGAAGCGCCTCAGCGTCACCGGTTCCACCATGCGGCCGCGCACGGCGGCGGAGAAGGGCGCGATCGCGCGCGCGCTCGAGGAGAAGGTCTGGCCACTGCTGGCCGCAGGGCGCTGCGGTCCGCAGATCCATGCGAGCTTCCCGCTGTCGGAAGCCGAGGCGGCGCACCGGCTGATGGAAAGCAGCACGCATATCGGCAAGATCATGCTCAACGTGGCGTCGTGAACGCCGTGCGGCTGAACATCGTCCAGAGCGGGCCTGCTCCGACGGGCACCGGCGCCGAAGGGGAAGCGACGCGGAGCGGCACGCCCGTCGTGCTGCTGCACGGGCTTTTCGGCCAGGCTCGGAACTTCGGCCTGATCCAGCGCGAGATCGCGGCCAGGGCAAAGGTGATCTCGCTCGACCTGCGCAACCACGGTGAAAGCCCGCACGCCGCCGGGATGGACTACCGCGCCCTGGCCGAGGACGTGGCGGACACGCTCCGCGCGGCCGGGGCCGTGCCGGCGGCGGTGCTGGGGCATTCCATGGGCGGCAAGGTCGCGATGACCCTGGCGCTGCGTGCGCCCGAGGTGGTCCGGCGGCTGGTGGTGGCCGATATCGCCCCCGTCACCTACCCGCCCTTCTTCCGGAGCTACGCCGAGGCGATGCTGTCGCTGCCGCTGCGGGCCGGGATGACCCGGCGTGAGGCGGAGGCGCACCTCGCCTCCGTGGTGGGGGAAGCCGGCGTCCGCGCCTTCCTGCTGCAGAACCTCGACCTCGCCGCCCCGCAGCCGCGCTGGCGCATCGGGCTGCGCGAGATCAGCGAGGCGCTGCCCGAGATCGAGGGCTGGCCGGAGCTTGCCGAGGGAACACGCTACGACGGGCCGGTGCTGTTCCTGCGCGGCGGGCGCAGCGATTATGTCCAGCCGGAGTACGAGGAGCGCATCCGCGCCCTGTTCCCGCGCGTGGAGTTCGCCACGGTGGAAAAGGCCGGACACTGGGTCCATGCGGAGGACCCGGTGGGCTTCCTGGCCGCCGTGACGCCCTTCCTCACCGCCTGAGGGAGGGCCGGCCGAGCAGGCCGGCATCGCACGGCGCCGCCCGACGCGCGATGCTGCGTCCAGGGCCGGACGCGTGGCCCCGAGCGCCCGAAGCCCGAACGCCGAAAGCTCGAACGCGCGAGACCTGGGCGGCGATCGCGCCGCCCGGCCTTGCCGCTTACTGCGGCCCCAGCTTCTCGATCAGCGCGCGTAGCTCCTCGCGCTCGGTCGCCGTCAGGTCGCTGATCGGCGAGCGCACCGGGCCCGCGTCGTGGCCCACGATCGCGGCGCCCGCCTTGACGATGGACACCGCGTAGCCCGGCTGGCGGTTGCGGATGCGCAGGTAGGGGAAGAAGAAGTCGCGCAGGATGCGGTTCACCGTGGCGTGGTCGTCGGTGGTGACGGCCTTGTAGAATTCCAGCGCCGTGCGCGGGATGAAGTTGAACACCGCCGAGGAATAGGTCGGCACGCCCATCGCAAGGTAGGCCGCAGCATAGACCTCGGCGGTGGGAAGCCCCCCCAGGTAGGTAAGGCGGTCGCCCAGCGCGTTGTACACGCCGACCATCGCCTCGATGTCGCCGACACCGTCCTTGAAGCCGATCAGGTTCGGGCACTCTTCCGCCACGGCAGCCAGGGTTTCCGGCGCCACGCGGCTATTGGCGCGATTGTAGACGATGACGCCCAGCTTGGTCGCCTTGCACACCGCGGCGATATGCGCGCGCAGGCCGGCCTGCGAGGTTTCCGTCAGGTAGGGCGGCATCAGCAGGATGCCGGCGGCACCCAGGCGCTCGGCCTCCTGCGCGTACTCGATGGCGGTGCGGGTGCCATAGCCGGCGCCGGCGACGATCGGCACCTGGCCTGCGGCACCTTCCACCGCGTTGCGCACGACCTCGGTGTATTCCTTGGGTGTCAGCGAGAAGAACTCGCCCGTGCCGCCAGCGGCGAACAGCGTCGCGGTGCCGTAGGGCGCGAGCCATTCCAGCCGCTCGCGATAGCCGCGGGCGTTGAAGTCGCCATTCGCGTCGAAGTCAGTGACGGGGAAGCTCAGGAGACCCGTGGGCATCGCGCTCTTCAGCGCGTCGGGGGTGAAGATCTCAGCCATGCGAAAGGCTCCGGGTTTGAAATCATTTAGTTGTATGATGTCTTAGGGCGAAGAGAACGGCGCCGCAAGACGCCTTCAGCTCCGCGCGCCGCCGATCTCGTGCAACGCGGCGCGCAGGCGTTCGCGGCTGTTGCTCAGGTGCAGCCGCATCGCCGCCCGTGCGCCCTCGGCATCGGATCGCATCACGGCGTCGAGGATATGGGTGTGCTCCATCTGCAGCTTGGTGAGGTAGTCCGCCCGTGCCGCCGCATCGTGCTTGAACAGGTCGAGCCGGGCGCGCGGCACCAGCTGCGGCGACAGCCCGCCCAGCAGCGTGCCGAAGTAGCTGTTTCCCGACAGTGCCGCCACGCACATATGGAAGTCGCGATCCAGTGCTGCCGAGGCTTCGGCATCGGCGGCGCTCTCGCCCAATCGCCGGGTCAGCGCGGCCAAGTGCTCCTTGCCCTCCGCCGTGCCGCGCTGCGCCGCCAGCGATGCCGCCTCGGATTCCAGCGCGATGCGGACTTCCATCAGCTTCAGCACATCCTCCACCGCTCCGGCCTCGGAGGGCTGGAGGTGGTAGCGCGGGGCCGTCGCCGCGGGTGACAGCACGAAGGCGCCGCGGCCCTGCTCCACCGCCAGGCGGCCGGAGGCGCGCAGGCTTGACACGGCCTCGCGCACCACAGTGCGGCTGACGCCGTAGCGGACGCACAGCTCCCGCTCGGTGGGCAGCTGGTCGCCGGGGCGGAGGTGGCCCTCGTCGATCTGCTGCAGCAGGTCGCGCATCACTTGCATCGACAGGCTGACCCGACGCGGGGCAGCCGAGGCCGGGACAGCGGCCCCGGAAACGTCGGCGCTGGTCGATTCGATGGGCTTGGAACTGCGGCGCATAGGGTCCCTTAGCACGGCGCGGGGAAGGCCGGGCGGCGAACCATCGTCGCGAGCCCCGCACCACCCTGGACAACGGGCGGGTCGTTAAGTCATCATACCAATTAACGAGAAGCAACAGCGGCGATCCCGCCAGCGAAGCCGGGCGACGGAAACATCGCCCGCGGGTTCGCCGGGACCGTGCTGTGGTCCAGGGAGAAGCGGATACCATGAACCCCATCCATGCAGGCCGTCGCCGGTTCCTGCTCGGCGCCGCAGCACTGCCCGCCCTGGCACTGGGCGGCCGCGCGGCGCGGGCCGACGAGCTCGCCGACATCCGCGCGGCCAAGAAGCTGCGCGTGGCGGTGCCGATGGGCGTTCCGCTCTTCGCCTTCATGGATGGCAACCTTCAGCCCACCGGCTCCGACGTGGAAACCGGCAAGCTGATCGCCAAGGCTCTGGGCGTCGAGATGGAACTCGTGCAGATCACCAACGCCGCGCGCGTGCCGATCATTCAGACGCGCAAGGCCGACATCCTGGTGGGCAACCTGGCCATCACGCCGGAACGCGCCAAGGTCGTGGACTTCACGGTGCCCTACGCCACGCTCGACATCATCGTGGCGGGCACGAAGAACATCGCCGTGAAGAACTACGACGACCTGAAGGGCAAGCGCATCGGCGTGACGCGCGCCACGGTAAACGACACCATGGTGACGCAGAACGCGCGCGGCGCTGAGATCATGCGCTTCGAGGACGACGCGACGCTGCTCACCGCCGTGGCCTCGGGGCAGCTGGACCTCGTCTCGACGCAGACGGCAGTGCTGGCCAGCATGAACGAGAAGCGCGGCGGCGAGAAGCTCGAGGTCAAGTTCGTGCAGCAGTCGCTCAACCTCGGCATCGCGCTGCCTAAGGGCGAGACGGCGCTCAAGGAGTGGCTCGACGACTGGATCCGCAAGAGCTTCGCCGATGGCTCGCTGCCGGCCCTGTTCGCGAAGTTCCATAACCGGGAACTGCCGAAGGATCTGCCGTCGCACACGGCGTGATGCTGGAGGGCGGCGCGTCTGGCTGAGACCCGGGGGAGAGAAGGAATTCTCTCCCCCGGACCCTCTCTCATCTTTTTCTGAGACGCTGCCGCGGGACGGTGGAAACCGGCCGCGCAGCAGGAGAAATCGACTTCTCAGATCTTGCGGCCGCGTCGCTCGCTCCGGGTCATCGACCCGGAGCGCAAAGGCCTAGCCACCGCCCTGCGGCAGCGTCCCGAAGAAAGATAAGGGGGAGGGGGCCGGGGAGGGGGAGAATTCCTTCTCCCCCTCCCCGGGAAACCGCCACAGCCACCGATCCCTCAGATCGCCTGCGGCATCTTGAACTGCCCGGCCTTCCCCAGGTCCGCCGCCCGCCACAGGTACCAGGCCGCGGCGGAGCGGTAGGGCGCCCAGGCTTCACCGATGGCGGCGAGGTCGCGCGGGCGGGGCTGTTCGTCGAGGCCGGCGGCGAGGCGGTATCCTTCCCGCACGCCGAAGTCGTCCACCGGCAGGATATCCGGGCGGCCGAGCGTGAAGATCAGCAGCATCTCCACCGTCCAGCGCCCGACGCCGCGCAGCGCCACCAGCCGCTCGATCAGCGCGGCGTCGCTCATCCGGTTGGCGGCGCGTCGCGTGGGGATCCAGCCGGCCGCGGCCTTGTGCGCGATGTCGAGGATCGCCGCCTGCTTGGCGCCCGAGAAGCCGCAGGTCCGCAATGCGCCCTCGGGCAGCGCCAGGATCGTGCCCGGTGGCGGAAAGGGGTGGTGCGGCGTGGTCGCGATCAGGCGGTTCAGCATGGCCTCGGCGGCGCGGCCGTGCACCTGCTGATGTGCGATGGCCCGCACCAGCGCCTCGTAAGGCTCGCGACCTGACACGGGCTTGAGCCGGCACAGCCCCACCTGCGTCACCACCGGCGCCAGCACCGGGTCGGCGGCGAGGTGCCGGCGGGCATCGCGGTTGCTCATCGGCCGCGGCCCGGGCAGGGGCGGGAGAACCCGGCGGGGCGATGGGCCGGGCTCGGGCTGGCCGCAGGGCCGCCGGGTGGCGAGGCACGGAAGAGTCGCGGCAACATGAGAACAAAACTAGCACGGGCCCCGTGGCTTTCCACCCCCGGGCTTTCCGCGCCCGGCGCGACGGCGGTGAGGTTGACGCGACCCGCGCCGCGGCTCAACCGTGGCGCCGCAACACGATCGGGAGCACGGGATGGCAGGCGACACGACGCGGCTCGAGGGTGAGGCCCGGCCCGGCCCGGACGGCGGGACCGGGCGCCTCAGCGGTCCCATCCTAGTCTGGGGTGCCGGCGCGATCGGCGGCACCGTGGGCGCCTTTCTCCGCCACGCGGGGCACGAGGTCGTTTTCGTGGACGTCGAGGGCGAGCACGTCGCCGCCATCGCGGACCCGGCACGCGGCCTGCGCATCGAGGGCCCGATCGAGACGCTGACCGTCCAGGCTCCGGCCTTCACGCCGGACACCGTGCAGGGCGTGTTCCGCACGGTGCTGCTGTGTGTGAAGGCACATCACACCGAGGGCGCGGCGCGCGCCCTGCTGCCGCACCTGGCGCCCGACGGCACCGTGGTGTCGCTGCAGAACGGCTTGTGCGAGGAGATCATTGCCGGCGTCGTTGGGCGCGAGCGGGTGATGGGTGCCTTCGTCAACTTTTCGGCCGACTGGATCGAGCCCGGGTTGATCATGTACGGCGGCCGCGGCGCGGTGATGCTGGGCGAGCTCGACGGTCGCGACACGCCGCGCCTGCGGGCACTGCACGCGACGTTGACGCAGTTCGAGCCGAACGCCGTCACCACCGACAACATCTGGGGCTATCTCTGGGGCAAGCTCGGCTACGGCGCGATGCTGTTCGCGCAGGCCGCCGGCGAGAAGGGCATCGCCGACTGCTTGGCGCGACCGGAACTGCTGCCGCTCTGGCGCGGCCTGGGCGGTGAGGCCGTGGCGGTGGCGCTGGCCGAAGGCATCACGCCGCTGGGCTTCAACGGCTTCGACCCGGCGGCCTTCGCGCCCGGCGCGACGGAGGAGGCGGCCGCTGCCTCGGTGGCAGCCATGGTCGCGTTCAACCGGCCCAACGCCAAGACCCATTCCGGCGTGTGGCGGGACCTCTGGGTGCGCCACCGTCGCACCGAGGTGGACGTGCAGATCGCGCCCATCGCCACGGTCGGCGCGCGTCACGGCATCCCGTGCCCCCATGTCGAGCGCCTCGTGCGGGTCATTCACGAATGCGAGTCGGGCGCGCGCCCGATGGCGGATGCGAACCTCCTGGAGATGATGCGATGAGTTTCCGCTTCGACGGCGTCACGGTGGCCGTGACCGGTGCCGGCCACGGCTTCGGCCGCGCCATCGCGCGCGACTTCGCGGCGCTGGGCGCCCGCGTCTGGGGCTGCGACCTGAGCGAGGCGGAGCTGCGCGAAACTGCCGCCGGCAACGAGGCGATCCACACCGAAGCCTTCGACCTCACCGCGCCGGGTGCCGCGCGCGGCTGGATCGCGCGCGTCGAGCAGCAGAGCGGCGGCCCGCTGGGCGTGCTGGTGTGCAACGCCGGCGGCGTGCGCGGCCAGGTCATGCGCCCGGTGGAAGAGGTCCCCGAGGAAGACTGGCACGCACTGTTCGACATCAACCTCCACGCCGCCTTCAACATGTGCGCGGCCGCAGCACCCGGCATGAAGCGTGCGGGCGCGGGGCGGATCGTGACCGTCAGCAGCGGCGCCGGCCTCCAGCGTTCGCTGACCGGCATCCAGGGCTACTGCTCGGCCAAGCACGGGCTGGTGGGGCTGACGCGACAGCTGGCGCACGAGCTCGGCCCCTTCGGCATCACGGTGAACTCCGTGGCGCCGGGCTTCGCGCCCACCAACCCCGCCAGCATCGCCCAGTACGAGAGCTACGGCCCGGAAGGGCAGAAGCGGCTGGTGGAAGGCATCGCGCTGCGCCGCATGGGCACCGCGCAGGACATCAGCAACGCCGTGCTGTTCTTCGCCAGCCCCCTGGCCTCCTGGGTGAGCGGCGAGATCCTGGGCGTCAATGGCGGCAAGTGATGCCAACGGCCGCGACATGGCGGGGCGCGACGTCGCCCCGCTGATCGTGACGCTGCGCCTCGACGGGCACTCGTTCGAGCGGCTCGACGCGTTGCGCCGCGCGTATTTCCCGCCCGAGCGCAACTTTATCCCGGCGCACCTGACGCTGTTCCACGCCCTGCCCGGCACGCAGGAGGAGGAGGTTGTCGCCAACCTCGCCACCGCCTGCGCCGGCACCGCGCCCCTGCCGCTGCGCTTTTCCGGCCTGCGTGGACTGGGCAAGGGCGTGGCCTTCAACGTCGACAGCCCGCCGCTGCTGCGCCTGCGGGCGCTGCTGGCGGGCGCTTGGCACGACTGGCTCACGCCGCAGGACCGCAACGTGCCCAAGCCGCATGTCACGGTGCAGAACAAGGTCGATCCTTCGGAAGCCCGCAACCTCCTGGGCCACCTCCAGGCAGGCTTCGAGCCCTGGGACGGGCAGGGCGAAGGGCTGCTGCTCTGGCGCTACCGGGGCGGGCCCTGGGAAGCGGCGGGCGAGTTCCCGTTTCGCGGCTGATCTCGACGCAACGCCGGACAGGTGCGCCCCGAACCGTCGCCAGCGGTCGTGCCCGCGTGGTGTCGCTCAGTCCGACCCGATGCGGCTTCCGGTGGTCGGGACCGCTCCCGACGTCTCTGGCGCACCCGACCGTGACCGCGGCGGCCCTGGCTCCGGGCGTCATCCCCCGGCAGGCTGCGTGCTTCCGCCCGGGCCGGTTTTCGCGGCCCCTATCCTCGGAGGCTCCGGCCATGAACCGCCTCATCCCCGCGCTCGCCGCCGCGTTGCTCGCCCTGCCGCTGGCCGCCACGGCCCAGCCCGCGTCCGACGCGGCCGCCCCGCCGCCGCCGCCGCCGCCGCAAACCAAGTTCGAGCACACCGACCAGTCGCTGGAAAAGCTGCTGAGCGACGGCTACGAGATCCGCACCTCGGGCGGACCCTTCCTGTTCCTGGGCAAGCCGGGGGCGCTGGGTGCGGCGCGCTGGGCGGCCTGCACGATCGGGCTGACGGGCAGCATGATGGCCGATCCCAACGCCATCAAGACCGTGCCCTCGACCTGCTTCCTGATGAACTGAGGCTCCGGGTCGCGCGGTCCCGCCGGCTTTCTCCGGCCACGCCCCAACCCGCCGCGATCCTCCCGCCCGCCCCACTGGTGACGCAGGGGGGGCGATCGCGCGGGCGCCGGGGCAGGGCCGTCGGCCCCGCCGTTCAGGGATGCCCGGCCCGCGAAAACAGGTTCACCACCGCGACGCCGGCGATGATCAGGCCCAGCCCGACCATTGCCGGGGTGTCGAGCGCCTGCCGGAACCAGATCCAGCCCACGGCCGAGATCAGCACGATCCCCACGCCCGACCAGATCGCGTAGGCGATGCCGGTGGGGATGGTCCGCAGCGCGATCGACAGGAACCAGAAGGCAACCACGT
This sequence comes from Roseomonas elaeocarpi, assembly GCF_042433915.1. Lineage (NCBI taxonomy): Bacteria > Pseudomonadati > Pseudomonadota > Alphaproteobacteria > Acetobacterales > Roseomonadaceae > Roseomonas > Roseomonas elaeocarpi. Next base: position 48,903 of record NZ_JBHLUN010000003.1, on the reverse strand, counting down.
AGCCCAGGACCGTCACCACGCTGGACGTGAGGTTGCGGAAACTGTCCGAAGCCTTCAGCGCGGAGGTGGCGATCACCTCCGCCACGATGGCGACGGCGAGGGCCAGGTAGGGCAGGGCGGCTTGCATGGGCGCTCCCTAGACCATTTTCCGCCCTGACGGACCTACGCAGCGGGCCGCGACGTGGCGTCCAGGGCGGGCTTGGCGACGCCAATGGCTGGCAGGGACGCGTCAGCCGGAGTGGTGATAAGGTCACCGGCGGCTCGCCAGACCCGATCCCGTCCGGGCTGGCCACGGCGCAGGATGGAAGGGTAGCCATGATCGCGTTCCTGCTGCGGGTCGCGACCTTGCCGCTCACCGAGCGCCTGGGCTGGACCGTTCAGGGTGAGGTGACGCCGGGCGGCTGGCGCGCGGCGCTGCTGTTGCTCGCGCTGCTCGTGGCCGTCCTCGTCGCCATGATGGAACTGCTCCGCTACCTCCATCCCTGACCTCGAGCGTTCTGCTGGACCGCACGCGCAAGGGATTCGCATCCACGATCCCGGCGCACTAGGGTCAGCGCCGATGAACGAGATCACCCCCGTCGCTCCCCGACGCATCGCGCCGCAGCTCGGCCCCCGTGCCTGGGTCGGCGAGGACCTCACCGGCAACGCCTACATGGTGCCGCTCGGCGCCGAGCACGCCGCGGAACTGCGGGCCGGGGAAGGCGAGCCCACGCCGAAGCTGGACGCGCTCGCGGCCACGCTGGCGGAGCGGCTGAAGCACGGGCTCGGCTTCGCGCTGCTGCGTGGCCTGCCACGCGACGGCGACCCGGCGCCGCTGCTGCGCCGCCTGGGCCGGACGCTCGGACAGCCCGGCGCTCCGGACGAGGAGGGCGATGTGCTGCTGCTGCGCGCCACTGCCCCGACCCCGGTCATGCTCACCTCTGCGGCGGAGCTGCACAACCGGCTGCTGGCGGCGGACCGTGCGGCGCTGAGCACGCTCTATGCCCCGGCCGGCGAAGCGCCCGCGGTGTTCACGCTGCGCGACAATGTTTTCACGGCGCATCGCCCTGAGGCGCTGGATGCCCACCCGGCTCTGGCGGCGCTGCTGTTGCCGGAAGCGGCGCTGGCGCTGCACCTCGACCTGCGTCCGGGCGACGTGCTGGTGCTCGATCCGCTGCGGGTCTGGACCGGCCCGATGCCGGAGGTGGCGAGCCTGCGGCTGCGCGCCGGGCGCGGCCACCCCACCGTGCCGCCGGATGAGGCCGCACCGGGCGCCACGCAGGTCGGCGGCTGAACTCTGGTGCGGATCCTTCTCGCCAACGCCAACACCACCGAAGCCATCACCGCCCTGTGTGCCGAGACGGCGCGCGCGGCCGCGGCACCCGGCACCGAGATCATCCCGGCCACGCCGCGCTTCGGTCCGGCGGTGATCGCGACGCGCGCCGAGAACGCCGTGGCCGCCCATGCCCTGCTGGACCTGCTGGCCGAACACGCGGGGGCCGTGGATGCCGTGGTTCTGGCGGTGTCGCACGACACGGCGCTGGACGCGGCGCGGCAGCTGATGCCCTGCCCGGTGGTGGGCATGACTGAAGCGGCCTGCTTCACCGCCTGCCTCCTGGGTGCGCGCTTCGGGCTGGCGACCTTCGGCGACACCGCGATGTACCAGGAGCTGATCGCCCGTCACGGCCTCACGACCCGCTGCGCCGGACTGGAAGGCGTCGACACCACGCCGCAGCGGGCGCTCGCCGATCCGGAGGGCACGGCGGCGCTGGTGGGGGCTGCGATCCGGCGCCTCGCCGCGGCCGGGGCGGATGCGGTGGTGCTGGGCGGCGCCGCGCTGGCCGGCATGGAGCCGCAGCTGCGCGAGGCGTCCCTGGTGCCGCTGCTCGACGGCATCCGCTGCGCCGTGGCGCTGGCCGAGGCGCTGGTGCGGCTGGCACCGCCCCCGCCGACGATCGGCAGCATGGCGGCCCCGGCCGGGCGCGAAAGCCGCGGGCTGTCACCGGCGCTGTCCGCCCTGCTGCGAGGGCGGACGGGGGCAACCTAGCGCCCCGTCCAAACGTTGCCCGGGCGCCTGAGGAGGAATTGTAGATGCGCCTGGACGGACCCGAGAGCCAGAACGTCGAGGACCGTCGCGGCGAGGGCGGCGGTGGGATGGGCGGCGGCTTCGGCGGCCCTGGCGGCGGTGGCTTCCGCCTGCCGATCCCGGGCGGCAAGGGCGGGCTGGGCATCATCGCAGTGATCCTGATCGCGGCCTTCTTCGGCGTGGACCTGACCGGAATGATGGGCGGCGACGATCCCGGCCAGCAGCCCGCCCCGCAGGAACGCCGGGTCGACCCCGGCCAGGCCCCCGGCGTGCCAGGCCGCAGCGCCGGCAACGACGCCGCCGGCGAGGATGCAGGCCGCCGCTTCGTGGCCCAGGTGCTGGGTGAGACCGAGCGCGTCTGGACCGAGCAGTTCCAGGCGATGGGCAAGACCTACACCGATCCAAAGCTGGTGCTGTTCTCGGACGCCACGCGCTCGGGCTGCGGCACGGCGCAGGCGCAGACGGGTCCCTTCTACTGCCCTAACGACCAGAAGGTTTACATCGACCTCGACTTCATGCGGCAGCTGCAGCAGCGCCTCGGCGCCAATGGCGACTTCGCCGCGGCCTATATCATCGCGCACGAGGTCGGGCACCACGTACAGGACGAGCTCGGCATCCTGGCCCGCGCCCGGCAGGTGCAGGAGCGCTACGGTAACGGCGAGGGCGCCAACCAGGTTCAGGTCCGCATCGAGCTGCAGGCCGATTGCCTGGCCGGCGTCTGGGCCAACCACGCCGATGCCGAGCGTCACATCCTGGAACAGGGTGACTTGGACGAGGCCCTGAACGCCGCCGCCGCCGTGGGCGATGACCACATCCAGCAGCAGACGCGCGGCACGGTGCAGCCGGAAACCTTCACGCACGGCTCCTCGGCGCAGCGCTCGCGCTGGTTCCGCCGCGGCTTCCAGAACGGCACGATCCAGGGCTGCGACACTTTCGACGCGCAGCAGCTCTGACGGCGTGCGCCGGTGGGCCGAGAGGCCCGCCGGCAGGTTAAGCCGGAATTTGCCCACCCAGATTTCATGACCTGGATGAGCCCCTTCACCGCAGCCGGAAACGGGTATTCCGGTCGGCGGGCAGGAAAAGGCCAGCGGCAGGCGCCGCTCCGCAACCTCTGCCACGCCCGCTCGGTCAGGCTGGCCCTGATCAGACACCCTGTCAGGCCCAGCTGGGCCTGACGGTCTTGCCGCGTCTCAGCCCGCCAGCGTCGCCAGCGCCGCCGCCAGCACGCGCGCACCGGCCGCGAGCTGCTCGGGCGAGGAATATTCCGCCGGGTTGTGGCTGATGCCCTTGTGGCTGGGCACGAACACCATGCCCGTCGGGCAGACCGGCACCATGAACTGCGCGTCGTGGAAGGCGCCCGACGGCATCCGGACGGATCGCAGTCCCTGCGCCCGGGCGGCATCCTCCACCGCGTCCTGCACCACAGTGTCGAAGTCCACCGGAACGGCGTGGAACCGCTCGGTCACCGTGACGTCGCAGTTCTTCACCGCGGAGCGGATGGTGTTTTCGATCGCGTCGCCGTTGAGGATCAGCACCTCCTTGTCCGGGTGCCGGAAGTCGATCGTGAAGCGCACCACCTCGGCCACCGAGTTCGAGGTATTGGGCTCGACCTCGATGCGCGCCACGGTGAAGCGCAGGATGTCCTCGGGGTCCGCCATCAGCGCGTTCAGCGCGGTCACGGCGCGGATCATGTCCTGCACCGCGTCGCGGCGCATTCCCAGCGGCGCGGTGCCGGCATGGGCGCTCTCGCCGCGCAGCTCCACCAGGAACCAGCGGCTGCCCTGGATGCCCGACACCACGCCGATGTCGAGCCCTTCCGCTTCCAGCCGCGGACCCTGCTCGATATGCGCTTCCAGGTAGGCATAGGGCTTCGGCCCGCCCTCGACCGGGCCGAGCGGCCGCTGCGCGAGGTCGCTCTCCGCCGCACGGTGCTCCGCCAGGGCATCGCGGAAGGTCACGCCGTCGTTGTCGGTCACCGCGTCCCAGGTGTCGGCCGGGGAATGGCCGGACCAGGCCATGGAGCCCATGCAGCCCGGCGCGAAGCGGCCACCTTCCTCGTTGGTCCAGGCCACGATCTCGATCGAGCGCGTCGTCCGCACGCCGCTCTCGCGGATCGCCTGCACCGCTTCGAGCCCCGCGACCACGCCCCAGATGCCGTCGAAGCGGCCGCCGGCGGGCTGCGTGTCCATGTGGCTGCCGGTCATCACCGGCGCCGCCGCCGGGTCGGTGCCCTCGTGGCGCAGGAACAGGTTGCCGATCGGGTCCACCGACACGCTGAGGCCGATCGCCTCCGCCCAGCCGATCAACAGCCGCCGCGCCTCGCGGTCCAGCGGCGTCAGGCAGGGGCGGTTCACGCCGTCGCCCGGAATGGCGCCGAGCCGGGCCAGCTGCATCAGCCGGTCCCATTGCCGCTCCTGGCTCACCGCCGCGATCAGGTTGGGGGCCGTCGCACTGCTCATCGTCACGCCTGTTCCTGAAGATCGGGGTTCAGCTTGTGGGAGAGGCGGGAACCCGGATCAAGGGGTCACCAGAGTGCGCCCAGCGCGGTGGCGGCACAGGCCCCATGCCTCCCCCTCGGAACGTACACGGCGTGGTAAGGGTTGTTGCCGGATACTGCAGGCCGGTACGCCCGCCCCGGGATACGGTCGTGCGGTGCATCGGCGTGACCGATGCGGCGGCTGCGGGGGTCAGGGCGGGCCGCGCGGTTTTTGCCGGGTCGCGCTTGCTGGATCATGATGGCCGCGGAAAGTTGTTCGCGAATCGAACCTAAGGGGAGCGCGTCGCCACAAAGCGGCGCGAAACGGCCAGGGGATGGCGACACCACAGGCGAGCGGTCCGGAAGCTGGCACGGCGCGCGCCTCAGGCCATCGCTGGTCACTCGGTGCGCAGGTCCCCGGCTCCCCTGCCGGACTGCGGCGCCGGGCCTATCCGGGCTTCGCGGTGATCACGCTGTTCTTGGCCCTGGCGGCGTTCAGCACCGCGCTGCTCACCTTTCACCGGCAGGCCGGCGTGGCGGAGCTCGACCGCTACGACGGCGCCTTCGACACCTCGCAGACGGCGGTGGAGCTGCTGCGGCTGCAGGCCGACCTGGCGGCCTCCCCGAAGGAGGAAGGCTCTGCGGCGAACGGGTCCGGCGCTACGGCGGCGGCAGAGGGCATCAGCCTGGCCGAAATCCAGCTGCGCCTGGACATCCTGGTCAACCGCATCGCGGTGATGCGGGTCGGCGAGAACAGCCAGCGGCTTCCCACCCCTGGGGCGGAGGCGCTGCTGGGCCAGTTGGCGGCGGTGCTGGAGGGCGCCGAACGCCACCGGGACGATCCGGAGGCGCTGCGGGAATGGCTGGACCAGCTGCGCCGCTTCAATCCTGCCGTGATCCGGCTGGCCGCCAGCGCGCACCTGCGCAGCCGCGAGAAGCTCGACGAGGCCCGCAACGCGCTGGACCGTGACTTCCTGTTCTTCCGCCTGCTCGTGCTCGGGCTGATCCTGTCGGGCGCGGTGACGCTGGCGCTGCTGTGGCGTCAGAACCGCCGGATGGGCCGTCAGGCGCTGACGGACGCGCTGACGGGCCTGCCCAACCGCGCCGCCTTCAACCAGTGGATCGCCGGCTGCCCCGCCGGCGGGCCGGCGGCGCTGCTGCTGGTCAACCTCGACGACTTCAAGGCGGTGAGCGACACCGGGCCGCACGCCGACGGCGACACGGTGCTGCGAACCGTGGGCGCCCGGCTGCGCGCGGTGCTGCCGGCGGGCGACCGTGTTTGCCGCCTCGGTGGCGACGAGTTCGCGGTGCTGCGGATGACGGCGCCCGCGGCCACCGGTGCGGCGGCTGCGGTGCCCCTTGACGCGCTGGCGCTGCGGCTGCTCCGGGCGGTGGAGATGGAGGTGCCGCTCACCAGCCGCAGCATCGTCCCGTGCGCCAGCATCGGCATCGCCCAGGTGCCGGGATCGGATGTCGGGATGCTGATCCGCGACGCGAGCCTGGCGTTGGAAGAGGCCAAGCGGAGCGGCGGCGGCCAGTTCCGCTTTTTCGCACCCGCGATGCTCCGCGGGATGGAGGAACGGCGCACGCTGGAAGCCGACCTCGTGCGCGCGCTGCGCCAGGGCGAGTTCGTGCTGTATTACCAACCGCAGATCGACCTGCGCGACGGCCACGTCAACGGCTACGAGGCGCTGCTGCGCTGGCAGCACCCCGTTCGCGGGCTGATCCCGCCCGACCTGTTCATCCCGCTGGCCGAGGAGACCGGGCTGATCGTTCCGATCGGCGACTGGGTGCTGGGGGAGGCCTGCCGCGAGGCCGCCACTTGGTGCGCCGGCACTGCGGGCGGCGTCCTCCCGAAGGTGGCGGTCAACCTTTCCGCCCGTCAGGTGGCGGGCGATGCGCTGCCGATCACCGTGGCGCGGGCGCTGGCGGCCTCGGGGCTGGAGGCGGGCCGGCTGGAGCTGGAAATCACGGAATCCGCGCTTCTCGAGGATGGCGACGCCGCGCGCATCCTGGCCGGGTTGCGCGAACTGGGAATTTCCATCGCGCTCGACGACTTCGGCACCGGCTTCGCCTCGCTCAGCACGCTGCGGCGCTTCCCGTTCAGCAAGATCAAGGTGGACCGTTCCTTCGTGCGCGACATGGCCACCAGCCCGGAGGCCCGCGCCATCGTGCAGGGCGTGTCGGAACTGGCGCAGCGCCTGGGCATGGTCACCACTGCCGAGGGCCTGGAAACCACGGCGCTGGTGGAAATGGCGCGCGAGCTCGGCTGCAACGAGGGCCAGGGCTACTATTTCGGCCGTCCTGCCCCCGTGGCGCGGCTGCACGCCTCCGCCGCCACGATCTGCGCAACCTGCGACACGGCCGGAAGCTGACGCCCGCCGTCGCCTGAGGCTCAGGCTTCGCGGGCCTTGCACCATGGCCGCGCCCGCCTTCATGCTGCGGTGGCGAAGACCGGAGGCTACGATCGCGATGGATGGGGCGCTGCTGGCGCTGGCGGAGGAGGTGCGGGCACAGCTGGACCTGCTGGGCTATCCGCTCGGCGCCTGGGTGCCGCCACGCGGCGAGGACGTGCTGGACGTGGCGATCGTCGGCGCCGGGCAGACCGGCCTCGCCACCGCCTTCGGCCTGCGGCGGGAACGGGTCGACCGCATCGCGGTGTTCGACCGCGCCCCGCCCGGCGGCACCGGCGTTTGGACCACCTTCGCGCGGATGCGCACGCTGCGCACGCCCAAGCACGTCAGCGGCCCCGACCTGGGCGTGCCGGCACTCACCCCGCGCCGCTTCTTCGAGGCGCGTGACGGCGCGGAAGCCTGGCAGCGGCTGCACAAGATCGGTCGCGAGGACTGGCAGCGCTATCTCGACTGGTACGCGGAGGTGCTCGCCCTGCCACTGCGCCACGGGCACGAGCTGCTCGCGATCGCGCATGAGCGGGAAGGCGACTTGCTGCGCCTCAGCTTCCGCACCGAAGCCGGTGAAACCACGGTGCGAGCCCGCAAGCTGGTGCTGGCCACCGGCATGGACGGCACCGGCGCCTGGAGCATCCCGGCGCCCTTCGACGCGCTGCCGCCCGCCCGCGTGTCGCACACCTCCGGCCATGTCGACTTCGCGCGACTGCGGGGTCAGCGTCTCCTGGTGATCGGGGCGGGCGCCAGCGCCTTCGACAACCTCGCCACCGCGCTGGAAGCAGGCGCGGCCTCCGCCACCATGCTGGTGCGCCGCGACCGCCTGCCGCGCGTGAACCCCTTCCGTTGGATGGAACAGGCGGGCTTCCTGGGCCAGTTCCACGCCCTGCCAGACGCGCTGAAGTGGCGGCTGATGCGCCACATCTTCCTGCTCAACCAGCCACCGCCGCAGGAAAGCTGGGACCGGGTGGCGGACGACCCGCGCTTCAGCATCCATCTCGGCAGCCCCGTCACCGGCGCCAGCATGGAGGGCGGGGAAGTGGTGGTGGAAACGCCGCGCGGAAAACACCGGGCGGACCACGTCATCGTCGGCACCGGCACCGAGTTCAACCTCGCGCTGCGGCCCGAACTCGCGGTTCTGGCGCCGCAGATCCTGCTCTGGCGCGATGCATACCAGCCACCGCCTGAAGAAGCCTTTCCGCCGCTGGGCGCCTGCCCCTACCTGACGCCCGGCTTCGCCTTCCGCGAGCGCATTCCTGGCGAGGCGCCGGCGCTGCGGCACATCCACTTCATGGGCTATGGCGCGACGCCGAGCATGGGCCTGAGCGGCGCCTCGATCAGCGGCATGAAATACGGCGTGCCGCGGCTGGTGGACGGCATCTGCCGCGCCTTGTGGCTGGAGGACGCGGCGGTCCACGCGGAGTCGCTGCTCCGCTACGACGTGCTGGAGCTGACGCGCACCGTGCCCGGCGAGCCCGCGCCCGACGCCGCCGGCACAACCCTCCCGGGTCAACCGCCCCTGGAGACCGCATGAAGCCCTCCGCCCTGACCACCCACGTCCTCGACACCGCCGACGGCGTTCCGGCCGAGGGCGTGACCGTGTCGCTCTGGCGAATCGAAGAGGCAGGCCCGGTGCTGATCACCGAGCATCGTACCAACGCCGACGGCCGCACCGACGCGCCGCTGCTGACGGCGGAAAGCTTCGCGCCCGGTTGCTACGAGCTCCGCTTCGCCGTCGGACCCTACTTTGCCGCGCGGGGGCGCGACGCCGGCTTCCTCGACACCGTCGCGATCGCGGTGGGGCTGCGGGCGGGTGAGGGACACTACCACGTGCCGCTGCTCTGCTCGCCCTGGAGCTACAGCACCTATCGCGGTTCCTGAACCGCGGCCGCTTCGGCCGGCGCAAGCGCCCAGGCCGGCGGATCGTCCAGCCCGTCCGGCGGCTGCGCGTCGCCCACGTGTTGCAGCAGCGTCCGGTCGTTCTCGGCGAAGCGGTTCACCCGCTTGCTCACCGGCCAGACGCGCAGGGCCTGTTCCGGCACGGCGCGTAGCAGCGGCAGCAGCGCGTCGCGATCCGCCTCCTCCTCACCCAGCCAGGCGGCCCAGTGCTGGCGCGGCAGGATCACGGGCGTGCGGTGGTGCAGGGCGGTGATCCCGCCCTCGGCTTCGGTGGTGACGATGGTGTAGGTGCGCAGCCAGGTCCCGTCCGGCTGTTTCCAGCCTTCCCAGAGACCCGCCAGCGCCATCGGCTCATCGGATCGGAGTGCCACGGCGTAGGGCTGCTTCGGCCCCGGTCCTTCCGTGCGCCACTCGTAGAACCCGTCCGCCGGCACGAGGCAGCGCCGGCGCGCGAAGGCGTCGCGGAAGGAGGGCTTCTCCGCCACGCCCTCGGCCCGCGCGTTCATCAGCTTGGCCGCGCCACTCGCGTCCTTGGCCCAGCGCGGCACCAGGCCCCAGCGCAGCACGCCCAGGTGCCGCCCGCCGCCCTCCGGATCACGCCGTACGACGAGGCTGTCCTGCGTCGGCGCCACGTTCCAGCTCGGTGGCAGGTTCGGCGTGTCGTTGGACGTGTCGAAGAACTCGCGCGTCTTCGAGGGATCGCGCTGAAGGAAATATCGCCCGCACATGCCGTCACATTTGGCAACGGCAGACCGCCGCAACCAGGGTACGCTGGCGCACGTTCTTTCTCGGCAAGACCGATCTACGGTCGAAGAGGAGAGCCAGACCATGGACAAGGATCGCATCGAGGGCGCTGCCAAGCAGGCCAAGGGCGCCATCAAGGAGAACGTGGGTTCGCTGATCGGCGACGCGAAGATGGAGACCGAAGGCAAGGCCGACCGTGCCGAGGGCAAGGTCCAGAACGCTGCCGGTGGCGTCAAGGACAAGGCCCGCGACGTCGCCGATAAGGCCTGATCGTCGCATCCGCCAAGCGGTACGAAGGGCGGCCCGGGGAAACCCGGTGCCGCCCTTTCCGTGTGTCAGAACGGCAGGATGGCGTCCAGGAACTCCTGCCCGTAGCGCGGCTTCTGCACGTCGCTGAGCGTGCCCTTGCCGCCGTAGGAAATCCGCGCTTCCGCCAGCCGGTCGTGCTTCACGGTATTGTCCGAAGCAATGTCCTGCGGCCGTATGATCCCCGCGAGAGACAGGTCGCGCAGCTCGTTGTTCACGCGCACCTGCTGTCGGCCACTCAGCACCATGTTTCCGTTCGGCAGGACCTGCGTCACCGTGGCCGCCACGCGCAGCGTGATCGTCTCGGTCCGCTTCACCGATCCGCCGCCTTTCGAGGAATTGGCCGAACTCGCTTCCACCAGCTTGGTCGGGTCGATGCTGTTGGGCAGGAAGCGCAGGTAGGACGCGTCGAGGCCGAGCAGCCGCGGGATGCCCATGTTCTCGCTGTTGTCCCGCGAACGCTCGGTGTCGTTGTTCAGCGAGGCGGAGTCCGAGATCGATACCAGCACCGTCACGAGGTCGCCCACTGAGGCCGCCTTGGAGTCCCGCAGGAAGGTCCGGCTGCCCGGCCGCCACAGGCTGTTGGCGGAGATCGCGGTGGGTTCGATGGGCCGCGGCGTCGGCATGGTCACGGGCTTCCAGTCCGGGTCGCGCGTCGGGTCGGTGATCGCCGCCATGTCCGGCGCGCGGCCGATCCGCGTCAGACGCTCGGCCGAGCCGCAGCCGGCGAGCACGAGCGGCAGCAGCAGGAGAAGGGAAGGGCGCATGGGCAAGAACATCCTGTTCAGCGCTGGTTGGGAGGCGGCGGGCCGACGCGCACGCGGCCGGGGCTGATCGCCTGCGCTTCCACGATCTGGCGAGAGCTGAGATTCATCACGCTGACGATCCCGCCACGCGGCGCGTCCGCCATGGCGCGGCCCTGCGCCGTCAGGGTCAGGCCGTTGCTTTCCACCACCATCACCACGGTGCTGTTCTTCTCGATCAGCACCGGCGCACCGAGGTCGCGCACCGCGAAGGGCATCCCCTCGCCGATCGGACGGCGGAGCTGCTGGCCCACCACCAGCACGGCGTCGTCGGCCAGGCCCGGGCGCGACCGTTCGACCCGCACGCGCTGGACGCGCACGTCGGACGCCTTCACCACCTCGCCCAGTGACATGCGCCGCGTGGCCACCGCCACCGGCACCGTGGCGCTGACCCGGCCGGCCACGCGCAGCCGCAGCGCCGGCATCCCGTCGGCTTCCACCGCGATCGTGGCGGCGAAGCGGTTCTCGTCCAGGCTTGGCTGTTCCACCGTCACGCGCGGCAGGCTGTCGGGCGGCACCATCGGCGCGGCGAAGCCGGGGATGTCCACCTCCGCATCCGGGTCCATGCCCAGCGCGATCAGCGCGTTGCGCAGCGGCTCGAACCATTCCTCGCGTGGCAGGGGGCGGCCGGGGCGCTCGATCACCACGCGCTCCTCGGCCGAGAAAGGCCGCCAGGCGACGCCGTAGGTCCGCGCGATGGCCAGCAGCTGCGGCATCTCCACCGTGATGCGCCGCCCCGGCATCGGCGCCGGGCCAAGCGCGCGCGAGCCGTTCTCGGCATCCTCGAACAGGTCGCCCAGGTGGATCGTGTCGCCTTCCACCACCACGCGTGCGCGCAGGCCCGACAGCTGCGCCCCCGACAACTGCGCTTGCGCGGCGGAAGCGGGCAGCAGCAGCGCCAGCAGGAGAAGGGGAAACCAGCGCATCCGGGAGCTCACTTCAGGTGCGTGATGGTGGACAGCATGTCGTCGCTGGCGGTGATGACCTTGGAGTTCATCTCGTAGGCCCGCTGCGCCGTGATCAGGTTGGTGATCTCCTGCACCACGTTGACGTTGGAGGTCTCGATGAAGCCCTGCATGACGTTGCCGAAGCCGGGCTGTCCCGGCGCTGCCTGCTGCGCGGCACCCGAGGACGGCGTCGACATCAAGAGGTTGTCGCCGGTGGCTTCAAGCCCCGCCTCGTTGGCGAAGACCGCGAGCTGGATCTGCCCCACGTTCTGCGCCGCCTCGGTGCCGGCGATCTTGGCCAGCACCTCGCCCGCGCTGTTGATGGTCACGTCCGTGGCGGCCGCCGGCACCACGATGCCCGGCTGCACGGTATAGCCCTCGGCCGTCACGATCGTGCCGTCGGCGGCGAGGCCGAAGGTGCCGTCGCGGGTATAGGCCGTCTCGCCCGAGGGCAGCGTCACCTGGAAGAAGCCGTTGCCCTTGATCGCGAGGTCGAACTTGTTCTCGGTCTGGTTGAGGTTGCCCTGCTCATGGATGCGGTAGATCGCGGCAGTGCGCACGCCCAGGCCGATCTGCGCGCCCTGCGGCAGCGTGGTGCCGGTGTCGGAGCTCTGCGAGCCGACGCGGCGCATGTTCTGGTAGATCAGGTCCTGAAACTCGGCCCGACGGCGCTTGTAGCCGGTGGTGCTCATGTTCGCGATGTTGTTGGAGATGACCTCGACGTTGGTCTGCTGGGCCATCATGCCCGTGCCGGCGGTCCAGAGTGCGCGCATGATCCGATGTTCCTCAGGAAGCGGCGTGGGAAAGACTAGGGGCGGTTTGGTTCACGATCGGTTTCCGGCGCTCAGCTTCGCTTCATGATCCGGTCGACCGCGTCGCGGATGCGCTGGTCCTCGCGCTCGACGAACTGTGCGGCGAACTCGAACTCGCGCTGCGTGTCGGTCAGGCGCGTCATTTCCAGGATGGGTTTGACGTTGGAACCCTCCACCGCACCCTGCACCAGCGCCGGGCGCGCCATCTCCTCCGGCGGGTCCTCGGTGGAAAGCAGCCGGTCACCCTCGGCGCGCGGCTTCTGCCCGTCGGCGAAGCGCACCACGCGGATGCGGCCGATCTCGCCGTTTTCGCTCGATAGCACGCCCTCGCCCGAGATCGTCAGCCGCGTGTCGCCCACGCCCACCTGCAGCGGCGCGCCGGTGGTGCCCATCAGCGCGTTGCCGTCGGCATCCATCACCGTGCCGTCCTGGCCCAGCGTGAAGCGCCCGGCGCGGGTGTAGCGCTCGCCCTTGGGGGTCTGCAGCGCGAAGAAGCCTTCGCCCGAGATCGCCACGTCCAGGGGGTTGCCGGTGGTCTGGATCGGTCCGGCCGCCTCGTCGCGCCAGGTGGCGCGGTCCCAGCTCATCGCCATCGACTGGCCCGAGGCGGGGGCGTCCACGTCGTGCTGCCGGTCCATGAAGCTCGCGAAGATCGGGCGCACCGCCTGGAAGCCCGGCGTGTCGGCATTGGCCATGTTGTTCGCCAGCACCTCGGTCGCCCGCGCCTGGGCGGCGAGGCGGGACAGGGCGATGTAGCCGGCGTTGTCCATGGTGAGGGCTCTGCTCCGCTGCCGGGCGCCGGGGACCATCCCGCGGCGCCGTTCCGCCACGACCATCGCAACCGCCGTGCCAGCCCTTCGCGGGGTACGAGCTGCCGGAACGGTCCCGGTGCCGGCATTTCCTGCCGCCCGGGCCAGCGCATCCCGGCAAAACCCGCCGCCGGTCGGGTCAGTCCGTGCGAAAGCAAAGCTTCGTTAACGGCAGATCCGGCAAACTCCCGCCAGGACACAGGTGCGGCGGCAGACCGAAAAGCGGTCTCCCGTTCCGCGCCGCCAGCAGGGGTTGCCAGGACGGCGCATGGCCAAGAGTGCGAAAACCAAGGAGGCCGCTGCCGAAGGGGCCGAAGGCAAGCCCAAGGGCGGCAAGCGGAAGCTGCTGTTCCTGGCGCTGCCGGTGGTGCTGCTGCTGGCCGGCGGCGGCGCCTGGTTCGCCGGGCTGCTGCCCTTCGGCGGCGGCAGTGCCCATGCCGAAGCGGAAGAAGGTGGCGAGGCACACGAGGCTGCCGCCCCGGCCGCGCACGGCGACGCGCATGGCGCATCCGCGAAGGCGGAGGCGGGTGGCAAGAACAGCGCCTTCTTCGACATGCCCGACATCATGGCCAACCTGAACGTTCCGGGCCGGCGCAACACCTTTATCCGCCTCCGCTCCAAGCTGCAGCTGACCAAGCCCACCGATGCCGAGGTGGCGCAGGCGCAGCTGCCGAAGCTGCTGGACATCTTCCAGACTTACCTGCGTGAGATGCGGCCCGAGGAGCTGCGCGGTTCCACCGGCACCCAGCGCCTGCGAGAGGAACTGATCGCGCGCGCCAACATCGCCCTGGCCCCGGTCAAGGTCGGCGACGTGCTGTTCACCGAGATCCTGGTGCAATGAGCACCGAGGAAGAGGATCTCGCCGCCGCCTGGGGCGCCTCGCTGGATGAGGAGGACGCAGGTCCCGGCGACGAGGCGGCGCCCGGCTCCACCAAGGTCCTGAATCAGGCCGAGATCGACAGTCTCCTGGGCTTCGGCGACGCGCCGGAGGAGGAGCTCAAGAGCGGCATCGAGCGCGTGGTCGCCAGCGGGCTGGTGAGCTACGAGCGCCTGCCGATGCTCGAGATCGTGTTCGACCGCCTGGTGCGGTTGATGAGCACGACTTTGCGCAACTTCACCTCCGACAACGTCGAGGTCTCGATCGACGGCATCACCTCGATGCGCTTCGGCGACTACCTGAACTCCATCCCGCTGCCGGCGATGCTGGCGGTGGTGAAGGTGCAGCAGTGGGACAACTACGCGCTGCTGATGGTGGACAGCTCCATGATCTACTCGATCGTGGACGTGCTGCTGGGCGGCCGTCGCGGCACCGCCGCGATGCGCATTGAGGGCCGTCCTTACACCACGATCGAGCGCACGCTGGTGGAGCGCCTGATCAACGTGGTGCTGGAGGATTTCGGGCAGGCTTTCGCCCCGCTGGCCAACGTCGACTTCAAGTTCGAGCGTCTGGAGGTCAACCCGCGCTTCGCCACCATCTCGCGCCTGAGCAACGCCGCGGTGCTGGCCCGCCTGCGCGTGGACATGGAGGACCGCGGCGGCCGCCTCGATCTCCTGCTGCCCTACGCTACGCTGGAGCCGGTGCGCGAACTGCTCTTGCAGCAGTTCATGGGCGAGAAGTTCGGCCGTGACAGCATCTGGGAAACCCACCTGGCCGAGGAGCTGCGCCACACCGAGGTCGAGCTCGACGTGGTGCTGGACGAGCAGACGCTGCCGCTTTCCACCATCACCCGCCTCAAGCCCGGTGATCGTCTGGTGCTCAACACCGCGCCCGGCGCGCCGGTGCGGCTGCAATGCGGCGACGTGCCGCTGTTCGAGGGCGCGCTGGGCCGTCGCGAGAACCGCCTGGCCGTGAAGGTCGAGCGTGAGCTGCGCCGGCCGACCCCCGACATCGCGGCCGCCGTGCCGGTCGTGCCTCCGCAAGCAAGGAAGTCCGCATGACCGGCATCGAGTGGCTTCTCCAGGCCGTGCTGCTGCTGCTGCTGGCGGTGGCAATCCCCTTCGGCTGGCGACTGGAACGACAGCTGGGCGCACTGCGGCGCGATCGTCCGGCGCTGGAAAATGGTGCCGCCGACTTCGCCGAGGCCACGCGCCAGGCCGAGGCCGCGCTGATCCGGCTGCGCGCCACGGCGGAATCCGCCGGCCGCAACGTGGGCGAGAAGCTCGCCCAGGCCGAGCCGATCCGCGACGACCTCCGTTTCCTGGTGGAGCGTGCCGAGGCCCTGGCGGACCGCCTGGAAGTTCTGGTCCGCAGCGCCCGCCCTGCCGGTACTGTCCCCGGTGCCGCCCATGGTGGCGTCATGCCCGGCGGCGTGGACCTCCTGCCCAGCCGTGCCGCCGAACCGCCGCCCGCGGCCGAGGCGCCGCGCAGCCAGGCGGAACGTGACCTCCTGCGTGCGCTGAGGCTTGCCCGATGATCCGCTTGTCCCGTCCCCGCCTCCTGCCGGTCGCGATCGGCAGCGCCGGCGCGCTGGCCCTGTGCAAGGCCGTGCTGCTCTGGCACGGGCTGCCCGGCCTGCCTGCATCGGGCGGCGTGGGGATGGCGCTGATCGCCCCGGCCGCCGCGTCCTCGCCGGCTCCGGCACCCAGCCCGGCTCCCGCCCCGACACCGGCCGCTGCCTCAGCGCGCCCCGCACCGGCGTCGCCGCCCGCCCCAGCCCCCGACCCGGTCAGCGCGGCCGAGCGCTCGGTGCTCGAAAGCCTGCGCGGCCGGCGCGAAGCGCTGGAGCAGCGCGAACAATCGCTCGGCGCGCGCGAAGCGGTGCTGGGCGCGGCCGAGGCGCGGCTGAACGCCCGCATCGAGGAGTTGGGCGCGCAGCAGCGCCGCCTCGAGGCGCTGGAACAGCGCCGCAGCGAGCGGGAAGAAGCGAACTGGCGCTCGCTGGTGAAGACCTACGAGACGATGCGCCCCCGCGACGCCGCGGCCGTGTTCGACGACCTCGAGATGCCCGTTCTGGTCGAGATCATGGACCGGATGCGTGAAAACAAGGCGGCGCCGGTCCTGGGCGCGATGCGGCCCGAGCGGGCGCGTCAGCTCACCGCGGAACTGGCCCGCCACCGCGGCGAGGCCGGCAACTCCCCGGCAACCAATCCCGGCTGAAAATGCCGCGAATCACGGGACAGCGAAAAGGCGAGCGATGAACAAGAACATGAACGTGCTGATCGTCGACGACTACAAGACGATGCTGCGCATCATCCGCAACCTGCTCAAGCAGCTCGACTTCGAGAACGTCGAGGAAGCCACCGACGGGCAGGAAGCCCTGGCCAAGCTGCGCGCCGGCAACTTCGGCCTCGTCATCAGCGACTGGAACATGGTGCCGATGACCGGTCTCGACCTGCTCAAGGAAGTGCGGGCCGACGCGCGGCTGAAGAACATGCCCTTCATCATGATCACGGCCGAAAGCAAGACCGAGAACGTCATCGCCGCCAAGCAGGCCGGCGTGTCGAACTACATCGTCAAGCCCTTCAACGCCGAAACGCTGCGCGAGAAGATCGCCAAGGTCCTGGTCGATGCCTGAGCAGCACGGGGGTGGAGAAGACCGCGTGGAACAGGCGGTGCGCGCCGTGCTGGCCAGCATGAACGGCGACATCACCGCCAACGAGGCCGTGATGCTGGCCGAGCTCGAGGCGCTTGGCCGCACCGTGGCCGAGGCCAAGGCCGAGATCGCGGCCCTGCGTGTGGAGGATATCAACGGCAGTCACATTCCCGCCGCGACGGATGAGCTCGACGCTGTGGTGGAACACACCGCCACGGCCACCAACGAGATCCTGGACGTTTGCGAAACCCTGGAAAAGCTGGCGCCCAGCCTGCCGGCAGCGGCGGCCGACACGGTTGGCGTGGCGGTGACGCGCATCTATGAAGCCTGCTCCTTCCAGGACATCACCGGCCAGCGCATCGGCAAGGTGGTCACCGCGCTGAAGGAGATCGAGCGAAGGGTGCAGCAGGTGACGCAACGCTTCGGTGGCCAGGGCCAGTCCGCCCCGCCGCCTTCCGCCGTGATCACGGCCGAGGCCGCCCGAACGGAGGGCGAGCGCCTGGCCAACGGCCCGCAGCTGCCGGCCGCCGCGACGTCGCAGGCCGAGATCGACGCCCTGCTCGCCAGCTTCGACTGAGGTTCAACACTCCATGCGAATCCGTGACCGGCAAAAGGCCGTCGCGCTGCTTCTGGGCTCCTTCCTCCTCGTCACCCCTTTTCTCGCCGACGCAGCCCAGGCCGGGCCCGTGCCGGTGCGCGGCGGTGAGCATCCCGATCGAGGCCGGGTCGTCTTCGACTGGCCGGACCGCGCCGAATACCGCATCGAGGAAGCGGATGGCCGGGTGATCGTGCATTTCGCCCCGCACGCCGACTTTCATCTTCCGGACAAGCTGCCGCGCAACGTCCTGGATCTGCGGATCGAGCCCGACGGCGTGTCGCTGGCGCTGCGTGAGGGCACCCGCCTGCGCACCTTCCGACTGGGCAACCGGGTGGTGCTGGACCTGATCGACCCTCCGAACAACCGCCGTTCCCCCTTGCGCGAGGCCGCGACCCCGCCGCCCGCCCTGGCCCACCCCGCAGCGCCCCCTGTCGGCACGACGTTGCCGCCCGCCGCGGCAAACGTCGGCCACCCCGTGGCGGCCGCCGGGCCCGTCGCCGCGGGCCCGCCTGGCCTGGGCCTCCCCTCCAACTCCGCCGCCTCCGGGGCGCCGGCCGTTGAAGCGGTGGAGTCGCAGACCTCGCCGGCGCGGCGTGCCGAACCTCCCGCCGCGCCCTCCGCGGTGCAGCGCGGCGTGACATCTCCCCCGCCGGCGCTGCCCCCCGCCAACGCCGTTGCGCTGCGCCTGGTCCCCTTGCCGGATGGCGGGCGGGCGGTGGCCATGCGCCTGCCGGCCGAGGCCGGGCTCGCCGTGCTGCGTCGGGGCGACGCGATCCTGGCGGTGATCGATACGGCGCTGCCACTCGACACGGCTGCGCTGCGCGGCGACCCGGTGCTGGGGGCAGCCGACGTTCTCCAGCTGCCCGAGGCGACGGTGCTGCGCTTCCGTCTCGCGGCACCCGCCACGCTGGCAGTCACGCGCGACGGCGACACCTGGCGGCTGGAGCCGAGGCGAGAGCCGGCGGTCGGCCGCACCATCGCCCTTCAGGCCGAGGACGGTTCCCTGGTGCTGCGCGCCGCCCGGCCGGCGCGCGTCGTGGCGATCGCCGACCCGGAAACCGGCCTGCCGCTGCTGGTGGGCGCCGTGAGCGAGCCCGCGCAGGCCGTGTCGCAGGCGCGACGCATGCCACAGGCCGAGCTGTTGCCCACGGCGCTGGGGGTCGCGTTGCTGGCACGCGGCGACGCCGTGTCGCTGCGCCCTGGGGTGGAACGCTTCGTGCTCGGCGGCGCGGGGGAGGGCACGGCCCCGGCGTCCGGGCTGTCCGGTGAGGCCGCGAGCATGACCCGCCTGTTCGACCTCCCCGCGCTCGATCCCGTGGCGGCGCAGAACCGCCTTCGTGACCAGCAAGCGGCGCTGGCCGCGGCCGCGCCCCTGCAGCGCGCCGCTCTGCGCCGGGACGCGGCGGAAACCATGCTGGCGCTGGGCCTGGGTCAGGAAGCGCAGGCCATGCTGCGGCTGAATTTCCAGGAGGACCCGCGTGCCGGGCTGGACGGCCGCGTCCGTGCGCTGCAGGCCGCCGCGGCGCTGCTGGCGGGGCGTCTGCCCGAGGCGGCAGCGCTGCGCGACAATACCCTGCCGCCGAGCGACGAGGTGGTGCTTTGGCGCTCGCTGGCGCGCGCTGCGGCGGGTAAGGAGGCTGAGGCCGCGCCCGGACTCGCCGCCACGCTGCCGCTGCTGCTGGCTTATCCCGCGCCGCTGCGCGACCGCCTCGCGCCTCGTGCGCTCGAAGCCTTGCTGGCGGGGCGGGAAGCAGCGGCGGCGCGCCGTCTCCTCGCCGCGCTGCCCGATATTCCCGGCGCTGCCGAAGCGAAGGCCCGTCTGCTGGAAGCGGAAGGCAAGACCGACGAGGCTCTCGCCGCCTATGATGAGGCGTCGCGCGAGAAGGACCGTCCGTCACGGGCCCGTGCGATCCGCGGTGCGGCGGAACTTCGTTTGCGCAGCGGCAAGCTCGACGCCGCCGGGGCCGCGAAGGCGATGGAGCCCGCCATCTTTGCATGGCGCGACGAGGACGCGGAGTTCGACACGCGCATGCGCGTGGCAGCGCTGCGGCTGCAGGGCGGCGCCCCGCGCGACGCCCTGGCGCTGCTGGCCGAAACGCGAACGCTGTTTCCCGATCGCGCCGCGGCGCTGCGCGCGCCGATGACCGCCGCCCTGGTGGACGCGCTGCGGCGCGAACCGCCGCTGGAGGCCGTGGCGCTGGCCGATGCCAATCGCGAGCTGATGCCCACCGACGAGGGTGGCTCGGAAGCCTTCACGCTGCTGGCGGACCGGCTGGCGGCACTGGACCTGTCCGATCGTGCCGCCGCGGTGCTGACGCGGGTCATGGCGGGCACCACGGGCACGCCTCGCGCCGCGCTGGGCGCCCGCCTGGCTGCGCTGCGGCTCGACCTGAACGATGTTGCTGGCGCTGCCTCGGTTCTGTCCGACAGCGACGCTCCAGATCTTGCGACCCCGCTGGCCGATCGCCGCGCGCTGCTGAACGCGCAGATCCTGGCGCGGCAGAACCGCCTGCCCGAGGCTGAAGCCGCACTGCGGGCCATGGGTCCGGCCGGGCTGGAGCCTTTGGCGGCGCTGCTGGCGCAGAACCGTGACTGGGCCGGCGCAACCGAGGCGCTCTCGACGCTGGCGGAGCAGCCGGGCGCCATTCCCGGCGTTACCACCGCCGACGCGCCGGTTCCCGGCACACCCGCCGCGAAGGACACCTTGTCCGGCAGCGACACGCCCGTTGCCGTCACGCCCGAGGATACGCCGGACGCGCCGGGCGAGGCGCGTCGGCGCATCGTGGCGCGTGCCGCGGCCTTTGCGGCCCTGTCGGGCGACGCGCGCCGCTCGGTGGCCCTGCGCCGGCGCTGGAGCGGCAAGATGGGTGACGGAGCGTCGGCCCAGGCCTTGGAGGCTTTGACCAGGGACCCGGTGCGCGCCGTGGCGGAACTGCCCCGGTGGGAAGCTGAACTGAACCTTTTCCGGGGATTTCCGGGAAGGCTGGAGCCATTGCGGACGGATGCAGCTTCTTCGCGCTAAGCTTCCTGCATGGCGCGGGGGAGCACCGCTTTTTTTTCGGCTCGGAAAATCGCAATTTCACTTGCCCCCCCACCCCCTTTGCCCCATATGGCCGCTCCGCAACTGACCTGATCGGCATCGCCGGCTCACAGGTCGTCTTCTGGTGGAACAATAGGGGGCCGACATGGACGCTCTTACCGCTCCGCTGGGGATGGTCTCGGAACTTCCGAGCGACGCCCAGGGATTTTCTTCCGGCGCCGATGAGGCAAAGGACTATTTCGTTGAGAAGGACGGCATCCGCTTCGCGGGCACGCACCTGATCATCGATCTGTGGGGTGCGACGAACCTCGACGACCCCGCGCACATCGACGACGTGCTGCGTGAGGCCGCGATCGCGACCGGCGCCACGATTCTGCACGGGCACTTCCACCACTTCCAGCCGAACGGCGGCGTGTCGGGCGTGCTGGTGCTGGCCGAGAGCCACGTCTCGATCCACACCTGGCCCGAGAAGGCCTTCGCCGCGCTCGACATCTTCGTCTGCGGCGTTTGCGATCCGTACAAGGCTCTGCCGGCGCTGAAGCGCGGCTTCCTGCCGGAGCGCGTGCAGCTCGGCGAGAACCGCCGCGGTATCACCGTCTGACGCGGAAGCGTCACGTGAACTGACCAAGGGCGGGCCCTAGGGTCCGCCCTTTCTCTTTGTGCGGGGACAAGACGATGGCCACTGACAGCTGGGTGAACGAGACGCTCTACAGCGACTGGGGACAGCGCTTCCTGGTGAAGCGTGAGCTCGCGCGCGTTCAGTCCCCGTTCCAGGACATCATGGTCTTCGAGTCCACCTCGCACGGGCGCGTCATGCTGCTCGACGGCGTGGTGCAGATCACCGAGGCGGACGAGTTCGTTTATCAGGAGATGCTGACCCACGTGCCGTTGCTGGCGCATGGCGATGCCAAGCGCGTGCTGATCATCGGCGCCGGCGACGGTGGTGTGCTGCGCCGCGTGCTGGAACACCGCAACGTCGAAAAGGCTGTGATGGTCGAGATCGACGGCGAGGTCATCCGCCTGGCCAAGGAGTTCCTCCCAGGCGTTGCCGGCGACGCGTGGAATGATCCGCGTGCCGAGGTGATCGTGGGCGACGGCATCGACTACGTCCGCAAGGCGGCGCCTGCCTCCTTCGACGTGGTGATCGTCGACAGCACCGATCCGATCGGCGTGGGCGAGGTGCTGTTCACCGACGAGTTCTACGAGAACGCGGCGCGCCTGCTGTCCGACCATGGGCTGATCGTGAACCAGTGCGGCGTGCCGGCGATGCAGGCCGAGGAACTGCGCGACACCAGCCTGCGTCGCAAGCAGTTCTTCGCCGATGTCTGGGCCTTCGTCGCGGCGGTGCCGACCTATGTCGGTGGCTTCATGACGCTGGGCTGGTCTGCCAAAGACCCGGCGACGCGCCACGTGACGGTGGAGCAGGTGCGCGAGCGCGCCGAGCACGCCGGCATCATCGGCAAGACCCGCTACTGGACGCCCGAGATCCAGGTCGGCGCCTTCCACCTGCCGCCTTACATCAGCGAGCACCTGCCGAAGGCCTGAGCCTTCCGGCCGTCGCGCTCCACCGGCCTCGCCGCGGCCGCGCCCCGTTTCTTCGCGGGATGCGCGGCCCTTTCGAGGCGCGGCGACGCGACGGCCGCTTCTCCCCTTCGGCCGCCACGCGCCACCGGTTCCGCGGCGATCGCTCCCCCATCACGGGCGAGAGGCGATCCTTTTCGGAACGCGGGGCCGTGGCGGCCGCCTCTCCCTTTCGGCCGTCACCAACCACCGGTCCCGCCGCGATCGCTGCCCTACGGGGTTGCGCGATCCTTTCGGGACACGGGGTGGTGACGGCTGCTTCTCCCCTTCGGCCGTCACGCGCCACCGGTTCCGCGGCGATCGCTCCCCCAATTACGGGCGAGGGACGATCCTTTTCGGAACGCGGGGCCGTGACGGCCGCCTCTTCCCTCCGGCCGCCATCGTGCACCGGTTCCGCCGTGATCGCCGCCGCAGGGCTCATGATCCTTTCGGAACGCGGAAACGGTGGCGGCCGCTTCTCCCTTTCGGCCGTCACCAGCCACCGGTCCCGCCGCGATCGCCGCCCCAACCGGGCCGCGCGGTCCTTTCGGGGCACGGGGTGGTGACGGCCGCTTCTCCCCCCCGGGCCTCCTGCCTCGACGCGAAACGGCGCCGCGACGGCCCTCGTTTTTTCGGCTTGCGCACGCTATGTTCGCGACACGTTCTTGTTGTCGCCGGAGGGTTCGCGCCTTGGCCAAAGCTGTCACCCGCTTCGTTTGCCAGAGCTGCGGCACCGTCCACGCGAAGTGGCAGGGTAAGTGCGAAGGCTGCGGCGAGTGGAACACGCTGGTCGAGGAAACCGTCGAGACCCGCTCGCCCGGACCTGCCGGCCGCACCGGCGGCGGTCGCCGCGTGGAGTTCGTAGGCCTCAAGGGCCGCGCCGCGCCGCCGCCGCGCACGGTGGTTGGCATCGCCGAGCTGGACCGCGTGCTGGGCGGCGGCTTCGTGCCGGGTTCGGTGGTGCTGGTGGGCGGCGATCCCGGCATCGGCAAGTCGACGCTGCTGCTGCAGGCTTCGTCGCGCGTCGCGGCGAACAAGCGCACCCTCTACATCTCGGGCGAAGAGGCGGTGGAGCAGGTGCGGCTGCGCGCGCTGCGTCTGGGCGTGTCGGAATCCCCGATGGGCCTGGCCGCGGCAAGCAACCTGCGCGACATCATCGCCAGCCTGGAGGATGAGCGCGACCTCGGCCTCGTGATCATCGATTCGATCCAGACCGTCTGGCTCGACAGCCTCGACAGCGCGCCCGGCACCGTGTCGCAGGTGCGCGCCTGCGCGGCGGAACTCTCGCGGCTGGCCAAGGCACGCGGCTTCGCGCTGGTGCTGGTGGGCCACGTCACCAAGGAAGGCACGCTGGCCGGCCCGCGCGTGCTGGAGCACATGGTGGACGCCACGCTCTACTTCGAAGGCGACCGCGGCCACCAGTTCCGCATCCTGCGCGCCGTGAAGAACCGCTTCGGTGCCACCGACGAGATCGGCGTCTTCGAGATGACCGAACTTGGCCTCATGGAAGTGCCCAATCCTTCGGCGCTGTTCCTGGCGGAGCGGCGCGGCAACGTTTCGGGCTCCGCCGTCTTCGCCGGGCTGGAAGGCACGCGCCCCGTGCTGGTGGAGGTTCAGGCGCTGCTCTCGCCCTCGAACGGCGGCTCGCCGCGGCGGCAGGTGGTGGGCTGGGATTCAGGGCGGCTGAGCATGCTGCTGGCGGTGCTGGAAAGCCGCTGCGGCATGACGCTCGGGCAGAACGACGTGTACCTCAACATCGCCGGTGGGTTGCGCGTGACGGAACCGGCGGCGGACCTCGCCGTCGCCGCCGCGCTCGCCTCTGCTGCCACCGACCAGCCCACCGATCCCGGCACAGTGTTCTTCGGTGAGGTCGGTCTTTCCGGCGAAATCCGCCAGGTCGCGCAAACCGAAACGCGCCTGCGTGAGGCGCAGAAGCTGGGCTTCAACGCCGCCACCCTGCCGCGCCGCGTGGCGCGCGGCGGCCGGGCTCTGAGCGCGCCGGAAGGGCTGCGGCTGAGCGAGGCCGGGCACCTCGTGGACCTCGTGGCGGAATTCGCGGCGGGCAAGAAGCCGAAGCGGAAGCTCGAGGAAGCCTGAACCCCGGCACGCCGGTGAGGCTCCAGGCTGGCATCAACTCGCATCGGCCGGGTGTGCTGGAACGCGCCTTGCTTCGCCTCTCGCCAGGGCGGGGAAATCGCACGACACTCCGACCGAGCAAGAAGGGGATCGCAGCATGGCGAGCACGCACCGCATCGACGCCACCGCGGACACCGTTCGCTGGGGGGCTTTCGACCCGGATTTCCCGCCTGTCGCCACGGTGGATCCCGGTGATCTCGTGGTGCTGGAATGCGTCTCCGGCCCGCCCGAGGTGATGCCGCCGGCGTCGCTCGGCCTCGCCACGCCGCCGGCCCTGGCGCGCATCCACGCGGCCGACCTGCCGCGCCTGCTGCCCGGCCACATGCTCACCGGTCCCGTCGCGGTGCGCGGCGCCGAACCCGGCGACGCGTTGCGCATCGACGTGGAGCGTATCGAACTCGGCGCCGACTGGGGCTACTGCGGCTTCCGCCCGCTGATGGGCACCCTGCCGGACGACTTCCCGTTCCGCAGCCTCACGCATATTCCGGTGGACCGCGCGACACGGACCTGCCGCCTGCCGATGGCGCGCAAGATCACGCTGCCGCTGGCGCCCTTCTTCGGCGTGATGGGCGTGGCGCCGCCGGAGGCATGGGGCCGCATCTCCACCGTTGAGCCGCGCGCGCATGGCGGCAACCTCGACAACAAGGAGTTGGGGGAGGGCGCGACGCTGTTCCTGCCGGTCCATGTTGCGGGCGCGATGTTCTCGGCCGGTGACGGCCACGGCGTCCAGGGCGACGGCGAGGTCTGCATCAACGCGTTGGAGATGTGCCTGACCGGCCACTTCCGACTCGACATCGAGAAGGGCGGCGGTGCCGCCGACCCGGTGCTGCGCTACCCGCGCGCGGAAACCGCGACGCACTTCATCAGCATGGGCATGCACGAGGACCTGGATGAAGCGATGCGCACGGCACTGCGCGAGATGATCCGCTTCATCACCTCGCGCACGCCCCTGTCGCCAGCGGAAGCCTACAAGCTCTGCTCGCTCGCGGCGGATTTCCGCGTGACGCAGACCGTGAACCGCGAGAAGGGTGTGCACGGGATGTTGCGCAAGTCGCTGCTGGATTGAGCAAAGCGTGATGAAGACTCGGGTTTATGCGAGTCTTCTCCCCAGGTTCCACAAATCGTCCACAACTTTTACGTGCTCCGAACGGTTCGGGAGCTTGTGGAGCCGGGGGGCGTTCACCTACCGTATCTAGCGATGCTGGAGACGGAGGAGCCCCCAGATGGAGTGGACCGCCGAAGCGATTGAGATGTTGCAGGCTCTCTGGGCCGAAGGTCATTCGACGGCCGAGATCGGCCGACGAATGGGAATCTCAAAAAATGCCGTGGTCGGAAAGGCGCATCGCCTGAACCTTTCGGCCCGGCCGAGCCCGATCCGGCGGGAGGATAGCGAGGCACGCGCGGCGGATACGCCGCGTCCCGCCCCGGCACCGCGCGTCGCGGCCCGTCCCGCCGCCGCTGCGGTCGAATCCGCCCCGACGCCCAGCCCTGCCGCGCCGCCGCCGCGTCCCGTGACCGCACCGCCCGTGGCCCAGGTGACGCGCCCCGCGCCACCGCCGCCGGTGGTGCGCGCCTTCCCACGCGTGGGCGCGCGCAGCTGCTGCTGGCCGATCGGTGAGCCCGGCACGCCGGATTTTCGCTTCTGCACGGCGGAAGCCACCTCGGGCCGTCCCTACTGCGCCGAGCATGCCGCGATCGCCTACGTCAAGGCGCGCGACCGTCGCGAGGACGCGGCCTGACCTCGCGAAGCGCGGCGGCACCGACCGCCGCGTGACCGTCTTCTTCACCGCCGACACGCATTTCGGCCATGGCGGGGCGCGCGGCTTGTACCGCCGCCCCTTCAACTCCGTCGCCGAGATGGATGAGGCCATGACGGCGCGCTGGAACGAGCGCGTCGGGCCGGATGACGAGGTCTGGCACCTCGGCGACTTCGCCCTGAACCTCCGATCCGAGGCAATGCAGCGGCGACTCGACGCACTGCATGGCCGCAAGCACCTGATCACCGGCAACAACGACGGCGCGGCGACGCTCTCGCTGGGCGGCTGGCACAGCGTGCAATCCTACGCCGAGATCACGCTCGACGGTCTCGGCCTCGTGCTCTGCCACTACGCCTTCCGCTCCTGGCGCAACATGCACCGCGGCTGGCGCAATCTCCATGGCCACAGCCACGGCGCGCTGAAGCCGCTCACCCGGCAGACTGATGTTGGGGTGGATGTCTGGGACTTTCGCCCCGTCACCCTGGCCGAGATCACCACCCGCCGTGGCAGCCGCTGAACGCGGCGGCACAGTTCACGCGCCCGGCGGCAGCTCGCCGATCTGCCCCGCCACGGCCGCGGTGAAGGCCGCGGCACCCGGCCAGCCGGTGATCCGCCCGCGCAGCCGCGCACCGCGGAACACGAAGAACACCGGAATACCATGCAGCGAGAAGCGCGTGGCCATGGCCGCATCGTCGTAAACGTTGCAGTGGAGCCAGCGCAGCTCGGGCCAGCGGAAGCGCTCAGGCGATTGCAGGATCGCGCGCTTGGCGATGTCGCAGTTCGGGCAGTCGCGGCCCCACAGGAACAGCAGCGTCAGCGGCGGCGCCTCCACCTCGCGCAGCACCGAGTCGAGCGCCGCCTCCGCGACGGATCGCATGGGAAAGGCGTCGAAGAAGCCGGGCAGGGCGGTGTCGCTCACGCGCCGTTTCCTCCGGTGATGGTTGTGCGCAGCGCCAGCACCCGCAGCGCCGAGGCCAGCGGCACGGTGGGATCCGGCCGACCGCCGTCAACTTCGGCCACCAGCCGCGCCAGGGCCTCGCCGCGCTGTGCCGCCAGCGCGTCCAGCACCGTCCAGAAATCCGGCTCCAGCGCCACCGAGGTCCGGTGCCCCGCCAGCGTGAAGGAACGCTTCACGAGGTGCCGCAACGATGCCTCCGCTCGGGAGCCGCGCGGCGCTCAGCGCTCGTTGGAGTAGGTCGCGATCTCGATCAGGTTGCCGTCCGGGTCACGGCAGTACACCGAGGTGATCGGCCCCAGCGCCCCGTATTTCGGCCCCGGCCCGTCGGTGATGGTGACGCCGCAGTCGCGCAGGTGCGACACCACATCCTCCGCCGAAACAGCGACCACGAAGCACAGGTCCTGCACGCCCGGCGCCGGGTGCCGGCCGGTTTCCCAGTCCTCATCCGTGGCGTCCACCGGGCGCAGGTTGATCTTCTGTCCGCCGAAGCGCAGCGCGGTGCGGTTCTTCGGTCCGAAGGCCTCCCGCTCCATGCCCAGTACCCGCTGGTACCAGGACGCGCTGGTTTCCAGGTCCCGGCAGGTGATGACGAGGTGATCGAGGCGGTCCACCGCGAAACGCATCAGCTTCTGTTCCTCATCGCCGGTGGGGATCGTCCGCGTCGCCCGGGATCCATCCGGGGCGGGGCGCGGCTGGACCCGGGCTGCTTCAGAAGTCTCTTAACACGCGGAGACGCGCTTCCCACCCCCGCCTGCACCCGGCGGCGGGCGCGCCGGACCGAGGTGGCTGCCCTCAGCCCGTTTCCGTGCCGGGATGTGGTCCTTCCGGCACCCGGCCAAGGTACACGGGTGTCCGCAGATCAGTTCCGCGCGGCGGTGACCACCACGAAGTCGCTGCCGATCACGCCCTCGCGCATCAGCCGGTCCTCCAGCGCGAAGAACGCCTGCATCCGCGCCACGTCTTCCGCGCTGTCGGTGCGGAAGTTCTGGGCGATGTTGCCCAGCGCCAGGTGGACCAGCGTGCCGCCGAAAGGACGTTCCTCCACCACCGTGAAGTGCTGCCGCAGCAGCGGCAGGATGTCGGCCGAGCGGACCGCCTCGGTCGGATCGACGGCGATCATGGTTTCCACGGTCGCACGCTCCTGAGCCGGCTTCTGTCCGGTTGGCGTGCGGCGCAGGCGCCGCGGCAAGCTGTCGAGCAGCTCGTTCACGTACTCCATCTGCTCTTCGGTCCACTGGAAGCGGTTCGGCCCGACATATTCGTGCAGGTGGAACAGCCCGCCCGGCTTCAGCAGGCGCTTCACCTTGGCGAACAGCTCCTCCAGCCGCTCGACATGGTGGACGGACTGGTGGGCGAAGACCACGTCGAAGCTTTCCGCCGGGTAGTCCAGGCTCTCGAGGTCGCCCACCTGGTAGTGGATATCGTTGAAGCCTGCTTCGGCCGCCAGCCGGCGCGCTTCCGTGATGGCGCCAGGTGCGGGGTCGAAGGCATCGATGCGCCCAACCATGCCACGGGCGCAAAGGTCACGCTCCAGCCCGCCGAAGCCGCAGCCGATCGACAGCGCCCGCCCGATCGGCAGGCTGTTGCCACGCTCCGTCCAGATCTGCGCGAAGCGGCCATAGGCATCCTGGTCCGGCCGGCCGGACACCAGGGTGTTGATGCGCGCCTGCACCATGGGGTGCGCCATCCAGTACCAGCCGACCGCCTCGGCCTGATCCTCCGGTGCCACCGACCAGTAGGCGGCGCTGCCGTCGTCGTCGCCCTCCGCCAGGGCACGCGATCCGGTCAGCCGGGCCTCGGTCATCAGGCGACGCCGGCGGGCACCTTCCCACTCCCGCTGCGCCTCGTCGGTGCGGCGGCGCATCACCACGAAGTCCTGCAGCGCGGCGATGGCGTCCTCGATCGCCAGGACCTCGAAATAGCGCCCCCATTCCTCGGCGATGAACCAGCGCGACTGCACGGCGCCGCGGTAGTAGTCCTTGTCCTCCAGCACTTCGTCCAGCGCCCCGTCGGGCGTGAAGTCCACGAAGCCGTGCTCTTCCGCCTCGCGGTACACGCGCGGCGAGAAGCTGTTGTAGGCGTACTGCGTCGGCCCCTGGACCGAGAGCAGGATGATCCCGCCCGGCGCCAGGAGGCGCTGCAACTCCGCCAGCCAGGCGTCGTGCACCTCGCGCTTGAGGTGCGTCATCACCGAGACGCCGATGATCAGGTCGAAGGAAGCGTCGGGAAAGCGCGTCGGCGGCAGCAGCGGGATCTGCTCGAACGTGCCGCCGGCCAGGTTCTCGCGGCACCAGGCGACGTTGTCGGGGTCGATGTCCACGCCCGTCACGGCGGAGCCGCTGTGCTGGATCAGGTAGCGGGTCAGCCGCCCGGCGCCGGAGCCCCAGTCGAGGATGCGCGGAACGTCGCGCCAGCTCTTGCCGAGTTCCGCCAGCAGGGTTTCGATGTTGCGGAACAGCGTCGCCCCGCCATTGAGGAAGCGGCCCTCATGCGCCTCGCCCACCACGCGCATGAGGTTGGCCGCCGAGGGAACGGGAAAGCGCTCGCGCGCCGGGTGCATCACGTGCATGGCCTTGCGCCAAGCGCCGGGAACGTAGACGCCGGTGGGCGAAGCGTCGAAGCGCAGGAAGCCCCGTTCATCCGCCAGCGCCAGGGTATCGGCCCGCAGCCGCGCCCGCACAGCATAGGCGCTGCCGCGCACCTCGGTGAAGCGCCCGTCGAAATCCGGCGCCGGGCGCGGGTATTCCTCGTGGTTGCAGCGCCGGCCGTTGATGAAGAACCCCATGTTCTCCGTCAGGTCTTCCGCTGCGCCGGCGAAGCCTTCGAAGGTGACGTAGTTCGGCGCGACCTTGTAGTCGCCCATGATGAACGGGAGGTTGCGCAGCGCCGCGCGCTGGAACTCGCGCGAGATCTGCCGGTCCGAAAGGGTCGTGTCGGAGGCGCGGTCCGGCGACGCCCCGTTGGGTGACAGCGCGGCCTCGTCCGGCACGGCGGCGCCGGTTGCATGCTGCGCCGGCGCGGTGCGGGACACATTCTCCGTCAGCCGCTGAACCTCGTCCGAAAGCTCCAGCAGCTTGGCGCGCGTTTCCGCCAGCTGCGCTTCCACCTCCTCGCGCAGCTCACCCTGGGCGGAGCCGACCTGGCCCAGGGTGTGGTTGATGTCGTGGAGCGCCCCTCGCAGCCGGCGAACACCGGGGAGGGCGGTAACGAGCTTCGTAACCATGGGGACCTGTGCGTGAACGACCGACCCGGTTGTCGTAACAGAGATATGCCAGGAGACCTATGGCGGCGGGAGCACGCTCAGGAGCGATGATGTCTCGGGAGGGGCGGCGGCGCCGCCGGGCACTCACCCCGTCGCGCGCCCCAGCGCGAAGCCCGCCACCAGGCAGCCCAGCATCACCGCGCCGATCTCGCCGACCAGGGCCTGCGCCACCGGCAGGCCCACGAAGAGCCCGGCCAAGATCAGCGTCACCGAGATCGGCCGGCGCCACCAGGGCCGCGACGGCCCGCCCGCGCCCCGTCCGGCACGCCGGACGATGCCCCGCACCACGCGGGTCCCGCCGCGCTTGCCGCCGGCCGTGCCGGATCCTCCGCGACCTGGGCCGCCGGGGCCATTGCGGGAGCTGCCTTGGGCGTTGCCGACACGGGCCGCGTCGCCGGAGCCTTCGGGCTTTCGCGACGACACCTTGCCCGGCCGACGTGACGCCCCCTCGCCGGAGGCATCGCGCCCCGCGCGCGGCTGGCGCGGGGGCATCGTGCCCGCCACGGGTGCGTCGCCGCCCGGCGCAAGGCCTCGTGCGGCCGTCCGGCTCACGCCCGGCCCAGCACCGCCATCAGCTCGCGCCATTCGCGCTTGCTCAGGCCCGAGGTTTCGGCCGAGACCGCCTCGCCCGCCAGCATGGCGCGCACGATCTCCAGCATCCGGGCCGACAGCGTCACGGCACCCAGCCGGTACTCGCGGAAGGCCTCGGCGCAGAGCGGCACCCAGGCCTCGACCGCCTGCATGATGGCGTCGGCATAGACGCGGATCTCGTACTGCGCGTGCGCGTCAGCCCGCAGGCTGAGGAAATTCAGTAGGTTGTGGAGATCGGTCTTCCAGTACCACTGGGTGTAAGCGTTCAGCGTCAGGTTCATCCGCGCGAGCTCGCGTGCCAGCCCCTGCCGCGACGGGTCGACCGGCTGCCCGGCCTCGTCCTCGTTCAGCATCTCGACGTAGTGGTCATAGTTGCGGTCGGCATCGGTGCGCAGGATGTCCAGCACCCGCGCCGCTTCCTCGCCCTGGAGGATGTCGCCGCGTCCCTGCCGGTTGCTGCTGCTCTGCGCCGCCAGCGCCTCGGGCGAGGGGATGTAGAACTCCCGGTCCAGCACCGAATAGCGGGCGGAATACTCGTTCACGTTGGCCATGCGGTGGCGGATCCACTGCCGTGCCACGAAGATCGGCAGCTTCACATGGAGCTTGAGCTCGCACATCTCGAAAGGCGTCGAGTGCCGGTGCCGCAGGAGGTAGCGGATCAGCCCCCGGTCCTCCGACACGGCGCGGGTGCCGCGGCCGTAGCTCACGCGCGCCGCCTGCACCACGGCGGCGTCGTCGCCCATGTAGTCCACCACCCGCACGAAACCGTGGTCCAGCACCTCGAGAGGCTGGAACAGCATCTCCTCCAGCGCC
This sequence comes from Roseomonas elaeocarpi, assembly GCF_042433915.1. Lineage (NCBI taxonomy): Bacteria > Pseudomonadati > Pseudomonadota > Alphaproteobacteria > Acetobacterales > Roseomonadaceae > Roseomonas > Roseomonas elaeocarpi. The sequence goes on along the minus strand of NZ_JBHLUN010000003.1, from coordinate 17,389 downwards.
GGCACCGTGGGGCGCCGGGTCTCGTGCCGCTGGGCACGGGCTTCCGCCAGTTCCCCCTGTTGCTGCTCCGTCAGCGCCATACCGCTTCCAACTCCCCGCGCGGCACGTACCGCCCCAGTGACCATGACATCCGTGGAGGCGACTTCTAGAGCCATGGAGCCGTCGGAGTCATCGCCCGCAAAGCCTATGTCCGGCGAGGCGACGGTCCCATGGCAGAACTGCCACGGGACCGGACCTCGGAGTGAGGCTATTCCGCCGGCAGCACCCGCGCCGCCGGCTGCGAGAAGCGCCAGCGCAGCAGGTCGATCAGGAGGAACAGCAGGAGGCTGCCCCCCGCCACCGGCAGCATCCATCCCAGCGCCGCTGCGACGAGCACCACGGCTGCCCTCACCGGCAGGCCCAGCCGCAGCCATGCCTGCACCAGCGTGCGCGGCAGGGCCCCCGGCGCCGGACGGTTCCGCCACCAGATCCGATAGCCGTAGAGCGTCGCCCCGACGAGGCCCAGCCCCACCACCGCCATGAGAACCTGGTTCGCCACGCCGAACAGTATGCCCATGTGCATGTCGACACCCCAGCGGATCAGCTTGGCGACCAGGGGGAAGGTCGCGAAATCCGCCCGGCTGGTCACCCGCAGAGAGGCGGGGTCGAGCGCGATGGTGTCCACCTGCGTCGGCCAGGAGCGGTCGTATTCCCGCACCATCCAGGCCCGCCCCGGCCGCGGCAGCCGCACCTCCACCATGGGAGAATCGATGCCGGCGGCACGCGACGCTGCCAGCACCGCGTCGAGCTGCCGCACCGGGTCAGCCGCCTCGGCACCGGGCGCGTCGGCCTCCTTTGCCGTGCCGTCGCGGTGCATGGGGGTGCCGGCACCCTGGGCCACGCCATCGCCGTGCATGGCCATTCCGGGCATTTCCATGTTGGCCATGTCCATGCCCGACATGTCGCCCATGGTGCCCTTTGCCGCCCCGCCCTCCGCGGCGGGCACGTCGCCGCCACGGTGCTCGGCATGGTCGCCGCCCGCTTCCGGCCCAGTGGCCGCCGTGGCGAGGCCCGGCGCCTCCAGCGTCATGGTCACCGCCGGCGTGTTCCAGCCTAGGACGTCGCGCAGCCCGTCGATCCGCCCGCCCGCCCAGCGCGACCAGGTCAGGCCGGTGGCCGACAGGAACAGCAGCCCCAGCGACACCGAAACCCCCAGCAGCCCGTGCAGCCGCCGCGTCCGCAACCGGGTGTTCGCCGGGTTCTGCCGCGACAGTTGCCCGGTCCGGCGCCACAGCCACAGGCAGATCCCGCCCAGCGCCAGGATCCAGAGCCAGGAGGCCGCGAGCTCGCTGTAGAAACGCCCCAGGTCACCCAGCAGCAGGGTGCGGTGCAGCTGATCGATGGCGGTGCGGAAGGGCAGGATGCCGCTGGTGCCGTAAACGGTCATGTCGCCCGTAATCGCCAGCGTCACCGGGTCCACGAAGATGGCACGGTTCTCGGATTCGCCCAGGCGCGGGTCGGCGAACAGCACGCGCGTGGTCCAGCCCGGCGCCGGCGCGGGGCGGACGGCCGCGAGCTGCGCGCCCGGGCCGGCCACCACGCGCGCCGCCTCGGCCTGGGCGGCCAGCGGCTGCGCTGGGCCAGCGGAGGCGGTCCGCAGCACCTCCCGGTAAAGCACGTTCTCCAGCTGCGGCGTCAGCACGTAGAGCACGCCGGTCACGGCCGCCACGAGCAGGAAGGGGCCGACCAGCAGCCCGATATAGAAGTGGAGACGAGCCACGAAGGCCCTGAACTCCCCCGCGGCGGGGGCGGCGGCGCGGGTGGGGCTCATGCCGGTGCTCCCCGGCGGGGGAGGGTGGGTCCGGGGCGGCGGCCTCGTGGGCAGGGCACAGGGGACAAAGCAGGGGGCAAGGCCGGGCAGGGGCGCATGGCCCCGCCGACGCGCCCGGAACGGAACGCAGGCATCGGAACACTCCGGAACATAGGACAACGGGTCGGCCGCGATTGGCCGGGAGGGTCGGCGTTGTCAGGAACCGGGTGGTGCGCGGGGATGCAGCGTACGCGGCGGTGGCCGGAAGAACAGGACCTGCCCGGCGACGCCGGGCCCACGCTCCGATACGAGAGTAACCGAGGGTGCTGGCAGCGCCGGTGGGGGTGACAGCTCCGCCCCCGCCATAGGCCCCTGGCACAGCGTGCAGCAGGCGGTGAGCGGTGGCGAAGGCCTGGCGGGCTTGCCGTCGTCGTCCAGCCGGATCGTCCGCAGCCCCGTGGGCGAGCAGATGATGACGGTCTGGCCGGAGGCGTGGCCGACGTGCTCCGCCGCCATGGCGCGAAGGTGCGGCAGCAGCCCGCCACCCCACTGCACGAGCAGCAGCAGGGCCAGCAGCGCAAGCGTCGATCGTGCCGGTCGCGACATGGTCGCCCTGCCTAGCGACCGTGCCGGGCTTTGTCACCTCGGGCAAAACGTCCGCCCCACGATCTGCCAGGATGCAGGCACCACCCCCTCGATTTTCCGGGGCGGGCGCGCTATATGGTGGGTGCCGCCTTCGGGCGACTATGGCGATAAACGGCACGTGGAATAAGTGTTGCGGACCCGGGGGCAGTGCCCGGCGCCTCCACCAGATCAACCCCGCCTTATCAGCGGGTCGATGGGGGCGAAACAGGCTCGACGCGCACGGTAAAGACCTGTCTTTTGCCCGGCATTGTACCGCCGTTATCGGGCTAAATCATAAGTGCCAACGATAACAGCCGTGAGGCTGTGGCGCTCGCTGCCTAATAGGTAAGCGCGGTCCGGGGGGAACCGGGCAACAGAATCCCCCCACTTCGCCCGCTGTGCTGTCCACCGGAACCGCAATCGCGCAACGCTGTCTGGCGCGACCCTCGCATCGCTCGTAAAACCGGGCTCGACGGGAATGAATGACATGAGCGACCAGCAGCCTCCTCTGGCCGAAAGCCTGCTGCCCTACGACCGCTGGACCGAGGACGCGATGCGCGAGGTCGTGCTGCGCGCGCTCGAGCACGTGGCCGAGCACGGGTTGCCGGGCGAGCACCACTTCTACCTCAGCTTCCGCACCGATGCCCCGGGCGTCGTGGTGCCGGGCCATCTGCGCGCCAAGTACCCGCAGGAAATGACCGTGGTGCTGCAGCACCAGTTCTGGGACCTGAAGGTCGACCGCGCGGCCCGCCGCATCTCGGTGGGCCTGAGCTTCGGCGGCAGCGCCTCGACGCTGGTGATCCCCTTCGACAGCCTGAGCGGCTTTCTCGACCCGCACGTGCGCGTCGGCATGCGCTTCGGCCTGCCCGAGGGAGAGGGCGACGATGCCGCCCTGCCGCCCACCTCCGATGAACCCGAGGCGCCGCCCGCCCCGCCGGCACCTTCCGGCCCCGCCGAGGTCGTCAGCCTGGACGCCTTCCGCCGCCGGCCCGCCACCAACAAGGACTGACGCGGCCCTCCCGGCACGGCCGGGAAATCCGCGGCCGGCATCATATCGCGGGGCGTCTACGCCCCGGCGAAGTCCCGGTTCCGGCCTGTTCGCCCGACCTGACGACAGCGCCTGCCCATTTCGGGCCTCTTCGCTGCCGTGCAGTCAGGCCGCGCCGGCATCGCGGAGGGAAGACCGGCGGGAACTTGTTCAGGAGCCCGGCCAGGGGACGTTCAAGGCCCACCTCGCCGCATCGCAGCCCAACGCCATGGTGCATGGTGCGGTTTCGCCCGCTGCCCTAAGTATCGGACCAAGCAATCCCATCGTCCGATCCTCCGGCGCGGAGCGAGTTGAGTCATGAGCAACGTCATCGACGCCTCCAATCCTGATGCGTCCTCCGGCTCCGAGGCCGATGCCGGCATGCCGGTGTCGCAGCGGAGCAAGGATTTCCGCTACAGCCCGACCTTTCCGCTGGGCGAGGACACCACCCCGTACCGGCGCCTGCCGATCGAGGGCCTGCGCACCATCGAGGTCGAGGGCAAGCGCGTTCTGAAGGTGCCGACCACGGTGCTGGAGCAGCTGGCCTTCGAGGCGTGCCGCGAGGTGTCGCACCTGCTGCGCCCCTACCATCTCCAGCAGCTCCGCCGCATCCTGGACGATCCCGAGGCTTCGGCCAACGACCGCTTCGTGGCGCTGGATCTGCTCAAGAACGCCAACATCGCCGCCGGCGGCAAGCTGCCGATGTGCCAGGACACCGGCACCGCCATCGTGTTCGGCAAGAAGGGCCAGCGCGTCTGGGTCGAGGGCGACGAGGAGGAGGCGCTGAGCTACGGCGTCCACCGCACCTACACCGAGACCAACCTGCGCTACTCGCAGATGGCGCCGCTGACCATGTTCGACGAGGTCAACACCGGCAACAACCTGCCCGTCCAGTTCGACATCTACGCGAATCCCGGCGACGACCACGCCGACGAGTTCAAGATGATGTTCGTGCTCAAGGGCGGCGGATCGGCCAACAAGACCTTCCTGTTCCAGCAGACGCGCGCGGTGCTGAACAAGCCCAAGCTGCTCGCCTTCCTGGAGGAGAAGATCAAGACGCTGGGCACCTCGGCCTGCCCGCCCTACCACCTCTCCATCGTGATCGGCGGTACCTCGGCCGAGACCTGCCTCAAGACCGTGAAGCTGGCCTCCACCAAGTGGCTCGATGAGCTGCCGGGCCAGGGCGACCGCACCGGCCACGCCTTCCGCGACCGGGAACTGGAGCAGGAAATCCACAAGCTGACGCAGCATATCGGCATCGGCGCGCAGTTCGGCGGCAAGTATTTCTGCCACGACGTGCGCGTGGTGCGCCTGCCGCGTCACGGCGCCTCGCTTCCCATCGGCATCGGCGTCAGCTGCTCCGCCGACCGGCAGATCAAGGCCAAGATCACCGCCGACGGCGTGTTCCTGGAACAGCTGGAGCACGACCCGGCGAAGTACCTGCCGGAAAGCACCGATGAGTCCCTGGGCGGCGAGGTCGTGAAGATCGACCTTACGCGTCCGATGGAGGAGATCCGTGCCGAGCTGTCGCGCCACCCGGTCAAGACCCGCGTGTCGCTGACCGGCACCATCGTGGTGGCCCGCGACATCGCCCACGCCAAGCTGCAGGAGCGCCTGGATCGCGGCGAGGGCATGCCGCAGTACATGAAGGACCACCCGGTCTACTACGCCGGCCCTGCCAAGACGCCGGAAGGCATGCCCACCGGCTCCTTCGGCCCCACCACGGCCGGGCGCATGGACAGTTACGTGGCCAACTTCCAGGCCGCCGGCGGCTCGCTGGTGATGCTGGCCAAGGGCAACCGCTCCAAGGCGGTGACCAAGGCCTGCCAGCAGTTCGGCGGCTTCTACCTGGGCTCCGTTGGCGGCCCCGCCGCCAGGCTGGCGCAGGACTGCATCAAGAAGGTCGAGGTTCTGGAGTATCCGGAACTGGGCATGGAAGCGATCTGGCGGATCGAGGTCGTGGACTTCCCGGCCTTTATCGTGGTCGACGACAAGGGCAACGACTTCTACGACGGGCTGGAGTAACGCCCGCCCGTTGCCCTCCGCCGCGCCCGGCTGCAACGGCGCGGCGGCTCCGGCCGTTCCCCTGCCAGTCGTGCCAGCAGAAGGATCGGCCAGATGGAAACCCGCTACCTCGACGAGGACACGGGGCGTGAGCTCCGCCGCGCCACCCGCTTCAACGGCGTCGGCTGGTACGTGATCGACGACCGCGACGATGTGGTGGCCGGCCCCTTCACCAGTCGCGAGGCGGCCGAGAAGGTCGTGGCCGAGCAGTTCACCCCACCCGGCCGCTGAAGGCGCCGGCTCGGCTCCCCGCCGCGCCGGGCCTTTGCCTCACTCCTCCACGATGCGTGGCCCGCCGGCACCGGCCGGCACCCGCGCCTTGTCCCAGACCCGCGCGGCGATCGCGCAGTAGCGGGCGGCTTCCTCGCTGTCGGGTCGCTCCAGCACGATCGGCGTGCCGGCATCCGCCAGCTCCCGGATCGCGAGCTTCAGCGGCAGCTCGCCCAGGAACTCCACGCCCAGGCGCTCCGCCTCGGCCCGTGCCCCACCATGGCCGAAGATGTCGGACCGGTGGTTGCAGTTGGGGCAGCAGAAGTAGCTCATGTTCTCGACCAGGCCGAGAACGGGGACGTTGACCTTCTCGAACATCCGGATGCCGCGCCGCGCGTCGATCAGCGCCACGTCCTGCGGCGTCGACACGATCACCGCGCCCCGCAGCGGCACGCGCTGGCTCATGGTCAGCTGCGCGTCGCCCGTGCCCGGCGGCATATCCACCACCATGATGTCGAGCGCGCCCCACTCCACCTGCGCCAGCATCTGCTCCAGCGCGCCCATCACCATCGGGCCGCGCCAGATCATCGCGGCCTCCTCATCCACCAGGAAGCCGATGCTCATGGCCTTGAGGCCCCAGCGCGTGATCGGAACCACCCGCCCGTCGGCAGTGACGGGGCGCTCGCGCGTTCCCAGCATCTGCGGCAGCGAGGGGCCGTAGATATCGGCATCCAGCAGCCCCACGCGCAGGCCCTGCGCCGCCAGCGCCACGGCCAGGTTCACCGCCGTGGTGGACTTGCCCACGCCGCCTTTGCCCGAGGCCACGGCCACGATGGCGCCGACGTCGGGCAGCAGCATCTGCCCCTGACCCGGCGGCGGCCGCACCGCCTTGGGCGCGCCCGGCGGGGGTGCTGCCGGGGCCGCGCGGTGGGCGGTCAGCACGCAGGTGGCCGACAACACGCCCGGTACCGCCGCCGCCGCGCGCTCCGCCGCCGCGCGCAACCCTTCCAGCCCGCGCGCCCGATCGCGCGGGACCTCCAGCGCGAACTGCACCAGCCCGTCGCGCGCCGTCAGCCCCTGCACCCAGCCCTGGGCCACCAGGTCCAGGCCAGTCTGGGGGTCGCGAACCTCTGCGAGTGCCGCGCGCACCGCCTGCGCCAAGCCGCTTTCCATCGACATCCCGCTGCTACCCCTTGAATCCGGGTGAAATGAACCAAAATGAGCAAAAGTTAATGTTCTGGCGCCGAGCGCCGGTCGCTCACATGGCGCCTTCCTTCAACCCATGCACCCCCGTCCCGCAAGCCGGGGCAGGCGGTTCGGGCGAAGGGGGCACGGCAAGGGGGTTCCCCCGGCCATGGCGACCGGATAGGCAAAGGAACCTCAGACCCGGGAGTGACGACGGCTCATGCCGCTGAACAGCAATGGCGGCCCCAACCCGTGGGGCAACCCACGGCCCCAGGGCGGCGACGGCAAGGGCGAGAATCGCGGCCCCTGGGGCCAACCGCCCCGCGGCGGCAATGGCGGCGGTCCCTTCGGCCGCGGCCCCGAACTCGACGACGCCCTGCGTCAGGCGCAGGACGCCATGCGGCGTTTCCTGCCGCGTGGCACCGGCGGCGGCCGCGGCCTGCTGCTGCTGGGCGCCGCGGTGGTGGCGATCTGGGCAGCCTCGGGCATCTACCGTGTCGATCCGGACGAGCAGGGCGTGGTGATGCGCTTCGGCGCCTTCCGCGACACCACCCAGCCGGGCCTGCGCTACCACATTCCCTGGCCGGTGGAGAGCGTGACCACGCCCAGCGTCACGCGCATCAACCGCGTGGACATCGGCTTCCGCTCACCCGATACCAGCACCGTCGTGCGCCCGACGCCGGCCCGCAACGTCGTCGAGGAATCGATGATGCTGACGGGCGACGAGAACATCATCGACATCGACTTCGCGGTGTTCTGGCGCATCCGCGACGTGGGCGACTACCTGTTCAACACCCGCAACCCCGACGCCACGGTGAAGTCCGCGGCCGAGAGCATGATGCGCGAGGTGATCGGCCGCACCCCGATCCAGCCGGCGCTGACCGAGGCCCGTGCCCAGATCGAGCAGTCGGTCCGCCAGGGCACCCAGGCGATCATGGACCAGTACAAGGCCGGCATCGAGATCACTCAGGTGCAGATGCAGAAGGTGGACCCGCCGGCCTCGGTGGTGGACAGCTTCCGCGACGTCCAGCGTGCCCAGGCCGACCGCGAGCGTGCCCGCAACGAGGCCGAAAGCTACCGCAACGACATCATCCCCCGCGCACGCGGCGAGGCCGAGCGGCTGATCCAGGCCGCCCAGGGCGACCGGGAAGCGCAGATCGCGCAGGCGCGCGGCGAGGCGCAGCGCTTCAACAGCGTGCTGACCGCCTACCAGGCCGCCAAGGACGTGACGCTGCGCCGCCTGTATCTCGAAACCATGGAGGACATCCTCCACCGCTCGCCCAAGGTGATCGTGGACAGCGGCGTGAACAACCTCGTGCCGCTGCTCAACCTTGATCAAAGGGCGCCCGGCGCGCCCGCGGGGGCCGCCAACGGCGCCCGTCCCGTGACGCCGCCCGCGCCGACCGGCGCCAACAACGCCGCGGCCGCCGCCCTGTCGCGCAGCGGCGCCGCGCAGGGAGCTGCCCGATGAACCGCCTCCTGGCCCTCGGCGTGGCCGCCGCGGTGGTGTTGATCCTGGTGACCTCCACCCTGTTCACCGTCAACCAGACGCAGCAGGTGATGATCACCCAGTTCGGCCGCCCGGTCCGCATCATCCAGACCCCCGGCCTCCACGCGAAGATTCCGCTGATCCAGACGGTGGTCACCTTTGACCGCCGCCTGCTCGACTTCGAAGCGCCCGGCGAGGAGGTGATCCTGAGCGATCAGCGCCGTCTGATCGTGGACAGCTTCGCCCGCTTCGAGATCACCGACCCGCAGCGCTACTACGAGACGGTGGGTGCGCAGGAGAACGGCATCCGCGCCCGCCTGTCCTCGATCGTGTCCTCCTCGCTGCGCCGCGTGCTGGGCAACGAGACGCTGCTGGCGGTGCTGTCCAATGACCGGTTGCGGATCATGAACACCATCCGCGACCAGGTGAACGCCGAGGCCCGCGCCTTCGGCATCCAGGTCGAGGACGTGCGCATCCGCCGCGCCGACTTCCCCGAGGAGAACACCCAGGCGATCCTGTCGCGCATGCAGTCCGAGCGTGAGCGTGTGGCCCGCGAGGCGCGTGCCGAGGGTGCCGAGATCGGCGCCCAGGTCCGCGCCCGCGCCGACCGTGAGCGTACCGTGCTGATCGCCGAGGCCCAGGCCCAGGCCGACATCCTGCGCGGTCAGGGCGAGGCGGAGGCGACCAAGCTTTACGCCGCCGCCTTCGGTCAGGACCCGCAGTTCTTCGATTTCTGGCGTTCCATGCAGGCCTACCGCGATGCCTTCGCGGAAGGCGGGGCGGAGACGCGGCTGCTGCTGTCGCCCGACAGCGCCTTCTTCCGCTTCTTCCGCTCGCCGCTGGGCGCCGGCGCCCTGCCGACGCCGCAGCCCAGCGCCACCCCGGGCTCGCCCGAGGCGCTGGGCACCACCCCGGTGGCGCCGTGACGCGAGGCGCCGCCGCCCGCCACGGGGCGGCACGATGACCCTGGCCGAGTTGCTGGCCGGGGTGGCGGTGGTGCTGGCGATCGAGGGACTGCTCTATGCCCTGGCGCCCTCGGTGATGCGCCGGGCCCTATTGACCATGGCCGCCACCCCGGAAGGGCGGCTCCGCTGGGGTGGCGTGGTGGCTGCGGCCGCCGGCATCCTCCTCGCCACGCTGCTGATTCGCGGCATCTGAGTCGCGGGCCAAAGGGGCAGGGGGGCGGGGCAGGGGCCCGCCACCGCCGGGGCGAGGGTTAGAACGTCGCCATGAAACCCTGTCCATCGACGCCGCTTTGATCGGCTGAGCCCTTGATCGCCCGCCTGAGCGGACCCCACGGTGGCTCTTTGTAACGCGACGGAGGCTTCCTCTGGTGGCGCGAACCGCCAAGTAAGTGCCGCAGCAATCTCAGGCCGATCGAAAGGTCCATCAACGTGCGCTCCACCCTGCTCGCCACGGCAGCCATCGCCGCCCTCCTCGCGGGCTCGCCCTTCCCGGTTCTGGCCCAGGGGGCGGCACCGGCCCCCGCTCCGGCGGTCGGCCCGGTGCAGCAGCCCTCGGCTCCGAACCCGACGCCCAACCCCAACACGGCCACCGCGCCCGCCCAGCAGTTCCCGCTGCGCGACGCACCGACCTCCTTCGCGCCCCTGGCACGCCAGCTCCTGCCGGCGGTGGTGAACGTGCAGACCACCACCACCATCCAGGCCCGCGGCAACCGCCCCGACGCGCCCGAGGTGCCGCAGGCCCCGCCGGGCAGCCCCTTCGAGGACTTCTTCCGCGACTTCCTGAACCGCAACCGCCCGGGCGGGCGGCCTGACCAGCCGCAGACCCCGCGTCGCGCGCAGTCGCTGGGCTCGGGCTTCATCATCGATGCCAAGGAAGGCATCGTGGTGACCAACAACCACGTCATCGACGGCGCCGACGAGATCAACGTCGTGCTGCAGGACAACACCACCATCAAGGCGACGCTGCTGGGCACCGACACCCGCACCGACATCGCCGTGCTGCAGATCAAGACCGACCACCCGCTGTCGCAGGTGAACTTCGGCAATTCCGACGACGCCAACGTGGGCGACTGGGTGCTGGCGATCGGCAACCCCTTCGGCCTCGGCGGCTCGGTCACGGCGGGCATCGTGTCGGCCCGCGGCCGCGACATCCGCCAGGGCATGTACGACGACTTCATCCAGACCGACGCCGCCATCAACCGTGGCAACTCGGGCGGTCCACTGTTCAACCTCCAGGGCCAGGTGATCGGCATCAACACCGCGATCTACTCGCCCTCCGGTGGCTCGATCGGCATCGGCTTCTCGATCCCATCCAACCTCGCCAAGAACATCGCCGCGCAGCTGCGCAACGGCGGCTCGGTGAAGCGCGGCTGGCTGGGCGTGAACATCCAGCAGGTGACCGACGACATCGCCGACAGCCTGGGCCTGAAGGGCGGCGCCCGCGGCGCCCTGGTGGCCCGCGCGCAGGAGGACGGCCCGGCCGCCAAGGGCGGCATCCGCAACGGCGACATCATCCTGCGCTTCAACAACCAGGATGTTCACGAGATGCGCAACCTGCCGCGCATCGTGGCCGACACCGCCGTCGGCACCGACGCGCCGGTGGTGGTATGGCGCGACGGCAAGGAGGAGACCGTCACCGTCAAGGTGGCCGAGCTTCCGGCCGACCAGGCCAATGCCGACAACAACAACGCGCCCAGCCGTGGCCCGGCGGTGGTGGAGCTGGCCGGAACCGGCCTCAAGGTCACGGCCGTCACGCCCGAAACGCGCGACCGCTTCAGCCTGAAGCCCGATGCCAAGGGTGTGGTGGTGACCGACGTGGCCGGCAACAGCTCGGCCGCCGAGCGCGGCATCGCGCCGGGCGACCTGATCGTGGAAGCGCAGCAGACCCGCGTGAACACCCCGCAGGAACTGCAGAAGCGCCTCGACGACCTGCGCAAGGCGAACCGCAACACGGTGCTGCTGCTGGTGGAGAACGCTCAGGGCCAGCGCTTCGTGCCGCTGACGCTCCGCAGCAACTGATCCCGGCGCGGCGGCCCCGTGCCGCCGCCCGCGACGACGAAGGGCTTGCCCGGGTCATGCCGGGCAGGCCCTTTTCGGTTCTGGTGCCGTTCATGCGGTGCCGTGGCCAGGGGAGAGAAGGAATTCTCTCCCCCGGACCCCCACTCATCTTTCTCTGTGACGCTGCCGCGGAAACGATGAAAGTGGGTCGTGCTACGGTGGTCGGCAGCGCTGCCGAAAAGAATAAGACTTCCCGTCAGCCTGACTGAATTGTCCCTCGCTCCGGCTCGATGAGTCGGAGCGCACGACCCTGGCCACCTTCCTGCGGCAGCGTCCCAAGAAAAGATGAGGGGTGTGGGGTCCGGGGAGGGGGAGAACACCTTCTCCCCCTCCCTGGCCACGGCGTGCCGCCTGGAAACGCTCAGCCGCGCTCGTAGAGCAGCCGCGCGCGGATCGTGCCGGGAATGGCGCGCAGGTCCGCCAGCACGGCCTGCGGGTCCGCCACGTTCTCGGCATCCACCACCACGTAGCCGACCTCAGCATCGGTCTGGAGCACCTGGCTCGCGATGTTGAGCTGGTACTTGCGGAAGGTGTCGTTGATCCCGGCCAGCACGCCGGCGACATTGCCGTGGACGTGCATGAAGCGCGTGCCCCGCGCCCGCGCCGGCAGGTTGGCCTCGGGAAAGTTCACAGCACCCAGCGTGGTGCCGGTGTCGGAATAGCCGATCAGCTTGAAGGCCGTTTCCTCGCCGATGCGCTCCTGCGCCTCTTCTGTCGAGCCGCCGACATGGGGCGTCAGGATCACGTTGCGCGCGCCCTGCAACGGCGAGGTGAAGCGCTCGCCGTTGCGCTTGGGCTCGGACGGGAACACGTCCACCGCCGCTCCCCCGATATGGCCGGTGTCCAGCGCGGCGCGCAGCGCCTCGAGGTCCACCACGCGCCCACGGGCATTGTTGATCAGCATGGCGCCCGGCTTCATGGCGGCGAGCTCGGCCGCGCCGATCAGCCCCACCGTCTCGGCGGTCTCGGGCACGTGCAGCGTCACCACGTCGCTCTCGCGCAGCAGCTCCTCCAGCGAGGTGGCGGCGCGGGCGTTGCCGCGGTCGAGCTTCCGCACGGCGTCGTGGTAGATCACCCGCATCCCGAAGGCCTCGGCCAGCACGCTGACCTGCGTGCCGATATTGCCGTAGCCCACGATGCCCAGCGTCTTGCCGCGCACTTCGTGCGAGCCGGTGGCGGACTTGTCCCAGCCGCCGGTATGGGCGGAGTTGGAGCGGTCCACCACGCCGCGCAGCAGCATCACCACCTCGCCCATCACCAGCTCCGCCACCGAGCGGGTGTTGCTGAAGGGGGCGTTGAACACCGGGATGCCCCGCATCTGCGCGCTGCGAAGGTCCACCTGGTCGGTGCCGATGCAGAAGCAACCGATGGCGATCAGCCGGTCGGCGACCTCCAGTACCTCGGCCGTGACCTGGGTGCGGGAGCGGATGCCCAGGAGGTGCACGCCCTGCACGGCGTCCAACAGCGCCTGGCCTTCCAACGCCTTGGTTTCGCGACGGATGGTCTCGTAGCCAGCCTCGTGCAGCGTGGCCACGGCCATGTCGGAAATGCCCTCCAGCAGGAGGATTCGGATGCGGTCCTTGGGCAGCGAGATCACGGCCGGCGAGCCTTCTTGTTGGGGGAGGGCAGGAGGAGGGCGGAGGTCAACCGAGCACGCGGCGCACCGCCTCGGCCAGGCTTTCCGGCGGCACGCCGGGGCGGAACATCGCCCGGAACTGCCCGTCGGGACCCAGCAGGTAGGTGAAGCCGGAATGGTCCATCAGGTAGTCGCTGGCTTCGGGCGCATCGGAGCGGGCGTAATAAACCCGGTACTCCTTGGCCACCGCCGCGATCTGTTCCGCCGTGCCAGTCAGCCCCTGGATCGAGGGATGGAACAGCGCGACGTAGTCCTTGAGCTTGGCCGGGGTGTCGCGCTCCGGGTCGATCGTGATCAGCACCGGCTGCACCCGTGACGCCAGCGGCCCCAGCTGGTCTATCGCGGCCGCCATCACGCTGAGCTCGGTCGGGCAGACGTCGGGGCAGAAGGTGTAGCCGAAGAAGATCAGCACCGCCTTGCCGCGATAGCTGCGGTCGGTCACCGCCTGCCCGTCCTGGTTCACCAGCGCGAAGGGACCGCCCAGCGACACGCCGGGCGGCAGGGCCACGGCATCGGCGCTGACCGGCTGCGGCGCCGCGCGGCCCGTAAGCACCCGCGCGAAGGCCAGCGGCCAGCTCTCGCCCGGCGCCCGCGCGAACCAGGCCCAGCCCCAGCCCGCCACCAGGGCCAGGAACAGCACCGCCACCAGGATCCGCAGGGCTCGCATCATGGGGCCGTCCTATAGCTCGGACGGCGGGGAACACGAAGGCGCCGATCGGTCGGGGCGGCACTGCGCGCACCGCCTTTCTCCGGCCAGGCGCCGTTCCGCACCAGCCGTCCGACCCAGCGGACCGAGCGAGCGGATCAGCCGGGCGGATCGTCCCGCCAGATGGTCCGCGCGCCCGCACCGCTCGCCCGCCGATCCACCGCGTTCCGCTCGCCGGGCTGCCGATCGCACGTCAACCCGAAGGTGGTTTGGCCCATCCGCCTGCACCGTCCGTGCCCCACTGCCGGGTACCCGGACCGCTGGCCGCGTCTTCAGCCTTCCTTCACTCACCCCCGTCATGGTCCCGCTCCCGACCCCCCATGCCGGCAGGAGAGCATGGCGACGCCGAAGGTCACGGGCAGCCTGCCCGCCACGATCATTGAGAACTCCTCGGCCAGCGACTGGATCGGCTATCTTTCGCTCGGCGCCGGGTCCGGGGTGACCGAGGTGGCGCTGACGGGCGCGGCCGCGACGCTGTTCAACGCCACGCTGGACACCACCACGGGCCAGGTGACGATCACCCCGGCCCGCCTGCTGGACCGCGAGGCCTACGCCGCCGGCGCCGACCCGGTGCTGAGCTTCGGCCTCCAGGTCCGGATCAACGGTACGTGGCAGGATCTCGGCACCACCTACGGCGTGACGCTGGTGGGGGTGGACGATACCCCGCCCTCGGACCTCAGCTTCTCCACCGGTGGGCAAGTGCTGGAAAGCGAGGTCGGCGCGGTGATCGGCACGCTGCGCGCCAGCGATCCCGACACCGACCCCGCCAACCTGACCTACACCGTCGCTTACCCCGACGACGGTCGCTTCGAGGTGGTCAACGGCACGACCCTGAAGCTGCGCGACGGGGTGGACCTGCTGCGCTCCGGCGGCAGCACGATCGAGGTCGCGGTGGTGGTGTCGGACGGGCACCAGGATGCCACGATGCTGGTGCCGGTGCAGGTTCTCAACACCACGACGGTGGACGACACGCCGGCCCTGCCCACCGCCTCCGTCGCCGACGCCTCGATCGCCGAGGGCAACAGCGGCACAACCGCGCTGAACTTCACGGTTTCGCTGAGCTACGCCTCTGCCTCGCCGGTGACGCTGCGCTGGGATGCCGTGTCGGGCACGGCGGTGTCGGGCAGCGACTTCGACGCGGCGGGCGGCACTGTGACCATCCCGGCCGGGCAGACCAGCGCCACGGTGACCGTCAATATCCGCGGTGACACGGCCGTGGAAGCGGATGAGACCTTCCGCCTTGTGCTGTCCCAGCCCTCGGGCGCGACGCTGGACCGCGCCGAGGCGGTGGGCACGATCCGCAACGACGACCTGCCCGCGGCTTCCGTCGCAGACGTCTCGGTGGCGGAACGCAACAGCGGCACGGCCGCGATGACCTTCACGATCTCGCTGTCGCAGGCCTCAACCTTGCCGGTGACACTGCGCTGGGACGCGGTGTCGGGCACGGCGACGGCCGGCAGCGACTTCGACGCCGCCGGTGGCACCGTGACCATCCCGGCTGGCCAGACCAGCGCCACGGTGACCGTCAACATCCGCGGTGACACCACCTATGAAGCGGACGAGACCTTCCGCCTCGTCCTGTCCTCCCCGACCAACGCCACGCTGTCGCGTGCCGAGGCGACCGGCACGATCCGCAACGACGACGCGCCGCCCACGGTGAGCATCGCCGATGCCTCGATCACCGAGGGCAACAGCGGCACCACGGCGATGACCTTCACGGTGACGCTGTCGCAGGCCTCAGCGCTGCCGGTGACGCTGCGCTGGGATGCGGTGTCGGGCACCGCAACCGCCGGCAGCGACTTCGACGCTGCCGGCGGCACCGTGACCATTCCGGCCGGGCAGACCAGCGCCACGGTAACCGTCAACGTCCGCGGCGACACCACCTACGAGGCGGACGAAAGCTTCCGCGTGGTACTCTCCCAACCCACGGGTGCCACGCTCGCCCGGGCCGAGGCCACTGGCACGATCCGCAACGACGACGCGCTTCCCACGGTGAGCATCGCCGACGCCTCGGTAGCCGAGGGCAGCGGCACTTCGGTGCTGAGCTTCACGGTGACGCTGTCGCAGGCTTCTGCCTTGCCGGTGACGCTGCGCTGGGATGCCCTGTCGGGCACGGCGACGGCCGGCAGCGACTTCGACGCGGGCGGCGGCACCGTCACCCTCGCGGCCGGCCAGACCAGCGCCACGGTCAACGTCGCCATTCACGGCGATACGCTTTACGGCCCCGACGAAACGCTGCGCCTGGTGCTGTCCCAGCCCAGCGGCGCTACGCTGGCACGCGCCGAGGCAGTGGGCACGATCCGCAACGACGACGCGCCGCCCACCGTGAGTATCGCCGACGCCTCGGTGGCAGAAGGCAATGGCGGCACCACGGCGATGAACTTCACGGTGACGCTGTCGCAGGCCTCAACCCTGCCGGTGACGCTGCGCTGGGACGCCGTAGCTGGTACGGCCACGGCTGGCAGCGACTTCGACGCCGCCGGTGGCACCGTCACCATTCCGGCCGGCCAAACCAGCGCGGTGGTGACGGTCAACGTCCGCGGCGACACGCTCTACGAGGCGGACGAAACCTTCCGTGTCGTGCTCTCGCAGCCCAGCGGCGCCACGCTGGCACGCGCCGAAGCGACCGGCACCATCCGCAACGATGACGCCGCACCCACCGTGTCCATCGCCGATGCCTCGATCACCGAGGGCAACAGCGGCACCACGGCGATGACCTTCACGGTGACACTGTCGCAGGCCTCAGCGCTGCCGGTGACGCTGCGCTGGGATGCCGTGTCGGGCACCGCCACCGCCGGCAGCGACTTCGACGCCGCCGGCGGCACCGTGACCATCCCGGCCGGGCAGACCAGCGCCACGGTTGCCGTCAACGTTCGCGGCGACACGCTCTACGAAGCGGACGAGACCTTCCGGGTCGTCTTGTCCTCCCCCACCAACGCCACGTTGTCGCGCGCCGAGGCGGTGGGCACCATCCGCAACGACGACGCCGCGCCGACGGTGAGCATCGCAGACGTCTCGGTGGCGGAAGGCAACAGCGGCACCACGGCGGTGAACTTCACGGTGACGCTGTCGCAGGTCTCGAACCTGCCCGTCACGCTGCGCTGGGATGCCGTGTCGGGCACCGCCACCGCCGGCAGCGACTTCGACGCCGCTGGCGGCACCGTTACCATTCCGGCCGGCCAGACCAGCGCCACGGTGACCGTCAACGTCCGCGGTGACACCACCTACGAGGCGGACGAGACCTTCCGCCTCGTCCTGTCCTCCCCGACCAACGCCACGCTGTCGCGCGCCGAAGCGACCGGCACGATCCGCAACGACGACGCCTTTCCGGTCACGGCGGTGAGCCCCGGTACGTCGACGGAAGGGCTGATCTTCGGCCGCGACGGCACGGCGGTGTTGGACGCCCTGGGCAAGGGTACGGCGATCGGCACTGGCACCGGCAGCCTCATCGTCGCGCGGGCCGACGGGACGCTGGACGGGCTGTCGGGGGTGCGGCACCTCGTGTTCGACGACGGCACGCTGGAGTTCAGCGGCACGGCGACCTCGTCGGTGGTGAACCGGCTCTACAGCGCGATCCTGGGGCGCGAAGCCGATGCCGGCGGCATCGGCTACTACACCGCGCTGGTGGACAGCGGC
>NZ_JBHLUN010000002.1:0-610585 GCF_042433915.1 Roseomonas elaeocarpi | reverse complement strand
GCCCAGCACCACCGAGCCGGAGCCCGCCAGGCTGTTGATCGACGCGCCGGTGTCGGTGCCGGAGATGTCGAAGGTCGCATCCGCCACCACGCGGTCGGAGGTCGCGATGCTGCCCTGACCCGTCAGTGCCAGCGTGCCGCCCGCAACATGCGTCTCGCCGGTGTAAGTATTGGTGCCGGTCAGCACCTGCTGGCCGCCCAGCACCAGCACGCTGCCCGCGCCCTGGATCTGGCCCGCGAAGCTGTCATGCCCCGCCGTGATGCCCAGCACGCGCTCACCCAGCGCCACCGTGCCCTGGCCCGCGAGCGAGGTGATGGCCGCACCCACATCGGTGCCGGAAATGTCGAAGGTCGCATCCGCCACCACGCGGTCGGAGGTGCTGATGCTGCCCTGACCCGTCAGCGCCAGCGTGCCACCCGCGACGCGGGTCTCGCCGGTGTAGCTGTTGGTGCCGTTGATCGCCTGCACGCCGCCGCTCACCGCCAGCACGCCGTTGCCGGAGATGTTGCCGGCGAAGCTGTCGTGGCCGCCGGTGACCGTGAGCACGCGATCGCCCAGCACCACCGAGCCGGAGCCGGCCAGGCTGTTGATCGACGCGCCGGTGTCGGTGCCGGAGATGTCGAAGGTCGCATCCGCCACCACGCGGTCGGAGGTGCTGATGCTGCCCTGACCCGTCAGCGCCAGCGTGCCGCCCGCGACGCGGGTCTCACCGGTGTAGCTGTTGGTGCCGGTCAGCACCTGCTGGCCGCCCAGCACCAGCACGCTGCCCGCGCCCTGGATCTGGCCCGCGAAGCTGTCATGCCCCGCCGTGATGCCCAGCACGCGCTCGCCCAGCGCCACGGTACCCTGGCCCGCGAGCGAGGTGATGGCGGCCCCTACATCGGTGCCGGAAATGTCGAAGGTGCCCTCGTTCGCCACCCGCGCCGAACTCGCGATGCTGCCGGTGCCCGTCAGCGCCAGCGTGCTGCCGGTCCCCACCCGCGTCTCGCCGGCATAGGTGTTGGTGCTGCTCAGCGCCTGCGTGCCGCCGGTCACCGCCAGCCCGCCCGCGCCCTGGATCTGGCCCGCGAAGGTGTCGCGCCCGTTGCTCACCGTCAGGTCGCGGTCGCCCAGCACCACCGTGCCGGTGCCGGCGAGAGAGGTGACGGACGCACCCGCGTCAGTGCCGGAAATGTCGAACGCGGCGTTGTTGACCAGGCGCGAGTTGCTGATGCTGCCCTGTCCCGTCAGCGCCAGCGTGCCGCCCGCCACCGTGGTGTCGCCAGCGTAGGTGTTGCGCGCCGTCAGCACGAGCTTGCCGGTATAGAGCGGCCCGTTCACGGTCAGCCCGCCGTTGCTCAGCACGCCGGTGATCGTCGCCACGTCGGTGTTGGCGGGGTTGGCCATCACCACCACGCTGCGCACCGCGCCGTTCAGGTCGATGGCGTTGGTGAAGATGACGTCGGCGGTCGCGGTGTCGCTGCCGAAGATCAGCGAGGCGTTGTCGCGCACGAAGCTGTCGCTGGCCCAGACCAGTGTGTTGCCGCCGCTGAGCGTGACGGTCAGCCCGTCGCCCACGCCGGCGAAGCCGCCGCTGCCGGTCCACTGCACGCGGTCGCTCGCGGTGCCGACCCAGCGGTCGAAGGTGCCGCTCGACTGCAGCACGCCGCCGGTGAGGTTCAGGTTGCTGTTGCTGTTCAGGCCCTGGCCGTCCTGCGCCTGCAGCGCGCCGCCTTCCAGGATCGTCTGGCCGGTATAGGTGTTGGCGCCGTTCATCACCACGAGGCCGCTGCGGACATGGACGTCCGCGCCCTGGCCCACGGGAATGTCGCTGACAATGCTGGCCGCGCTGTCATCGGCGATGGTGCCGTTGAAGGTGATGGTGTGGCCCTTGCCGGCGTCGAGGATGACGTTGGCGCCGCGCATGATGAACAGGTCGGTGCCCGCGGCCTCGCCGGTGGTGCCGCCATTGGCGCTGCCGCCGCCCTCCACGTTGCCGCGGCTGAAGGTGGTGTCGCCCTGGATCAGCAGCGTGCCGCCGTCGCGCACGAAGACCGAGCCGCCGAAGCCCGAACCGCCGCCGCCACCCGTGGTGCCGCTCGTGAGGCCGGTGTCGCCCGTGCTGCCGACGCCGCCGCCGAAGCCGGCAGCGCCGCCCTCGCCACCGGCGCCGCTCTTGAAGCCCGAGGTGCTGGCGCCGGTGGTGTAGCCCTGACCGCCCGCGCCGCCCGCGCCGCCACCGGCACCGAAGCCGCCGGTGCCGCCGGCACCGCCCGTGCCGCCGTAGCCCGCGTGCGCGCCGCCGCCGCCGGCCCCGCCGTTGCCGCCCGCGCCGCCCGCGCCGCCGCCCAGGCCGAAGCTGCCGGTGCCGCCCTGGCCACCCGTGCCGCCGTCACCGCCCATGCCGACGTCGCCGCGGTTGTTGGCGGCGTTCCAGGCCGCCAGGTTGGCGCCCGCGACGCCCAGGTCCACGCCGGCCGTGGCGGCATCCACCACCGCCTGCGCCAGGTCGAGCTGCGCTTCCACCAGCTTCGCCGCCGCGGCCGGGATCAGGTTGGCCGTGAAGGGATTGGCACTGGCGGAGGCCAGCTCCGTCGAGGCCGCCGCCACGGCCGCGCCGGCGCGGGCGAGTTGCGCGATGGCCGCGACCTGCGAGATGGTGGCGTTGGTCACGGCGGTGATCGCCAGCGGGTTCTGCGACCAGCCGTCGGTGCCGTTGCCGCCCTGGCCGCCGGTGCCGCCGAAGCCCACCGTGGGCGAGGCGCCGAAGGCACCGTCATAGCCTGCCACACCGGTGCCCCGGCCGTCGCCGAACAGCACGCCGTTGTCGTCGAACATGCCGCCCGCCGCGCCGGTGGCCCCCGTGCCGCCCGTCATCAGCCCGTTCAGCACGCCACCCGTGAGCGAGGTGGTGCCGCCCAGGCCGCCCGCCGCGGTGTTGCCGCTGAAGATCACGTTGTTCAGCGTGACCGAGGCCCCCTCGTTCACGAAGATGGCGCCGCCCAGGCCGCCGCCGCCGCCGCTGCCGCTGCCGCCGGTGGTGCGGAAGTTCTGCAGGCTGCCGTCGACGACCGTCAGGCTGCCGCTTTGCACCAGGTAGCCGCTGTTGCCGCCGCCGTTGACGTCGCCGGTGATGGCGACGTCGCCGTTGATGATCTCGCCGGCCCGCACGGGCATGCCCGTGGAGGTCAGGGCCAGGACCGGCGCCATCACGGCCGCGATCTTGGACGTGGCGGCCTTCTTGCGCGAGCGCGGAAGTTTCAAGGGGTGTTTTCCCATTCTCGTGAGGAGAGTGGTTCGCGTGTAACCCCCAGTTTCCTAAGGCTTGGTATCCAGCCCCGGAGTCGGCCGCCCTTCGCACCCCGCCGCCGCAACCGTCCAGGAAGGGGGGATCAAACCTCCGCGCCCGCGCATTTCGGGCGTGACAAGCACCGCGCTTCCTCCGCAACCTTTGGGCCGATGCGCCCGCCAAGGGCGCACGGGAGGAACGGATGACCAAGCTCGACGCCCTGCGCGTGACGGATTCGCCCTTCAAGCGGCGCTACGGCAACTTCATCGGCGGGCAGTGGGTGGAAGCGGCGAGCGGCCGCTCCTTTGCCAACACCTCGCCGGTGAACGGCCGCGTGCTGTGCGAGGTCGCGCGCTCCGACGCCACCGACGTGGACCGCGCGCTCGATGCCGCCCACGCCGCCAAGGACAGCTGGGGCCGCACCCCGCCCGCCGAACGCGCCCGGCTGCTCAACGCCATCGCCCAGCGCATGGAGGACAACCTCGACCTCCTGGCGCGGGCCGAGACGCTCGACAACGGCAAGCCGATCCGCGAAAGCACGGCGGCCGACCTGCCGCTGGCGATCGACCATTTCCGCTACTTCGCCGGCTGCATCCGCGCCCAGGAAGGCTCGCTGAGCGAGATCGACGACGACACGGTGGCCTACCACTTCCACGAGCCGTTGGGCGTGGTGGGGCAGATCATCCCGTGGAACTTCCCGATCCTGATGGCCTGCTGGAAGCTGGCGCCCGCCTTGGCCGCCGGCAACTGCGTGGTGCTCAAGCCCGCCGAGCAGACCCCGGCCTCGATCCTGGTCTGGGCGGAACTGATCGCCGACATCCTGCCGCCGGGCGTGCTCAACATCGTCAACGGCTTCGGGCTGGAGGCCGGCAAGCCGCTGGCGCTGAGCCCGCGCATCGCGAAGATCGCCTTCACCGGCGAAACCACCACCGGCCGGCTGATCATGCAGTATGCCAGCCAGAACCTGATCCCGGTGACGCTGGAGCTCGGCGGCAAGTCGCCCAACATCTTCTTCCGGGATGTCGCGGCCGAGGATGACGATTTCCTCGACAAGGCGATCGAGGGCTTCGTGATGTTCGCCCTCAACCAGGGCGAGGTCTGCACCTGCCCGTCGCGCGCCCTGATCCATGAAAGCCTCTACGACCGCTTCATGGAGCGTGCGCTCAAGCGCGTGGGCGAGATCGTGCAGGGCGATCCGCTCGACCCCAACACCATGATCGGCGCCCAGGCCTCATCCGAGCAGCTGGAGAAGATCCTCAGCTACATCGACATCGGCAAGCAGGAAGGCGCCGAGATCCTGATCGGCGGGGCGCGGGTCGAGATGCCGGGCGACCTGGCCGGCGGCTACTACATGCAGCCCACCGTGTTTCGCGGCGACAACCGGATGCGCGTCTTCCAGGAGGAAATCTTCGGCCCCGTGGTGTCGGTGACCACCTTCAAGGACGACGAGGACGCGCTGCGCATCGCCAACGACACGCTCTACGGCCTGGGGGCCGGCGTGTGGACGCGCGACGTGAACCGCGCCTACCGCTTCGGGCGCGGCATCAAGGCCGGGCGGGTCTGGACCAACTGCTACCACGCCTACCCGGCGCACGCGGCCTTCGGCGGCTACAAGCAGTCCGGCATCGGGCGCGAAACGCATCGCATGATGCTGGACCACTACCAGCAGACCAAGAACATGCTGGTCAGCTATAGCCCGAAGAAGCTCGGCTTCTTCTGACCCGCGCCGCCGGGCCGGGACCCTGCGGCGCGACCCGTGGCGGTGCCGGCCCGGTTCCGGGGTGACGCCCGCGGCGGCAACTCTTGGACCCGTCCCGCGGCGGCGCCCCTGAACACCGACCCCGGCCGCAGCCCGGGGCGTGGCCGCGGGCGACCACGCCGGACCACGGCCCGGTCCACCATCCGGGACCGCTGTTCCGGCCCACGACCCCGGACCCCCACACCGGACTATCACCCTGGGCCGTCACGCCAGGACCACATCGCCACCCCTGCCGGAGAAGCGACATGACCGAAGCCCCCAGCCGCGTCAGCGCCACCCCGGCCGCGCTGGCCCTCCTGGCGGAAATCCAGCGCGAGCACGGGCCGGTGCTGTTTCACCAGTCCGGTGGCTGCTGCGACGGCTCCTCGCCCATGTGCTACCCGCAAGGGGATTTCCTGGTGGGCGAGGCGGACGTGAAGCTGGGCGAGATCGGCGGCGCGCCCTTCTTTATCGGCGCGGCGCAGTACGAGGCCTGGAAGCACACGGAGCTGGTGATCGACGCGGTGCCGGGCCGGGGCGGCATGTTCTCGCTCGACAACGGGCGGGAACAGCGTTTCCACACGCGCTCCTGCCTGATCCGCGACCGGGCGGGCCGCGACGCACCCGGGGGCTGAGCGCCCCCTTACCGCAGCACGTAGCGCTCGGGCCGCAGCGGCTCCGGCAGCACCGGGGCGCCCAGCGCTTCCAGCACGTCGCGCTCGATCGTGCGCGCCATGGCGTCGAGCGGCAGGTCGTTGGCCGCCTCGCCGAAGGGTTCCTCCAGCTCGTCGCTCAGCGCGTCGAGGCCGAACACGGCATAGGCCAGGATCGCCGCCACCAGCGGCGTCGCGAAGCCCAGCGTGCCCACGAAGCCGAAGGGCATCAGCAGGCAGAACAGCCAGGCGGTGCGGTGCAGCAGCAGCGAGTAGGCGTAGGGCAGGGGGGTGTTGCGGATGCGCTCGCAGCCCGCCTGGATCCCGGTCATGCTGTTCAGATGCGCCGCCAGCGCGGTGTAGAGCATGTCGCTGAGGCGGCCCGCGCGCAGCAGCGCCGCCAGGTCCCGCGACTGCGCCCGCAGGATCGCCTCGCCCGGGTGGATCGACGTGGCCAGGGCGGGATGCTCCCCGGCCGGCAGCCAGGGGCGGGCGCGCTCCCGCCCGTCACGGCCGCGCAGCTCGGCCGCCAGCGCCTGCGCGAAGCCGATCGTGCGGCGCAGCAGCCGTTCCCGCGCCGCGGCTTCCTCCGGGGGCAGCAGGGCCGAAACCTCACGCGCAAAAGCCCGCGCCTCGAGGATCAGCTGGCCCCAAAGCTTCCGTGCTTCCCACCAGCGGTCGTAGCAGCCGCTGTTGCGGAAGCCGAGAAAGATCGAGAGCGTGATCCCCAGCAGCGCGAAGGGCGCGGTGGTGAATTCCGGGAAGTCGTCGGGCCGCAGCCGGTCCCAAACAGCCAGCGCCAGGGCGAGCAGGGCGATGGTTCCCACGCGCGGCAGGATGAGCAGCACGATCGAGCCGCGGATCGCGAACAGCAGGTCGAGGGGGCCGGGACGTGGACGGACGATCATGGCGCCGCCCTCCTAGAACACTTCCGCGCCCGGCGGAGCCCGCCGCACCCGCGGGGGAGGGCCGCAGCGAAAGCCGCGCGGGCATGGCCCCGCCCGTCCTCGCGCCGGCCGGGCAGGCCCCCAAGACGGAAGCCGCGCGTCCCCCGCCCGAGGACGCGGCGGCGCCTGCCGGGCGAACGCCGCGGCAGGGGGAGCGGCCGCCCCACGCTACATCGGCCCGTCCGGCACCGCGCTGGCGTGCAGCGCCGGGTAGCGGCGCGCGTCGGGGAGCTGATAGTGCCACCATTCGAGCCGGTAGTGGTCCCACCCCGCCGCGGTCATCAGCCCGAGCAGCAACGCGCGGTTGCGCTGATCCTCGACGGGGATGTCGGTGCGGCCATGGGCGGAGGCTTCCTCCACCGCGTCGAACGCCGTTCCCATCGGCAGTTCCCGCCCGCTCGCCGCCTCGACCAGCGTCAGGTCCACCGCCGCGCCGCGCGGGTGGAGGCCGCCCAGGCGCGGGTCGGACACGAAGCGCTTGTCCTCCACCGCGTGCCACAAGACCCACTGCGCCTCGATGGGGCGAAAAGCATCGAAGACCTTCAGGCGGTACCCAAGGGCGATCGCCATGCGGCTGGCGTGCAGCAGGCGCTCCCGCGCTTCCGGGAGCAGCAGGGCGACGGCGCGTTGGAAGATGGGACGCCCCGCGAGGTTGTCGGCGGTGGCGTAGCGGAGGTCGAGGAGAACACCGTCCTCCTCCCGGATCGGAACCAGCATCGCGCGGGTATAGGGTAAAGCCCGGACACCCGAACCCTCCCGCCCGGCAATCCCCGCCATGAAGACGAGGGCGGAACGATCCTCGGAGGTGCCGGAATGCGATCCCCCGGAGGGGAAAACCGCCCGGAAGGGGCGGAACCCAGCTCGCCCGTCAGGCGAGCAACCGCCTCAAGGCGGCCGGCCCCTCAGGCGACCAGCGAAGCGCCCAGCGCGTCCGAAACGCCGGTCACGGAGTCGTCACGGGCGATGCGCAGCACCACGCCGCCGCCGAGGTCGATGCTGAGGTTGCGGATATCGGGCCGCTGCTCGAACAGGTGGCCGACGCCTTCCAGCATTGCCGGCTCCAGCGCTTCCAGGGCATTGCCCGTGATCACCAGCGCCGTGCACGAGGTTGCCATCCCGGCGTCCAGGTTGCCCGTCATCGCGTCCATCATCCGTCCCCCTCGAAGCTCGTGGGAAAAACACGGGGCGGAGGGGGCAGTTTCGAAATCACGACTCATGTGATTCCGGATGCGGAATCGCCGGCTCCTTGCCAGGCGCCCTGGCACCGGCCTCGCCCGGCAGCCAGACCTGGAAGCGCGCGCCCTGCCCTTCGGGGCTCTCGATGATCAGTCGGCCGCGATGGCGGTTCACGATGTGCTTGACGATCGCCAGGCCCAGCCCGGTGCCGCCGGCGCTGCGGGAACGGCCCTTGTCCACGCGGTAGAAGCGTTCCGTCAGGCGCGGGATGTGCTGCTTCGGGATGCCGGGCCCGTCGTCCTGCACCGTGATCGTCACGCCGCCATCGCGCGTTCCGGTCGACAGCTGCGCGGTGCCGCCCTCGCGCCCGTGGCGCACGGCGTTCTCCACCAGGTTGCGCAGCACCTGCGCCAGCTGCCCGGAATCCGCCGGGCGCGCCACCGCGGGGTCGAGCCGCATTTCCAGCCGCACCTGCCGGTTGACCAGGATCGGGGCCAGCGCCTCGGCCTCGGCCTGGCACAGCGCCACGAGGTCCACCGCACCCTGGGGCGGCAGGTGCTCGGACACCTCGATGCGCGACAGGTCCAGCAGGTCGTCGATCAGCCGGCGCATCCGCTCGGCCTGCTCGCCCATGATCGCCAGGAAGCGCTCCTGCGCGGTCGGGTCGTCGCGCGCGGGGCCCTGCAGCGTGTCGATGAAGCCGATCAGGCTGGCCAGCGGCGTGCGCAGCTCGTGGCTGGCATTGGCCACGAAATCGGCGCGCATGCGCTCCACCGCGCGGTCGCGGGTACGGTCCGACAGCACCACCAGCAGCCGCCCGCCATCCGACAGCGGCGGGTCGAGCGGGATGGCCTGGGCCGACAGCTCGCGCGGCACCGGCACCGGCAGGGCGAGGTCCGCCACCTGCAGATCGCCTTCCTCCATCGCCCGGTCCACCGCCCCGGCCAGCGCCGGGTGGCGCAGCAGCGCGCCGATGTCGCCCGACAGCGGCGCCGGGCCGGAAGCGCCGAACAGCGTCCGGGCGGCGGCGTTGGCGCGCAGCGGCGCCCGGTCGGCGCCCAGCACCATCAGCGGGTCGGGCAGGGCTTCCAGGATGGCCACGTCGGCCGCGCGCAGCCGCCCCACCAGCGCCCCGCTCTCGCGCAGGTCGTCGGTCAGCCGCCGCAGCGCATCGGCCACGTCGCGCAGGGGCTGCATCCGCGGCAGGGTCAGGACCTCGCCCACCGCCGCGCCGCGCAGCGCCTCGGCCAGGCGCTCCAGCACCCACATCGCCGCCCCCGCCAGCGCCACCGAGGCCGCCAGCGTGACCGCCAGCGACCAGCCCACCGCGAACCACCCCGCAGCACCTCCCAGCCCCATCAGCAGGAGGCACAGGGCGGGCGCCGCGGCGATCACCCCGGCCAGGGCGAACTGCGTCCTCATGCTGCGGGCCCTTCCGCGTCAGGCGCCCGGCACTGGTCTCACGACCCGGCGGCGCCGGGGATCGAGGCGGGCTCCACCAGCCGCGGCTCGGTGCCGGGCTGCAGGGCGTAAACGGCCAGGGCGCGCTGCGTCTGGCCGTCGGGCAGCAGGCGCAGGCCCCCGTCGGCGCCCAGCACCACGTCGCCCACCGGCATCTGCGCCGGCGCGCCCGGCCCGCCGCGCACCGCGCGGGCCGCGATGGTGGCCGCGTCGTAGGCCACCGCGGCCAGGCGCGGCGGGGTTTCCCCGAAGGCCTGGCGGTAGCGGTCCTCGAACTGCGCGTGGGCGATGTTGTCGGGGCCGGGGAAGATCGCGCCGGCCAGCGCCGGCTCGCCCGCCAGCGAGGAGTCCTGCGCCCAGAGCGCGGTGCCGGCCAGCCGCAGCGGCGGAATGGTCAGCCCCGCTTCCGGCAGCGCCGCGGCGAACTGGCGCGCCCGCGCGCCGCCCTCGCCCAGGATCAGCATGCCGATGCCGCGGTCCGGATCGGCGGCCGCGCCGACCGGCGTGGCGCCCGGCACCGCCGCCGCCGCGGGATCGGGGGCGGGGCCGTTGACGCGCGTGGCGAAGTCCTTGGCCGCCATGGCGGGCAGGGCGCCCGAAGGATAGGTCACGATCAGCGGGGCCAGCAGCCCGGCCTCCTGGCTGGCGCTGCGAAGCGCGGCGCCCAGCTGCTGCGCGAAGGCGCCGCTGGGTGCCGCCAGGCCGATGCGCCGCACCCCGGCGGTGGCCGCCGCCGCCACGAGGCGGCGCACCTGCTGCGCCGGCGTCACGCCCAGCGTCCACACGCCGCGCCCGCCCACCGCCGCGTCGTTGCTGAAGGCCAGCATCGGCACGTTCGCGGCGCGCGCCACGGCGCCGGCGCCGCTGGCCTCGCCGGCGGTCAGCGGGCCCACGATCACCCGGGCGCCCTCGTCCAGGGCGGCGCGCGCGGCCTGGCTGGCGCCGCCGGGGCTGCCGAAGGTGTCGTGCGGCACGAATTCCACCGTGGGGCCGGACTGCTCGAACAAGGCCAGCGTCGCGGCGTTGAGCATCGACTGGCCGAGCGGCGCGTTGGCCCCGCTCAGCGGCAGCAGCAGCGCCACCCGGGTGCGCGGGATCTCCGGCGCGGCCGGCGCCAGGGCGCCCGGACCGGGCGCGTAGGGCGAGGCGGTGCCGTACTGGGGTTGCGCGGCACAGGCCCCGAGTGCGAGGAGCGCGCCCAGCAGCGGGAGATGCCAGCGTGACCCAGGACGAGATCCCGACCGGGCCGGACGAAGCCGGGGCGCCATCGGACCCGAGGACCGAGGAGGGCGGGGACGCTCCGCCTGCGGAGGCTGCGTCGTCAGCGGCTGCATCGTCACCGGCGGCTCCTGTTGGTTCAACACGCTTGCTTGCTCCCGCACTGGTACTGGTGGCCACCCCGATCGGCAATCTCGGCGACCTGTCGCCGCGCGCCCTGGCCGCGCTGCGCGACGCCGACTCCATCCTGTGCGAGGATACACGGGTCACCGGCCCCATGCTCGCCCGGCAGGGCATCACGACCCCGCTGGTGCCGCTGCACGACCACAACGAGGCGGGCATGGCGCCGCGGCTGGTGGAGCGCATGCAGGGCGGCACGCGCTTCGCCCTGGTGTCGGATGCCGGCACGCCGCTGATGAGCGACCCGGGCTTCCGCCTCGCCCGCGCGGCGATCGAGGCCGGCGTGGCGGTTTCCGCGGTGCCGGGCCCCAACGCGGCGGTGATGGCCCTGACGCTGAGCGGGCTGCCGCCGCACCCCTTCCTGTTTGGCGGCTTCCTGCCGCCCAAACCCGCCGCGCGCACGGCCGAGCTCGGGCGCCTCGTGGCGGCGGAACGGGCCGGGCTGCGCGCCACGCTGATCTTCTACGAGGCCCCGCACCGGCTGGCGGAAGCGCTGGCGGCGCTGCGCGACGGTCTGGGCGCCGCCCGCCCCGCCGCCGTGGCGCGCGAGCTCACCAAGCGCTTCGAGGAGGTGCGGCGCGGCACGCTGGACGCGCTCGCCGCCCATTATGCCGCGCACGCGCCGCGCGGCGAGATCGTGGTGGTGGTGGGCCCGCCCGCCGAGGAAGAAGCGCCGGCGGCGGATGCGCTGGACGCGGCGCTGCGTCGGGCGCTGGCCGGCGGGGCCTCGCTGCGCGACGCGGCGGCCATGGTCGCGGCCGCCACGGGCCTGCCGCGCCGGCAGGTCTACGCGCGGGCGCTGCAGCTGAACAGCGATCAAACGGCCAGCACGACGTAGCGGCTGCCGGGCATGAGGTTGTTGGCCAGCGTCGCGGCGGCGCGGCCGGGTTCGTCGTCGCTGTGTCCGCTGAGCGCGAGGCAGGGCACCCCCGCGGCGGCCGCGAAGGCCACCACGATGTCGCGCCCCGCGATCACCGCGTCGCAGGACGCCACCCAGCCCTTCAGCGCCTCAGGGGTCGCGCTGTTGCGCCAGGCCTGCGGGTCGTCGGGTGCCACCGTCGCGAGCGGCGAGGCGGGAAGGAAATGCCCGGCGAAGTCGTGGATGCCGCGCAGGTCGTCCACCTCGTTCGTGCGCACCACCGGCAGCGGCACCACGGTCCAGCCCGCATAGGGGGCGCACAGCTCGGCCACCACCTCGGCCCGCGCCGCGAAGGCGTCGCGCAGGTTGGGGTCGTCGTGGATCGCCAGCCCCAGCCGCGGCCCGGCGGGCAGGGCGTCGGGCAGGTGCGGCAGGATCGCGGCCTCGGGAAAGGCGTCGAGGTGCGGCCACCAGGGGCAGCGCCATTCCACCATGGAGCCCAGCGTCCGGTGGTCACGTGCGCTCACCCGCTCCAGCCGCCGCAGCACCGCCCGCGCCTCGGGGTCGGGCCGGTAGAAGGGTCCCCAGGGATGGAAGGAGATGTTGCGCATCTCGATGGCCATGCCGCGATCGGCCAGCGCACCCAGCCGCCCGATGCGGGGGAAGGCCTGTATGACGTCGAGCTGCGGGCCCAGCAGCACGGCCCGGCGCGCCTCGGCCGGGGTGGGATGGTTGGGCGGCAGCGGGATCACGCCGGGCGCGATGCGCAGCGTCGCCGCCGGGTCCTCGGTGGACACGATGTGCGGGCCGGGCAGGTCCGGCAGCGCGTGCAGCAGCGCCGCCTCGGCGGCCATGTCGCCGACGCCGAAGTCGCCGATCAGCAGCGTGCTCATGCCGGTTCCCTCGCTTCCTCGAGCCCGATGCAGTTCGAGCCGGGCGGCAGCTGGTTGGCCAGGGTCACGAAGACGCGCCGCACGCTGTCGTCCTCCATGGGCGACAGGCCGATCGTGGGCGTGCCGGCGCCCAGGCCATGGATGCAGTTGTGCTTGCGCTGGGAGATCAGCGTGTCGAGCCGCGACACGATGCCCTTCAGCCGCCGCGGCGTGACCTCGCTGGCCCAGAAGCTGCGGTCCGTCAGCTGCGGGCAGAGCACGTCGCGCTCGCGCAGGAACAGGTCCTGGAAGCGCAGGAAGCCGCGGCCGTCATCCTCCTCGCTCGAATCCACGTGCAGCGTGGAGCAGATCGGGATGATCGCGTGGTCGGGGAAATGGTCGAGCAGCCGCCGCACCACCGGGGCGTCGTGCGCCAGGCAGCGCGCCATCTGGTTGGTGTTGATGATCGAGATCCCCAGCAGCGGCCGGTCGCGCGGCAGGATCGCGTCGGCGAGGTCGGTATGGGCCTCGATGTTGCGCTCCGGATAGCGGGTCACGCCCGGGATCACCGAAACGCCCCATTCCGCCACCATGTCCACCGAGCGGTGGTCGCGCACCGTGAAGGAGGCGAGGTTTTCCAGCACGCGCCGCAGCAGCGGGTGCGGCCAGCCCTCGCCGCCGATGCGGGCGACGCCGATGTTGTGGATGTGCACCGGGATGCCCTGGTCCATCGCGGCGGCCATCCAGGGCAGGTATTCCTCGAAATCGGCCCGGCCGCCGATGCCGCCGCCGCCGTACACCACGCGCTCGGGCGCGAAGCCCAGCATCTCGTCGAGCGTGGCGAAGGTGCTGGCCAGGCCCGGCACGCAGCGATGCGTCCATTCGGGGTTCTGGGTAAAGGCGAAGGCTTCGGAACCCCGCAGCGGGAATTCCTGCATCGCCTCGATCAGGCAGAGTTCGTCGCCCAGGTTGCCGTACCCGTAGGCGCCGATGAAGGCGGTGCGCATAAACCCCCTGGTGACACGGCCCTTCCGGGCAGCGCAAGGGGCAGGGTGTGAAACCGGTGAACGCTTTGCCCTGCCGGCCGGGGCTTTGCCCGGAGCCGGCATCCGCAAGGCCGGGCGCCGTGTCTTTCCGAGCACAGTTGCGCGAGGACCGCGCCGGGTACCCTGGCGAACCGGCTTTAGCGCCGCCTGCTCCAGAAACCCGGGCGCGGCTGGGGGCTTGTTGTTGCTGCATGGGCCCGTCCGGCCGGGCGCCCTTTTCCGGGGCGACGCCCGCACGAGGCTGAGAGGAGGGACTGCATGTCCATTATTGGTTGGCTCATCCTGGGCCTCATCGCGGGCTTCATCGCCAGCAAGATCGTCAACAAGACCGGCTCGGGCGTCGTGCTGGATATCGTTCTGGGCATCATCGGCGCCGTGGTGGGCGGCTGGCTGTTCACCGCCTTCGGGGCCGCGCCGGTCACGGGCTTCAACATCTACAGCATGGTCGTTGCCGTGATCGGGGCCGTGGTGGTGCTGCTGATCTACCACGCGGTGGCGGGCCGCCGCTCCATCTGAACCGCACCGGCCCGCAGCCCTTCTCCCGAGGGGTCGCGGGCGACGGCGTCTTGGATCCGATCACAGGAGAAGCAACGATGGTCGATGAGAACCGCGTCGAGGGCAGCGCCAAGAATCTCGGCGGCAAGGTCGAGGAAACGGCCGGCAAGGTGACGGGCGACGCCAAGCTGCAGGGCGAAGGCAAGGCCGACCAGGTCGAGGGCAAGGTGCAGAACGCGGTCGGCTCCGCCAAGGACGCGGCCTCCGACGCCGCCGCCGGGCTGCAGAACAAGGCGCAGGATGCCTATAGCAGCGCCAAGGAAGGCGCCCAGCAGGCTTCGGCCAAGGTGCAGGACACCTATGCCCAGGCGAAGGACACGCTGAGCGACGCCGCCGGCAATGCCAGCGGCGAGATCGCCCGCCTGCGCGCCCAGGTCGAGGACCTGCTGCGCGACCGCGTGAAGCCGGCGCTCAACGACGCTGCCAGCCGCGCGGGCGACTACGCCACGCAGGCCCGCGACGTGGTGAGCGACCGTGCCGGCGTCGCGGCGGACAAGGTGAAGGAGCGTCCGCTCCTGTCGCTGGCCCTGGTGGGCGCGGTGGCCTTTGTGCTGGGCCGCCTGACCTCCGACCGGAGCTGATCCGGGAAGCACCCTCCCACTTCGAAGGGGTGACGCGCCGCGCCGGGGGGCAACCCCCGGCGCGCTGCCGTTTCAGGGCTGCGCAGTTGTCCGGGGGCGTGGTGTCCGGGGCGCGGCGGAGGGGCAGGCCGGGCACCCTGCGCCCGGCTGGCTTTCAGGTGCCCCCCCCCGGCGCCACCGTTCGGGCCCGGCACTCCATCCCCTCAGTACAGCGTGGCCCGCACCCGTGCCGGCAGGGCACGGTCATAGTCTTCCCCGTCGAAGCGCTCGCGGCTGAGCGCCGCCAGGATCCGCCCCGGGCTCGGCAGGGTGGAGCGCTCGACGTGCCGCTCCGGGTTCCACAGGTCCGCCCGCAGCACGGCGCGGGAACACTGGAAGTAGACGCTCTCCACCCGCACCACGAGAACCGAGCGCGCCGGCTTGCCGCCCATCGGGAAGCGCTTCAGCAGCGCCGGATCGACCGAGATGGCCGCCCGGCCGTTGACGCGCAGCGTTTCGCCCACCCCCGGCACCAGGAACAGCAGCGCCACCCGGTCATCGCGCAGGATGTTGCGCAGGCTGTCCACGCGGTTGTTGCCGCGGCGGTCGGGGATCAGCAGCGTGTGCTCGTCCTCCACCACCACGAAGCCCGCCGGGTCGCCGCGCGGCGAGGCATCCAGCCCTTCCGGCCCGGCCGTGGCCAGGATGGCGAAGGGCGAGGCCTCGACGAAGGCGCGGTAGTGCGGGTGGAGGTGATCCACCTCCTTGATCACCGAAGCCTCGCCGACCGCGCCGTAGAGCGCTTCCAGCGCCGCCTCGTCGCGGATCAGGTGCTCCTCCGCCCGGCTTTCCATGGTGTCGGCCCTTCGTTCCCGCCAGCGCTGCGCAGCTTAGGCGGCTGCCGCGCCGCGGCAAGCGGAGTGGTGACGAGCAGGCGCCGCCAGCCGGGGCACGGCACCTCAGTCCGGGAAAGGGCGGGCGCCCGGCGCCCCGCGCAGCGCCCCACGCCCCCGTCCCGGGCAGCGTCCCTACATAGCGCCCGACGAACCCCGCGCCCGCCCGGGCGTTGCCGCGGGGTGGACAGCATCCCCGACATCCCCGAGCCCTTCCTGGAGCGCATCGCGGCGCTTCCCCTCGGCTACAGCGAGGGGCTGTGCGACGGGCGGCGCTACGGCATCACGCTGCGCGCCTCCGCCGACGGCCGGCGCCGCTGGCTCTTCGCCGAGGAACTCGGCGGCACCGACCGGATCAGCTGCAACCTTTACCAGCCGGCGGGGCGCGCGCCGCTGCTGCGCCCCTGCGAGATGCCGGCCACCAAGGTGATCGAGTTCGTGCTGGGCCTCCGCGTCCCGGCCTGAGCCGCCCCGCGCGCCGGGGGCGGGAGTGTGGGGCGGGTCGCGGCCCGGAGACCGGCGCGCGACACCGCAACCGTTGCGCTGACCAGGGCCTGACTCTGGCCCGCTCCAGAGGATGACCCGGGGCGCCGGCGCCGTGGCCCGCTTTCCCGCCGCGGCGCGAAGGCGCAGATTGCGCCGCCCAGACAGCGCGAGGAGTGCCGCCCATGTCCAACACCGAAGAGATCTGGCGCCTGGTGGAAGCCAGGCGCGACGGCTTCTGCGCGCTGAGCGACCGGGTCTGGGGCATGCCGGAGCTGAACTACGGCGAGCATCGTTCCGCCGCCGAGCACGAGGCGATGCTGCGCGAGCAGGGCTTCCGCGTGACGACGGGTCTCGCTGGCATTCCCACCGCCGTCATGGGCGAGGCGGGCGAGGACGGCCCGGTGATCGCCATCCTGGGCGAGTACGACGCGCTGCCCGGTCTTTCGCAGGAAGCCGGCGTCGCCGAGCACCGCCCGGTCGAGAACGGCGGCCCCGGCCATGGCTGCGGCCACAACATCCTGGGCTCGGCCTCGATGCTGGCGGCCACCGCGGTCAAGGACTGGCTGGCCGCCAACGGGCTGAAGGGCCGCGTGCGCTACTACGGCTGCCCGGCCGAGGAAGGCGGCTCCGCCAAGGGGTTCATGGTGCGCGCCGGCGTGTTCGACGACGTGGACATCGCGATCTGCTGGCACCCGGCGCCCTTCTCGGGTGTCAGCAAGGCGGTGTCGCTGGCCTGCCAGGAGCTGGACTTCACCTTTCGCGGCCGCGCCGCCCACGCCGCCGGCTCGCCCGAACTGGGCCGCTCCGCCCTCGACGCGGTGGAGCTGATGGCGGTGGGGGTGAACTACATGCGCGAGCACATGCCCGACGGCGCGCGCATCCACTACGCCATCCAGGACGGCGGCGGCATCGCGCCCAACGTGGTGCAGGCGCAGGCCCGCGTGCGCTACCTCGTGCGCGGCCGCACCCTGCCGGAGATGCAGGCGCTGCTCCTGCGCGTGCGCAAGATCGCCGATGGCGCCGCGCTGATGACCGAGACCACGGTTACCGCCAAGGTCCTCAGCGCCGATGCCAACCTCGTCGGCAACACGCCGCTGGAACAGGTGATGGACGCGAACTACCAGCGCCTCGGCCCGCCGAAGTTCGACGAGGCCGACCACGCTTTCGCGCGCGAGATCCAGAAGACGCTGACCCCCGACGAGATCGCCGCCACCTACCGCCGCGCCGGCATCCCGGCGATCGAGGGCGAGGCGCTGTGCGAGCGCATCGTCCCCCTCGACGCACCGGAGCCCAAGAGCTTCGGCTCCACCGATGTCGGCACCGTCAGCTGGGTGGTGCCCACCGTGCAGGCGCGGGGTGCCACCTACGCCGTGGGCACGCCGGGCCATTCCTGGCAGCTGGTGGCGCAAGGCAAGACCGGGGCCTCGCACAAGGGGCTGGAGCACGTGGCCAAGATCATGGCCGGCACCGCCGTGGACGTGCTGAGCGATCCGGCCCTGATGGCCCGGGCCAAGGCCGACCACGCCGGGCGCCTCCGCGACACGCCCTTCGTGAACCCGATCCCCGACGACGTGCAGCCGCCGCTGGACATGGCGGCGCACTGAGCGTCGGCCGGCGGACCCCCTCCGCCGGCCCGGCATCCCGGGCGCCGTCCCGGCGTTCTCCATCCGACGCATCGGGCGGAGGAGGCGGCGGAGCATGGCGCAGCATCACGGCAAGCGGCCGAGCCTGGCGCGCAAGATCGGCGGCTGGAGCCTGCTGGTGCTGGGCGTGCTCGGCTGCGTCCTGCCCTTCCTGCAGGGCTTCCTGTTCCTGGCGCTGGGCCTCTTCGTCTTGCGCGACCAGTACGACTGGTCGGCACGCTGGTGGGCGAAGATCGAGGACCGCTGGCCCAGCATGACCGGCAAGGTGGAGCGGCTGGAAGCGCGCTGCGCCGAAACCCTGAACCGCTGGGGGCGCGGGGTGCGCCGCGTCTTCGCCCGTGCCTGACCCGGGAACCGGACCGCAGCCCCCGCCGGAACGGGGCCGGCCGCGCATCCAGGCCTGCCTGAACGGCGCGCGGCCCCTGGGCTTCCACCCGGCGCTGCCGCTCGCCCCCGAAGCCCTGGCACGCGAGGCTGCCGCCTGCGCCGCCGCGGGCGCCGTGGCCCTGCACCTGCATCCCCGCGACGCGGAGGGCCGCGAAACCCTGCGGCCTGACCTCGTGGGCGCGGCCGTGGCGGCGGTTCGCGCGGCCTCGGCGCTGCCCGTCTCGGTGTCCACCGGCGAATGGATCCTGCGCGACGACCCGGCGCGCCGCGCGGCGGTGGCGGGCTGGGGCCGCCTCGAGGACGGCGTGCCGGACGTGGCTTCGGTCAACCTGGAGGAAGCCGACGCGCCCGCGGTGATGCGGGCGCTGGGCGCCGCCGGCATCGGCGTGGAGGCCGGTCTCGCCTCGCGCGAGGATGCGGACCGCTTCCTGGCGCTGGGGATCGCCTGCCGCCGCGTGCTGGTGGAAATCCCGGACATGCCGGAAGACGCGGCGCTGCGCCTGGCCTGCCGCATCCTCGACCGGCTCGACGAGGCGGGGCACCCGGCCGAGCGGCAGCTGCACGGGCAGGAAGCCTCGGTCTGGCCCTGTTTCCGGCTGGCGATGCGGCGTGGGCTGATGGGCCGCCTGGGGCTGGAAGACGGCGAGCACCTGCCCGACGGCACCCGCGCCGTCGACAGCGCGGCGATCCTGCGGGCGGGCATGACCCTGGCGGCAAATCTCACGAAAGGCTGATAATCCTCTTCGGGATTAAGCCTTATGGCTGAAATGCCGGCCGCTTCGTTTATCCCGGGAATCCACGGGACGGGCGGTACCACGGCTGCCGGGAGCAGCGTCCCGGAATGCGTCAAAAATGAGTTTATTCTCGAAACGCAACGGAACGGCCCTGCTTCTGCGCCCGGTCTCGGTGGAATAATCCGGCGCGCGCAATCTTTCGTGCCGATGCCGTAAGGGAATGCGACGCTTCGTTACCCGGGCCGGAGCCTGGAAAAACAGATCGTGTTCCGGATGGACCCCGCGGCCGTTCCCCGGCACCGGTTGCGGCGCGTTGCCAGCGTCCGCTTTTGGCCGGCTCTCCGCGACCTGCAACGGCTAATCCCCTGATTCCGGCCTCTTCGATCCGAGGGGTTTTTCGCGGCGGAAATGGCGCCGGCACCACCGCCGGATTTACCCGGGCAATAAGGCATGTTCGGCCGTCAGCAGGGGACACTCCCCCGGAGTTTCCCGCTTCCGTGGAATGGTGTCACGCGATGTTTCGTGGCCGGAAAATGGACAAAGGCCTTTTCCAGCGGCCCCCACCTGATGTAGCCAGCGTCGCATGGAAGGCGGGACACCACGGCGGGATTACCCGGGCGTTTCGGCTTTCCGTTCAGGCAACGATAATCGCAGGGACTCGCGAACATGGCACGTACGGTTAATCTCGATGAATGGACGGTTCCGGAACTCACGGCCCTGATCCAGGACGCGGAAGCGAAGCGCGACGAGAAAATGGAAGGCGCGCGCCAGTCCCTGCGCGAGGAAATGGAAAGCCGCGCCGCCGAGCTGGGCCTGAGCATCGAAGGGCTCCTGGGCAGCCGCGCCGCCGCACCGCGTGCTCAGCAGAACAGCGGCCGCCGCGGCGGTGCGCGCAAGTCGAGCGGCACCGTCGCCGCCAAGTACCGCGGCCCCAACGGCGAGGAATGGACCGGCCGTGGCCGCCCGCCGAAGTGGCTCGCCGAACTGGAAGCCAAGGGCGGCAAGCGCGAGGATCACCTGATCAACGGCTGAACAGGCTTTCGCGGCCGCCTGCGCCACCCGCTGCGCGGTCCCCTCGGGGGCGCCCCCCCCTCGCTCCCGGGTCGCTCCTTGGGCAGCCCGCTGGGCTGCCGCCTTGGGCGGCGTGGCGCGGCCGGGTGGTCCTTCCCTCGGGGTGTCCCCCGCGGCGGGCTCACGCGGCCTTGACCCGCCTCGTGGCACGGCGGCGGGGGCGGGGGTCACGCCACGGTTGAAATCACCGCCGCTCCTGGAAGACACTTCCGGGGGAGGATTCGTCATGCGGCTGTGCGATTTCCTGCAGTTCCTGCTCGACGACGCGCTCGAGGATGCCAGGCTGCGGCAGCGCCTCCCGGCGGACCGTCTGGGCTTCCTCGGCGCCGAGCAGGCCATCGCCGAGTGCCGGGCCTGCATGGACGACAACATGGCCGAAGGGCTGCGCGAGCAACTGCGGCAGGCCCGCCTCGACTCCGCCGCTGCCGTGGCGACCCAGGCGCCCGACCAGTGGTTCTGGTTCGCGCGGGAAATCCAGACGGAATGGATTGCCTGCGTCGTGAGCGTGATCCTGCTGCAGCAGCACCTGCCCACGATCGTGCCGCCCACGCGCGGCGCTGCCATCGCCGCCGCCCGCCTCGCCGGCCTGGTGGTGGAGGAATAGCGGCCGCTCCGGCGAGGGACCCGGCTCCCCCGGCGCGCCTCCTGTCTCCCGCCGGGTGACCCCGGCGCCACGCTGCCGCACCGCCGTCACCCGGTGTCCGGGCGCCGCCGCCTGACCCGGCAAGGTCCGGCCTACCGGCGAAACGCCATCCCGGCCGGCCGCCAGCCCCTTCCGCCCTGATCCCCTTGATGCCGCCTGCGCACGCGCTGGGCTGTGGTGACCTGCGCCGGTGCATCCTGCCTGCCGCTTGGGCTTCGCCGTGTTCCGGTGCCGCCTGGAGCGGGCAAGGGATGCTTGTGTCCGCGCCGCTCGCCCGCCTAACCTTCAAGAAACTGCAACACGGGTTCCATTTTCCGGAACATGACCACGCTTTCCTCCGCCTCGGATGTTCTGCGCTGCTTCTCGGCGCAGCGCCTCGAACTCGGCGTCACCGAGGTCGCCACGCTCCTGCACCTGCCCAAGAGCAACGTGTCGCGCCTGCTGCGCGCGATGCGGGAAGCGGGCTTCCTGGAGGCCGTGGCCGGTTCCCGCCGCTACCGCCCCGGGCTGCTGATGTTTGAGCTGGGCCATACCTACCGCCGCTCCTCGCCGCTGCTGGCCCGTGCCCAGGCGGCGGTGGAGCGCGTCTCGCGCGCCTGCGGCCACACCGGCTACGTCAGCATCCGCGACGGGCGCGACGTGATGGGCCTGACCTTCCACGAGGGCTCGCGGATGCTGCGCGTCGGCACCCCGGTGGGAGAACGCCTGCCCGCCTTCGCCACCGCCACCGGCCGCGCGCTGCTGGCCCGGCTGGACGACGAGGTCGTGCGCGCGCTGCACCCCGACCCGCTCACCCCGCCCAGCCCGAACTCGCCCGCCGACCTCGAGGCGCTGATCGAGCGCCTCCATCAGGTCCGCCGCGACGGCTACTGCGTGTCCCACCACGAGGCCAATGCCGGCGTGGCCTCGCTCGCCGTGGCGGTGGGCGACCCGGCGACGGGCGAGGAGGTCAGCCTCTGCATCGTCTACCCCGTCGCCACCGTGCCGCCCGAGGAAGGCAGCGCCGTGCTGGCTGCCCTGCGCGCCGAGGCCGACCGGCTGGCCGCCCTGCTCGGCGACCCGCATCGCGGCCCGCCGGGCGACCCATCTGGCGACCCACTGGGCGACCCGCCGGGCAGCCCCCCGGATCGTCTACCGGGCAACCCGCCGAACAACCCGCCGAACAACCCACCGGGCAACCGCCAGGACCACCCCCGGGACACCCCCTTGGGTGACCCGCCCGGTCCCGGGGGCGCGCAACCAGCTTCCGGCCCGCATCCCGCCCATGGGGATGCCGCCGAACCCGACTCCCCTCCCAGGCACCCCGCTGCCACGCCCGCTTCGCCACGCCGCGACGCCGCCTGACCGAGAAAGGCCCGTGATGACCCAGACCCTCGCCACCACCGCTTCCGCCACGCACCGCTGGCGCGTCGGCTTCGACATCGGCGGCACCTTCACCGACTTCATCCTTTACGACGCGGCGGAAGGCACGGTGCGGCTGCACAAGCGCCTGACCACGCCGCACGACCCGGCCGAGGCGGCGCTGCTCGGCCTGGAGGAGCTGGTCGCCATGGCCGGCATCACGCTGGCGGATGTGGGCGAGATCATCCACGGCACCACGCTGGTCACCAACGCGGTGATCGAGCGCAAGGGCGCGAAGCTGGGCCTGATCACCACGCAAGGCTTCCGCGACATCCTCGAGATGGGCACGGAACAGCGCTACGACATCTACGACCTGTTCCTGGGCTTCCCCGAGCCGCTGGTGTCGCGCGACCTGCGCCTCGAGGTGCCCGAGCGCCTGGATCGCGACGGCCGGGTGATCGAGGCGCTGGACGAGAACGCCGTGCGCCAGGCGCTGCGCCAGCTGCTCGACGCCGGCGTCGAGGCCGTGAGCGTCTGCTTCCTGCATTCCTACCGCAACCCCGCGCACGAGCAGGCGGTGGGCCGCATCGCCCGCGCCGAGTTCCCCGAGCTCGCGGTCTCGCTCTCCTCCGAGGTCGTGGCGGAGATGTGGGAATACCAGCGCGCCGTCACGACCAGCGCCAACGCCTACGTGCAGCCGCTGATGGACCGCTACCTCAAGCGGCTGGAGCGTGAGCTGGGCGCGCGCGGCTTCGCGGGCGCGCTGCGGCTGATGCATTCGGCGGGCGGGCTGATCTCGCCGGCAGCAGCCCGCGCCTTCCCGATCCGCCTGCTGGAATCCGGCCCCGCCGGCGGCGGCCTCGCCACCGCGCTGTTCGGGGAACTGGCCGGCAAGAAGGACGTGATCTCCTTCGACATGGGCGGCACCACCGCCAAGGCCTGCATGGTCGAGGACGGGCGCATCGAGATCGCGCCGATGCTGGAAGCCGGCCGCGTCCACCGCTTCTCCAAGGGCTCCGGCCTGCCGATCAAGGCGCCCGTGATCGACATGATCGAGATCGGCGCCGGCGGCGGCTCCATCGCCGCGATCGACGAGGTCGGGCTGCTCAAGGTCGGGCCGCATTCCGCGGGCTCCGACCCGGGCCCGGCCTGCTACGGCATGGGCGGCACGAAGCCCACCGTGACGGATGCCAACCTGATCCTCGGCTACTACGACCCGGCCTTCTTCCTGGGCGGGCGCATGAAGCTCGACCTCGCGGCCTGCGAGGCGGCGGTGCGCTCGGTGGCGACGCCGCTGAACCTCGGCGTGCCGGAGGCCGCCTGGGGCATCCACAAGGTCGTGGTGGAAAGCATGGCCGCCGCCGCCCGCGTCCACCTGGTGGAAAAGGGCAAGGACCCGCGCTCCTACGCCATGGTGGGCTTCGGCGGCGCCGGCCCGGCCCACGCCGCCGACGTGGCGCGCGCGCTGGGCGTGCGTGAGGTCATCATCCCGCCTGCTTCCGGTGCCGCCTCCGCGCTGGGCTTCCTGGCCGCGCCGCTCTCCTTCGAGCTCGTGCGCTCGCTGCCGATCGAGCTGTCGGAGAACTTCGACGCCGCGACGCTGAACGCCCTGCTGGGCGAGCTGGAGGCCGAGGGCCGCGCCCGCCTCGCGGAGGCCGGCGTCGCCGCCGAGGCGATCCGGGTCGAGCGTTCCGCCGACATGCGCCTCGTGGGCCAGATGCACGACATCGCGGTGGAACTGCCGGGCGGTGAGCTCGGCACCGCGAGCCTCGCGGCGATCCGCGAGAACTTCACCCGCATCTACGCCGCCCGCTACACCTCGGTGTACGAGGGCGCGCGGATGGAGGCGATCAACTTCCGCGTCCGCTGCGTCGGGCCCGAGCCCAAGCTGTCGCTGAGCGGCGCGGTGGGCGGCGGCGACACCGCCAAGGCGGTGAAGGGCACGCGCCGCGCCTGGTTCGAGGGCGGCTGGTCCGAGGCCACCGTCTACGACCGCTACGCGCTGCGCCAGGGCGACGAGATCAGCGGCCCCGCCATCATCGAGGAGCGCGAGGCCACCACCATCGTGCCGCCCGGCGACGCGGTGTCGGTCGACGAGAGCCTGAACCTGCGCATCCGCATCGCCGCCCCCGCCACCGCCGGTGAGCTGGTGACGGCGGAGATGCCGCTGGCGGAAGCCATGGCGCGCATCGAGGCCGACCCGATCGCGCTCGAGATCATGTGGTCGCGCCTGGTCAACGTGGTGGAGGAGATGTGGCTGACGGTGGTGCGCACCGCCTTCTCGCTGATCATCTCCGAGAGCCAGGACTTTGCCTGCGAACTGCTCGACCCCGAGGGCGAAACCCTGGCGCACTCGCCGCGCGCCATGCCGGTGTTCAACCTGACGCTGCCGCGCGCGGTGAAGGCGCTGCTGGCGAAGTACCCGGCCGACACGCTGGTGCCCGGCGACGTGCTGATCACCAACGATCCCTGGCTCTGCGCCGGGCACCTGTTCGACATCGCCATCGTCACGCCGGTGTTCCGCGAGGGCGTGGTGGTCGGGCTGATGGGCACGGTGGGCCACGTCTCCGACATCGGCGGCACCAAGGATTCGCTTAAGGCGCGCGAAATCTTCGAGGAAGGCTTCCAGATCCCGCCGATGAAGCTGGTGGATGCCGGCGTGCCGAACGAGACCTTCTTCACCCTGTTCCGCGAGAACGTCCGCAACCCCGACCAGGTGCTGGGCGACCTTCATTCCTTCATCGCCGCCAACGCGCTGGGCGGCGAGCGCCTGCTCTCCTTCATGCGTGACTACGGCATGAGCGACCTGCGCGCGCTGGCGGCGGTGGTGCAGGGCCGCTCGGAAAAGGCGATGCGCGACGCCATCGCGGCCCTTCCCGACGGCGACTACTTCGGCGAGATCCGCAACAACCCGCTGGGCCAGGAGCTCCGCTACCCGCTCAAGCTCACGGTCGCGGGCGACACCATCAACCTCGACTTCGACGGCGCGCCGCCGCAGCTGCCGCAGGGCGGGCTGAACTCCACCATGAACTACACCGCGGCGCACGCGACCTATCCGCTGAAGTGCATGCTGACCCCGGGCGTGCGCGGCAATGCCGGCTGCTACCGCGCCTTCACGGTGGAAGCACCGGAAGGCTCGATCCTGAATCCGCGCCGCCCGGCCGCGGTGAACATGCGCACCCGCACCGGCTGGTACCTGGCGCCCAATATCTTCCGCGCACTGAGCGAGGCGGCGCCAGGGCTGGTGCAGGCCAACACCGGCCTGCCGGTGGCCACCAACGTGTACGGCCGCGATGCGGGCGGGCACACCTATTCCGACCACCTGTTCATCGGCGGCGGGCAGGGGGCTTCCGCGCGCGGCGACGGCAAGTCGGGGCTGCTCTGGCCGACCTCGGCCTCCAACACCTCGATCGAGCTCTTCGAGAGCCGCGCGCCGGTGCTGGTGGTCGAGAAGTGCTACGTCGCCGACACCGGCGGCGCGGGCCGCTTCCGCGGCGGCCTCGGCCAGCGCGTGCGGCTGCGCAAGCTCACCGATGACGGGCAGGCGACGCTGGCCTCGGTGTATCCGGAAGGCGTCACCAACCCGATCGACGGCCTCTTCGGCGGCCGGCCCGGCTCGGGCGCGCGCGGCCGCGTCACCGACCTCGACGGCAACCTCCTCCACGACTGCGGCAACGGCGAGATGGTGGAGGTCCGTCGGCCGGACGAGGTGGTCGAGGTCACGGTCAACGGCGGCTCCGGCTACGGCAACCCGCGGGACCGCGACCCGGCCGCGGTGGCGCGCGACATCCGCCTGGGGCTGGTCACCGCGGAAGGTGCCGCGCGCGACTACGGCCACGCTGCCGCCGGCGCGCTGCCGGCCGGGGGTGCCGTCGCGGTGCCCGCAGGCGCCAGCGCGGCGCCGGCCGAGTAAGGCGCCGCCACCCGAGGCGGGCCGCCCGTGACGGGCCGCCCGGCGCGGGTCGCCTGAACCCTGGCACGCGCCGTTTCGCCCCCGCGGCACGGCGCGTGCATACCCGCGAAGCCGCACCCCATCCGTCCGCGATCCGGCGAGGAGTTTCCAGAGTTGAGCACCACCGCAACACCCTCTGCCGCCGCGGAGATCGCGGCGGCCGGAGAGGCCCATCCCCGCACCCTCTCGCCCGTCGTGTTGGTCGGGCTGGTGGTGCTCAGCGTCTTCGGCGCGCTGATCGGCATGCAGCTGCTGGTGACGCTGGGGGTCACGGCCAACACCTCGATCATCGGCGCGCTGGTGGCGATGATCCTGGCGCGCGTGCCGGTCGCGGTGTTCCGGCAGTTCCGCTCGATCCACCTGCAGAACCTGGCGCAGACGGCAATCTCCTCGGCCACCTTCGGCGCCGCCAACAGCCTGCTGCTGCCCATCGCCGTGCCCTTCATGCTGGGCCGGCAGGACCTGGTGCTGCCGATGTTCGCGGGTGTT
Source organism: Roseomonas elaeocarpi (assembly GCF_042433915.1). NCBI lineage: Bacteria > Pseudomonadati > Pseudomonadota > Alphaproteobacteria > Acetobacterales > Roseomonadaceae > Roseomonas > Roseomonas elaeocarpi. The sequence continues at coordinate 584,413 of NZ_JBHLUN010000002.1, read as the reverse complement.
TCGGCGGCGATGCTGCTCGACGCCTACCTGCTCTACCGCCTGTTCGGCTCCAAGGTGTTTCCGGCCACCGGCGCCTGGCCGCCCGGCGTCGCGGCGGCGGAGGCCATCAAGGCCGGCGACGCGGGCGGGCGGCAGGCACGGCTGCTGGGCGTGGGCGTGCTCGCCGGCCTCGGTGGCTCCTGGTTCGGCATCCCGATGTCGGCCTTCGGCATCGCCTTTATCGGCAACATCTGGGCGCTGGCGATGTTTGCCGTGGGCCTCCTGCTGCGCGGCTACTCAGTGCAGCTCACCGGCTACGACCTCAACCGCGTCTACATGCCGCACGGCATGATGATCGGTGCCGGGCTGGTGGCGCTGGTGCAGGTCGCGCTGCTGATCAGCGGCCGCGGCGAGGCGCGTTCCGCCGCCGCTTCGCATGCCCCCACTTCGCATGCGCCGGTCGGAATGGTGGCACCGGTTTCCGGTAACGCGGGTGAGGGCTTCGAGAGCGTGGCCGCGCGCGGCATCGGCCGCGTGCTGAGCGGCGGCTGCATCGCCTACCTCGTGATCTCGGCGCTGCTGGCGGTGGGCGCCGGTCTCTACACCGAGATGAGCTGGGGCTGGCTGATCCTGTTCGTGCTCTACGCCGCCTTCGCGGCCTTCGTGCACGAGCTGATCGTGGGCATCGCCGCGATGCATTCCGGCTGGTTCCCGGCCTTCGCGGTGGCGCTGATCACGCTGCTGATCGGGCTGCTGATCGGCTTCCCACCGGTGGCGCTGGCGATGCTGTGCGGCTTTTCCGCCGCCACCGGCCCGGCCTTCGCCGACATGGGCTACGACCTCAAGGCCGGCTTCGTCCTGCGCGGCAACGGCCGCGACCCCGCCTTCGAGATGGAGGGCAAGCGCCAGCAGCTGCTGGCCGCGATGCTGGCCTTCCTCCTGTGCATTCCCATGGTGCTGCTGAGCTACCGCGGCTACTTCGAGGCCGGCCTCGTGCCGCCGGTGGCCAAGGTCTACGTCGCCACCATCGGCGCCGGCGTGGACAGCTCCATCGCGCTGCAGCTCTTCCTTTGGGCCATTCCCGGCGCGATCATCCAGTGGATCGGCGGGCCGAAGCGCCAGCTGGGCGTGCTGCTGGCCACCGGCCTGCTGCTGGTGAACCCGCTGGCCGGCTGGGCCGTGGTGGTGGGCCTCGTGATCCGCGTGGCGCTGGAGCGCACGCGCGGCGAGGCGGCGCGCGGGCCGATGGAAGTCTTCGCCGGCGGCGTGATCGCGGGCGACGCGCTCTGGGGCTTCTTCAACTCCGTTTGGCGCGCCGGCACGCGCTGAACGCCCCGCCCGGCCGGATCACAACGGCCGGGCACGCGAGGGACCAGGGGCCAGTGGCGCCGCTGCCGTAGCCGCGGGCCCGGACATCGCCTTCCCCGATCCGGCTTCCCCGATCCGGCGCTCAGGCCTTTGTGCCAGGCTCCCGGGCCAGCCCCGAAGCCCACCCCCGAAACCAGCCTCCTCTGGCCGGACCCGAACCGCAGCTGCCCCGGCCCGACACGCCGGCCGCCCCGCCCGAACCCGAAAGGACCACCCGCCGCCATGTCGCCCCGCAAGCTCGGCACCATCACCATCGGCCAGGCCCCGCGCGCCGACATCACGCCGATCCTGGACGCCGCCCTGCCGCCCGCGCTGCCGCGCCAACACGTCGGCCTGCTGGACGGGCTGGATCGCGACGCCATCGCGCACCGCTTCGGCCCCAGGCCGGGGCATCCGGTGCTGGTGTCGCGCCTGCTCGACGGCGGCTCCGTCACCGTGGACAAGGAACGGGCGGAGGCCGTGATCCAGGAGCGTGTCACGCAGCTGGAGGATGAGGGCTGCACCACGATCCTGCTGCTCTGCACCGGCCGCTTCGACCAGCTCACCACCCGCGCCGCCGCGCTGATCGAGCCCGAGCGCATCCTGGCGCCCTCCTTGCCGGCGCTGGCCGCCGGGCGGCAGGTCGGCATCCTGGTGCCGCTGGCCGAGCAGATCGCGAGCGAGGGCGAGAAGTGGCGCGCGCTGGAGCGCCGGCCGATCTTCGCCGCGGCCTCGCCCTACGACGGTGACGAGGCCCCGCTGGTGGCCGCGGCGCGCTCGCTGCGCGACCGTGGGGCCGAACTGCTGATGACCGACTGCATGGGCTTCTGCGAGCGCCACCGCGAGGTCGCGCGTGAGGCCAGCGGCCTGCCGGTGGTGATCGCCAACGCGGTGATCGCCAAGCTCGTCGCCGAGATCGTCTGACGCGGATCGCCCCGCCCGGATCGCCCGGCCGGGATCACCCGGCCCGGATCGCCCGGCCGGGGTGGCTTGGTTCGAAGCGCCTGACCGGCACCGACCGGCCCTGGCCCGGCCGCAGCGGGTGGCGTGTCGCCCCGCCGGCGGCGCCGGGCCCTTCGACCTGACACCCCGCCGCACCGGCCGGCCCCGCGACCTCGCGGTGGGGCACCCCGGGCCTCGTGCCCGGCACGCCGCCCTTGCCGGCCGGGCCGTCGCGGCGGATGGTCGGCGCCCATCGTCCAGGGAAGCCCCCGATGAAACACCCGGTCCGCCGCGCCGCCTTCCTCCCGCTCGCCCTGCTGCTGGCCGCACCGGCCGGCCCCTCGCTGGCCCAGGCCCCGGCGCAGGCCCCCGCCGCGCCGCCGCGCCCCGCCACCACCTGGGAGGCGGTGGACCAGCCGCTCAACGCCCTGCTCGACGGCGGCTACCGCATCGTCGCCATGACCGGCCCGGGCTTCACGCTGGAAAAGGGCGGCAAGTACCTGCTGTGCGAGGTCCGCACCCCGGGCGGGATGCGCGGCAGCGCCACGGCCACCTCGGAATGCCACCGCCTGAACTGATCCCGGCCCATGCGGGTCCTGACACGCGCGGCCCGATGTCGCGCATGCGGCCAGCGGGGCGGCACGCGCCGGACCGCACGACCATCGCCCTGCGGACGAGGTAACCGTCCCCCACCCGGCGGTACGAGTCCGCCGCATCCGTCTTGACGGGCGGGGAGGGGCGTGTTGCGGACGAGGCACCCCGCAGCGGAACGAGGCCCGGACCCACCAGATGATGCGCACGCCCACCCCGAACCCCCCGCCCGGCATCATCGGCCACAACCGGACGATGCTGACCGCGAACTACTGCGCCTTTCCGCCGGAAGGGATCATGGACAGCCTGCTGCCGAACTGGCCCGGCTGCATCATCCGCTTCCAGACCAGCCCCCGCATGGGCGCGCGCTTCACCCAGGCGCTGATGATCCTGCCCCCTGGCACCGGCAGCGCCGGTGCGGTGGATGACGGGGTGCAGGCCTTCCTCTACGTCCGCGCCGGCGTGCTGGAGGTTTCGGTGGAGGGCGCGACCCATACCCTGGTGCCCGGCGGCTACCTCTACGTGCCGCAAGGCGTGCCCTATGCCGCGCGCAACGCGGGCGCGGAGGAAGCGCGGGCGATCTGGGTGCGCAAGCCCTACCAGCCGGCCGCCGGCATCGGCGCGCCCGAGGTCATGGTCGGCCACCGCGACACCGCCCTGCGCGAGGACAGCGGCCCGCGCTGGCGCCACTGCCTGCTGGGCCTGCGCGAGATGCGCATGGACTTCGAGATGAACATCATGTGCTACGCGCCCGGCGCGCATTTCTGGTGCATCGAGACGCACGTGATGGAGCACGGCATGGTCATGCTGCAGGGCCAGGCGCTGCAGCTGCTCGGCCGCGACTGGCACGAGCTCTGGACCGACGACTTCGTGTGGATGGGCCCCTACGTGCCGCAGCAGATCTACGCCACCGGCACCGAGACCTGCGAATACCTGCTCTACAAGGACGTCAACCGCGACGTGCTGTGACGCCGGGCGGGGGCGGGGCATCCCCCGCGCCCCGCGTGTTCCCGCCCGCCGGGCCGCGGGCGCGCTAGAGCAGCGCCTCGATCGCCCCCTCGATCGCCGCGGGCTTGGTGGTGGGGGCGAAGCGTTCCACCACCTCGCCCTCGCGGTTCACCAGGAACTTGGTGAAGTTCCACTTGATCGCCTCGGTGCCCAGCACGCCGCGCTGCGCCTGCTTGAGGAAGCGGAACAGCGGGTGCGCCCCGTCGCCGTTCACCTCGATCTTGCTGAACACCGGGAAGCTGGTGCTGAAACGGGTGGTGCAGAAGGCCGCGATCTCGGCGTCGTCGCCCGGCTCCTGCGCGCCGAACTGGTTGCAGGGAAAGGCCAGCACCGTGAAGCCGCGCGGCGAGAGCCGCCGCTGCAGCTCCTCCAGCCCCTCGTACTGCGGCGTGAAGCCGCACTTGCTGGCGGTGTTGACGATCAGCAGGACCTTGCCCCCGAACTCCCGCAGCGGCGTTTCCCCGCCGTCGGCGCGTCGGGCGGTGAACTGGTAGAGCTCGGACATCGCAACACTCCTGCGCAGGATCGGAAAGGCCGCCGGGGAAGGCGCTCCCCGGGTAGGGACCTGGAGAAGAGCCCCAGGAAGAACCCTGAGGAAGAACCCCAGGAAGAGGCTTGGGGGAAGACGTCCCGGGCCGGTGCCCCGGGGGGCAGAGCCTCGGAAACCTTGCCCCGTCCCCTCCGGAAACGCCTTCCGGAGAGAGCCCCCGAGGAAAGCCCCCCGACAACCCCCCCGGACAAATCCCCCCAAAAACCCTTGGGGGAAAACCCGTGGGCGCCGCGCCCGGTCCTTTAAGCTGGTGGCCCCCGTCTTTCCTGCAACGACGGAAGGCGCCGTCCTCCGCCTGCCACCGGCGGATGTCCCGTGCGCGCGGGCGCCTCACGCAAGCGGGAAGACGCGCAGCCCCCGGCCCGCTTGCGCCCCATCCGCCCCTGGGCTCCCCTGCGGGCCGAAGCCGCCCGGCCGGTGCAACGGCCCGGAACTGTCAGCGGTGAACAGGAACCTCCCATGCCCGCTTCCGCCTACGTCGTGATCGCCGAGTTCCGCCTGAAGCCCGAAGGGCGCGACCGGTTTCTGGCCCTGGCGCGCGACGACGCCCGCCTGTCGGTGCGCGACGAGCCGGGCTGCCAGGGCTTCGAGCTCCTCCTGTCGGAGGAAGACCCGAACCTGGCCGTGCTGCACGAGGTCTACGACAACCGCGCCGCCTTCGAGGCGCACCTGCAGGCCCCGCACTACGCCCCGTTCCGCGACGGCACGCCGGCGTTGATCGAAGGCAAGACGGTGCGCTTCTTCGGCCGCGACGCAGGCTGAACCTCGGCCGCGACGGGGCTGCCGCCCGGGCAGCCCAACGGAGCCGCCCGGCGGCACCCTGTGGCGGGGTGGCTCCGGCGAGGGCGCCGGGTGGCACCGCGGCCGGCCCGCCCTTCGCCGGAGCCGCCGTGCCTCACCCTGGGGAGCGGCCGGTTTTCCTGCCCGGCGCGGCTTGCCCGCCCGCCGCGCCGCCCCGTACAGTTCCCGAACCGCCACCGCTCACCCAGGAGGGATGCGTGAGCCTGCACCGCAAGCATCATCCCCGTGCCCCCTGGATGGCCCTGCGACAGAACGTCGCAGGGCGGAACCTCCGGACCCGCTGACACAGCTCCTCCGTTGAGAGGAAAGGTCGGAACCCCCGGTTCTGCCCCGAGCGACGCTTCGCCGGAATGGCCGACGCCATTCCCGTGACCATGCGCGTCCGTTCCTGACCCTCCCGCGCCGGTGCTGCGGCGGGAGCGTGCTCCTGAGAGTTCCCCCATGCCTTTTCCAGGCCATCACTGGTGCGCGGAAGCGCGCGCCCTGAGCGGCGTCGCCGCTTCCGTCACCCTCACCATGTCGGCCCAGCTCGCGCTCTCGGCCGTGGAAACCCTGCTGGTCGCCCGGCTGGGTGTGGCTGCGCTGGCCGGTGTGACGCTGGCACTGAGCCTTCATCTCCTGGTTTTCCTGTTCGCCCTGGGCGTGGTCACCGCCGTGACGCCGCTCGCCGCGCAGGCGCGAGGCCGGGGCGACGCGGCGGCGCTTCGCGGCCTTGGTCAGAGCGGGCTCCTGGTCGGGCTGCTGATGTCGCTGCCCGGCGCGGCGCTGCTGCTGGCGATGGCCCTGCTTCCTGGCCTGCTGCCCGGGGACGGGCCCGAGGCGGCGGCCGCCGGCCGCTACCTGCTCGGCGCGGCCTGGGGACTGCCGGGCTGGGTCTGCTACGTGGCACTCCGCAGCTTCGCCGTCGCGACCGGCCGGCTGCGCGCCACCACGGCGATCATGCTGTCCGTGGTGCCGCTCCACGCCGCCTCGTGCTGGTGGCTGCTGCGGGGCGGCTTCGGCCTCCCGCCACTGGGGCCTCTGGGCGCCGGCCTGGCCCATGCCCTGGCCGGGTTGCTGGCCTGGACGCTGCTGATCCTCGCCTCCCGCGCCACCTCGGGGGCCGCGCTGGGCGGTATCCTGCGCCGGCCCTTCCGCCCCGACGCGCAGTGCTGCCGCGAGATCCTGCGGCTGGGGCTGCCCTTCGCCTGCCGGATCCTGCTGCGCGAAGGCGTCATGCCGGCCGCCGCCTTCGCGGTCGCGCCCTTCGGCGCCACGGCGCTGGCGGCCCACGCGGTGGCGGCACGGATCACCGACCTGCTGGGCGTCCTCTGCTTCGGCTTCGGCGACGCCGCCAACATGCGGGTGGGTTTCGCGGCCGGTGCGGGCGAAGCAGGCCAGGCCAGGCACTCGGCCCGCGTGGCGATCCAGCTCGCCCTCTTGTCCGCCCTGTTGCCGGCCGCCCTGCTGCTCTCGGCGCCCGGATGGGTGGCGGGCTGGTTCCTGACGGGCGCCGATCCCGCTGCGCAGGCTCTCGCGGCCTCGCTGCTGCCGCTGGCCGCCGCGCTGCTGGTGGGGGAAAGCCTGCAATCCGCGGCCGGCGGGGCGCTGAGCGGCCTGCGTGACGGCCGGGGCCCCCTGCTGATCGCCGTGGCGGGGAGCTGGGGCGTCGCGCTGCCGCTGGGCACGCTGCTGTCCTGGACAGGCACGGCGCCGGTGCCGTTCTTCTGGACCGGGCTCGTGGCGGGTGGCGCGCTGACGGCCGCGCTTTCCCTGCTGCGCCTGCAACAGCGGCTCGCGCTGCTGCGGTGAGCCAGCGGCAGCCTCCCGACCCCGCGGATGCGGGCGGCTCGCAGGGCGCATCAACGCGCGCGGGGCGTCCTGCCGCGCGCCGCCCGCCAGGCGACGCCGCCGCCTAGCGGGACCCGGGCTGAGATGCCGGCTGCGGCGCCGGCTGGGCGGCCGGCAGCAGCTTGCGGAAATCCGCGTCCAGCGTTCCCAGCGCCCCGTCGATCCGCCCGCGGCGCTCGTTGATCCAGCCGGTCTGCGCCGCCACCGCCGCCTTGGCCTCGGCCACCATGCGCGTCATCTCGGCCGGCTGCGGCCCGCCGGCGGTGGCGCGGTCGCGCACGATGGCCACCGGGTCGAGCGTCGCGCGGAACTCCGCCTCGCTCATCGGCAGGGCGCCGCCCTCCACCTTCATCTCCTGAAGCGTCTGCCCGTAGATCCGCTGCGCCTCGGCATAAGGGAAGTCGCTCGGGCGGATGTCGTTGCTCTTGGCGAAGTCCACCACCTCGGAGGCGAAGTGGTGGCCGACGCGGAAGGGCAGGCGGTACTTGCGCATCAGCACGTCGGCCAGTTCCTGCGAGGCGGTCCAGTCGCTGTTCAGCTCCTCCAGCGCGCGCGCCGGGTCGATCACCATGGCGCCCAGGATGCGGTTCCAACTCGCCAGCATCCGCGTGGCGCCGCTCAGCACCGCGGTGTTGTCGCGGACGCTCTTGGGGTCCGACATGCCGGGCGGGATGTTGTGGGCGCTGATCGCCCGCCCCATGCCCAGCGTCACCACCATGGAGGCCTGGGCGCGCGTGTCGTTCAACAGGCCCGGGTTGCGCTTCTGCGGCATGGCGCTCGACACGTAGGTGTTGCCGTCGCCCTCGCGCAGCAGGATCCACGGCCGCGCCTGGGCGTACTGCGTCATCACGTCCTCGACGAAGGCGCCGGCATGCAGCGCGATCGACGTCGCCACCGCGCCCATCTCCACCGGCATCTCGGCCGCCGAGATCTGCGCGGCGTCGTAGGCGTTGTCCACCGTGGCCGCGAAGCCGAGATACTGCGCCATCCGATCGCGGTTCAGCGGCCAGCTCGTACCGTTGAGCACCGTGGTGCCCATCGCCGAACGATCCAGCCGCGCATAGGCCTGCCGCACCCGCTCCGCATCGCGCTGCAACCCCGCCACGAAGCCCAGCAGGTAATGGCCGTAGCTGTTGGGCTGCGCCGCCACGCCGTTGGTGTAGTTCGGCACGATCGTCGCGGCGTTGCGCTCCGCCAGGTCCACCATCGTGGCGGTGGTGCGGTTCAGCTGCTCCGCCAGCGCCAGCAGCTCGTCGCGCATGATCGCGGCGCGCATGGTGGACAGCATGTCCTGGCTCGAACGCCCGGCATGGATCAGCGTGGCCTCGACGCCTGCGGCCTCGATCAGCAGCGGCTCGAAGGTGATCACCAGCACCGGCCGCTTGCCGCCCGGCCGGTCGCCCGCGCGCAGCACCGTGTCGAGCCCGGCCGCGATGCGCGGCGTCAGCGCGCGGTCCAGCAGCCCCTCGTCGGTGTTGATCACCGTGCTGGCCTTGTTGATCTCGCCCAGCCAGTAGAACTCGTCGCGCACCGGGTGCGCGGCGGCAGGCGCCGGCGTCGCGGCCGGGGCACCGCCCGCGGTGGCGGCCGGGGAGGCGGCCGTGGGGGCAGCCGGGCCCGCCGGCGGCGCGGGCTGGGCGAGGGCGGGAACTGCGCAGGCCGTCATGATGGCTGCTCCGATGCAGGCCTTGAACGTGGACATGGCGCGCTTCCCCGAGATGCGGTTCGTTGCCGCGCACCATAGCCCGCCCCGACCACGCATCAAACCGCCCGCCCCTGGCCGCTGCGCGCCGCGCCGGGGCTCACGGCCCTTCGCGACCGACGGCGGCCCCGGGGCCGTAAGCCGAGCCCCATCCCGGATCGCGCGGCGGCGGGCGCGATTCGTGGACGAATCGTAATCCATCGTGCCAGGATCGCCCGGCGAGGCCCCGCACGGCCCGCGCGAACAACAGCCGGACGCAACCGGCGCGACGCCCAAGGAAACCGGCCCCATGCCCCAGCACCAGCTCCCCCGCCGCGGCGCCGTCCTGCTCGGCCTCGGCACCCTCGCCGCGCCGGCACTCGCCCGCGCCCAAGGCGCCAACCCGGGAACGGCCCCGGGCAGCGCGCAGACGCCCGCCTGGCCCACCCGCCCCGTCACCCTGGTGGTGGGCTTCCCACCGGGTGGGCAGACCGACTTCGCCGCCCGCATCGTCCAGCCCGGCATGGCCAAGGCGCTCGGCCAGCCGCTGGTGATCGAGAACCGCGGCGGCGCCGGCGGCAACCTCGGCACCGAATGGGTGATGCGCGCCCGGCCCGACGGCTACACCCTGCTCGCCGCCAATTCCTCGCCCATGGCGATCAACCCCTACACCTTCCCCAACCTCACGGTGAACCCGCTGGAGATGGTGAGCATCGGCCTGGCGCTGCGCTCCGCCATGGTGCTCTGCGTCCACCCCTCCATCCCGGCGAACAACGTGCGGGAACTGGTGGCCTGGGCCAGGGCGCAGCCGCGCACCCCCATCGACTACGGCATCGCCTCGGCCGGCAGCCTGAGCCACTGCACCATGGAACTCTTCCGCACCCGCGCCGGCCTGCCCGCGCTGCAAAGCATCCCCTATCGCGGCAGCGGCCCCGCCATGCAGGACTTCATCGCCGGCCGCTTCCCCATGATGTTCGACGCGGCCTCCGTCGTCGCACCCTTCGTCAAGCCCGGACAGATCCGCGCCATCCTGGTCACCGGCGACACCCGCGTGCCCGCCTTCCCCGACGTGATGACGGCTGGGGAACAGGGCATCGACGACTTCGTGGTGAATTCCTGGATCGGCATCTCCGCGCCGAAGGGCACGCCGGATGCGGTCGTGGCCCGCGTCAACGCCGCGCTGAACGAGGCGCTGCAGGACCCCACGGTGCGCGAGCGAATCACCAGCCAGGGCGACGAGCCGGGCGGCGGCACGCCGGAGAGTTTCGACCGGCTGGTGAAGGGGGATAACGCGCGCTGGGGCGAGGTGGTGAAGGCGAACGGGATTACGAGTGCGGGTTAGCAGAAAAACAAAGGGAGCGCGATTGTCGCTGCTGCCCTTGTTGTCTTGTGGATCCAATCAGATGCTATTCGGTTAGATCCACTCGCCCTCGACCAAACTGTGCAACGCTGCCAATCTTTGCGAGCGTTGGCTTGGGAAAATTCGCTAAGTGGGTCGGGCATCAATTTGGGGCGGTGGAATGTAGATCTCCGGCGAGCTAATCTTCTTGCTTTCTTGGTGCGTAGGCAATTACTGAAAGGAGGAACTCTACTACAGAGAAACGTCTAACGTACTCATCCCATGTCATGACTTCCTTTGGCTTGGGATACTCTGGCGGCTCCTTAAATTTAAGCGTTTCCAGAGGCGGGTTTTGCTGGAAGCTTATGCTTCCTGGTAAGGACATGCACAGTGCTGCACTTTTGAGGGTGAACTTGGAGTAATGGCTCGGTGGAGAGAAGCAAAAGTTGCTGACACCTTTGAAGTCTTCGGCGCCACTCACAACTTTCGATATGTAGGTGGGATGAGAAGCGAGGCCGCAAGCTTTTTCTATCAAATCAAGATTCCGACCGTCATTGATCAATCCAATCCATTGGACGCCTTTGGATTTTGTTTCGGTTTCCACAAATTTGCGTAGCCTTCCCTTGCTGATATGTTTGTGCCAAAACTTGTTTGCTTCTCTAGGATCGGCCGAGGCTTGATATTCTTCCCTGGCAGATTGATCAAGTTGAATTTTGCACCATAAGAGGCTTAGTTCGTAAAGGTTCCTGAGAAGCATGCGGGCATCTACATCAAATCCTTTTCCGCAAAGAACTCTGATTGCGCTACCCAACCTAGCCATCCGATTGGAGAAAAAATAATCTAAAAGCGCTTCTTTTCTGTAGGGCGCCGAGAACATGTAGTAGTGCACTCTGTAATTTGCCAACAGCAAAAACTCGTTGAGGATTGTGAAATCTGATCCGATAGGAGATTTCTCTGCCTGATCGTTGATTTCTTGGAGGATTGCGTTGCCGGGAAGCTGGCGGCCGATGTCGAGCTTGCCTCCGTCGTATGCTGTGGAAATCGCTCTAAACAGCGGCTCTGAGGCGTCAATCGGGTTTGGCAAATCCGGTGCTCGCATGTTGCAAGACTGTAGAAAAGATACTCGAGATTTCGACTGTGTGACAGTTGTACGTAAAAATTTGCTCCAAAGTAAGTAGAGTTAAGTGCGGCACAAAGAAAATTGACAAAAAGAATAAATTCCTATACTCATCAATCTGCTTATGCGGGGAGACTTTCATGCACCTACCTAACCTCTACCACCCCCACCCCCCTCTCACCGACCTCCAGTGGCACGCCCTCCTCCCCTACGTCCTCCCCCGCGCCCCGCAGGGCCGCCGCATCCGCGACCTGCGCGCCCGCATGGACGCCATCTTCCACCTGGCCCACACCCCCGGTGACCCCTGGCGCAGTCTCCCGGCCCGCTTCGGAAAACCCGACACCGTCGCCCGCTTCTTCCGCCGCCTGACCCATGCCGGCCTCTGGCAACGCCTCCTCACCGACATGGCCGACCTCGCCCCCACCCACCCGCTGCGACAGATCGAGCGCGCGATCTGCCGCGCCACCCGCCGCGCCGCGCGCCTGGGCGGCCTGGCGCTGCTGGTGCTGGTCCGCCGCCTCGGCTTCCGCTCCGCGCTGAACGGCCCGCCCTGGCTGCTGCCCGACCCGGATTTGTCCGAAACCCTCCGCCACGCGCCGCCGACCCCGCGCGAACCGGGGCGCAGGGCGCTGCGCGAACACCTCCGTACCCTCAAATCCCTCTTCCGCGCGGCGGCGGGCCGCCGCCGCATCCCCCGCACCGTCCGACTGGCCTGGGCATGACCGCCTTGCCCCCGCCGCCCCGCTGCGGCACATCCGACCCGAACAATCTCTTTCGCGAAGGACCGGCCCCATGGCGGTGAAGGACGTGAAGAAGGTGGTGCTCGCCTATTCCGGCGGGCTCGACACCTCGGTCATCCTCAAGTGGCTCCAGACGACCTATGGGTGTGAGGTCGTGACCTTCACCGCCGATCTCGGCCAGGGCGAGGAACTCGGCCCCGCCCGCGACAAGGCGCGCCTGCTGGGCATCAAGGACGAGAACATCTTCATGGACGACCTGCGGGAAGAATTCACCCGCGACTTCGTCTTCCCGATGTTCCGCATGAACGCCCTGTACGAGGGCTGCTACCTGCTCGGCACCTCGATCGCCCGCCCGCTCATCTCCAAGCGCCAGATCGAGATCGCGGAACAGGTCGGCGCCGACGCCGTCAGCCACGGCGCCACCGGCAAGGGCAACGACCAGGTCCGGTTCGAGCTCAGCTACTACGCCCTCAAGCCCGACGTGAAGGTCATCGCCCCCTGGCGCGAATGGGACCTGACGAGCCGCACCAAGCTCCTGGAATTCGCCGAGCAGCACCAGATCCCCATCGCCAAGGACAAGCGCGGCGAGGCCCCCTTCAGCGTCGACGCCAACCTCCTGCACTCGAGCAGCGAGGGCAAAGTCCTTGAGGAGCCCTGGGACGAGCCCCCCGAGGTCGTCTGGCAGCGCACCGTCTCGCCCGTCGACGCGCCCGACAAGGTCACCGAGATCGTGATCCGCTTCGAGCGCGGCGACGCCGTCGCCATCAACGACGAGGCGATGTCCCCCGCCACCCTGCTCACCCGCCTCAACGCGCTGGGCAAGGAGAACGGCATCGGCCGCCTCGACCTGGTGGAAAACCGCTTCGTCGGCATGAAGTCCCGCGGCGCCTACGAGACCCCGGGCGGCACCATCCTCTACACCGCCCACCGCGCGATGGAGTCCATCACCCTCGACCGTGAGGCCGCCCACCTCAAGGACAGCCTGATGCCCCGCTACGCGGAGCTGATCTACAACGGCTTCTGGTTCTCGCCCGAGCGCCGCATGATCCAGGCCATGGCCGACGCCTCGCAGGCTTCCGTCACCGGTGAGGTCCGCCTCAAGCTCTACAAGGGCAACGTGATCGTCACCGGCCGCCGCTCGCCGAACTCGCTCTACTCGATGAAGCACGTCACCTTCGAGGAAGACCAGGGCGCCTACGACCAGTTCGACGCGCAAGGGTTCATCAAGCTGAACGCCCTTCGCCTGCGCCTCGGCGCCATGGCCGGCCGCAAGGGCGGTGCGCTCTAAGCGCGCCACCCACCCAACTCCGACACCGGCGGCGGGGCAGAACCCCCGCCGTCCGAAACCACCCGGACCCGGCCGCGCGCAAGCGACTTTCGCGAACGGCCGTCAGGTCAGCGCATCGCGCGACGCCGGGGCGATCCGCCTCACCGCGTCGCCCGCCCGGCACGCCGGCGGCATCCCCGGGCGAGGCTCTGCCTCTCCCGGACCCTCTCCGCTCAGGGTGGCCGTGCCACCCCGAGACCCCGCCGGGCATCATTCATGGCTGCGCCGCCTCGCCACAGGGATCGGCGCGACTGCCTTCCCAGGCGTGTCGCGGCCGCCCCGCCGCTCCTCGTGGCAGCCGGGGCCTGAAACCCCGTCCTGTCCGAACCCGCCGCCGACCGTGCCGGCACTCCGCCCGCAGCCTTCGCCCTGCGAAGCGCCGCGCCCGCGCCGGAAAAGGCCCGGGCCCCGTCCTTCAGCCCGCGCGGCGGGCCAGCGCGGCTTCCAGCGTGTTTTCCAGCAGGCAGGCGATCGTCATCGGCCCGACGCCGCCCGGCACCGGCGTGATGGCGCCCGCGTGCGGCAGCGCTTCGGCATAGGCGACGTCGCCCACCAGCTTGCCGTCCGCCCCTCGGTTGATCCCGACATCGATCACCGTGGCCCCGGGCGCGATCCAGTCGCCGCGGATGATCCCCGCGCGCCCCACCGCCGCCACCAGGATCTCGGCGCGCCGGCACTCCGCCGCGAGGTCGCGCGTCCGCGAATGCGCCGTGGTCACCGTGGCGTCGGCATTGAGCAGCAGCGTCGACACCGGCCGCCCCACGATGGTGGAACGCCCCACCACCACCGCCCGCGCGCCTTTGGGCGACACGCCGGCTTCCTCCAGCAGCAGCATCACGCCGCGCGGGGTGCAGGGCACCAGCCCCGGCCGGTTGAGCATCAGCGCGCCCTGGTTCACCGGGTGGAACCCGTCCACGTCCTTGGCGGGGTCGATGGCGTCGAGCACCGCCTCCGTCCGGATGTGCCCGGGCAACGGCAGCTGCACCAGGATCCCGTCCACCGAGGCATCCCCGTTCAGCCGCTTGACCACCGCCAGCAGCTCGGCCTCGGTGGTGTTCTCCGGCAGCTGCAGCGTTTCGCTGCTAAACCCCGCCTCGCGTGCCGCCCGGTCCTTGTTGCGGACGTAGACGCCGCTGGCCGGGTCGTCGCCCACCCGCACCACGCACAGGCCCGGGCGGAACTGCAGTGCCGCCACCCGCGTCGCGAGGGCGGCGCGCCGCCGGGCGGCCAGGGCCTTGCCGTCGAGGATTCGGGCACTCATGCGGGCTGCTCCGGTTCAGGGGCGGGGAGGGCGGCCCCGCCGGTGGCGCTCAGGGTGGTTCCAGGGGTGCCACCGGGGGCACCGCCGAGGATCGCTTCGAGGCGCCCGGCCAGCGCGGCCGGATCGCCCTCGGCACGAAAGCACTTTTCCCGCGCCGAGGCGCCGGCTGTTAGCACCAGCCGCGACGGCGCGACACCGAGGGCGCGGGCAAGGGTCTCCTGCACCGCGCGCGTGGCGCGGCCATCCTCAGGGGGTGCCGACACCGCGACGCGCAGCCGCGGCCCGTCCGCCCCCGCCACGATGCCGCCCAACCCGGCGCGCCTGGCCCGCGGCTGCGCCCGGACGCGGATCTCGAGCCCGCCCGGCACGGCCCGCCACGGCCGCTCCGTCAGTAGAAGACCAGCCTTACCAGGGTGGTGGAAATGAAGATGCGCAGCGCCTGCAGCAGCAGGATCAGGATCACCGGCGAGATGTCGATGCCGCCGAGGTTCGGCAGGAAGCGCCGGATCGGCCGCAGCGCCGGCTCGGTGATCCGGTACAGGAAATCCCCCACCGTCCACACGAGGCGCGAGCGGGTGTCGAGCACCCCGAAGGAGGTCAGCATGCTGAACACGGCGGCAGCGATCAGGACCCAGATGTAGATGCCGATGAGCTGGTCAACCAACCAGAAGAGTGCCGCCATTCCATCCTTCCTGACGTGTGCGTCCTGGGTGTTGGATGTATGGGCGGGGGAGTCCTGCGGCAAGCTTAATGGCAGGTGCCAGGGGGTGCTTGACGCGGCCGGAGAGCCGAGAGATAAGCCGCCTCGCCCACGCGGGCATGGGGCTGTAGCTCAGTTGGGAGAGCGCCTCGTTCGCAATGAGGAGGTCAGGGGTTCGATTCCCCTCAGCTCCACCACCTTGCCCGCGAATCAATGACTTAGCTCCGTTGCGGTAGGCCCTGCTACACAGGGTGCCACACTGATGAGCTTATCGTCCTCCTCCTACATGCTGTTGCGTTCCAAGCGGTGGTACTTCCGTGTGCGCGTGCCTCGGGAACATCTTTCCTTGGTTGGGAGGCGTGAACTGGTTCGCTCGTTGGGCACTGGCGACGTGCTGCTTGCTCGCTGTGTCTCGTCCGCCATACTGCTGAAGCTTCCCGAGTTGTGGGCGAAAATGGCTGCGACCAAGCACGATCTCGATTCGCTCATCAGCAGCTGGTTCGAAGAGGAGTTGGACACACAGTTCCGTTCTCTGACGAGTGGAACCTTCGGTCGCTCTAGCTCCGCAGCATCGCCAAAGACGCCTGAGGCACACGGAGAGAGCCAAGCACTGATCGCAGCTCACGCGCAGAGTAGACTAGAACAGCTCAGCGAGGAGTTCCGGAACGGGAGCTTCGACGCCATGAGGCCCGTTGCTCGGAAGATAGCAGCTGGCCTTACCCCACCGCTTCCTGAGAACAGCCAAGCCTTCCACGTGCTTCTTAAAACGCTGATGGAAGCTCAGGGGGAAGTAGAAGAGGCCCGTCTTCGTTGGGCAGAAGGGGACGTGGCGTATCGCCCATCCCTCGTGTCACATACACCAGCAACGATGGTTGCTCCCGTCACGGTGGCCGCTCCAGTACCGGTGTCCCCACCGACAGGAGGGCGCACGCTGGGAGACGCAGTTCAGCTCTACCTCGATCTTCAGCGCGGCGCTGGCGCCAAGCCTCGAAGCGTGTCTCAGAAAGCCGCTGAGTTGAGCATTCTTCTCGATGCGTTCGGACAGGACAAACCCACCGCCGATATCACGAAGAAGGATGCTGGGAAGGTCATGGAGGCCCTGCGGTTCCTGCCGCCTCGCTGGCGCGAAAAGCCCGCTTTGAAGGGACTTGCTTTCCTCGAAGCATCCGAAGAAGCGCGCCGCTTGGGTCTGAAAGCTCTGAACCCGAGAACTGTGAACGGGCACGCTCAAACATTTCGGGGCTTGTGCGGGCAAGAGGTGGATGCTGGGCATCTCACAAGCAATCCTTTCGATAGACTGGAAGTGGCGGTTCGTGCTGCGGGCGAGAGTGACAGAGCTTTCGATCAAACCGAAATGTCGCAAATGTTCAGCAAACCGCTTTTCACTGGCGCGCAAAGCCATAGTCGCCCCCACACGGCAGGGAACTTCCTAATCGCTGACTGGCGGTTCTGGGCGCCGCTTATTGCTCTCCTGTCGGGCGCGAGGGTGAGTGAAATAGCGCAGTTGGCACCTGAGGACGTATGCCAACGAGAGGGCGTGTGGTGCTTCGCGTTTCGAGAAGGGGAAGGCCGCACGGTCAAAACAGCCGCATCGGTTAGACATACTCCAATTCACGACGAACTAATCCGTCTCGGTATACTGAAGCTCGCTGAGGAACAGCAGAAGCTCAAGAGAGCCCGGCTGTTGCCTGAAATTCCAGCACCCGTGGGTGGAGATTCTGGAAAGCAGCTCAGCAAATGGATGTCCGAAAAATTCCTTCCACACCTGAAGCTGAGGAAGAGACCAGGGTTAGGCTTCCATTCGTTTCGGCATAGCATGATGACGGAGCTGCGTAGTGCCGGAGTTGATCAGGATACCGGTGACGTAATTCAGGGGCGATCTTCATCGAAGGTAGGAGCCTCATACGGGCATTTCCCTAAAACTGCTCTGAAAGCTAGCTTGGACCGTATGAAAGTGCCGGAGGAGATTGCAAAGATTCCTCCACGGTATTGACGAGAACTGGTGTACTAGATGAGTGCTGTCTAGGAGCTGTTTAGACGGCGTCTGAGGCACTTCCTGCCAATCTATGGGGGAATATGCCGGAAAACAGAAAAACCCGCTGACGAGCTTCTGTGGGGATTTTAAGGGGTGGTGCCTTTTTTCTTGTGCCAAGCCTTCAACTTATTCTCAGTTTCCTTCCGCAAGGCATCACGCTCCAGCTTTCGGCTGAGCCAAAGCAGGTCATTCTGTTCTACCCACCCTGCTTTCCTGCGGCTGGTCTTTCCGAGTGATGACGTTCCTCCAGCACGCTTGGTAGTGAAAACGTCGCCTTGGGGTCTAAGCGTCACATGTGGATCGATGCTGTCACCTGCTAACTGGTTCAGCGTTTTTCTCACGCCGTCGACTACCACAACCTCCCGTGGCGAGATCCCCTTGCTCAGGTAACGCAACTTGATGAGTTGATCCGCCACCGAAAGGGGGCTTCCCCCAAGCTCCAGCGGTGTCCTTCTGCTTTTCGGCAAGGCTGCGCCTGCGACTGGCGCCGAAGATGAAGTTGAAAAGCTCCAGCCGCCTGCCATTTGAAGGCACCGCTCCAAGCTGTTACGGAGGCTGAGCCATTCAGGGCCTTCAGGAAGATGCATCAGAAGGTGCATATGGATGCCAGGACCGCCGCTCGGTGGGTTTTCGAGCACGTAGATGAACGCTGGCGTTAGACCGTGCCTTGCGCACCAGTCCTTGATGGCCTTGCGAAAGCTTTCTGCGATCTTGCCAGCTTGATCACGGCTGGGAAGGTCAGTGCTCCAGCCTTTGGCGCCAACGAGATCAACGGTGACGAAGGTGTTCAGGGGCTTGCCAAGCTTCTGTGCGAAGAGAAAGGAGTTGCGAAGCTCGATTGCTTGGGTGCGCAAGAGGTGTCGAGACGGATCGGAGTGAGCAGTGAGCGGTGTTCCTGCTGTCGGGCCTCGTTTTGAGACGCTGTTGTCGTTGGTGGGATGTTTCATGGGAAACTCTAAAGGGATGTAAGGGGTGCTATAGGTGTTACTTACTAGCCACGCTCTTCGGAGGCAGCGATTTGTGAGGAGCGAAGCCACGCTTCCGATGCTAGTTCATTGATTTCCTTGCAACTACTTCTTAGTGCCGAGTGAAGCACAGCCCGATCAAGCCCTCAGAAACCCTCTCTCGTTCCGTGACTTACGGCGGACTGGGCTAGTTCTAGTCGGCTGGCAGTAGTTGGCGGTTTACCTCGTCCAGAACTTGCGGTTGATCATCCAGGGTCACCCAGCTTTGTGCACCTTTCGGATGACGGTACCGAACTGGATGCCTTAGCGACGTGGCGTTGCCTAGCTCCCAACAGTAGTTCCACTGCGGATTTGAAAGCAGCACTTCGGGATCAGCTTTGTGCCTTGCTCCAAGCATTAGAAGTTCGGAGTGCTGGAGTGGTCCGATGCAGCCAATCAATTCCACCGCTCCAACGATCAAGCCAGAACCTTTCCGAACTAGCAAAATCCTGCCGCGCTTTTTCAACCGAGATGTACGGAGTTCCAGCGTTTTCTCCCCGCGCAAAATTAAATTGCAATAAGGCTCTTTGACAACGAGAGCTGAGGTCATTTCCCTGGAACCTACTTGGTGTTCATGATTATGGTGGAGCCGCACCAGCTTGTCGGGCTAAATCAGCATTGACGCAAAAATTTGCAGTTGTTGCTGAGTTTTTGCAATTTCGTGCAACGATTGTTTCTGAGTAGAAGTATGCAGAATTGCTATCCATCGGCAGAATTCTGTCAATTTTCTTAATGCGTAAAGATAACGCCGCCCAACGAAACGCTAAAACCGTCGCATCTAGTTGCATTTTCTATTGTAACCTATTGATGTAAAACGATAATGTACGCCAAAGTGATCTGATAAGCAGGTCTGGCGGCAAGCTTGGTTCTCCAAGAGTGATGTAAATGGCGCCCGGAGTTTGCTGCTACCGGATCGCGAACTTTATGGTTCTTCTAGGACTTCCTCCTCGATGTGGCCGTCAAGCCAAGAGGTGTAACTGCTCATAGCAAGCACTGTGCCGCCACTGAAAAAGCTGCTGTCGCCCTCCAAAAGGCGGTTAAATACAATGAGCGAAAGCTTAGAGCGCAGCATTGGCTTGAATGGCGATCTCAGAGCCACAGCCGGCATGGCCTCCCTGGGTGAATTGAGAAGGGCGAAGCAACTTCACAAATTCTGGCTGAATAGTTCCGCTGCGTGCGGCACAATGCGAAGAAGATTGTCGCGAAGGTCTAGTGAGCCAGTCCTTCGCTTCAAACGTTCATTAACTCATCCCCATTAAGAATTCTAAGATCTCAATGAAGCTGCTTGTTCGATTGCCTCAAGATGCTCTTTTACAGATGTGACTGCCACAAAAAGTATCTTGAAGCCAACGTTCTGGTCCAAGTCTGCAAAGTTTCGGCGTATTTTGATTATTGTTTTGCTCGCCCGACCTGCTGCTCGTTGCCTCGAATCGGGTGACGCAGATGTACCCCATCGCGTGAGAGAAGCCGCAATAATACGCGCACCTTCCACGTGGGCGTCGTGCTTGCGATCGGCAAGAAGCTCGATTAGAAGCAGGAACTGCTCAAAGTCGTTACGACAAGCTGCCTCCAGGCGATTCAGCGGCCGCTCAAGCCAGCTAAGTGTGGTATCGATGCTTCGGCGATCCGCTTTCTCACCGAGCCAAAGCGCCTCCATATATGCGTCTACAGCCTTTCGAAGCCATTCAAACGCGCTGTCCCGGCGTACCCCGAGCACCTTCATTGCCCGCGAGTGATATACATAGCCCAATTTGCTGTAAAACTCGCCTTTTAACAAGCCTTGGAAACGTTCATCCTGTAGCACAATTTGACATATGTGCTCGGCATCCTCTAAGCCATACTCAGAGTTCATCTCAATGTGAAACCAACTTCTTAGCATCTCGATATTGCGATAGCGCATTTGGTGGGCCCATTTAAAATGTTCGCGTGCTTTTTCTACATAGGATGAACCAAGCTCAGTGAATGCTCTGCCCGTTAGAGCGCGGACTTGTGGGCTTGCGGACGCTTCGCTTCCTTCATGTACAACCGCCTCACCCAGCTGACTTGCCCGTACAAAATCACGCATTAAGAAGAGCCGTTCCATCTCCTGAACTATAGTTTGCTCTCGCGGAGAAATTCTGAAATATTCGGCATTAAATCTCTGCACTTTCTGCTCAAGCGTCGGAAAAAACGGAGCTTTGCGGGAGATATCCGACACGAAAGGAAGAGCCGGCGGGGAAATCTGGTAGAGTGTGCCAGAATTTGCATCGTTTATTATTGAGAGGAATATACTGCCGCATTCACTGAGTGCGTCGGCGATTTGCTGCGTAGATGTTCCAACTACGGCTAGTAATGCATCAACGTGAAAACCTGCAGGCACAAGAGAAAGTGCGGCCAGGACCTGCCGTCCTCGGCCGTTCTTATCCAGCCTATCGTATTCGCGTTGATAGAGATAACGGCGCGCCTCATCCCCGCCTTTGTCTTTGAAACTCTTAATGGCAAGTTGATAATTTCCGGAATACTTGCGTAAGCCGACAATGCTTTCGATTAGCAACGGAAGTCCACCACTTTCCTCGAAAATCGTTTCGCGCTCATGCTCTGAAGGTGGAAGTGTTGCAAACTGCACTGCGCATGCCGTTACGAATGGCTCGAACTCCGTGACTGGATGCAAACCTGGAACTTGAACCGACGAGCTAAGCGCATGGCCCGGAGGATGGCGCAGAGTGTACAACAGGCGTGTTCTGCAATTCGTCGACACAAGTTCTGTGAAGAGTGCCTCCTCTCCTGTATCAACTTTTCGCCGGCTGAGTGCGTCAATATCGTCTAATACGATAAGGCCATTGAAAGATTTGAAAAGATCGGAAAGCCGCTGGAGCAAAGCATCTTCATTAAGGCCTACGCACTCCAACCGTGTGCATGCACCCGAGTGATACAAAATTTCGACAAATTGTTCAATTGCAGATGAAAATTGTTTGCTGTCGAAATACTGCTGCGAGCGGTAAAGAACATTGAGTTCCGTCTCCTTACCGCTAAGATAAATCACATAATCCAGTTTCTTATTGTTGCTGAACAACAGCTCGTTGCCGTGTTCTGCCACTGCCGTTGCAAACTCGAAAGCGAGGGTGCTTTTCCCCGAACCGCCAGGTCCATACAGATAAAGGCGCAGCTTTTTCCCGAAGACAAACCAGTCCCAGAGATTCTCTGTCAGGGAGTCACGAGCAATGAATTCCTTCATCGTTGAAGGAGACGGTGGTAGCGATCGATGGATCCCAGTCGAGGCAAAATCAGGTTGCAGCGAGGGAGGGGCGCGATTAGCCGAATAGAGCATTGGCCAGTGTCTGGCTTTTGCCTGTACTACTTCATGCCTCTCTCGAACAAAGATTGTTCCTTCACCGTAGCCAGCAAGCTCCGTAGTCAATCGCACGGGCTTCTGCAATCCACGTCGACTGATGAGAACGACATCAATGAACCTTCCGCTCTCAGCGCCATCTGCAGATTTTATCAAGTACCGAGCATGTTTCGCTTCGATGCTCGCATTGGTAAAATCGGTGAATATGCGATTGAACGCTTCTATAGGGAACGGGCCGGACGTTCCTAAGATTGAAAGTGTCTTGTCCTGAACGCCAAAGATAATCAATCCACCAAATGCGTTATAGAACCCTAGAGCAAGCCTGAGTACTGCTTGACCGTGAGCGTCTGAAAAGGATTTCGGAACATCATGTTTGTAGTCAAGGTAGTATCCTTCTTGCATGCGTAAACGATTTTCGGCGAAGTCCAACAGCTCACCGAAAAGGATTTGAGGGGAGGTAGGGAGATGCCCAGTAGAAATTGCAGTCTCAATGCCTTCGTGTTCCAGCATGAAAACAATCACTCCACTTTCCTGCGGTACGCGGCTCAACACCGCCGATCATTTTAGACGGAGGGTCATCGAGGTTACTGGCCGGAAGGTGTGCCGTCATTCCACCTTTCGCCAGATTGACGGAGAGCAAAAAAAGTACTGTCCATCACCAACCCGTCAGCTCTCTGCAGCGCTGATGGATTGTTTTGGCGCGTTCGCGGAGAAAATCGTCATAATCGTCCGCCATCGCGGCAGCGTATGCCGCATCCGAGATTAGATTTGCATCCAACGCGGCTTTCAAGTTGCTTCCGAGCTTTTCTTCAACGTCCTTCAGATAAGCAGACGGTGCCCTGTTCGAGAATTTTTTGTTGCTGTCGGCTGTAAGCATAACGAAATTGGCTAGCAAATTAGCTTTGCGTGCCGGCACTCCCTTCCCGGTCAAGTAGTCGCGAGGAAAGAAGTGGTGATATTCCCTTGCATTGGCGTGGTGCAAGGCACGGTCAATGTCCACATTCTGTCCCGTTAGTAGGTCAACTGGACGATTGAAGGCGAGTAGCAGTGATAGAATTTTAGCGTGCGCCGTATTTAGACGGAATTGCTGGGTGAGCCACACAGCTGGCCCGGTGTCAGTTACCGGGGCTTCGAGCTCTCTCGTAATTTGAGACGCGAATTTGCTAACTGCTTGTTGATCTGATGCCATGTTGCCGGTGTTCCAACCGCCGAAGTAGCCAGTCACAGCTGTGCGCCAAAACCATTGCTTTAGTGCAAGCCTCTGTGCTGCGTCTGGATGTGGCAGAAGCCGGAAGACTTCGGCCAACACAACGATTTGGTTTGTATACGGAATGTGCCGATCCGAAGGGATCGAAAGATCTGTTGACAGGAAATCTACCACCCGCTTGTAAGCGTCTTTGATTGCGCCGCTCGCTTTGATGAGAGCGTCGGCGTCGAACCGGCGAAGATTGTCAATGCTGCCCTCTGAAAAACCGCCACCTGCAGCAGCAGACAGGCTCCGCAATATTACTTTTCTGTCAATTCTGCTAAAGTCCTTGTCGGCGATTGACTTAAGCAGTTCGTCGATCTGTTCGAATAAATCAAACTTGTCGCTCCAAGTAGCGGCTCGCATCAAATCCACGATTGTGAGTGGTGTGCCCCGGCTATTAATTCGCTCAAAGATTGGGCCCACGTCTTCAATTGACATTTCGAGAAGCGTAACCGTTGCGATTTTGTAGTCTTTCAGGCGCGCAAACAGCTTTTTTCCGCGATCTTCTAATGCATCTGCATCGGGTTCGGACTTTACGCGATTTAGCTGCGTGATGTAGAGAAAGGAGTCGGACAGCCAGTTGATGCGAACTTGATGATTGGGTGGACTAACGAGGGTGTCCATGTGGAAAAAACGATCTGTGCGAAGATCGTAAGCAAGGTTCCACTGACTATCTGGATCATCGCCGTGCCAGTAGAGTGCGCCACAAACGGAGGAGAGTCGCTGTTGCCCGTCGAGTAAGTAGTTGACTGGGTAATCGTAGCCCGCTTGGCCGATTTCAAGGTCAGCAATATTCCGCTCAGCTTTCAGCCTTTCGCGGCTTCGCCAAAGAAGAACGCTGCCGATAGGATAATTCTTCGAAATAGAGTCCCATAGATCTACAACCTGCTTTTTCGACCAGACAAAATCCCGCTGGAATTTGGGGAGAATTATGTCGCCACTCAGAATTCGAGATGCGAGTTCTTCGACGCGGTCGACTGACGGTTGCGGTGCCTTTTGCGCATCGGGCTTCGGCGCTTGTGCCATGGTCATTCTCCACATTGCTTCTCAAAACGGGAGCATTCTCTCGTGGCTTGGATGGACTTGGGCCATGCAGCTTTGAGCTTGTATCAGCTGCTATCTTCGGCTGGCAGCCAAGGTCTGCTTTAGATTGCGTGTCGGATTTTGCCTGTTAGTCCGTAGAAGTACGAGAACGTTCGGCTGCTAATACGAAAGAACCGGCAGTTACGGTGCTGGCCCTTCTCCGAAGTCGGCCCAAGCTGGGCTTGCTCAGGGTATTTCTCACGACCGGTGTTTTTCCTGAACGTGAAGAAGTTGGCCTCGCGCTGCAAGTCGGTGGACCGGGTGTAGATGCGAGCAATATCGTTCCGGAAATGCTGACCAATGATTTTCTTCAGGTCGGACGGACACTGCTTCCACCCAAAGCCGTCGGTGAGCTCGGCGTTTCGATCTTCGGGCTCCTCTGCACCCCATTGAGCGAAGTAGTGAGACGATGCTCCGAGCCCGTGCATCCAAGCTCAGAAGATTTGGAGACGCGGACTTGCAGCAGAGGCACCGCCGACTCTCGGCTGATGGTCAAGATAGTTCTGGGCGAGCTGGTGGTCATCTGGCTGCTCAGCTTCTTTGTTACGGCCATCGGTGTGTCCGCTGCGTCGGAGTCGTCATACTGCGCAGAATGCCAGCCCATACTAGAAGGGGACAGAGAGATGGCCAACGGGGAGGGATTTGGCTTGCGAGGGCCGTGATGGCTGGGTGTAACCAGCCCCTGTTCAGAAACTGCTGTTCAAGCTCGTAATACGTTCCAGCTGCTCTTTTGACTCCGGCAGTATGGCTAGCTTCCGCGTTGTACCACAAGGTGCTACACACCGCTTTGCTAGCCTTCCGTTATGGGCGCAGTCGTTGATCTACGGGGACCGGTGTGAAAGCTGGTGGAACTTCCCCTCAGCTCCACCATTCCCGCGACAGTGCTGTGGATCCTCCCGTTTCCTGCCGCTCGACGCGTCAGAACGGCAGGCCGTCGTTCTACACATCCTCACGGCCTTGGTTCCTTCGGAACGTTCTCCAGCCGGCCAACATCATCGGTCGTTCCCCGGACTTGCCTGGCCGCCCCGCTGTGCTGCCCGATGTTTCTTGGACCCTCTGTGACTGGTGATGGCCGGGCTCTGTTGCGCGTGCCGCTGACCTCGGCTGCGCATCGCGTCGTGGCCGGCGGAGCGAAGGCTGTGACGTGGTGAGCGCGGAAGCTTCTTCCGTGCCTCAGCGTATTGTCGCCAGCAGGTGCAACGTCTGGTGGATCGGTTCAGCGCTTCCCACCGGGAATACGTTTCCACGCTGCAGGTGCACATCGATCTTCAGCCCGCGCTTCAGCAACTCTTCCGCATCCTCGTTGAAAGCGCGTACCGCATCTCTGAAGCGTTGCGCCAGGAACTCGATCTCCGCGGAGGCCTTGATCTGGCTCATCAGCAGGGCTGTGTCCTCTGCTTCGCCGATGGACGTAAGCAAAACGGTCGAGTGCCGGTCCATGGCGTTGTTTTCTCCGTTTAGCGGAACTGTGGTCAAATTCATTACTATATTGAAACATAAAGCGGTGTGGTCTCCACCCACCTCCAGTTGTGTTGCCGAAGATTTAGATCTTCTTACGCTGAGCAACACCGCAGGCTGCCGAGGTGCCGTTCATCCCTTCTCCCCGGTGCCAAATGCCTCGTTCTCGGCGGTGCGGGTGAACTCATCGTCGCGCTCCGGGCATTTCCCCGGCGCTTGGCGTCCTGACGGCACCGACCTAAAGACGCCGAGTTGATCGAGGCAGGGCGTCGCTTGAGAGAAGCATCGAGCGACTGCTCCGAAGAAGCAGCTCCCTGCGGCGCGAGGGAAGCGCTTCGACGCCGCATGAGGGACTGGACGGGCCGGGGCGCCTGCCTTGGATTAGTGGCGGCCTGCCAGCGCAGCCTCCGCGTGAACGATGTCCGGCCGACCTGGGCCGGCGTCGACCGGGTCATGCCCTTGGCGCTCCTCGCATCGCTGCTGGTGCTCCGCTACGCGATCTACACCGCGGCGGCACGGCCGTTCGGCGGGCTCGTCACCGCGCTCTGCCGTTGGGACTGCGCCTGGTACGCCTACGTTGCCGCCGAGGGCTACGAGCTGGACCCCCTGCCCGGGGCGGAGGATCAGGCGAACTGGGCCTTCTTTCCCGCCTTTCCGGCGCTGACCCGGATCGTGATCGGCCTGACCGGGGCAAGTCCCGTTGCGGCCGGAGTCGCGCTTAACCTCGCCCTGCTGGGTGTCTTCGTGGTGCTCGCCATTCTCTGGTTCGAGCGGAGCTGGCCACAGGAGGCCGGCAGCGCGGGACGGGCTGGGCTGGTTGTCTTTCTCCTGGTCTGGCCCGCCGGCTTCTACCTTTCCGCTCCCCTGACCGAGGCGTTGTTCAACACCCTGCTGCTGGCCACGATGCTGTTTCTCCGGTCCGGGCTCTGGCTGCCGGCCGGACTCGCCGCGGCCGGTCTTTCGGCCACGCGCCCAAATGGGGTGATCGTGGTGGTGCTCGCCTCCATCGCGCTGGCGATCCCACCGCTCCTGCGCCTTGCTGCGCCCCACAGCATTGAGGACCGGTCGGAGGTCGCTCTCGCCCTGCTGCGGGCTGCGGCGTTCAGCGCCCTGGGTGGTTTGGGGATCGCGGGCTTCATGATCTTCCTGCACCTGCGCGTGGGTGACGCCCTCGCCTTCGTCCACGTGCAGGTGGCCTGGGGGCACGGGCTCGGCGACCCGTTCTCGACGCTGCTGCGGGGGCTGCGGGCCGCGGATCTCGCCAACCTGGCCGGCGACGTGACGCAGACGAGGAGCGAGACATTTCTTTCGCTTGCCGGCCTCGCGTCCTTCCTTGTGGCCGGCTGGCTGGCCTGGCGACGCCGCTGGCTGGAAGCGGCGGTCCTGGTCGCCACGCCGATGGTCCCGCTTAGCACCGGCTATCCGATCGGGCTGATAGGGTTGCAGCGCTACGTGCTGACCAACCCCTTCCTGATGCTCGCGATCTGGGACCTCGTGCGCCGCCTCCCGCCCACGGGCCGGGCGGCGGCGATGGCGGCGCTCGCGGCCGCGCAAGGATGGGGTCTCTGGATGTTATACCGTGGCGCCCTGGTCCTGGTCTGATCGCCGCGTGCTGGCGCCGGGGCTGGTGCTGGCCGCGGCATCCGTCGTGCACGTCGCCGCGGTCGTGCTGGCCCTCCACCCGCGGGTCGATGAAGCCTACGTGGCGCGCTACATCGAGCGGACCAGCCGGTGCCTGCGCCATCCTCCGGCGCCCGTGGTGGCGTCGCTGCCGGCGCGCCTCGTTCCCTTCGACGGGTCCTCTGACGGGCAGCGCTGCCCTGCGCTGTTGTGGGCCGGGTGGCATCCCGCCGAGCCCGGCCTGGCATGGTCCTCCAGCGGGCGCGCCGTGATCGTTCTCACTCTCCTGCCCGAGGTCTCGGCGAGGCGGCTCACCTTGTACTTTCCGCAGATGCTCGGCGCTGCGCTGCATCCACGGACCCTCCGGGTGCTGGTGGACGGGGTGCCTGCCGCTTCCGCACGGATCGATCGTGCGGGGCCGTTCGAGACGTCCGTGGCGGGGGAGCGGCTGACGCCCGGCGCGACGCACCGGATCGAGTTGCTGCTGGACCGGCTCTACACGCCCCGCGAACTGGGGCTGGGGGAGGATGAGCGAAGCCTTGGCGTGGCGCTTGCCGCCATCATCCTGGAATGATGGCCGGCGCGTCCGGCGCGCACCGTGACCGGAAGGCCATCGGCCGGCAAGGACCGCCGAAGCTCGCCGAGTGACAGCCGCGGCGCTGCCTCGGTTTGGAGGATGCTGCGCTACGTGGCATGGTCTGTGAAACAGAACGGATCGAGTCGGTGATCATTGCCCAGCACGCGCAGGTCTTCACCTTCCGGCCGACCGCACGCATCCTGGACGCACTCGAAGCCCGGCGCATCCTGTTCAACCAGAAGGAAGGCGCCCAGCGCTTCGCCCCGAACGCGGCCTACACCGTCACGGCGCTCCGGGGTGCCTACCTGGAACCCTATGTCGGTTTCTGGTTCGGAACCTCGATGCCGGCGATGGGCGCTTTCTCCTACTCGATCTCGGGCCTGCCCTTCGGCATCAAGGTCGGGCGCTACTGCTCGATCGCCGGCTCCGTCAGCGTGATGGGCTTCCAGCATCCCACCGACATGGCCACCACGTCGCACGTCCTTTACGAGGCGAGCTCGAGGCTGGTGCGGCTGGCGATGGAGGATGCCGGGGTGGACGACTACCGCTTCCGCCTGGTGCCGCAGAAGCCGCAGCCGGTGATCGGCCACGATGTCTGGATCGGTGAGGGCGTGACCCTGGCCAAGGGCATCAGCATCGGACACGGCGCCATCATCGCCGCCCGCGCCGTGGTCACCAAGGACGTGCCGCCCTACGCGGTGGTCGGGGGCGTGCCGGCACGCCAGATCGGCACCCGCACCCGCATCTCCGAGGCGCTGATCGAGCGCTTCCTCGATGTGCAGTGGTGGCAGTACCGGCTGTCGGACGTGCGGGGGATGCGCTTCGAGGAGCCGGAACGCTTCCTCGACGAGGTCGAGGAGGCCGCGGCCTCCGGCAGGCTGGAACGGTGGTCGCCGGAGCTGGTGGACGTCGAGGCCGTGGTGCGTGCCGCCAGCGACTAGAGCGGTTTCCGTTCGCCTTGGCTCACGGGCGTCGCCCCAAGCTGTTGTTTTGCCTGTAATATTTACCCGGTCGGGTGATTCCGTCGGATCGGGATCTGCTCTGACCAGTGCGGCGGGCAGGGCCCTCGGCCATCACCCGCGGGCGTTCTTCGCGCGGTCGCGGGGCCGGGCTGGCGGGATCGTGGACGGCGTTGCCGCGCGTTGGCCATGCCGCCCGGGCGCCCTCGGGTCCGGCAACAGGGTTCCCGTCGGGCTGCACGAAGGGGGCGCGGGCGCCCGCACCAGCCGTTGCCCCCTATGGCCGGCCGGTCCGCATCTCCCGCTTACAGGAGCGCGTCCCAGTCTTCCCGGTGGCGCCGCAGCCCTTCCTCGATGGCGCGCCGGATCTCCTCGGGGGCATCCGGTCCGAGAACCGTTTCAAGGGTCTTCAGCACCTCGCCGTCCGCATGCGCGATCAGGACCAGCAGAGCGGTGCGGTAAGGATCAGCGCTTTGTTCCATGCCGGACATTACGGCATGGCCCCTCCGGAACGTCCAGTCTGCGGCCCCTCGGCATCCGGCGCCATTCCGCCCGCCAGCAGCCGTCCGGGACGGGCGCCGGTGGGGGCGCCGCCCTCGAGGATGCGCTCGCCACGCACCCAGACGTCCACGATGCCGCCGGGTAGCGCGGTCGGGTCGTCGAAGCTGGCGTGGTCCGTCACCGCCGCGTCGAACATCACGAGGTCCGCCGCCATGCCGGGCCGCAGCAGGCCGCGGTCATCCAGGCCGAAGCGCTGCGCCGCCACCGAGGTCATGCGCCGCACCGCGTCCTCCAGCGTGAACCAGCCGCTCTCGCGCACCAGCCGCCCGGCCACGCGCGGAAAGGTGCCGAAGGCGCGCGGGTGCGGCCGGGTGCCCGGGCGCGGCAGCCCGTCGGAGCCCACCATGTGCAGCGGGTGGGTGAAGGCGGCGCGCAGGTCATTCTCGTCGAGCTGGAACAGCACCACGCCGGTCTGGCCCTCGTCGCGCAGGATCAGCTGCACCATCATCGCGAAGGGCTCCGTACCCTCCAGCGCGGCGGCCTCGGCCACGGAGCGGCCTTCCAGGTGCTTCAGCGCCTCGGTGGCGACGGCGGAGATGCGCACGTTCTCCCAGCCGATCAGCACGACCTTGGAGATGGCGCCCGCCGCGTCCGGCTCGCCGCCCTCGACGTAGCGCCGCAGCTCCCCGAGGAACGCCTCGTCGCGCAGGCGGGGCAGCAGCGCCGCGATGCCGCCGTCCAGCACCGCAGGCGGCAGTAGCTGCAGCAGCGAGGTGCTGCCGGCGAGGTAGGGGTACATGTCGAAGCTGACGTCGACGCCCTCGGCGCGCGCCTGCTCCAGCCGCGCCAGGGCGCGCGGGATGCTGCCCCAGTTCGGGCGACCGGCGGCCTGGAGGTGCGACAGGAGGCCGCGCGCGCCGCTGGCCCGCAGCAGCGCGAGGAACTCCTCGATCGCCTCCACCAGCTTCGCCTCGTAGCTGCGCACATGCGCGGTCAGCACCTTGCCGCAGCGCGCCACGGTATGCGCCAGCGCCAGCAGTTCCGCATCCTCGGCAAAGGCGCTGGGGGGATACACCAGGCCCAGCGACAGCCCGATCGCGCCGTCGCGCAGCTGCGTCTCCAGCAGCGCCGACATGGCGGCGATCTCCTCGGCGGTGGCGGTGCGCCGTGCCCCGCCCATCACCGCCAGGCGCAGCGCGCCGTGGCCCACCAGCGACACGAGGTTGATCGCGATGCCCTGCGCCTCCAGCCGCTCGCGGTATTGCGCCACGCCGCGGAAGGTTTCCGCCGCCGCCGTGGGGCCGAGCAGGCCGGCGAAATGCGCCCGCAGCGCCTCCTCCGACCCGGGATTCTTCGGGTAGAGCGAGAAGGAGCAGTTGCCGACCACCACGCTGGTCACGCCCTGCCGCGCCTTCTCCGGGCGGTCGGGCTCGCGCAGGAAGATCAGGTCGTCATGGGCATGGGCGTCGATGAAGCCGGGGGCCAGGAAGCGGCCGCCGGCCTCCACCACCGTGGCGCCGCCGGCGGGCAGGCCGGCGCCCATCGCGGCGACGCGGCCGTCCCGCAGCAGCACGTCGCCGCGGAACCAGGGCGCGCCGGTGCCGTCGATGATGCGCGCGTCGCGGATAAGAACGGGGTCAGGCATGGGAACCCTCGGGGCAGGTTGCGGCCGCGCCCGGCACGGGACGCGGCGATGGGCGCGGCGGGGACCGTCGCCGGCGCGGCGGTCGGGCCGCCGTCGCGCCGTCCATCACTGCGATACCGGTCCACGCCGGCCTCTGCCAGGGGGGAGGCGGAGGGGGACGGAAGGCGCGCTAGTGCGGGACCTTGACGGTGACGCGCAGGAAGGCCGCGCTGATCGATGTGCCGTCCCGGGCCGTGTTGTGCTCCTCGAACAGCGTCCGGAGTTCCCGCAGGAGGTCATCGGCGCGCCCGTTCCGCTCCGCGGCCTCGAAAGCGTTCATGGCCGGGCCGTAGTAGCGGCGGAACTGCTCCAGGAACTCCGCTGGCGGGCCGGGATAGCGGAAGCCGTAGCTGTCCCGCGCGAAGGAGATGTTGTCCTGCGGGATGCCCGCGGCGCCGAAGCGCTCGGTGACGTTGCCCTCGACGCCCCAGGTCATGGGGCTGACGAAGCCTTCCGGCGGGGGCGGCGAGTAGGCGGCGCTGATGCGCAGGATCTGCGCCACCAGCGTGGGATCGTTGGGAAGCCAGTTGCCCATGACGATGCGCCCGCCGGGCCGCGTCACCCGGACCATCGCGCGGGCGACGTCGAAGGGCCGCGGCGCGAACATGGCGCCGAAGATGCTGAGCACGAGGTCGAAGCTGCGGTCCGGGAGGCCGTCCAGGTCGCAGGCATCGCCCTGCTGGAAGCGGATGTTAGTGAGACCTTCCTCCTGCGCCCGCCGGTTCCCGGCCTGGACGAGGTTGGCGGCGATGTCCACGCCGGTCACCTCGGCGCCGAGCCGCGCGGCGGGCAGGGCGGTCGTGCCGTCGCCGCAGCCGAGGTCGAGCACCGTCATGCCGCGGGTGACGCCGATCGCGTTGACGAGCGCCTCGCCGCTCTCGCGCATGGTGGCGGCGATGCGCGTGAAGTCGCCTTTCTCCCAAAGGGCCTGATTCGGATTCATCGTCGGGTCCATTCCTGCTGGTGTCCCGGATCGCGGGCGGTGTTCCCGCAGACCGCCGCGTTGCCGCGCCGGCAACGTCGCGTCGACCTGCCGCGAAACGGGCCGGGCGGGGCCGGACCGGTCTCGCGACGGGTGCGGGACACCAGCATAACATTATCACTTCGTAATAAAAGGATCGTGTTGGCGGAGTTGGTTCCCCTGGCGACCCCCGCGCCTCTCGACGCCGCCGGACCCCCGCGCTAAGCCCCACCGGTTCCGTTCCCTGCCCGAGAAGACCAGCGCCGGCCGATGACCAGCAGCAACGACATCCGCGCCACCTTCCTCGACTACTTCGCCCGCAACGGGCACCAGGTGGTCGAGAGCTCGCCGCTCGTGCCGCGCAACGACCCGACGCTGATGTTCACCAACAGCGGCATGGTGCAGTTCAAGAACGTCTTCACCGGGCAGGAGCGCCGGCCCTACAGCACCGCCACCACGGCGCAGAAATGCGTGCGCGCCGGCGGCAAGCACAACGACCTCGACAATGTCGGCTACACCGCGCGCCACCACACCTTCTTCGAAATGCTGGGGAACTTCTCCTTCGGCGACTACTTCAAGGAACAGGCGATCACCCATGCCTGGACCCTGCTGACGAAGGATTTTGCCCTTCCGAAGGAAAAGCTCCTCGTCACGGTGTATTCCGAGGACGAGGATGCCGCCGCCCTGTGGCGCAAGATCGCGGGCCTTTCCGACAGCCGCATCATCCGCATCCCGACCTCGGACAACTTCTGGCGCATGGGCGACACCGGCCCCTGCGGCCCGTGCTCCGAGATCTTCTTCGACCACGGCGACAAGATCCCCGGCGGCCCCCCGGGCTCGCCGGACGAGGATGGCGACCGGTTCATCGAGATCTGGAACCTGGTCTTCATGCAGTTCGAGGAAGGCCCGCCCGGCGTCCGCGCGCCGCTGCCGCGCCCCTCGATCGACACCGGCATGGGGCTGGAGCGCTTCGCGGCGATCCTGCAGGGCGTCCACGACAACTACGACACCGACACCTTCCGCGCCCTGATCGCGGCCAGCGCCGAGCTGACCGGCCAGGCGCCGGACGGCCCCTTCAAGGTGAGCCACCGCGTGGTGGCCGACCACCTGCGCTCGGGCGCCTTCCTGATCGCCGACGGCGTGCTGCCCTCCAACGAGGGCCGCGGCTACGTGCTGCGCCGCATCCTGCGCCGCGCCATGCGCCACGCCCAGATGATGGGCGCCAAGGAGCCGCTGCTGGCCCGCCTCGTGCCCGCGCTGGTGCGCCAGATGGGTGCGGCCTACGGCGAGCTGGTGCGCGCCCAGCCGCTGATCGAGGAAACCTTCCGGCTGGAGGAAACGCGCTTCCGCACCCTGCTGGATCGCGGCCTGGGCCTGCTGGCGGATGAGACCGGGCGCCTGGGCGAGAAGGAGCCCCTGTCGGGCGAGGTCGCCTTCCGCCTTTACGACACCTTCGGCTTCCCGCTGGACCTGACGCAGGACGCGCTGCGCGCCGAGGGCCGCGCCGTGGATGTCGCGGGCTTCGAGACTGCCATGGCCGAGCAGCGCCGCCGCGCCCGCGCCGCCTGGGCCGGCTCGGGCGAGGCCGCCACCGACACGGTGTGGTTCGACCTGAAGGAGCGGCTCGGCGCCACCGAGTTCCTGGGCTACGCCACCGAGACGGCGGAGGCCGAGATCCTGGCGATCGTCGCCGACGGGCAGGTGGTGGAAAGCGCCCCCGCCGGCACCGAGGTGGCGGTGGTGCTCAACCAGACGCCCTTCTACGGCGAGAGCGGCGGCCAGGTGGGCGACACCGGCCTGATCTCGGCGGGCGAGAACGCGCGCGTCGTGGTGCGCGACACCCAGCGCAAGCTGGGCCTGTTCATCCATCTCGGCACAGTGGCGGGCGGCGAGATCCGCACCGGCCTCGCGGTCCAGGCCGAGGTCGACCACAGCCGCCGCGGCGACATCCGCGCCCACCATTCCGCGACCCACCTGCTGCACGAGGCGCTGCGCCGGCGGCTGGGCAACCACGTGGCGCAGAAGGGCTCGCTCAACGCGCCCGACCGGCTGCGCTTCGACGTGTCGCAGCCCACCCCGATCACCCCCGAGGACCTAGCCTGGGTCGAGGGCGAGGTGAACGACCGCATCCGCCAGAACGGCGAGGTCACCACCCGGCTGATGACGCCCGAAGCGGCGGTCGAGGCCGGCGCCATGGCGCTGTTCGGCGAGAAGTACGGCGACGAGGTCCGGGTGGTCGGCATGGGCGAGGACCCGGCCGCCACCGAGAAGCACGGCGTTTACTCGCTGGAGCTGTGCGGCGGCACCCATGTCCGCCGCACCGGCGATATCGGGCTGTTCAAGATCGTGGCCGAGGGCGCGGTCTCGGCCGGCGTCCGCCGCATCGAGGCGGTGACCGGCAACGCCGCGCTGGCGCTGATCGAGACGGCCGAGCGCACGCTGCGCGACGCGGCGGCCGCGCTGAAGACCACGCCCGCCGAGGTGCCCGCCCGCGTGGCCGCCCTGCTGGAGGAGCGCCGCCGGCTGGAGCGCGACGTGGCCGAGCTTCGCAAGAAGCTCGCCACCGGCGGCGCCGCGGCCGAGGTCGAGGAAGTGGGTGGCCTGCGCCTCGCGCTGCGGGAGATGGGCGACACCCCGGCCAAGGATCTCAAGGGCATCGCCGATGCCATCCTGAAGGCCGGCACCGCCGACGTGGTGGCGCTGGTGTCCACCGCCGAGGGCAAGGCCAGCATCGTGGTCGCGGCGGGCGAGGCCGCCAAGGGCAAGGCCGATGCCGTGGCGCTGGTGCGCGCCGCCTCCGCCGCGGTGGGCGGCAAGGGCGGCGGCGGCCGGCCCGACATGGCCCAGGCCGGCGGACCGGAGGCCGACAAGGCGGCCGAGGCGCTGGCGGCGGTGCGGGCGGCGCTGTCCGCCTGACGGGGCCGGACGCGTGGCGGTTCCCCCGCCGCGTGGCCCCGGGAAGGCCGGGTTGAGAAGCCCCTCGGGGCAGCCTAGCGGCGTGGTCCGAAGCAAACGTTATAACGTACAGACCATTGATCTGACGGCTTTTTGCCGGCAGCCGCCCGCAACAGCCGCACCTCCGCCGACGTTGTGTCGCCACAGGGCAATCCTCGGGAGCGACACGCGATGAAGGCACTTACCTGGCACGGCCGCGGCGATATCCGCTGCGACACGGTTCCCGACCCGACCATCCAGGATGGGCGCGACGCCATCATCAAGGTCACGGCCTGCGCCATCTGCGGCTCCGACCTTCACCTCATGGGCGGCTACGTGCCCACGATGGAAAAGGGCGACGTGCTCGGCCACGAATGCATGGGCGAGGTCGTCGAGGTCGGCCGGGACAACAAGGCACTCAAGGTCGGCGACCGCATCGTGGTGCCCTTCACCATCTGCTGCGGCGAGTGCCGGCAGTGCAAGTGGGGCAACTGGAGCTGCTGCGAGCGCACCAACCCCAACGGCGCGATGCAGGCCGAGCAGTTCGGCTACCCGCTCGCGGGCCTGTTCGGCTACTCGCACATCACCGGCGGCTTTCCGGGCGGACAGGCGGAATACCTGCGCATCCCCTACGCCGACGTGACGCACCTGAAGGTGCCCGACGGGCTGACCGACGAGCAGGTGCTGTTCCTCAGCGACATCTTTCCCACCGCCTACATGGCGGCCGACCACTGCGAGATTAAGCCCGAGGACACCATCGCCGTCTGGGGCTGCGGCCCGGTCGGCATCCTCGCGATCAAGTCCTGCTTCCTGCTCGGCGCCAAGCGCGTCATCGCCATCGACACCGTGCCCGAGCGCCTCGCCATGGCGCGGGAGGCGGGTGCCGAGACGATCGACTACGCCGAGGGCAAGGTCCAGGAAACCATTATGGAACTGACCAAGGGGATGGGCCCCGACGCGGTGATCGAGGCGGTGGGCATGGAAAGCCACGGCGCCGACACGCTGGTCCAGAAGGTCACCTCGGCGGTGATGAGCAAGACCATCAGCATGGAGCGCTCCTTCGCGCTCAACCAGGCGATCCTGGCCTGCCGCCCGGGCGGCATCGTGTCGGTGCCCGGCGTCTACGTGGCCTTCGACCCGGTCGCGATGGGGGCCTTCATGAACAAGGGCCTGACCATGAAGACCGGCCAGACCCACATGCACCGCTACATGAAGCCGCTGCTGGAGCGCATCCAGAAGGGCGAGATCGACCCGTCCTTCATCATCACCCACCGCTCCACCAAGCTCGAGGACGGGCCGGAGCTGTACAACACCTTCCGCGACAAGAAGGACGACTGCATCAAGGTGGTGTTCAAGCCGCACGGCTGAGAACCGGAGCGGCCGCCGCCTGCCGCCGGAACGGCGCCTGCCCGCGGGGGCAGGCGCCTTTTTCATGCCTCCCACCGCGGCCCGGACCGGCGTGGCGCGACGGGTGGAGCATTGATCCCGCTGCCGCGTCCGGCCCCGAAACTCCCGCCGGATTCGCGGTGTTGTCGGCCCACGAACACCGTGTTGGGAAAGGAGTGGCACCGATGCTGCAGTGGGCTCTCATCTTCTTCGTGATCTCGATCGTCGCGGGCTTCCTGGGCTTCTCGGGCGTGTCCGCGGCGACGGCGGGCATTGCCAAGATCCTGTTCTTCATAGCGATCGCGATCTTCGTGGTGCTGCTGATCGCGGGCTTCTTCACCGGCAGCCTGGTCTTCTGAGGGGAAGGGGGCCGGGCGCGCGTCCGGCCCCTCATCATCCGGGTGACGGCCCGGGGCGTGATTGCTCAGGGAGTGATCACCCGGGAAATGACTGCCTGGGAATCGACTGCCAGGAACAATTGCCCGGAACGACCGCCCCGGGGCAGGGCTGCCCCGGGACCGACCGGCTGGACCTGCCGTCCCGAAGCCGGCGCGGCGATACGCTAGCCTCCCACCCCCGCGCGACGCCGAGCCGTTTTCCGCATCCTTCGCGGCGTTTCCACCTTCCGGCGCCCCTGCGCTTTCCGTTGCACTCCCCGCACGGAACCCTTGCTCCCCGTGCCCACCCGCGCTAAACGCCCGCCACCCTGCCGGGCGCGAGGCATCGCGCGCGGCTATGCCCGTTCGTGCCCGCGGCACCCGTCGCACCGGCCTTGGGCTGACACATCCACAGGGAGACAAGATGCCGCTCTACGAAACCGTGCTGATCGCACGTAACGACCTCACGCAGCAGCAGGTGGAAGCGGTGGCCGACCAGGTCACCAGCATCGTCACCGAAGCCGGCGGCGAAGTCCGCAAGCGCGAGTACTGGGGCCTGCGCGGCCTCGCCTACCGCATCAAGAAGAACCGCAAGGGGCACTACATGCTCCTCGGCCTCGACTGCACGCCCGTCGCGGAGCAGGAAGTCGCCCGCCAGCTGGGCCTCAACGAGGACGTGCTGCGCCACATGACGCTGCGCATCGAGGAAATCTCGGAAGAGCCCTCCGCCATCCTGGCCCGCCGCGGCGAGGACCGTGAGCGTGACCGTGGCTTCCGTGGCCCCCGCCCGGCCGGCCGCTTCACCTCGGGCCGCCGCGAGCGCGGCGACGACCGCGAAGAGTTCCGCGCCCGTTCGCGCGACGAGCTCGACCCTCCTTCCGACATGGGCCAGGAGTAAGCACACATGTCCGACACCACCGACATGACCCCCGCCGCCCGCCGTCCGGCCGTCGGCGCGCGCCGCCCCTTCTATCGCCGCCGCAAGTCCTGCC
This sequence comes from Roseomonas elaeocarpi, assembly GCF_042433915.1. Lineage (NCBI taxonomy): Bacteria > Pseudomonadati > Pseudomonadota > Alphaproteobacteria > Acetobacterales > Roseomonadaceae > Roseomonas > Roseomonas elaeocarpi. The sequence goes on along the minus strand of NZ_JBHLUN010000002.1, from coordinate 547,052 downwards.
CCTTCTCCGGCCCGAACGCGCCGAAGATCGACTACAAGGACGTGCGCCTGCTGAGCCGCTTCCTGAGCGAGCGCGGCAAGATCGTGCCGAGCCGCATCACCGCGGTGAGCGCCAAGAAGCAGCGTGAGCTGGCCAACGCCATCAAGCGCGCCCGTTTCCTGGCCCTGCTCCCCTACGTCATCAACGACTGATCGAACCGGATCAGGGAACGAGATTGAAGGACGGGATCGGGTGCCTGCCGCCGGCTCCACGCAAGGCCTGACCAGCGACCCGCGAATCCTCGCGGGCGCCTCGGCGGGGCTTGCCTGCGCGGTGGCGACGCTGTGGGCCGTGCATGGCCTGCCGCTCGGCTGGGTGCTGCTCCTGCTGGTGACGCTGCCGCTGTTCCTGGCCGGGCTGTCCTTCGGGACGGTTGCGGCGGGGATCGGCACCGTGGTGGGGGCGGCGGCGCTGCTGCCCACCACCGGCCTCGCCGGGGCCGGCAACTTCCTCGTGGCGTCCGGTCTGCCGGCGGTCACGATGGTGGCGGCCGGCTTGCGTGGCGTGCTCCCGGGTGGCGCGGCGCCGCTCGCGGCCGCGGGCCTGGCGCTCTCGGCCGGGTTGCCGCTGGCGCTGCTGGGGCTCTGGTCGGCCGCGACGGTGCTGGTGGCGCTGTGGGTGACCGGGCCGGAGCTCGAGCAGGGTATGACCGAAGCGCTGGGTGCCGCGATGCGCGACACCGGCGCCGCCTCGCTTGATCCGGCGGTGCTGCGCCGCGTGGTTCAGGCCGGCATCGCGATGGGCGGGGCCTTCCTGGCGCTGCCCGCGGCGGTCTGCGGCATGGCGGCGCAGGGGTTCCTGGCACGGCGCGGCTTCGCGCTGCGGGCCACGCCCCGCTGGAGCCATGTGCGGCTGCCCGGCTGGTACCTGCCGCTGCTGGCCGTGGCCGTGCTGGTGGCCTGGGTCAGCCCGGGGCTGCTGACGCTGGCCGCCGCGGTGGCGCTGCTGGGCCCGGTCTTCCTGCAAGGGCTGGCCGTCGTTCACCGGCGGCTGCGCGGCCCGGTGCTGATCCCGTTCTACCTCGTTCTCGTTCTCCTGTTCCTCCCCGTCGTGGCCGTGTTGATCGGCCTCGGCCTGTTCGAGCAGTTCGGGCGCAAGCCCGACCAAACCTGAAAGAAACCGCCAAGATGATCGAAGTCATCCTGATGCAGCGGGTCGACAAGCTCGGCCAGATGGGTGATCGCGTCACCGTCCGCCCTGGCTACGCCCGCAACTTCCTGCTTCCCCAGGGCAAGGCGATCCGCGCCAACGCCGCCAACCTCGCCCGCTTCGAGAGCGAGCGTGCGCAGCTCGAGGCCCAGAACCTCAAGCGTCGCGAAGAGGCCGAGCGCATCGCCGAGCGTATGGACGGCCTGTCGGTCGTGCTGATCCGCCAGGCGGGTGAGGGCGGCAACCTGTACGGTTCCGTGACGCCGCGCGACATCGCCGATGCCTGCGCCAATGCCGGCCTGACGGTGGACCGTCAGCAGGTGCTGCTCGATCAGCCGATCAAGCTGACCGGTCTGCACACCGTCCGCGTGGCGCTGCACCCCGAGGTGGAGCTGCCGGTGACCGTGAACGTCGCCCGCACCTCCGAGGAAGCCGACAAGCAGGCCCGCGGCGAGGACCTGCGCGCCGAGCAGGAAGCCGAGGACGAGAGCCTGGAGGCCGAGCTGGCCGCCGAGCTGTCGGAGCTGGGCGCTGCCAGCGAGTAAGGTTTGAAGGCGGACTGAACTACCGAAAGTCCATCTTCTTCAGCTTCGCGTGTGGGAAGGCCCCGTTCCGGCAATTCGCCGGGACGGGGCCTTCGCCGTTTCCGGGGGCTTGGTCGCCCTTGTAAACCAGGGAATTGCTGGCCTTGCGGGCGACCGGACGCGCCCGGACACCCGCCGTCGTTGCAACTTGCTATGTGCCTGCTGCAGGGCTGCGAAGGTTGCATCGCCCCGCTCGCTTCTGGACGGCTCCGCCTCGGCATTTCAGCATGCGTAACACTTGGTTATCTCAGCGGAGACAGGCGGCGATGCTGCACGCGATGCTTTCCCGCATGATCAGGCGCGGCCGCCTGACAGTGCACTACCCCGACGGCACGGTACGCGTGCTGCAGGGAAGGGAGGACGGCCCGGCGGCCGGCCTGCGGATACGCAGCAAGGCCGCGGCCCGGCGCATCCTGCGAAACCCGGGCCTGGCGGTCGGCGAAGCCTACATGGATGGTGAGCTCGAGCCGGTCGACTGCAGCCTCTACGAGATGCTCGACGTCCTGGCGCTGAACTACAACGACACGCCCCCCGGCGCCGAGCAGATCCTCGACCGCCTCCGCTGGGCCAAGCGGCGGATCGACCAGCTCAACCCCGCCGGCCGCTCCCGCCGCAACGTCGCCCACCACTACGACCTGGACGGGCGCCTCTACAGCCTCTTCCTCGATCGCGACCGGCAGTATTCCTGCGCCTACTTCCCACAGGGCGACGAGACTCTGGAAGAAGCGCAGGTCCTCAAGAAGCGTCACATCGCCGCCAAGCTGCGACTCGACCGGCCGGACCTCGAGGTCCTCGACATCGGCTGCGGCTGGGGCGGCATGGCGCTGACCCTGGCCCGCGACTACGGCGCCCGCGTCACCGGGCTGACGCTGTCCACCGAGCAGCTGGCCGAGGCCCGCAAGCGCGCCGAGGAGGCGGGCTTGAGCGACCGGGTGCGCTTCGAGCTGATCGACTACCGCGCCTGGGACCGGCCGGTGGACCGCATCGTCTCGGTGGGCATGTTCGAGCATGTCGGCGTCGGTCACTACCGGACCTTCTTCCGCAAGGTGCGCTCGCTGCTGCACGAGGACGGCGTGGCGCTGATCCACGCGATCGGCCGCTCCGACGGGCCGGGCTCCACCAATCCCTGGATCGCCAAGTACATCTTCCCCGGCGGCTATTCCCCCGCGGTCAGCGAGGTGATGGCGGCGGTGGAGAAGGAGCGGCTCTGGGCCACCGATATCGAGATCCTGCGCCTCCACTACGCCAAGACCCTGGCCCACTGGCGGCGCCGCTTCGCCGCCAACCGCGACACGATCCAGAGCCTCTACGACGAGCGCTTCTGCCGGATGTTCGAGTTCTACCTCGTGGGCTCGGAACTGGCCTTCCGCCGGATGGGCCACATGAACTGGCAGATCCAGCTGACGCGCAACGTCGACACCCTGCCGCTGAGCCGCGACTACATGTACGAGCGCGAGCACGCGCCCGTGCCGGCCGAGGCGCCGCGCCAGATCGCCTGACGCCGGGCGGGCGGAGCACCCGGCGCAGCCGCTGCGGCCGGGCCCGCGGGGCGACGCGCGGCCGGCCGCGCCGCTAGGCCCGCCGCGACGGTGTGGCGGACGGGGCCGCCCCGGCAGCCGCCCGGCGCGGGTGGGTGCCGGGAAAGCGGGAGCCGTACGGAACAAAAAAAGAAATCCCCAGCGGTGGCGAAGCGGGAAGTTGAGCCTCCGCAAGGGGTTACGGGCCTCGTCCCCACGATCCACACTTGTCCACAGGCGATCGGCAGAGGACGCGCCGTCCCGCGCTGCGCTAGAATCCCCCCATGAACGCCATGGACCAGAGCAGCGGCCTTCTGGGCCTGTCCCAGCGCCTGCCACCGCAGAACCTGGAAGCCGAGCAGGCGCTGCTCGGCGCCCTGCTCGCCAACAACAAGGCCTATGAGCGGGTGTCGGAGTTCCTGGCGCCCGAGCACTTCGCCGACCCGATCCACGGCCGCATCTTCGGCTCCATCCAGCGGCGACTCGAGGCGGGCCAGCTCGCCGACGCGGTGACGCTGCGCGCCGAGTTCGAGCATTCCGGCGTGCTGGAGGAAGTGGGCGGCCCGGCCTACCTGGCGCAGCTGCTGAGCGCGATGGTCGGCATCATCAACGCCGGCGAATACGCCCGCGTCATCCACGACGCCTGGATGCGGCGCCAGCTGATTGACCTGGGCGAGGTGGTGGTGAACCGCGCCTTCGGGGTCGAGGCCGAGCTGGACGGCAAGGAGCAGCTCGAGGCGGCGGAACAGGCGCTGTTCGACCTGGCCAAGGAAGGCGGCAGCGAGGGCGGCGTCGTCACCTTCGACAAGGCGCTGGTGCGCGCGGTGGAGATGGCCGAGAAGGCCTTCACCAACGGCTCGGGCGTGTCGGGGTTGAGCTGCGGCTTGCGCGACGTGGACGCCAAGATGGGCGGCCTGCACCCCTCGGACCTCCTGATCCTCGCGGGACGTCCGGCCATGGGCAAGACCGCGCTGGCCACCAAGATGGCCTTCGGCGCCGCGCGCGCGATCCTGCGCGAGGCGCAGGCCGAGAACCCCAACGCCGTTCCCAGGGGCGGCGTCGCGATCTTCTCGCTGGAAATGAGCGCCGACCAGCTGGCCGCCCGCCTGCTGAGCGAGAACGCCCGCATCTCCGGCGACCGCATCCGCCGCGGCGAGATCAGCCAGCGCGACTTCGACCGCTTCGTGGAAACCTCGCGCGAGCTGGCGCAGCTGCCGATCTTCATCGACGACACGCCGGCCATCTCGATCTCGGCGCTGCGCACGCGCTGCCGGCGCCTCAAGCGCACCCGCGGCCTCGACATGATCGTGGTGGACTACCTGCAGCTGATGCGGCCTGCCGCGGGGTCGCGCCCCGAGAGCCGCGTGCTGGAAATCTCGCAGATCACCCAGGGCCTCAAGGCGATCGCCAAGGAGCTGTCGGTGCCGGTGATCGCGCTGTCGCAGCTGTCGCGTCAGGTCGAGTCGCGCGAGGACAAGCGGCCGCAGCTGGCCGACCTTCGCGAATCCGGCTCGATCGAGCAGGACGCCGACGTGGTGATGTTCGTCTACCGCGACGAGTACTACCTGGCGCAGCGCCAGCCCAAGCAGCTGAACTTCGAGAACGCCGACAAGTACGCCGAGGCCACCGACAAGTGGCAGCAGGACATGGAGCGCGCCCACAACAAGGCCGAGCTCATCATCTCCAAGCAGCGCCACGGGCCCACCGGCACCATCCCGCTGTTCTTCGAGGGTGAGTTCACCCGCTTCGGTGACCTCGACATGGTGCACGAGGATCCGGACGCGCACTGAGCCCGGCGCCACCGGCGCGGCGGTTCCGGCCGCGGCGCCGGCAGGGTTCCGCGGCGGCCGGCGGCGCGCCGGCCCGGCGGGACATCCCGGCGCTTCGCCCCGCCCGGAACGCTTCGTGACCGTGGGGCCGCGCCCTCACCGGTTGCCCTGGGACGGGGTGACCGCTATCTCACTGCGGCAGTTCCCCATCCGGGGAGGCGGTTCTCGCTGGCCGCGCCCCGGTCCTCCGGCTTGGCCCACTCGCGGGCCTGGGTTTTTCATGCACCTGCTCCCGGTTCATCGCCCCACCCGCGGGCGCCACATCCCAGGCGGCCCATCCGCGCAGAAGCGGCTGCCGGCTTGAACCTCGTCCTCGATCCCGTGGCGGCGCTGGGCCGGGCGCTGCTGAACCTGTGCCAGTCGGTCGGCGCGCTGGCGCTGTTCACGCTGGAGGCCGTGTCGCACCTCGTGCGGCCGCCCTTCCACCTGCGCCAGTTCGGCCGCGCCTTCCGGGAGGTCGCCTATTTCTCGCTGCCGGTGGTGGCGCTGACGGCGGTGTTCACCGGCATGGTGCTGGCGCTGCAGTCCTATACCGGCTTCTCGCGCTTCAACGCGCAGAGTGCCATGGCCTCGCTGGTGGTGATCTCGCTCACCAGAGAGCTCGGCCCCGTTCTGGCCGGGCTGATGGTGGCGGGCCGCATCGGTGCGGCCTTCGCGGCCGAGATCGGCACCATGCGCGTCACCGACCAGGTCGACGCGCTGACCACGCTTTCCACCGACCCGATGAAGTACCTGGTGGCGCCCCGCCTGCTGGCGGCGGCGCTGGCCATGCCGATCCTGGTGCTGGTGGCCGATATCCTGGGCGTCATGGGTGGCTGGATCGTGGCGACCTACAACCTGGGCTTCGTGTCCGGCGCCTACCTGCGTGACACCTTCAATGCGCTGCAGCTGGTGGATGTCGGCTCAGGCCTGGTGAAGGCCGCGGTGTTCGGCTTCGTGGTGGCGCTGATGGGCACCTGGAACGGCTATACCTCGCGCAACGGGGCCGAGGGTGTGGGCAGCGCCACCACCGCGGCGGTGGTGTCCTCCTCGATCCTGATCCTGGCGCTGGATTACCTGCTGACCCAGGCCTTCTTCACCCGATGAGCAACGCCACCCCCAAGCTGCGCCTGCGGGGCCTGCGCAAGGCCTTCGGTGCCAAGCAGGTGCTGGATGGCGTGGACCTCGACATCATGCCGGGCGAGTCCATGGTGATCCTGGGCGGCTCGGGCTCGGGCAAGTCCGTGACGCTGAAGTGCATCCTGGGACTGATCCAGCCCGATGCCGGCACGATCGAGCTCGACGGCCGCGACCTCCTGGCCATGAGCCGGCAGGAGCGCCGCGCCGTGCTCGACGACATGGGCATGCTGTTCCAGAACGGCGCGCTGTTCGACAGCCTGCCGGTCTGGGAGAACGTCTGCTTCAAGCTGCTGGCCCAGAAGCGTATCACCCGCGCCCAGGCCCGCGACAAGGCGGCCGAGGCGCTGGCCGAGGTCGGGCTGGCCAGCAGCGTATGTGATCTCAAGCCCTCCGAACTGTCGGGCGGCATGCAGAAGCGGGTCGCGCTGGCCCGTGCCATCGCCGCCCAGCCCGCGATCATCTTCTTCGACGAGCCCACCACGGGCCTCGACCCGATCATGGGCGCGGTGATCGACGGGCTGATCGTGGACTGCGTGAAGCACCTGGGCGCCACGGCGCTGACCATCACGCACGACATGGCCAGCGCGCGGCGCGTGGGCGACCAGGCGGCGATGATCCACCACGGCCGGATCGTCTGGACCGGTGACGCCGCCAGCCTGGGCGAGACCGGCAACGCCATGGTGGACCAGTTCGCCCGCGGTGAGCGCGAAGGGCCGATCCAGATGGAGCTGCGCCGCTAGCTCCGGCCGCCTTTCACCACCGCGCCGGCGGAACCCGCGTCGGTCCGGGACGCGCGTCGCCGCCGCCCGGAACAAGAACGGAGCCCGCCCGTGCCGGATGCCCACGACGCCGAAGCCGTTCTGCTGCCTGCCGCGGCGTCGTCATCCTCCGGCCGCCGCGACCCGCGCCCCGCTGCCCTACGCCCCGTCGCGCCCCGCCTGGCCACCACCCTGGTCTTCGCGGCGCACGGCTTCGGCTACGGCTCCTGGGTCAGCAACATTCCCGCCCTCAAGGCCGCGCTGGGCTTGAGCGACGGGGCGCTGGGCCTGGCGCTGCTGGCCGTGGCGGTGGGGGCGATCGCGGCCATGCCGCTCAGCGGCCGGCTCGCGGGGCGGATCGGCAGCCACCGGCTGACGGTGATCTCGGGATGCATGATGGCGCTCGCCGTGGCGCTGATCCCGCTGGCCGGAACGCCCTCGCTCTTCGCGTTGTCGCTGGTGCTGCTGGGCGCCACCGCCGGCGTCATGGACGTGTCCATGAACACCCACGCCACGCTGGTGGAGCGCGGCTGGGGGGCGGCGATCATGTCCTCCTTCCACGCGGCCTTCAGCCTGGGCGGGCTCGTGGGGGCCGCGGTGTCGGGGCTGCTGCTGGGCGCGGGCTGGCCCGCCAGCGCGAACCTTCCGTTGGCCGGCGCGCTGCTGGCGCTCGCCGTGCTCCTGGCGGCGCCCTTCCTCGGCGGCCGCATGGGCGAGGCGCCGGGCGAGGGCGGGCACGGCTTCGCGCTGCCGAGCCGCGCCGTGCTGGGGCTGGGCGCCATCGGCATCCTGGCGCTGGTGGCCGAGGGCGCGGTGGGCGACTGGTCGGCCCTCTACCTCGCGGCCGAGGCCGGCGCCTCGGCGGGGGCGGCGACCGCGGGCTTCGCCGGGTTTTCCCTGACCATGACCGCTGGGCGGCTGGGCGGCGACTGGCTTGTGCGGCGCTGGGGCGGGGTGCGCGTGCTGCGCGGCGGCGCGGCGCTGGCGGCGTTGGGCTTCGCGCTGCTGATCGCGGTGCCGGTGGTGCCGGTGGCGGTGGCGAGCTTCGCGCTGGTGGGGCTGGGCCTGGCCAATATCTTCCCGGTGCTGTTCAGCGCCGCCGGGCGGCTGGGCGGCGTGTCGCCCGGTATGGGCGTCGCGATGGTGGCAACGCTGGGCTACGGCGGGTTGCTGGGCGGGCCGCCGCTGCTGGGCTTCGTGGCGCAGCTATCGGGCCTGCGCGTGGCGATGGTGGTGCTGCTGCTGGCAGCCCTGGCGATCGCGGCGGCCGCGGGCGTCCTGCGCCGTGACCGCTGAGGACCCGTCGGGCAGGGACTGACCCGCGCCTGGCGGATTTCCGCTGGCCGGCCGGAAACCCTGACGGGGGGGAGGGACGCTTTCCAGCCAGTACCCACCCCGTCTTTTAAGGACCTGTTTCCATGAACATGTCGCCCGCGATGAAGGCCTGCATCGAGGCCTGCACGACGAGCCACCGCGAGGTGCTCCACTGCATCACCCACTGCCTGCACAAGGGCGGCAGCCATGCCGAGCCGGGCCATATCGGCATTATGACGGATTGTGCCGAGATCTGCGCGGCCTCGCTGAACTTCATGCTGCGCGATTCGCGGCACGCCCCGCACCTGTGCCGCGAATGCGCCGAGATCTGCACCCAATGCGCGGAGTCCTGCGCCAACCACCCGGATGCTGACGACCACATGCGTCAGTGCGCCGAGGCTTGCCGCCGCTGCGCCGAAGCCTGTCGCGCCATGGCGGCCTGACCTTTCGACGGCCGGGGCTGCCGGGCGTCTCGTCCGGCAGCCTTACCGGACTGCCACCTGCCTGACCGCGGCGCGGGGCGGGGGCAGGCTTTGCAACTTGTGTTAGAATATTTTGTGATCAGTGCCTCGACGAAGCTTGCAAAACCCGTTGCGTGATGGAGAAGTCAACCCCTGAGATCGCCTATTCCGGCGATTGAAGCCTTCGGAAGACCTTACATGATCGAGACTTTGAAGGAATTCACCTTCGAGGCTGCCCACCAGTTGCCTCCTTTCTCGGGCCTGCACGGTCATTCCTTCCTGGTGCAGGTGTTCATGCGCGGCCCGGCCGACCCGGTCTTCGGCTGGTCGCACAACCTGTACGAGGTCGAGAAGTCGATCGAGAAGGTTCGCCTCCGGGTCGATCACACCTATCTCAACGATATTCCGGGCCTGGAAAATCCCAGCCTCGAGAACGTGGCCCGTTGGCTGTGGGATGCGCTGGGCGAGGAAATCACCGGCCTTGACCGCGTAGTGGTGCGCCGTGGCGCCGACGGTCAGGCGGAGGGCTGCACCTATTCCGCGGCCGAACCTGCCCGGGCCCATTAACGCGCCGCAGGATTTGCAACTCACGGTAGTGTTTATGGAAGGATTTTCTTCTATGACCCTTGTCAGGTTCTGATCGCAGGAGGCGGATCGCCATGAATCGCTGGACGAGGCGTTCCTTCATGAGCACGGCAGCACTCGGTGCTTCCGCCACCGGGCTGTTGCGGCCGGCAAGGGCGGCGGAGCTGCCGAAGCCCACGGAAACCGTGATCCTGACCATCTCGGGCAAGATCAGCGTCTTCAACGACGGCGACCGCGCCCGCTTCGACCGCCCCATGCTGGAGGCGTTGGGAACCACCTCCTTCCGCACCCAGACGCCCTGGTACGAACAGCCCGTGACCTTCGAGGGTGTGCCCATGACCCGGTTGCTGGCCGCCGTGGGCGCCAGCGGCACGACCCTCCAGGCCTACGCCCTGAACGACTACGTGTCAGAGATCCCGATCGAGGATTTCGCGCGCTACGGCACCCTGCTCGCCCTCAAGCGCGACGGCGCCTACATGCCCGTGCGCGACAAGGGGCCGCTGTTTATTGTCTACCCCTACGACACCGATCCCGAACTCCGGAGCCAGCGCTTCTACGGACGCTCCGCATGGCAGGTTGCGAGGCTGGTCGTCCGGTAAGCTGGGCCGTGGGTTCTAGCCGCAAATCGATTCTGCGGAACTGGCCCGGGCGGCGCAGCGCCCTTCGTGAGGGTGAGCCCGCCACCAGGGCGCAGCCGTGGGACGGGCGCGCGCTGCAACGCGCCTTCGCGGTGCTGCTGGCCCTCGTCAGCGTGGCCCTCGTGGTCGCCGCCTGTATCGCCTCGGTGCTGATCTCCAAGCGGCAAACGACGCTGGAGAAGGTGTCGCGCTACAACCTCACCTGGGTGGTGGGGCAGGTGGTGCCCGAGCTCGCGCGCTTCGAGAGCGTGGTGGCGGTGCATGCCCTTCCCGGCACGGATGTCGGCGCCGACACGGTGCAGCTGTGGCTGGACATCCTCAACAACCGGCTCGAACTGCTCGGCAGCGGCGAGGTGCGCGAGTTCCTGGACCGCAACCCCGCCATGGAAGAGCCGGTGGACGAGTTGCGCCACGTGGTCGCCGAGCTGCGCCCGCTGATGTCCCACCTGGATGAGCCGGGGGTGGCGCAGCACATCCTCGAGCTGACGGCACCGCTCCCGCCGCAGATGATGCGCCTGTCCGCCGCCGCCTATCGCGACAGTTCCGAGCAGAACGCCCGCGACCTGCGCCAGCTGACGGACCTGCACCGGCTGTTCACCCGCCTGCTGCTGGGCATCATCATCTGCGCCCTGATCCCGATCGGTGCCCTGACCTACGGCAACCGCCTCCTGCGGCAGGCCCACGACTCGGTGCAGCGGCTGGTGCGGGACCTGCGCCGCAGCGGCGAGGCCCTGAGCGACGCCCAGGAACGCACCCAGGCCGCGATGCGCGAGGTGCAGGTGCAGAACCGCGTGCTGCAGCAGCGCGACCGGGAGATGCACCAGCAGAACACCCGTTTCGACGCGGCGCTGAACAACATGTCGCAGGGCCTGTGCATGGCCGACGCCAACGGGCGGCTGATCGTGTGCAACGTGCCCTTCCTGGAGCTGTTCGAGATCCCGCCGCCGCTGGCGCAGCCGGGTACCCTGGTGGCCGACCTGTTCCGCACCGGCCAGGCGCGCCGCGCGGTGCTGGCGCGCAACGTCCTGCTGCGGCAGCAGGCGGTGGCCAGCCGCTACCGCGCGGCCGAGTTCGTGGAGGAGGACGGCGACGGCTCCGCCATCGAGGTGGCGCACGAGCCCATGGACGACGGCGGCTGGGTCGCGACCTACGAGGACGTCAGCGAGCGCCGCCGGGCGGAGGCCAGCATCCGCTTCCTGGCGCATCACGACGTGCTGACGCGCCTGCCCAACCGCCTGCTGTTCCACGAGCGCGTGGAGCAGGCTCTGGCCACGCTCCGCCCCGGCGAGGACGAGGTCGCGCTGCTCTGCCTCGACCTCGACCAGTTCAAGCTGATCAACGACACGCTGGGCCATCCCGCGGGCGATGCCCTGCTGGTCGCGGTGGGGCAGCGGTTGCAGGGCTGCGTGCGGCAGGACGACGTCGTGGCGCGGCTGAGCGGCGACGAGTTCGCCATCCTGCACGTCGCCCGGGGCGAGCCGGAACAGGCCGAGAAGCTCGCGTCGCGCATCATCGACGTGCTGAGCGCGCCCTACAGCATCGTCGGCCGCTCCGCCGTGGTGGGGGTGAGCGTCGGCATCGCCGTGACCCGCGGCGGCGGCGTGACGGCCGAGGCCATGCTGCGCAACGCCGACATGGCCCTGTACCGCGCCAAGGAAGGCGGCCGCGGCACCTATCGCGTCTTCGAGGCGGCGATGGAGGAAAGCATCCAGGCGCGCGCCCTGATGCAGAACGACCTGCGCGACGCCCTCTTCAAGGGGGAGCTGGAGCCCTTCTACCAGCCCTTCTTCGACCTGAACTCCGGCCGGCTGAGCGGCTTCGAGAGCCTGCTGCGCTGGCGCCACCCGCAGCGCGGCATGGTGTCGCCCGGCGAGTTCATCCCGCTCGCCGAGGAGATCGGCCTGATCGTGCCGATGGGCGACTGGGTCCTCAAGCGCGCCTGCACCGATGCCCGGGACTGGCCGGCGCACGTCAAGGTCGCGGTCAACCTGTCGCCGCTGCAGTTCCAGCGCGGCGACATCGTGGCCGTGGTGCGTGAGGCGTTGCAGCAGTCGGGCCTGCCGCCGGCACGGCTGGAGCTCGAGATCACGGAATCCACGCTGCTGCAGGACAACGAGCGCGTGGTGGCGACGCTGGGGCAGCTGCGCGAGCTGGGCATCAGCACGGCGCTCGACGATTTCGGCACCGGCTATTCCTCGCTGAGCTACCTGCGCTCCTTCGCCTTCGACAAGATCAAGATCGACCAGTCCTTCGTGCGGGAAATGTCGCGCCGTCCGGACTCGCTCGCCATCGTCAACTCGGTGGCGGCGCTGGCGCGGACGCTGGGCATGACCACCACCGCCGAGGGGATCGAGCGTCCGGACCAGCTGCGCCAGGTGCGCGAGGCGGGCTGCACGCAGGGGCAGGGCTACCTGCTCGGACGGCCGCGCCCGGCGTCGGAGCTGGGGGAGTGGCTCCATTCCCCCGCCTCGCCGCACGTCCTGTCCACGCAGCCGCCGCGGTCCGGGGCCGTGGGTTCCGAAGTGCCGGGCCCCGAAGCCCTCGCCCCCGCGGCGCTGGGCCCCGCGCCGCTCGGTCCCGAGCCACTAGGTCCCGAGCCACTGGGTCCCGAACCGCTCGGCCCCACGCCACTGGGACCTGAGCCACTGGGACCTGAGCCACTGGGTACCGAGGCGGCCGGATCGGTCTGACCCGGCCCAGCGCGGAGGGGGGCGCGCCGCTGCCTCCGGACATCCCTCCACTCCAACACGGTCGCACGCCGGCACCCGCGCCGAGGGCGTGATGGTGCCGCCACCGCCCGATGCCATGCTCTGCGAGGCGGAGGGCAGGGCGCTTCCGCCCGATGTTGCCGTGCCCCGTGTGGCACGAGCCCACCGGCACGGCCCCCTCCTGGCACGAGCCATCGAACCCCGGGGCCCGTGACACGAGAAAGGGCGGCATGGTTGCCCACGCCGCCCTTGCGGTGTCGTGGCCGGCGGTTCGCGCCGGCTGTTCGGTCGCTTATTCCGCAGCCTGCGGCCGGATCTCGCCGATGCGCGGGTTGGCGGCGGGGCCGCCGCGCCAGCGGCCGGCCATCTGCCCCACCCCTTCGAAGAACAGGTAGAGCACCGGCGTCACGAACAGCGTCAGCATCTGGCTGACCGCGAGGCCGCCCACCACCGCCAGGCCCAGCGGCTGCCGCAGCTCGGCCGCGGCGCCCCAGCCGGCGGCGATCGGCACCGCGCCGGCCGCGGCGGCCAGCGTGGTCATCAGGATCGGCCGGAAGCGCAGCAGCGAGGCGTCGCGAACGGCGGTCAGCGCGTCCACGCCTTCCCGCTGCTTCGCCAGCGCCACGTCCACCACCATGATCGCGTTCTTCTTGACCAGCCCCACCAGCAGGAGGATGCCGATCACCGCGATCACCGACAGGTCCATCTTGAACCACCACAGCGTCGCCAGCGCGCCCAGCGCCGCCGCCGGGAGTCCTGAGAGGATCGTCAGCGGGTGCACCAGGCTCTCGTAGAGGATGCCCAGCACCACGTAGACGATCAGGATCGCGGCGATGATCAGCGCGCCCTGTCCGGCCAGCGCCTGCTTGAACACCTGCGCCGTGCCGGAGAAGGAGCCGATCACGCCGGCCGGCATGTTCATCTCGTCCTGGGTCTTCTGGATCGCCGCGGTGGCGTCGCCCAGCGACACGCCGGGCGCCAGGTTGAAGCCCAGCGTCACCGCCGGCAGCTGCCCCTGGTGGCCCACCGTCAGCGGTCCCGTGGTGCGCGAGATGTGCGCCAGCGCACTGAGCGGCACCAGCTTGCCGCCGGCACCCCGCAGGTAGAGCTTGGAAAGGCCCTCCTCGCCGCGCTGGTCCTCCGGCAGGGCTTCCACGATCACCGGGTAGGCGTTGGCCTGGGCGTAGATCGTGGAGATCTGCCGGTCGCCGAAGGCCGAGTAGAGGGCCTGCCGCACCTGGTCCACCGTGACGCCCAGCGCCGCCGCGCGGTCACGGTCCACCTGCACCGACACCACCGGCGCGTCCATGGTCAGGTCGGTGTTCACGTCCTGCAGCTGCGGCAGCTTGCGCAGCTGCGTGGCCAGTCGCTCGGCAAAGTCGTAGAGCGGCCCGGTCTGCAGGCCCTGCAGCGTGTAGATATAGAGCGTGCGCGCCTGCCGGGCGCCGAAGCTCAGGTTCTGGATCGGCTGGAGATAGACGGCGAGACCCGGCACGCGCGACACCGCGCGGCGCAGCTCCTGTACCACCTGCCCCACGGGCGGGCGCTGGTCGCGGGGCTTGAGCTCCACGAACATGCGGCCCTGGTTCACCGACTGGCTGTTGCCCGTGGCGCCGACCGAGGAGTTCACCATCGTCACGTAGGGGCTGTTGCCGATGATCTTCGCGGCCTCGCCCTGGAGCTCGAGCATGGCGTCGTAGGAGGCGTCGCGCGGCCCTTCGGTGTTGACCGAGAGCAGGCCCGTATCCTCCACGGGGAAGAAGCCCTTGGGGATCTCCACCACCAGCCAGGCGGCTGCCGCCAGCGAGGCGACGAAGAACAGCCAGACCACGCTCTTCCAGCGCAGCGCGATGTTGAGCGCCCAGGCATAGGCCCGTTCCACCGCCCGGAAGCCGCCTTCCAGGATCGCGTCGATCCGCGACGGCTTCGGGTGCGCCGGCAGCCAGGAAGACATCAGCGGGGTCAGCGTGAGGGAGACGAGGCAGCTCACTAGCACCGACAGCGACACGGTGGCGGCGAAGGCGTTGAACACGCGCCCCACCACGCCGCCCATCAGCAGGATCGGCAGGAACACCGCGATCAGCGACATGGTGATCGAGATGATGGTGAAGCCCACCTCGCGCGAACCCTTGAGCGCCGCCTCGAAGGGACGCATCCCTTCCTCCACATGGCGCACGATGGCTTCCAGCATCACGATGGCGTCGTCCACCACGAGGCCCACGGCCAGCGTCAGGCCCAGCAGCGTCACGTTGTCGATGCCGTAGCCCAGCAGGTACATCAGCCCCAGCGTGCCCGCGAGCGAGACCGGCACCGCGATCATCGGGATGATGGTCGCCATCAGGCGGCGCAGGAACAGCCACACCACCAGCACCACCAGCCCGATGGCGATCAGCAGGCTTTCCTGCACGTCGTGCACCGCGCTGCGGATCGAGAGCGAGCGGTCGAGGTTCACGTCCAGCGAGGCGCCGGGCGGCAGGGCGGCGCGCAGGGCGGGCAGGGCGGCGCGCACGCCGTCCACCACGTCCACCGTGTTGGCGTCGGGCTGGCGCTGAACGGCCAGCGTCAGCCCGCGCTCGCCGTTGCGGAAGGAGGCGATCTTGTCCTTCTCGACCCCATCCTCGACATCGGCCAGGTCACCCAGCCGCACCGGCGCGCCCGGACGGCCGGCCACCACCAGCTTCGAGAAGGCGTCGGCGTCCTGCGGCTGGTCGTTGGAACGCAGCACCAGCTGCTGCCGGTTGCCGCTGAGCGTGCCCACCGGGGTGTTGGAGTTGGCCGTCGCGATGGCGCTGCTCACCTGGTCCAGCGTCAGCCCCATCGAGGCCAGCCGCTCGGGCCGCATCTGCACGCGGATGGCGTAGAGCTGCTCGCCGAAGGTCAGCACCTGCGCCACGCCCGGCACCCGCGACAGCGAGGGCGAGACCAGGGTCGAGGCGATGTCGTTGAGCTTGTAGAGCGGCGTGTCGCCGCCGCGCAGCGTCAGCAGCAGCACCGGCGCGTCGGCCGGGTTGGATTTGCGATACGAGGGCGGCGTCGTCATCTCCGCCGGCAGCTTGCGCTGCGCGCGGGTGAGGGCCGCCTGCACGTCCTGCGCCGCCGCGTCGATGTTGCGGTTGAGCACGAACTGCAGCGTGATCTGCGTCGAGCCCTGGCCGGAGGTCGAGGAAATCTGGTCGATGCCCGCGATGGTGGAGAACTCGCGCTCCATCGGCAGGGCGACCGAGGTGGCCATGGTTTCGGGGCTGGCGCCCGACAGCGTGGCGGTGACGGTGATCACGGGGAAGTCCACCCGCGGCACCGCCGCCACCGGCATGTTGAAGTAGCCCACGATGCCGGCCACCACGATGGCTGCCATCAAGAGGCAGGTCATCACCGGCCGCTGGATAAAGGGTGCGGACAGGCCCTTCATCGCGACGCCTCCCGCCGGGGCGCGTCCGGTTTCGCGGCCTCGCCGGTCACGGTCGCCCCGGCCCCGCCGTTCTTGTTCTCGGGGCTGCGCACCGCGACGCGCATGCCGTCCTGCAGACGCACGGCGCCCTCGGTCACCACCGGCTCTCCGTTCGCGACCTGCGCGTCGGCCAGCACGGCGCGGCCGTTGACGTAGCGCACCACCCGCACGCCGACGCGGCGCGCGGTGTTGTCGTGCACCGTGAACAGGAAGGCGCCCTGCTGGCCGCGCTGCACCGCCTCGGCCGGCACGGACAGGGTGTTGGGTTCCTCGCGCGGGACCAGCGCGACCTCGAGGAACTGCCCGGGCCAGAGGCGCGCGGGCTCGTTGCTGAAGCGGCCCTTGAGCTTGATGGTGCCGGTGGTGCTGTCCACCGCGCTGTCCACGAAGACCAGCTCGCCCACCGCGGGCTGTCCCGGCCCAGCGGCGCCGCCCTGTTCCGCCGTTTGCCGCGACGGGCGGCTGGCCAGGACCTTGGGCTTCTCGCCGCGTGCCTGGGCCGCGCGCAGCTCGCCCAGCCAGCCTTCCGGCACCGAGAAGCTCACCAGGATCGGGTTGGTCTGGGTGATGGTGGCCAGCACCACGCCCTCGGAGGCGCGCACGAAGTTGCCGGCCTTGACCGGCAGGGCGCCCAGCCGGCCCGGCGCCTCGGCGCGGATGGTCGCGAAGTCGAGGTTGAGGCGCGTCTGCGCCAGCATCGCCTCGTCGGCGCGCACCGTGGCGGCGGCGGCCACGGCCTCGGCCTGCGCCTGGTCGGCCTGCTGCACCGAGGCGAAGGCGCCCGAGCGCAAGGAGGCGTAGCGCTGCGCGTCGCTGGCGGCGCGCGCGGCGGTGGCGCGGTCGCGATCGAGGTTCGCCTGCTGCTGCGCCAGCTGCGCCTGGGTCACCCGGCTGTCGAGGGTGAACAGCACCTGGCCCGCCTGCACCGTGTCGCCCTCGTTCACCAGCACGCGCTCGACCTGCCCGTCCACGCGGGAGCGGACCGAGATCACCGAGGGCGCCTCGGCCACGCCGTTGGTGGTGACCTCCACCGGCACCGAGCCGACGGTGGCCGGCTGCACCGCCACCGCCACGGCCGGTGCGCCGCCCGCGCCGCCTCCGCCGCGCCCGTTGGGCGACGCCGCCTCCTGTGCCTGGCCTGCCGTGGAGGCGAGGCTTGCCAGGGAACCCAGGAGCAGGCCCAGGATGGGCGAGGTACGAAGCGCAGGCGGCATGGCTCGTATTCCGCGAAAGATCAGCATCGGGAGGGTGCGTTCCGACCCAGTATAGCCCAAAGTTTACACCGAGGATCTGCCCAATCGTTGCCGAAACGCTTCGTCACGACCAGAGGTGAGGAAACAAGCACAATGAACGACCAGAACGGACGAACCCTGCGCAGCCGCCGCTGGTTCAATGACCGTAACTATCCGGACCTCACGGCCCTCTACACCGAGCGCTACCTGAACTTCGGATTGACGCGCGAAGAGCTTCAGGATGGCCGGCCGATCATCGGCATCGCCCAGACCGGTTCCGACATCGCGCCCTGCAACCGCCACCACATCGACCTCGCCCACCGGGTCAAGGCCGGCATCCGCGACGCCGGCGGCGTGCCGCTGGAATTTCCGGTCCACCCGATCCAGGAAACCGGCAAGCGCCCCACCGCGGCGCTGGACCGCAACCTGCAGTACCTGAGCCTGGTGGAGGTGCTGCACGGCTACCCGTTGGACGGCGTCGTGCTCACCACCGGCTGCGACAAGACCACGCCCGCCATGCTGATGGGCGCCGCCACCGTGAACATCCCGGCGATCGTGCTGTCGGGCGGGCCGATGCTCGATGGCCACTACCAGGGACGGCTGACCGGATCGGGCTCGATCATCTGGGAAGGCCGTCGCCGCATGGCCGCGGGCGAGATCGATTACGAGGAGTTCATGGATCTCGTGGCGTCGTCCGCCACCTCGGTCGGCCACTGCAACACCATGGGCACGGCGCTGTCGATGAACTCGCTGGCGGAAGCGCTGGGCATGAGCCTGCCCGGCTGCGCCGCCATTCCCGCAGCCCATCGTGAGCGCGGGCAGATCGCCCATGCCACCGGCAAGCGCATCGTGGGCATGGTGCACGAGAACCTGCGCCCTTCCGACATCCTGACGCGCCAGGCCTTTGAGAACGCCATCGTCGCGGCTTCGGCGCTGGGCGCGTCCACCAACTGCCCGCCGCACCTGATCGCCATCGCCCGCCACATGGGCGTGGAGCTGAAGATCGAGGACTGGGACCGTATCGGCCACGACGTGCCGCTGCTGTGCGACGTGCAGCCGGCCGGGCGCTTCCTGGGCGAGGGCTTCTATCACGCGGGCGGCGTGCAGGGCGTGCTGAAGGAACTGCACGGCGCCGGGCTGCTGCACGGCGGGGCCATGACGGTGAACGGCAAGACGGTCGCGGAGAACCTGGAGCCGGTGCCCGAGCCCGACCACGAGGTGATCCGCCGCTTCGATCAGCCGATGAAGCATCACGGCGGCTTCGCGATCCTGTCGGGCAACATCTTCGACAACGCGGTGATGAAGATCAGCGTGATCGACGAGGCCTTCCGCGCCCGCTTCCTCAGCGACCCGCCGGGCGTGTTCACCGGCAAGGTCGTGGTGTTCGAGGGGCCCGAGCAGTACCACGAGACGATCGACGACCCCTCGCTGGGCATCGACGAAAGGACGGTGCTGGTGATCCGCAACGTCGGCCCGGTGGGCTACCCGGGGGCGCCGGAGGTGGTGAACATGCGGCCGCCGGCGGAACTCATTAAGCGCGGCATCGAGAACCTGCCCACCATGGGCGACGGGCGGCAGAGCGGCACCTCGGGCAGCCCCTCGATCCTCAACGTGTCGCCCGAGGCGGCGGTGGGTGGCGGGCTGGCGCTGCTGAAGTCCGGCGATCCGATCCGCATCGACCTCAACACCCGCAAGGTCGACGTGCTGATCCCCGAGGAGGAGCTGCAGGCCCGCCGCGACGCCTGGAAGCCGGTGATCCCGCCGAGCCAGACGCCCTGGCAGGAAATCCAGCGCTCCATGGTGGGGCAGCTCGGCACCGGCGCCTGCCTGGAGCCGGCGACGGTCTACCTCAACATCATCGAGACGCGCGGCGAGGCGCGGCACAACCACTGATGCAAACTCGCTGAGCAGGAGTGACTGAGTCCGGGCGGGCCGCGATGGCCCGCCCGCGGCTCCGCTTCCGGAGGCGCTGCTTTCCGGACTTCACGCCGAGAAGGCTTTCCGGCGTGCCTTTCATCTCGGAGCGGCTTCGGTTCGACCGACCTCGGTTCGACTGACCTCGGTTCGACCGACCTCGTTCGACTGGCCCGGGGTTACCCATCCTGGGTTCGATAAGCCTCAGGCTTGATCGTGCCGGCCCGCAACGGTGCCGCCTGGACCGGCGCCGTGCTTCGCTGTTCCGACACGGCGCTGCCCCACCCGTCGTCGCCACGCCGGCCTGGATCATCCCCGCTGCCCAGCGGATCCCGGCCACATCCCCACAATAAGTAACCGGATGGTTCGCTTTTCACTTGGCGCCAGGTCCGGCGGGCGACATCCTCTCCTTAGGAAACGATCCGGATCAGGGGCGAAGACCCCGGCCGTGGGGGAGGGGTACGTCGTATGTCAGGGTCACCAGCGAATCTGCCGTTCGGGCAGCGCAACGGCGGGGGCCTCCCGCCGGCCGGCTCCGGGGGCGGCGGCACGGTCGCTTCGCGCCCCACCAATCCCTACCATGTCGTGCTGGCCTGCTTCCTTGGCTGGACCGTGGATGCCTTCGACTTCTTTATCCTGATCTTCGTGGTGGGCGACGTCGCCAAGACCTTCGGCGTCGGCATCACCGACATCACCTGGGCCATCACCCTGACCCTGGCGCTGCGCGTGGTGGGGGCGGCGATCTTCGGCTGGGCGGCGGACCGCTGGGGACGGCGGCCGGTGCTGATCGCCAACGTGCTGATCTTCTCTGTGCTGGGCGCGGCCTCGGGGCTGGCGCCGACGCTGGGCATCTTCCTGCTGTTCCGCGCCCTTTACGGCGTGGCCATGGGCGGCGAGTGGGGTGTGGGCGCCTCGCTGACCATGGAAAGCGTTCCGGCGCACTGGCGCGGGCTGGTGTCGGGCATCCTCCAGTCCGGCTATTCCTTCGGCTACCTGCTGGCGGCGCTGCTCTACGGGCTGTTCTACGAGAGCCTGGGCTGGCGCGGCATGTTCGTGGTCACGCTGATCCCGGCGCTGCTGGTGCTCTATGTCCGCCGCGTGGTGCCGGAAAGCCCGGATTGGGAGCGGCGGCAGCGGCTGGCGCGGCAGCCCGGCACGGGGGCGGGCCTCTCGATGCTGGGCGCGCTGCGCCAGCACGGGCGCCTCGTCGGCTACGCGATCCTCTTGATGACCGCGGCTGCCTTCTTCTCCCACGGCACGCAGGACCTGTATCCCGTGTTCCTGCGCGTGCAGCACGGGCTTTCGGTGCACGAGGTCGCCACGGTCGCCGTGATCTACAACATCGGCGCCATCCTGGGCTGCCTCGCCGGCGGCACGCTGTCGCAGCTCTGGGGCCGGCGGCGTCAGCTGATGATCGCGACGATCTGCGCCGTGGTGCTGGTGTTCTTCTGGTCCACCGCCAGCGGCGTGGTGACGCTGGCCGCCACGGCCTTCCTGATGCAGTTCCTGGTGCAGTGCACCTTCGGCGTGGTGCCGGCGCACCTGAACGAGATCTCGCCGCCCGAGATCCGCGGCACCTTCCCGGGCTTCGTGTACCAGTTCGGCAATATGCTGGCCGCCGCCAACGCCACGATCCAGTCGGCGCTGGCGGACAGCTTCGGCGGCAATTACGGGCTGGCGCTCGGCATCACGGTCGGCATCGGCGCGGTGGTCTTCTGCCTGATGGCCGCGATCGGGCGCGAGGCACGCCACGTGGAGATGAGCGGCGGCCCCGATGCCGCGCCGCCGGGCGCGGAGCCGGACGAGACCGGCCGGGCGGGGCCGCACGGCGTGATGGCCCGCGCGAGCTGAGCCGGATCGGCCGCCGCTTCGTCGAGGGAAAGGAAGCGGCGGTTGTTCCCGAGGGGGGCGCCAGGGGCGCGCCAGGAGGCCAGCAGGGAGAGCCGCCGGGCGGGAGCCGGTTCGGTGCCCCGGCGCACCGAGTGGCGGTGCCTCTTGCCACCCCTCCGGCCGAGGCGGAGAGTCCCCGGCGATGCGAAAGCACGAGGAAACCGAACAGCGATGAAACTGCTGCGACATGGCCCCGCGGGCGCCGAGAAACCCGGCCTGCTCGACACCGACGGCACGATCCGCGACCTGTCGGCGGTGATCCCCGACCTGGCTGGGGAGGCGCTGTCGCCGGCCGGGCTCGACCGGCTGCGCGCCCTCGATCCCGCGACGCTGCCCGCCGTCGCGCCGGGCACGCGCCTGGGCCCGCCGGTGTCGGGGATGCGCAACTTCGTGTGCATCGGCCTGAACTACGCCGACCACGCGGCCGAGACCGGCGCGCCGATCCCCAAGGAGCCGATCATCTTCCTGAAGTCGCTGGGCGCGCTGCAGGGCCCCAACGACGACGTCGTGATCCCCAAGGGCAGCAGCAAGACCGACTGGGAGGTCGAGCTCGCGGTGATCATCGGCACCAGGGCCAAGAACGTCGCGGTGCACGATGCCCTGTCGCACGTCGCGGGCTTTGCCGTCAGCAACGACGTCAGCGAACGCTCCTGGCAATCGGAGCGCGGCGGCACCTGGGACAAGGGCAAGGGCGCCGACACCTTCGGCCCGCTCGGCCCCTGGCTGGTCACCGCGGACGAGGTGCCCGATCCGCAGGACCTGTCGCTGTTCCTCGAGGTCGACGGGCAGCGGCGCCAGGACGGTTCGACCTCCACCATGATCTTCGGGGTGCAGCACCTCGTGTCCTACGTGTCGCACTTCATCACGCTGCACCCGGGCGACGTGATCAGCACCGGCACCCCGCCCGGCGTGGGCATGGGGCTGAAGCCGCCGGTCTTTCTGCGCCCGGGCCAGACCATGCGGCTGGGCATCGCCGGGCTGGGCGAGCAACAGCAGCGCGTCGTGGCCTACGAGGAGTAAGGCGCCTCGGCGCGGCGGGAAAGGGCGGCCTGCCCACCCCGCCGTGCCGGACGGCGGCGCGCGTCCGCCTCAGGCGCGGGTCGAGCGCCGCGCCAGCCAGAGCGCCAGCGCGGCGCCGCCCAGCACCAGCGCGCCGGTTTTCACCGGGCTGCGGCCCAGGCGCTGCCGCCGCCAGCCGCCATACACCCCGGGCTGGCGCGTGGGCGCGGCGAACAGCGCCCCGTCCGTCACCGGCACGCGCTCGGCCTGGCGGAAATACCGTTCCATGAAGCGCCCCATGCCCCAGCGCACGGCCCCCGGCGCCACGGCGTAGCCCAGCCGCGAGGCCCAGGCCGCGGCCCCGACCATCACGCCCGGGCGCGGGCGCCGGGCCAGCGCCACCATCGTCTCCGCCACCTCGAAGGGGCTGAGCACCGGCGGCGGCACGCTCAGCGCCCGGCCGACGTGGTTGGCCGCGTGCGCGATGCCCGGCGTGTCCACGAAGCCCGGATACACCTCGCAGACCTGGATGCCCGGCCAGGCACCGAGCTCGCCCCGCAGCGCTTCCGAGAAGCCGCGGATGCCGAATTTGCTGGCCGAGTAGGAGGCGGCGTAGGGCGCCGGCACCCAGGCGCCGAGCGAGTTGGTGTGGATCAGCACGCCCTGACGGCGCTGCCGGAAATGCGGCAGGATCGCGTGCGCGCCGTTCATCACGCCCAGCAGGTTGGTGCGCACCACCTGCTCGTGCGTCTCGATCGGCGCGGCGGGGAAGTCGCCCACCACGCCCACACCGGCATTGCTGATCCAGACGTCGACATGCCCGAAGCGCGCGACCGCCTGTTCCGCCAGCGCCTTCATCGCGCCGGCATCCGCCACGTCGGCCGCCACGGCCAGCACGCCGCCGCCCTTGGTGGTGGCCAGCCGCTCGCACTCGGCCACGACCTCCTCCAGCACGCTGGCGCGCCGGGCCGAAACCACGACGTTGGCGCCTTCGCGCGCGAAGCACTGCGCCGCCGCCCGCCCGATGCCGCTCGACGCGCCGGTGATCACCACCGTCGCTCCCTTCAGCTCCCGCATGGTCCGTCCTCTCCTGACCGAGTCCGGAGGCTAACGAACGGGCGGGCACGGGTTTGCGGGGTGGGCGGTCGGCCCTGTTCCGGCCCGCCTCAGCCGAGCGCTTTCAGCCGGTCCGCTGCGGTCGCACGGCTCCGGCCCGGCCTGGCCTGACGGCCCGCCGGGACGACCTGCCTGGACGGCTCAGCCGAACGGCCTGATGGGACGATCGAACCGGGCGGCTGGCCCCGGCGATCCCCCCGGCCGGCGCGGCTCAGCTCGTGGGGGCCAAGACCTCCACCACGCCGCCCGGCGCGGCGCCGTAGGTCCGCAGCGCCGTTTCCGCCAGCGGCTCCACCGCCCTGGGCGTGCCGGCGGCCTCGCCGCCCGGCGCCGCGACGTGGTCGCGCACCGCCCGCAGCGCCGCCGCTTCCTCCGCGACCCAGGCCGCGAAGTACCGTTCCTCGCCCACGCCCGCCGTGTCGCCGGGGGTGGGCACGCCGATCAGCCATCCATCCATGGGGCGGGAAGCTAGAGCCGCAACGCCGCGCTTGCCACGGGGCGGGCAGACCATCTTCACTGCGGCGGCTCTTCCAGGAGCGCACCTTCGCGCGAGGACCCGATGGACACGCCCATTCCCCTCGAAGGCGGCTGCCTTTGCGGCGCCGTCCGCTACCGCGCCGCCGGCACGCCCTTCAACAGCACCGTATGCCACTGCACCGACTGCCGGCGCTCGGCCGGCGCCGCGGCGGTGGCGTGGTTCAGCATCCACCCGCGGGACTTCGCACTGACCCGCGGAGGTCTGCGCGAACACGCCTCCAGCCTGCATGGGCGACGAGGCTTCTGCGCCAGCTGTGGCAGCTCCATCACCTTCCGCAACGACGACCAGCCCGACGAGATGGACATCGCCACCGCCACGCTGGATGACCCGGCGCGGGTGCCGCCGCGCGACCATGTCTGGACCGCGAGCCGGCTGCCCTGGGTCGGGCTGCCGCCGGGGCTGCCGCACTATCCTCGGGGGCGGAGCGAGGGACCCGCGGAACCCTGAGGGTGGCGGGCGGCATGCGGTTTGCATCGATGCCGGAACTGGCCGGGCCAGGACTGGCCCTGAGCTTTCCGGAGCAACCGCCCATGTCCTACCTGCCGCCCGCCGAGTTCGTGCGCAAAGCCATCGATGCCGGGGAGGCAAAGGTCTTCATGGCCACCCGGGACACCGTGATCCGCGCCTTCATGGCGGGGGCGATCCTGGCCCTGGCCGCCGCCTTCGCGGTCACCATCAACCAGGGCACCGGACAGCCGCTGATCGGGGCGCTGCTGTTTCCGGTCGGCTTCTCGATGCTCTACCTGCTGGGCTACGACCTGTTCACCGGCGTTTGCGTGCTCACCCCGCTGGCGTTGCTCGACCGCAGGCCCGGCGTGACGGTGGGCGGCGTCGCCCGCAACTGGGCGCTGGTCTTCGTCGGCAACTTCGCCGGCGCGCTCATTGTCGCGGTGATGATGTCGATCGTCTTCACCTTCGGCTTCGCCACCGAACCGAACGCGGTCGGCAAGTTCATCGGCGGCATCGGCGAGGCGCGGACCCTCGGTTACGCCCAGTACGGTGCCTCGGGCATGCTGACGCTCTTCGTGCGGGCCATGATGTGCAACTGGATGGTGTCCACCGGGGTGATCGGGGCGATGATCTCCACCTCCGTGCCGGGCAAGGTGATCGCCATGTGGATGCCGATCATGGTGTTCTTCTACATGACCTTCGAGCATTCGGTGGTGAACATGTTCCTGTTCCCCTCCGCCATCATCATGGGCGGCCATCTCACCATCGGCGACTACCTGATCTGGAACGAGATCCCGACGCTGCTCGGCAACATCGTGGGCGGCCTCGCCTTTACCGGGCTCATGCTCTACGCGACGCACGCGCGGACCGGCGCGCCGCAGCGCGCGGTGCCGGTGGCGGCGGAATAGCGGTACCAGAATCCCCCGCCGCCCGAACGGCGGCGGGGCGCGGGGTCACGCCGCCTCGGCATCCGCGTCGCCGGGCGCGGTTTCCCAGCCCAGCTCCACCAGCGCCACGCGCCGGCCTTCGCGCCCCTGCTGCACCACCACCATGCCCTGTTCCTCCAGGTAGGTGATCACCCGGCGCGCCCGCCCCAGCGAGCGCGTGCCGTAGGCCTGCGCCACCGCGGCGTCGGAGGGGCAGGGCAGACGCAGCAGCGCCGCGCGGGCCAGCATCTGGTACACGCCCTGCACGTCCTCGGGCAGCGCGGCCGCGCGGGTGCGGATCTCTTCCCACTCGGCGCTCCCTTCCTCGGCGGCGCCGACGCCGGCCTTGGCGGCGGCGAGGCGGCGGCGGAACTCCGGCAGCTCCAGCGGCTTGCCGCCCACCGCGCGGATCCGGCAGCGCACCAGGAAATCGCCGTACAACACGCTGACCGGGCGGAAGGCGGCTTCCGGATCCTCCAGCAGCGCGCGGAGAACCTCGTCCAGCTTGCGCTCGCGCGCCTCGATCTCCTCGGCGGTGGGGGCGGCGGGCTCGGCCGCGCGCTCGTGCACCGGGGCGGGGCGATGGGCGGCGAGCTGCGCCAGGATGTCCACCGGCGGCGGGGGCGGCGGGCGGCGCGGCACGGCGCGGGTTGGCTCCGGTGCCGGCGCCAGGATCGCTTCGCGCACCTCCTCCGCCACCTGCTCGGGCAGCGGCATCAGCTTCGGCCCGGCCGAGCGCGTGGCGGTTTCCACCGGACCGATCCGTAAGGGCAGGGGGCGACGCGACAGCGCCGGGCCCAGCGCCACGAAGGAGCCGCGCGGCAGGTCGCGGAACTGTTCCGCCTGCCGGCGGTCCATGCCCAGGAGGTCGGCCGCGCGCTGCATGTCGATGTCGAGGAAGGTGCGGCCCATCAGGAAGTTCGAGGCCTCGGCCGCCACGTTCTTGGCGAGCTTCGCCAGCCGCTGCGTCGCGATGATGCCGGCGAGGCCGCGCTTGCGGCCGCGCGACATCAGGTTGGCCATGGCGCCCAGCGAGGCACGGCGTGCCTCGTCCGACACCTCGCCCGCCGCGGCGGGGGCGAAGATCTGCGCCTCATCCACCACCACCAGCATCGGCGACCACAGGTCGCGCCCGACCTCGAACATCCCCTCGAGAAAGGCGGCGGAGCGGCGCATCTGCCCGTCGGCGTCGAGTCCCTCGAGGTTGAGCACCACGGAGACGCGGTGCTCGCGCACCCGCTCGGCGGCCTGTGACAGCTGCCGCTCGGTCTGCGCGGCGGCATCGATCACCAGGTGGCCGAAGCGGTCGGCCAGCGACACGAAATCGCCTTCCGGGTCGATCACCGCCTGCTGCACCCAGGGCGCACTCTGCTCCATCAGGCGGCGCAGCAGGTGCGACTTGCCCGACCCCGAATTGCCCTGCACCAGCAGCCGGGTCGCGATCAGCTCCTCCAGGTCCAGCGTCGCGGGGGCGCCCGCGACCGTGGTGCCGAGTTCGATCGCGATGGTCATGCGGCGGTGTTGTCCTGCGGCGGGGAAGGGGAGGGGCGCCCGGTCCGGCGGGCCACCCGGACTATAGCGGGGCCGGCCCCGGGCGCCCAGGCTGCGCGGGCCCGCCGGGCGGCAGCCCTGCGTCCCGCCGGCCCTTCCGGCGGGCTGTTCGAGGGGTGCGCATGGAAAAGGGCGGCTCCTGCCGCCCTTTCCCGATCCGTCGCGCGGAAATGCGTGGTTCAGCCAGGCCCGCGTCCCGGGCCGCCTGGGCCCTCGCCGGGACCGTGCGGCCCGCCGGGGCCACCATCGGGACCGCGCGGGCCGCCGCCCGGGCCTTCACCCCGTGGGCCGCCTGGACCTTCACCCCGGGGCCCACCGGGACCGCCGAAATTCGCGGGGCCGGGGCCGCGCCCCGGTCCACCGGGACCCGGCCCGTGCTCCCAGCCGGGACCGCCGCCCGGGGGGCCACCTGGCGGGCCACCGCGCCATCCGGGGCCGCCAGCCGGACCGCCCGGCGGACCGCCATGCCAGCCCGGGCCACCCGGGGGGCCACCCGGAGGACCGCCGCGCCAGTCGGGACGCGGCGGAGGCGGCGGGCCACCCCAGCGGTCGCGATCGGCGTACCAGGAACGCCCGCGATAATACCGCCCCCAATAATCCCCGAAGGCGAAACCCACGATCGGCAGGCCGATCCTGGGGCCGTAGTCCGGCACCAGCACGCGCTGCCCCTCGTAGACGTATTGCAGGTAGCTGCCCGCCACCCAGCCGCGGGTGCCGTTGGCGCCGACGTCGCACCAGTTGTAGCCCTCGAGGCAGCCGAAGATTTCCACCGGCTGCCCCGCCCCGAGCACCGTCACCTGCGGATAGGCCGTGCCTGGGCCGGCGCGGAGATTGACGTTGCCGGTGGCGAAGCCCGGCGCCGCCAGTGCCGGCGCCACCGCGGACACCGTGAGCGCCAGGCCCAGCGCCAGCTTCCGCAGGAGCGGCGCCGCCCCGGCGGGAATGGTTTTCCGCGCCGGTTCCCGCACCGATCGAGAAGTCACGACCGCAGTCCTCCCCCATGATCTCGCATCATCAGCCACTCCATAACGGCGGCCGTGCCTTCGGGCTTCCACCCTTTCGATACGACCGTTCCATACCCGGCGGAGAGAAGGCCCAGCTTGGGGCGAGATTGTGGCAGTAATCGTCAAGAAAATGGCGTGGGTTCACGCCTGTATTACCGTAGTGCCGGCACGAAACACTCCGTCGCAACTTGCCTGCTGAACCGCGGTTTCCCTGGTGCTATTGCGGCGGTACTGCCACCGACTGCCACGAAACCCGGCGCCGCCGGGTGGGTCCGCGCCGCGCGGGTCCGTCGTGGGTCCGGACGTCGCAGGTTTGGAAAAGGAGAACTCCCCGCATGAGAACGCTGCTCTCGCTGGGTACCGGACTGCTTCTCGCCGGCGCCGTCGCCGCCGGAACCGCGCTGGCCCAGACGCCGCCGGCAGCGCCCGTGCCGCCCGCAACCGCCCCCGCCACGCCGCCCGCCCCACCCCCTGCCACACCCACGGAAGCACCGCGGCCGCCGGGCGGTCCGGGCGTCTGGGGCCACGGACCCGTCATGGGCGGGCCCGGGATGCCGGGCGCCGGCATGCAGGGGCCCGGGATGCCCGGTTTCCACGGACCGGGCGGGCCGCACCGCTGGGGGCCGCCGCCGTCGCGCGCCGCCAGCTTCCGGCTCGAGCGAGGCGACACCGAGTTCCGCGTCCGCTGCGCCGAGAACGAGTCCACCGAGGCCTGCGTCAACGCCGCGGCCACGCTGCTGGACCGCTTCAACAACGTGACGCCGGTGCGCTGAGCCGCCGCACCCCCGGCTTCAGTCCCGCACCAGGGGCCTGAACCGGGGGACCCAAAGGGTGCGGGCCGGGAGCAGCGGGCCGCACTCCGGCAGGAAGCGGGGTTCTGACGGGCGCTTCCAGCGGGCAGCCGCCCGCTTCCGGAGCCCCGTGCCGGTCCGGTGCGCCGGAGGGCGCGCGTGGTTCAGGCTCGCGCCTCGTCCGCCGCCAAGCCCGCCACCTGCGCCGTGCCCGCGGCACCGCCGTCCTGCCGCCGGGCCGCGGCACCGCGCACGAGCCGCAGCGCTTCCTCGGCCGGTTGCGGGGCGCCGAACAGGTAGCCCTGGACCTCGGAACAGTTTTCCCGCTGCAGCTGCGCCAGCTGTTCCTCGGTTTCCACCCCTTCCGCCGTGACCGTCAGGCCCAGCGTGCCGCACAGCCCGATCACCGCGTGGACGATGGCCCGGCTCTCGCCGTCGTGGGGCAGGTCGCGCACGAAGGAGCGGTCGATCTTCACCTTGTCGAAGGGAAAGGTTCGCAGGTATCCCAGCGAGGAATAGCCGGTCCCGAAATCATCCATGGCGAGCCGCACGCCCCGTTCCTTCAGGCGGCGCAGCGTGTCCAGAACCTCCTCGGTGCCGCGCAGCATGGCGGATTCCGTGATCTCGAGTTCCAGCCGCCCGGCCGGCTCGCCGGAGGCCGCGAGCGCGTCCTCCACGCTGCGCAACAGCGCCGGCCCGTCGGCGAGCTGCACCGGCGACAGGTTCACCGCCACCCGGCAATGCCCCGGCCAGCGGCGCATCTCGCGGCAGGCCTCGCGCAGCACCCAGTGGCCGATCGGCACGATCAGCCCGGTTTCCTCGGCCAGCGGGATGAAGCTGTCGGGCGCCATCAGCCCGTGCCGCGGATGGCGCCAGCGCAGCAGCGCCTCGAAGCCCACCACCTGCCGGTCCGGCAGGCTCAGCAGCGGCTGGAAGAGGAGGTGGAACTCCCCTTCCTCCAGCGCCCGCCTGAGCTCCGCCTCGAGCGCCAGGCGCGCCTGCATGCGGGTGTTCATCGCCGGCTCGAAGACGCGGTGCCGGCCGCGCCCTTCCGCCTTGGCGCTGTAGAGCGCGAAGTCGGCGTGGCGCAGCAGCGTCTCGCCGGTCTCGCCGTCCTCCGGCGCCAGGGCGCTGCCGATGCTCACCCCCAGCGCCAGCTGCCGGCCGCCGATCTCGTAGGGGCGCGACAGCTCCTCGATCAGCCGCTGCGCCAGCTGCGCGACCTCCCCGGGCTGGCTGATCCCGGTCTGCAACACCGCGAACTCGTCGCCGCCGAGGCGCGCGGCCGTGTCGGCGTCGCGCACGCAGCACCCGAGGCGCCGCGCCACCTCCTGCAACAGGGCATCGCCGACCGGGTGGCCCAGCGTGTCGTTCACCACCTTGAAGTGGTCGAGGTCGAGGCACAGCAGCGCGCACCGCTCGCCGCGAGCCGCCGCGGCAGCGGCAGCCTGCCGCAGCCTTTCGTGCAGCAGGGTGCGGTTGGCCAGGCCGGTCAGCGCGTCGTGCTGCGCCATGTGCAGGATCTGCTGTTCCGCGCGCAGCCGCTCCGTCACCTCCTCGAAGCTCGCGAGCCAGCTGCCTTCCTCGGTCGCCGGCTGCACCGTCACCGCGAAGGAACGCCCGTCCGCCCAGCGCCACACGAAGCTGCCCTGCCGGCCACCGCGCGACGCTTCCCGCAGCGGGGCCACCAGCGCCGCCGCGTCACCCGGCCGCAGGATCGTCGAGCGCGACAGCGCCGCTTCCAGCGCCTCGAAGGGCATGCCCGCCTGCAGCGCCTCGGGCGGCAGTTGCAGCATCGCGTGGAGGGTGGCGTTGTGCACCAGCAGCCGCCCGGCGGCGTCGAACATGCACAGGCCCTGGCCCATGGCGTCGAGCGCGCGGGCGAAGCGCCGGTCCTTCAGCCGGGCTTCCCGTTCGGCGGCCTCGCGCTCGCGCGCCAGCGCCAGCTCGGCCAGCGCGGCGGCGCGTCCGGCCTCGGCACGCTCCGCCCAGGCCTCGGCGAGGCGCCCCTGGGCCCGCAGCTGCCGCAGCCCCAGCACCACCATACCGGCGATCCCGCCCTCGATCAGCAGCACCGCCAGCGCCAGCGCGGCCGCTTCCTGCCGCCATTCGGCCAGCGCCGCGTGCAGGGTCTGGCTGACGTTGATCCCCATCGGGTAGCTCGGCAGGGCCTGCACGGCCATCAGCCGGCTCTGGTCGTCGATGAGGCTGTTCTGGATCGTCACGCTGTGCTCGCCCCCGGCGAGCAGCTGCTGGAAGCGCTCGGCGGTGCCCACGGCCTGGCCGGTGATCTCGCCCCGGGCGGGGAAGCGCGCCAGCAGCACGCCGTCGCGGCGCACCAGCGTGATGGCCAACCCTTCCTCGGTGGCGATGCGGCTGTAAAGCTTCTCGAAGGAGCTCAGCTCGATCGCCCCCAGCACCAGGCCCAGCAGCGTGCCGTCGGGCGCCGAGGCCCGGCGGGCAAGAAAGATCGTCCAGTTGCCGGAGCTTCGGCTGCGCATCGGGCGGCTGATCACGTAGGGCGGTGCGGCCTCGCCGCTCAGCCGGTGGAAGTAGTCGCGGTCGCCGACGTTCACCGCTGGGATGGGCCACCCGCGCGAGAAGTTCACCAACTGCCCGGTGTTGTCGACGATCCCCAGCTCGTTGATCTGCGGCAGGCCGTCGATGCGGTCGTGCAGTGCCTGGTTGAAGGCAGGGCTGCCGAACCTCTGCCGGAAGGCTTCGGGTGTGTCGATCTGGCCGTTGCGTACCTCCTCGAGGATACGCCGCTGCAGCAGCGTGATGGATTGCAGCGACTGCTCGGTCTGTTCGGCCAGCACGAAGGACAGCCGCGCCAGGTCCTCGCCGTTTTCCTGGAGCTGCCTTTGCCGCAGGTTCCAGGCCAGCGAGGCGGCGCCCAGCGCCACCAGAAGCCCCAGCACCGCGCCGCTCGCCACCAGCGCCACCACGGAACGCGAGGGCGCAGGGGATGCGCCGTCCGCTCCGCCATGGCGGAAGCGGCGCATGTTCAGGCTTCCCAGAGTCGGCACCATCCCCCGCATGTCATCCGGGACACGGGACCGCCGCAAGATCGTTTCGTCTCAAAGAACAGGCGGGGCGCTGTCGGAGAGCGCCCGGGCTGGAGCGGAAGGGCGAGGTTTTCCGGCGGCTCGTGCTCGCCCGGACACCCCCGCCGCGCGTGCGGGGGAGGGCAGCGGCCGGCGGGGTGGTGAACCCCTGCCGGCGATGGCGCCTGGCGCCCTCAGTCCCCGAACATCGCCGCGAAAAGGCGCTGCTGCTCGCGCAGCTCGGCCAGCAGCGGCGCGTCCACCACGCGCCCGTCGCCCTCCGTGGCCATTTCCAGCAATCCGTTGGGGCAGTAGCGGCCGTCGTCCCAGCCCGGATGCGACAGCACGGGGTAGAGGCACATGCCCTCGATCGGCACGCCGTCGCGGATGGCGGCGCGCACTTCCTCGCCCATGAAGCGCAGCCAGCCGGGGCGGCGGTCGCCCTCGATGCTGGTTTCGGCCATGAAGATCGGCA
Source organism: Roseomonas elaeocarpi (assembly GCF_042433915.1). Taxonomy (NCBI): domain Bacteria; kingdom Pseudomonadati; phylum Pseudomonadota; class Alphaproteobacteria; order Acetobacterales; family Roseomonadaceae; genus Roseomonas; species Roseomonas elaeocarpi. The sequence goes on along the minus strand of NZ_JBHLUN010000002.1, from coordinate 514,970 downwards.
GGCCGTAGCGTTCCCAGGTGCGGCGGAACAGCTCGCGCGGGGGGATGTAGCGCTTGTCGAAGGGCGACAGCGGGTGGGAATTATCGATCCACTGGTTGTTCCAGTAGAAGTTGAAGCCGATCACGTCCGCCGCGTCGGGCCCGCCGCCGAGCTCGGGGGCGATGTGCCCGAACAGCATGTCCCAGGCCTCGTACTGGCCGCCGTTGTAGCGCTCCACCGGCTCCGGATCGTCGCCGTCGCGCGGGGCGATGTTGATGATGGGGTCGATCGCCAGGATACGGGCGCCCGGCGCCGCCTCGCGCACCGCCCGCGCGCCGGCCAGCGCGGTGCGGACCATCTGGCGCTTGAACTCGCCGCCGCGGCCGATGCCCCAAGGGTTCATCCAGCCCCGGTCGCCGGCCGCGAAGGCCATGAAGGAGATCTCATTGACCGGGCACACCGTGGGCGCCCGCCCGGTTTCCTCCCCGTGCAGCCGCGCGAAGGCCGCGGCGTAGCGCGCGAAGCGGTCCACGAACTCTCCGCTCCAGGCGTCGAGGTCGTCGGGCCAGCCGTAATGGAGCAGGTCCCAGCTCACCTCCGTGCCCAGCCGCTCCGCCGAGCGCAGCATCGGCAGCACCTCGGACCAGTCGTAGCGGCCGGGCGAGGTCTCGATGCGGTGCCAGCGCAGCCCGTCGCGCACGCTGCGGATGCCGTAGCCGGCGAGCTGTCGGTAGTCGTTCTCGGCCAGCACGTCGTGGCGCGTGGCTTCCATCATGTCGATCCGCGAGCGGTCGCCGCGCCGGTGGCTGGAACACTCGAAGCCGCCGAGAAAGAAGGAGCGGAACAGCGAGGGACGGAAACCCGGCGCCCGCGTGGTCCGGTCATCGAGGTACGATTCCGGACGCGGTTCCGTTTGCAGCAACTCGTTCGGACTCAAGCTTCCCAACCTTTTCCTGGCCCCGGCCCCGCCTCCGCCATCCCCGGTCCGGAAGCAAGGGGTCTCGTGCCGCGATCACGCAAAGGACATATCCCAGGGGCATATCCCTGGCGCTTTCGCCCTGCGCAACGTTTGGGCGGCGATCGCGGCAAGCTCCGGGCGAAACCTTGTGCTTCCCGGGGCCGCACGGCATGAGCGGCGCGGTCGGGCGGGCACGCCGCCGTGCCGGTCCGACCCACCGAACCGCTTCCGGAGATATCCCCCATGGCCGACAGCATCGCCGGCGAGAAGAAGCTGCTGAGCGAGGCGGAGTTCGCCCAGGTCGCGCCGTCCCATTATCCCGCGCTGGCCGAGCTGGACACCGCGGCGCTGCAGTCGCTGGCAGCCGTGCTGCGGACGCAGCTCGACGCCACGCGGGAGCTGACGCGCGAGCGCAACCGGCTGCGCCGCAAGGACGACGCCCCGCAGAACCGCAACACGCCCGAGGAGGCGCGCGGCGCCACCCAGCGCAAGCAGATCTTCGCCGCCGCGCTGCGCCGCGTGCAGACCCGCCTCGACCGGCTGGAAAGCGAGGCCAGGCGCGGTGGCCGCAAGGCCGGTTGATGACGGCAGCAGTCGCGGTCGCCGGCTGAAAGATAACGCGAAGCACTCGCAACTATCGCGGCGACAGCGCCTTGTTGCGGCGATGGCCGGCGGCGCGCCAACATGTGCTGGCGCGTGGCAACCGGTTGACGGCGTCGATCATTGAGTCCCGGAGCCCACGCAGCCGAGGGAGATGAAACCATGGCCGATGCGACCGCCAACAGCGGCAACTCGATCCTGACCACGCGTCAGGGCCATCCAGTTCGTGACAATCAGAGTCTCCGCTCGGTTGGCGAGAGAGGCCCGGCAACACTCGAGAACTATCAGTTCATCGAGAAAATCACCCATTTCGACCGCGAGCGTATCCCCGAGCGCGTGGTGCACGCCCGCGGCACCGGCGCGCACGGCTACTTCGAGGCCTACGGCACCATCGGTGACGAGCCCGCGACCAAGTATACCCGTGCCAAGGTGCTGACGGAGAAGGGGGTGAAGACGCCGCTCTTCGTGCGCTTCTCCACCGTGATCGGCTCCAAGGACAGCCCTGAGACGGCGCGCGACCCGCGCGGCTTCGCGGTGAAGTTCTACACCGTCGAGGGCAACTGGGACCTGGTTGGCAACAACCTGCGGATCTTCTTTATCCGCGACGCCATCAAGTTCCCCGACATGATCCACGCCTTCAAGCCGGACCCGGTGACCAACCGGCAGGAAGCCTGGCGCTTCTACGACTTCGTGCAGCATCACCCCGAAGCGCTGCACATGGTCACCTGGGTGAAGTCGCCCTGGGGCATCCCCGCCGACTACCGGCACATGGAAGGTTCCTCGGTCAACACCTACAAGCTGGTGAACGCCCAGGGCGAGGCGGTGCTGGCCAAGTTCTCCTGGGTGCCCAAGCAGGGCGTGAAGAACCTGACCTCGCCGGAAGCGGCCAAGATCCAGGCGGAAGAGGTCGGCCACGCCACCAAGGACCTGTACGAGGCCATCGAGCGCGGCGATTACCCGGAATGGGAGTTCTGCGTGCAGGTGATGTCCGACGGCCCGCATCCGGAACTCGACTTCGACCCGCTGGACGACACCAAGCGCTGGCCGGAGGACAAGTTCCCGCTGCTGAAGATCGGCCGCATGGTGCTCGACCGCAACGTCGACAACTTCTTCGCCGAGACCGAGCAGTCCGCCTTCGGCACCGGCGTGCTGGTGGATGGCATCGACTTCTCGGACGACAAGATGCTGCAGGGCCGGACGCTGTCGTACTCCGACACGCAGCGCTACCGCGTCGGCGCCAACTACCTCCAGCTGCCGATCAACGCGCCGCAGACCACGCAGGCGCGCACCAACCAGCGTGACGGGCAGATGGCCTTCTTCGTGGACAAGGCGGGCCAGAACAAGCACGTCAACTACGAGCCCAGCACGCAGGGCGGCCTGACCGAGGCGCCGCAGCCCGAGCACGACTACCACCAGTTCGTGCAGGGTCATCTCGGCCGCTACCAGACCACCACCACCCAGGCCGACTACAAGCAGGCGGGCGACCGCTACCGCTCCTTCGACGACCGGGAGCGCGACGACCTGATCAACAACATGGCCGCCGACATGAAGGCCTGTCCGGAAGAGATCGCGCTGCGCATGGTCTGGCACTGGTGGCACTGCGACGAGGATTACGGCCGCCGCGTCGCGGAAGGCGCGGGCATCGACCTGGAAAAGGCCAAGGCGCTGCCGCCGCTGCCCGGCAAGCCGGCGCCGGGGCAGAAGCGTTCGGGCCCGACCTATACCAGCGGCGAGCGCGAGGCACCGGTGCGGCCGGTCACCGAGGCGCGCGTCACGGAGCCCGCGAAGTAACGAGAGCGGCGGGAGGCTGGTTCGCCAGCCTTCCCGATCGGTTGGACAGGGAAGGGCGACGTGGCCGGTGCTGCGTCACCTTTTTCTTGTTCACCTGAGTGTCCGCCCTGGCGGCCGTCGGTGGCGGGCCGCTCAGGCGCCTGCCGCGCGGGTGCCAGTCGGACCGGAGCCAGCCGAACGGAGGCAGTCATGGCAGGATCAATCGAACCGGGCTGCCTCCCGCCCGGCTCCGCGCCTCAGCCCTCCAGCGCCGCGAGCTGCGCCGCCGCCTCGGTGGCTCCCATCGCCGCGGCGGCGGCACGCGCCGTCAGGCCGCGCGCATCCTGCCGCAGCGGGTCCGCCCCGTGTTCCAGCAGCAGCGCCACGATCGCGGTGCGGTTGAACATGGCCGCCGTCATCAGCGCGGTGCGCCCGTCGCCGCCATCGCCGTCCACCTGCGCGCCGTTTTCCAGTAGTGCGCGGACCACCGCCTCGTCGCCCTTGAAGCAGGCGCCGGCCAGCGGCGTCTGGCCGCGGTCGTTGGCGATCTCGGGGTCAGCGCCGTGGCGCAGCAGCGCCAGCACCGTATCGGCGCGGCCATGGTAGCTCGCCAGCATCAGCAGCGTGTCGCCCTTGTCGTTGCGCAGGTTGGCCGGCAGCCCGGCGGCCAGCAACTCCGCCAGTTCCGGACTGCCGGCGCGCGCCGCGTCGAACATGCGCCCGGCAAAGGCGATGGTGGCCTCGTCCAGCACGGGTTTCTGCCCTTGTTCCATCACCTGCGCCCCTTTCCTGGATGCCCGGTTCCGCCGGGCCATCGCTGCCCTGCTTCTACCCCGTAAACGCCGCAGGGTTTCCCCCGGGGCAGGGCTGGCGTCGCGTCAGCCGCGCGGGTGTCGCCGCGTCAAGTCGGGGCCTGCGACATTGCCGTGGGAAAAGGTATGGCGGCAGCCCAGCGCGCGTCGGGCAGCACGGCCGGAGCAGGGCCGCACGCCCCGCCTCAGGCGCGGCCGGCCGTGCTCACCAGCAGCAGCGGGTCCACGCGCAGCTTGGCCAGGGCGCGACGCCACTTGCCGTCGTGGTCCTCTTCCTCGAACAGCAGCGCTTCGTCGGGCGACACGTTGAGCCAGGAATTGCTCTGGATCTCGGCCTCGAGCTGCCCCGGACCCCAGCCCGCGTAGCCCAGCGCCAGCAGCCCGCGGCGCGGACCGCCGCCGCCGGCGATGGCCTTGAGGATGTCGACGCTGGCGGTCAGCGCCAGGCCCTTGTCCACCGGCAGGCTGCCGTCGCTCGACCAGTCGGCGGTGTGCAGCACGAAGCCGCGCCCGCCCTCGACCGGGCCGCCCGCGTGCAGCGCGATCCGGCGCGCCGGCGGCAGCGGCGCCACGTCGAGCTGCTTGAGCAGGTCGTCGAAGCTCAGGTTCTCGATCGGCTTGTTCAGGATGATGCCCATCGCGCCATCCGCCGAATGGGCGCAAAGGCAGATCACGCTGCGGGCGAAGCGCGGGTCCTGGAGCGACGGCATGGCGATCAGCAGCTGGCCCGCCATGTAGGAGCCCTGTTCCGCCGTGCGCCCCCTGGTGCGGCCGCGTCGCCGCGTCGCCGGACGCGCAGGAGTGTTCTCCTCCTCGCCGTCGGGAAAGTCCTCGGGATCGTCGTCCGGTGAATGCCTCGCCATCGGGAGTGAATGTGGCGGCGCCCTACGTTCCCCGCAAGCGTCGTGATGGCGCCACGCCTGCGGGCACGGGCCCGCACGGCGTGGCCCGCAAACACAGATTCGCGCGCCGCGGTCCCGTGGCACGGGTCCGCGCGCTGCGGCGCGAGAATGGGGCGCATCCCGGGGCAGGGCATGGCGTTGACAGCGTGACGGCCGGGTCCGACACCATGGTCGCCGCACGACACCACGGCCGGAACGCTCCGGCCCGGTGTCGCCCTCTCATCACGGCCCCCGACCGGTATGCCACGGGTGCGCCGCTTCGCGGAGACCAGCGTCATGCCGATCCAGCCCGGCGACACCATCCCTTCGGTCAAGCTGATGCAGGCCACCGTGGAAGGGCCGCGGGAGGTGGACACGGGCGAGCTGTTCCGTGGCAAGACGGCGGTGCTGTTCGGGGTTCCGGGCGCCTTCACGCCCACCTGCTCGGCCAAGCACCTTCCTGGCTTCGCCGAGCACGCGCAGGCGCTGCGCGACAAGGGCGTGGACCTGATCGCCTGCATGGCCGTGAACGACGCCTTCGTGCTGGCCGCCTGGGCGCAGGACCAGGGCATCGGCGAGGAGATCGTGATGCTGGCCGACGGTTCCGCCACGTTCACGCGCGCCATGGGGTTGGAGATGGATCTCGGGCCCCGCGGCATGGGCGTGCGCTCGCAGCGCTTCGCGCTGATCGCCCGCGACGGCGTGGTCTCCTACCTCGGCGTGGAAGCGGCGGGCTCCTTCGAGGCCAGCCGGGCCGAGACCGTCCTGGCGAAGCTTTGAGCGGCCCGGTGCGCCCGCGCGTGACGGTCGGCCTGCCCGACCTGCTGCCGAAGGCCATGACCCAGCCGCTGGAATACGCCGCCGAGATCGGCCGCTGGAACCTGTTCGCCTGGCAGACCGGCTGGGTCTTCACCCTGCGCTCCGCCCAGCTCTGGGCCGAGCCCGCCACCGCCGCCACCTCGCTCAACGCCATGGCGGCCGAGAAGCAGCGCGCCTTCCTGGATGGCTGGGCCGCCGCCGGACGGGCCGCCATCGGCGGCGCCGGGGTGCAGGCCGTGACGGAAGCGGCGATGCGGCCGGCCCGCCGGCGGGTGATCGCGAACCTGCGGCAGCTGCGCCGCGCCCCGCGCCGCTGAGCGCAACGCCGGTGTGGCAGCAGGCGGGGCGAGGGGCGCCGCCCCGGACCCGGGAAGGGATGGGACGCGTGTCGGTCACGCAGCAGGTGGGCACGCCAGGGGCGGTCGCGCCTGGCCCGGTTGCGCCGGCGGCGATCCCGCGCCGGGTCGCGGCGCTGCTGCCGTTGCTGCTGTTGCCGGCCGCCTGTTCCGCGGCGCGCTGCGGCGACGGTGACGCCGTGCCGGTCACCTTCCGTGAAGGGCACGCCTTTGTTCCGGCCGGCATCAACGGCCAGGCGGTGGAGCTGGCGCTCGACACCGGCTCGGAGCGCACCGTGCTGACGCAGGAAGCGGTGACGCGGCTGCGCCTGCCGACCGTGGCGGGTAGCGGGCAGGCCACGGTCGGGATCGACAGCACCACCCGGCTCGACGACGCGGCGGTGGAGGACCTGCGCGTCGGCGCGATGACGGCCTCGCGCATGGCCTTCCCGGTGGTGCCGCTGCCGATGCTGGAAGGCCGCCGCCCGCTCGCGGCCGGGGCGCTAGGCACCGACGCGCTGAGCCTGTCGGAGATCGACCTCGACCTGCCGCACGGAGTGATGACGGCCTATCCGATTGAGCGCTGCGCGGTGCGGCAACCGCTCTGGCCCGGGCGCGCCGTCGCGCTGCCGAGTGACCGACTGCCGGGCGGGCGGCTGGCCATCCGCGTCCGGTTGGACGACCAGCCGCTGGTGGCGCTGATCGACAGCGGCGCCGCGGCCAGCGTCATCACCGCCACGGTCGCGGCGCGACTGGGCCTGACCGCCGAGATCCTGCGGCGCGACCCGACGGCGGAGGCCGTGGGCACCGGCAGCGCCGCCCGGCTGGTGCATCTGCACCGCTTCCGCGCGCTGCAACTGGGCGACGCGGGACCGGTGCTGCGCGACCTGCCCGTTGTGGTGCTGGGTGACACCTTCGAGGACCACGACATGCTGCTGGGCCTCGACGTGCTGCAGCAGGTCCGGCTCTGGCTGTCCTACCGCGACGCTCGCGTCTTCGCGGAGGCGCCAGCGAGGTAACGTGTTGCGCGTCTCCGTGCCCGCCCCTCATGCGGGCGCGGTGCGGCCTAGCTATGTAGCGTTTCGGTCATGTTTTCGTCAGAAGCGCGCAACATGGTGCCCCTAGCAGCGCAGCGTCACCAGAACCGGATTCGCCGCTCATGCGCGCCCTGTTGCTCGCTCTTCTCGCCACCACCAGCCTGTCGGCCGGTCATGCCATGGCGCAGACCCGCTTCGAGGCGACGCTCGACGGCCACGCCATCCTGCCCGCCATGACCGCGGCGCTGCCGCCGGCCGACGCGCCGCGCGACGCCATGGTGGCCGGCAAGTTCACCGGTCCCGGCAACCGCCGCACCGATGCCGTGGGCAGCCTGCCCACCACCACCGGCCCGGCGCCGGAAGGCCGCCCCACCGGCATCCCCCTGCCGATGGTTGGCCAGGCGGTGCAGGGCTTTTCCGGCATCAAGCCCGTGACGGGCGAGCCCGGCGCCTACTGGGTGCTGACCGACAACGGCTTCGGCAACAAGCGCAACAGCTCCGACGCGATGCTGATGTTCCACAAGATCCGGCCCGACTTCAGCACCGGCCAGGTCACGGTGGAGCGCACGGTGTTCCTGAGCGATCCCGACCGCAAGGTGCCCTTCCGCATCACCTACGAGGGCACCGAGCACCGCTACCTGACCGGCGCCGACTTCGACCCCGAGAGCATCCAGCCCGTGGGCGACGGCTTCTGGATCGGCGAGGAGTTCGGGCCCTTCCTGATCGAGGTGGACGGGCAGGGCCGCGTCCGCCGCGTCGTGGACACCGTGATCGACGGCAAGCCGGTGATGAGCCCGGACAACCCGGCGCTGCAGGTGCCCGCCAGCCCCGCCGCCACCGTCACCTTCCAGTCGCAGCGCAGCGGCGGCTTCGAGGGCATGGCGCAGAGCCCCGACGGCAGCCGCCTCTTCGCCCTGCTGGAAAAGCCGCTGCTCAGCCCGCAGGGCCAGCCCGAGGGCCGGTTCCTGCGCATCGCGGAATTCGACCCGGCGCGCGGCGCCTGGACAGGCCGCGTCATGCGCTACGCCTATGCCGAGGGGCAAACCTCGATCGGCGACTTCAACATGATCGACGACCGCCGCGCGCTGATCATCGACCGCGACGACGGGGAGGGCGATCCCTCGCTCGCCTGCGCCGCCGGGCAGACGCCGCAGTCCACGGACAACGCCTGCTTCGCCACGCCGGCGCGGCTGAAGCGCATCACGCTGGTGGACCTGGGCGCCACCGATGAGCAGGGCTTCGTGCGCAAGATCGGCTATATCGACCTGATGCAGATCCGCGACCCGGATAACAAGGCGCGCGACCGCGGTGACCGCGCGGCCAGTGCTCCGGGCGACCAGCTGAGCTTTCCCTTCGTGACCATCGAGAACGTGGCGATGGTGGATGCGGACCACATCATCGTGGCCAACGACAACAACTTCCCCTTCTCGGCAGGCCGCCGCCTGACGCGGGCCGACAACAACGAGTTCGTGCTGCTGCGGGTCAGCGAGCTGCTGCGGGCGCGCTGAGGAGTTGCGCTGTCCCAGGGGAGAGAAAGAATTCTCTCCCCCGTACCCCCACTCATCTTTTTTCGGGACGCTGCCGCGGGAAGGATGGAGACCGGTCGCGGAACGGCGGCCGTTGGTGATGCTGGAATGAATCGAACTTCTTCTCAGCACGGGCTGCAACACTCCTCGCTCCGGCTCCGTGAGCCGGAGCGCACGGCGTCAGCCACGTTCCTGCGGCAGCGTCCCGAAAAACGATGAGGGGCGAGGGGTTCGGGGAGGGGGAGAACACCTTCTCCCTCTCCCCGGAGCAACGGCGGCCACCCCTCGCGACGTCCCAGGCGAGTCCGCCCCCGATCAGCTCCCACCGCCGAACCGGTCGCGCCACGACGGCTGCGCCCCCGCCCAGGGCAGCGCCGTGGCGGCGTGGACGCCGCGCGCGACGGCGCGTGCCATCACCAGCGTCGCCGCGTGGCCGAGCAGGGTCAAGGCGCGCGCCGGCTCGCCCTCGAGCGGCCGCGCGCCCGTCGCGGCGGCGAAGACCGTGTCGCCGTCGTTGGGTGCGTGGGCGGGCAGGATCGCCCGGGCCAGCCCGTCATCGGCCATGATCGCGAGGCGCCGGCACTGCGCCTTGGTCAGGGCGGCATCGGTCACCACCAGCCCGATCGTGGTGGCGGTGCCGGGCCCGCCCTTCAGCCGGGGCGCGAGGTGGTCCGGCGTGACCGGCGCGGGCCAGCCGAGGCCGCCGAACTCGCCATCCTGCTCGAAGGGGGCCGCCCAGAAATGCGGCCCGTCGCCCAGCGTGGCCGAACCCACCGCGTTGACCGCCACGACGGCCGCGACGGTGTGGCCGGAAGCGGTGCGGGCGCTGGCGGAGCCCAGGCCCCCCTTCACCGTGGCGGTGGTGGCGCCGGTTCCTGCCCCCACCGTGCCCAGCGCGAACTCGCCCTCGGCCGCGGCGAGGGCGGCGGCGTAGCCCAGGTCGCGATAGGGCGGGAAGCGGCCCCAGTCCTTGTTGCCGCCGTTGCGGAGGTCGAACAGGATCGCCTGCGGCGCCAAGGGGATCACCGCGCCGCCGAAGCGCGCGCCCCGCCCCATCTCGCGCAGCGCCGCCTGCACGCCGCCCCCGGCATCGAGGCCGAAGGTCGAGCCGCCCGAGAGCACCACGGCGTCCACGCGCTCCACCGTCATGTCGGTGTCCAGCAGCGCCGTGTCGCGCGTGCCGGGCGCGCCGCCGCGAATGGTGACGGAGGCCGTGGCGCCGCCGTCGAACAGCACCGCCGTCACGCCGGAGCCGAGCGCGAGGTCGGTGGCGTGGCCGACCCGCACCCCCGCCACGTCGGTCAGGAGGTTACGCATCGCGGCGCGCGTTCCAGAACAGGACGAAGCCGTCGAGCACGTCCACCACCTCGCGCCGCATCGCGGTAGGGGCAAACATCTGGCCGAGCGGCACGTAGGGAACCTCGCGGAAGGCGGCTTCCTGGATCTCCGCCGCCACGGCGCGCTGCGTCGCGGTGTCGGGCGCCGCGAGCCAGCGGTCGCGCAAGGCTTCGATCGCCGGGCTGGTCGGCCACCCGTTCGCCGAAGCGGTGCCGCGCCCGCGCAGAAAACTGTGCACCGCCGGGTTCAGCTGGTCGATGCCCGACCAGTAGGTGCCGTAGATGCTCCAGCCACCAGCCTCCACCCCGTCGCGCTTTGGCAGGCGGCCGATGATCGAGCCCCAGTCGGCGCTCTGCACGTCGACGTTGATCCCGGCCTCGGTCAGCGCTTGGCCTGCCACGTCGGCCAGGCCCTTCAGCGTCGGGAAGTCGGCCGGCGAGAGCAGCACCGCGCGCTCCCCCTTGTAGCCCGAGGCCCGCACGGCGTCGCGCACCGCCGCCATGTCGCGCGGGGCGGTCAGCGCCTCCATCCCGGCCTCGCTCGCCATCGGCGTGCCGGGCGGAAAGAAGCCCACGCCGTCGCGCCAGTTCGCGCGGTCGGTCCCGGCCACGGCGGTCATGAAGTCCGCCTGGTTCACCGCGCCCACCACGGCGCGCCGCAGCGCCGCGTTGTTGAAGGGCGGCTGCAGGTGGTTGAAGCGCAGGCAGCCGATGTAGCCGGCCTTGTCCTTGACCTCGACGCGAAGCCTGGGGTCGCGGCGCAGCAGCGGCACGAGGTCCACCGCCGGGTTTTCCCACCAGTCCGCCTCGCCCGCCTGCATCGCGGCCGCGGCGGTGGCGGCGTCGGGCATGACGATCCACTCGACGCGCTCGAAATGCGCGCGCTTCGGGCCGGCGGTGAAGGACGCCTCGCCGCCCTCGCGCGGGCGATAACCGTCGAAGCGTGCGTAGGCGACCCGCGCGCCGGAGATGCGCTCATCCGCGAGGAAGCGGAACGGGCCGCTGCCCACCATCTCCGTCACCTGGGTGAAGGGATCGGTCTTCGCCAGCCGCTCGGGCATGATGGCGCAGATGTTGGAGCCCGCCTTGCCCAGCGCGTCGGGCAGCAGCGGGAAGGGCGCCCGCAGCCGGAAGCGGATCGTGCGGTCGTCGGGGGCGTCCAGCGCCTCGGTCGCGGCGAGCAGCGTTTGCCCGAAGCCGTCGCGCCCCCCCCAGCGCCGGATCGAGGCCACGCAGTCGCGCGCCAGCACCGGCTCGCCATCGTGGAAGCGCAGGCCGTCGCGCAGCGTCAGGCGCCATTCGAGACCGTCCCGCTCGACCACGTGCGCTTCCACCATCTGCGCCTGCGGGCGGTACTGCGCGTCGAGGCCGTAGAGTGTGTCGAACACCATCAGCGCGTGGTTGCGCGTGACGTAGGCGGCGCTCCAGATCGGGTCGAGCACGGCGAGGTCGGACTGCGGCACGAAGCGCAGCGTCGCCGAACCCCGCCCGGCCGGCTGCGCGCGGGCGAGGCGCGGGGTGGCCAGCAGGGGGGCGGCCGTGGCAAGGGGCAGGGCCTGGAGCAGTGTGCGACGGCGCATCCGGTGTCCCTCCTCGCGTCAGCGGCTCAAGGTGGCATTGCCGGGAACGGAGGTCCATCGCACGGCCTTCCGCCCCGCGCGGCGTGGTTGAGCACCTCGGTGTCGGTGTGAACTTTTAATGACATTGCTTGACCGCCGAGTGGCGGCAGGTGTTGCGTCAGCGATGACCGAAGCTTCGTCCACGGACAATCCCACCGAGCTGGAAATCAAGCTCGTCCTTCCCGATGCCGCATTCGGCACCCTGGTGGCCTCGCCCCTCCTGGCCGCGGGGGCTTCCGGGCCACCCCGGACGCAGCGGCTGGTCGCCACCTATTACGACACGCCGGAACACCACCTGCTGCGCGCCGGCATGGCGCTGCGCCTGCGGGTCCGCAGCAACGGCGCGCGCCGGCGCAGCGCACCGGCGGAGCAGATCCAGACGCTGAAGACCCAGTCGGACGGCAGTGCCTTCGGGCGCGGCGAATGGGAATGGCCGGTGTCGGGGGATGCGCCTGACCTGTCGCTGCTGCGTGACACCCCGGCCGCCGGCCTGCTGCCGGAGGGCGCCACCCTGGCGCCCGTGTTCCGCACCGAGGTCGAGCGCGAGGTCCGTCGCCTCCAGCTCGACGGCGCGATGGTGGAGCTGGCGCTGGACCGCGGCGTGCTGCGCGCCGGCGAGCAGGCCGAGCTCCTCCGCGAGGTCGAGATGGAGCTGGAATCTGGCTCCGCCACCGCGCTGTACCGCCTGGCCGCCGCGCTGCACGCCGAGGTTCCGGCGGCGGTGATGACGGGCGAAAGCAAAGCCGCGCGCGGCTGGCGGCTGGCTCTGGGACACCCGGCCAAGCCCGTGAAGGCCGACGACCTCGCCTTCGACGAGGCGGTCTCGGCCGAGGCCGGGTTCCGCGCGGTGGTGGCCAGCGGCCTGCGCCACCTCCTGGCCAACCTGCCCGCGGCCCGGGCGGGCGAGGTGGAGGGCATCCACCAGATGCGCGTGGCCATACGCCGGTTGCGCGCCGCCCTGCGGCTGTTCCGCCCGGTGCTGGCGCCCGAAGCGGAGCGCGGCTTCGAGGCGGAGCTCCGCCGGCTGGGACAGGTCCTGGGCGCGGCGCGGGACTGGGACGTGTTCTGCACCGAAACCCTCCCCGAGGCGGCGGCCCAGCTGGAGGAAGCGGCCCCCGCCGGCGCCGCGCCCACGACGGAAGCCGGCGCGCCGGGGCAGGGCTGGATCGCCATGCTCCGCGTGCCCGCCGAGCGGGAGCGCGCGGCGGCCCAGGAGGCGGTGGCGGCGGAACTGGCAGGACCGGCGCTGACCGCGCTGTCGCTGGGCCTGGCCGGCTGGGCCGAGGAAGGCGCGGTGCTCGCCGGCCCGGGGGTGGAGCCGGGCGAGCCGCTGCGCGACCTCGTGCCCGACCTGCTGGAGCCGCTGGAGCGCGTGGTGATGCGCCGCGGCAAGCGCATCCGTCGCCGCTCGATCGAGGACCTCCACCGGCTGCGCAAGGCCCTGAAGCGCCTGCGCTACGGCGTGGAGTTCCTGGAGTCCCTGCTGCCGGCGAAGCGGACCAAGCACTACCTGTCCGGCTGCCGCGACATCCAGGAAGGGCTGGGTCACCTCAACGATGCCGCCTCGGCGATCGAGACGAGCCGGAAGCTCACGGCCGCCGCCGGCCACGCGGAGCTGATGCCGGCGCTGGCGGCGCTGGAAGGCTGGGCGGTGCGCCGCCGGGACGAGGCGCTGAAGGGCCTGCCCGGGGAGTGGAAGAGCTTCCGCAAGCTACGCGCGCCCTTCTGAACCGGACCGGTGACGCGCCCGCTGCGCCGCCTCGGGCGCGGTTGCTTGGGGCGGCCCCTGAGCGCGGCCCTCGCGTAGCCCCCTGGCAAGGTCGCGGGCGGAGGTCCGGGCTCGGACCCCCGTCTCGCGGCTGTCAGGCCATGTTGTTGTCGATCATCGCCTTGACCGGGCAGTTGCCCTGGGCACCGCGCCAGGCGAGGTACACGCCGGCACCCAGCGCCAGCAGGCTGAGGAAGTGGTTCGGTCGTGGCTTGGCGGCGGCCGCGGCCAGGAACAGGCCGCCGGTCACGTAGAGCGCGCGCTGCCCCATGCTCAGCGTGCCGGCCGACACCGCCGGGGGCTGGTGGTGGGCGTAGGAGGTGGTCTGCAGAGCCTGATCCATGGGGTTCGCCTTTCGGGTTGCGCGGGTCGTTCCCCCTCGACCGGCGGCCGGTGGGCCGTGGTCGCCGCGTCGTGCCGGTGGGGCCGCCGTCACGGCCTCGCGCCGCGTGCTGCCGCCACCGCCACGCCGTGCGGGAACGCTGCGGGCACAACACCGGGGCGGGAGCGGGGTTCCATCCGGGGTTCCACGCGGCCCCGTTGCCCTCCTCCGCCGGGAATGGGATGGAGGCGGCGCGGCGGGCGACGAAACCCTCCGGCACGGTGCCCGGTGGCGGCGCGTCGGGCCAGGCTCGGTTCCACGTGGATCATCGGGAACCGCGGCGGCGCGGGGCTTCACGACCCGCGCATCAGGAACGGAGACGTTGAGCGTGACCGAACCCCTTCCACGGACGCCCCAGGGGACGATGCAGGGGACGGCGCAAGGGCGAAGCGGCGCCGGGCTGGAACTGCGCGCCCTGCGCAAGGGCTATGCCGGGGCGCCGCTGCCTGCGGTGGAGGGCATCTCCGCCACCGTGGCGCCGGGTGAGTTCTTCTCGCTGCTGGGCCCGTCGGGCTGCGGCAAGACCACGACGCTGCGCATGATCGCGGGCTTCGAGGCGCCCGATGCCGGGCAGATCCTGCTGGACGGGCGCGACATCACCGCGCTGCCGCCGGAGCGGCGCGGCATGGGCATGGTGTTCCAGAACTACGCGCTGTTTCCCCACCGCACGGTGGCCGAGAACGTGGGCTTCGGCCTGCGCATGCAGGGTGTGAACAAGGCCGAGGCCGCGGCGCGCGTGCGCGACGCGCTGGCGCTGGTACGCCTCACCGGGCTGGAGGACCGTCGCCCGGCCGAGCTGTCGGGCGGGCAGCAGCAGCGCGTGGCGCTGGCCCGCGCGGTGGTGATCCGCCCCGCCGTGCTGTTGTGCGACGAGCCGCTGGGCGCGCTCGACAAGAAGCTGCGCCAGGCCATGCAGTTCGAGCTCAAGGCGCTGCACCGGCAGCTGGGCCTGACCCTGATCTACGTGACGCACGACCAAGAGGAAGCGCTGACCATGTCCGACCGGATCGCCGTGATGGGCGCCGGGCGGATCGTGCAGTGCGGGCCGCCGCGCGAGATCTACGACCACCCGCGCAGCCGCTTCGTGGCGGAGTTCATCGGCGACACCAACATCCTCGCGGGCGTGGCGCGGGCCGGCAGCCTCGTGCTGCCCGGTGGCTGGCACCTGCCGCTGCCCGGCGGCGTGGCGGAAGGCCCCTGCGCCGTGGCGCTGCGTCCCGAACGGCTGCGCCTCGTGCCGGCGGGCAAGGGGCTGGTGGATGCGCGGGTCGAGGAAGCGAACTTCCTGGGCGACTCGGTGCTGCTGAAGCTCGTGCTGCCGGGCGGCGAAACGCTGCTGGTGCGCACGCCCCGTGGCAACGGCGCCGGGGCAGCGGCTTCGGGCAGCACGGGACAGGTCGCCGCAGGCCCGGACGGTTCCGGTCTGGGAAGCACGATTGCGGGCGCTGGCCTGGCCGGCGGCCACCTGGCGGCCGGCACCGTGCTGGGCGTGACCTGCGGCCGCGAGGACCCGGTGCCGCTGGAAGGCTGAGCCACCGGGCCTCGCCCCGGAACCCCGTTCCGGTCCCGGGTCCGACCGCGAACCCGTCATGCCTCCTGTTCCGCTGGCCTTGGCGCGACGAGCCGGCGGTGACGCCTGCGTGAGGCCGGCCGGGCCGCCGGGCGCGTTTACGACCCGTCCACCAACTGTTGCTAGTCCGGACCCCTGCCGCACGATGGGTGGAGGGCGTTCATGGATGGTGTCGCGGGTCACCCCGGCAAGGAGCCGGTGCTGCGCTGCGAGTCCTGCCGGCAGCCGCTGCGGCGCGGTGATGCGCTGACGGGCCTGGCCGACCGCACCGAGTTTCGTGAGGCGCTGGAGCGCGTCCTGGGCGCAGCGTGCATCGCGGGCGATGCGCCGGCATCTGATGACCCTGAGCCCGGCTATCCCGGACATGGCGGCCCTGAGCATGGCGCGGCGGTGCTGCTGCTCGACCTCGACCGCTTCAAGGCGGTGAACGACAGCCTGGGCCACGCCGCGGGCGACGCCCTGCTGCGCAACGTGGCCGGCCGCCTGCGCGCGACGCTGCGGCCGGGAGACCTGGCGGCGCGCCTGGGCGGCGATGAGTTCGCGGTGCTGCTGGAGCCGAGCCCGGGCGAGAACGCCGTGTCCTCGATCGCGGAACGGCTGGTCGAGCTGCTGAGCCGCCCCTATCTCGTGGAAGGCGGCGTCGCCAATATCGGTGTCAGCATCGGCATTGCCTTCGCCGTGCCGGGCATCGATCCGGAGGCCGTGCTCCGCCGCGCCGACCTCGCGCTCTACAAGAGCAAGGCAGAGGGACGCTGCCGCTTCCACTTCTTCGAGCCCGCGCTGCAGGCGAGTGCCGAGGCGCGCCGGCTGCTGGAATTCGACCTGCGCGCGGCGCTGGCGCTGGGGCAGTTTGAGCTGTTCTACCAGCCGCAGCTCGACCTCGCGAGCGACCGGCTGGCGGGTTTCGAGGCGCTGATCCGCTGGCGCCACCCGGTGCGCGGGCTGGTGCCGCCCGACAGCTTCATTCCGCTGGCCGAGGAACTCGGGCTGATCATCCGGATCGGCGAGTGGGTGGTGCGCGAGGCCTGCGCCGAGGCGGCGCGCTGGCCGGACGGGCTCTGCGTCGCGGTCAACGTCGCGGCGGCGCAGTTCACCAGCGGCACGCTGATTTCCGCGGTGACCGGGGCGCTGCTGCGCTCCGGCCTGCCGAGCCGCCGGCTGGAGCTGGAGGTCACCGAAACGGCGCTGCTGCACGACGACGGCGGCATGACGCTGGAACAGCTTCAGGCGCTCAAGGACCTCGGCGTGCAGGTGTCGCTCGATGATTTCGGCACCGGCTACTCCTCGCTGACGCAGCTGCGCAGCTTCCCCTTCGACCGCGTGAAGATCGACCGCTCCTTCGCCGACGATCCGGCGGTGGTGCGCGCGGTGGCGGCGCTGGGCAACAGCCTGGGCATGCGGATCACGGCCGAGGGCGTCGAAACGGATGAGCAGATGCAGCGGCTGCGCGACGACGGCTGCACGGAGGCGCAGGGCTACCTGCTGAGCCGCCCCGTGCCGGCCGGCGAGGTCGCGACACTGATCGAGCGCCTCGGCCTGCTGCAAGGGCGGCGCAAGATGGGAGCGGAAGTGGGATGAGCGAGACGGAATCACTCTACCGGCTGATCTACGTCAGCCGGAACGCGCTGGCCGGCGTGGCGACGGAGATGGAGGGCGAGGTAACGCGCATCCTCGAGGCCTCGCGCCGCAACAACGGGCGCGACGGCGTCACCGGCGCCCTGCTGTTCAACGAGGAATGCTTCGCGCAACTGCTCGAGGGCGGCAGCGCCGCCGTTCATCAGGTCTTCGAGCGCATCCAGCTCGATCCGCGGCACCAGGATACGGTGGTGCTGGAATGCGGGCCGGCGAGCCGGCGCGAATTCGGCGCCTGGTCGATGGCCTATGCCGGGCACGTGTCGTCGGAACGCGCGCGCTACGCGGCTCTGACCGGTGAGGCTTCCGGCGCCGGCGGGCCGCACGGCATCCTGTCGCTGCTGCATGGGGTGGTGGAGCGTTCCGGCCTGTCCTGAGCGGCTGGGGGCGCGGTTCCTTCGCTGGGCGAGGGGCGCGACGGAGGCGGGTGCCCCGGTCCCGGAACGCCTGACGCGGCGGCCGGCCCGGTTTCCAGCGGCGCGGTGCGCGCCGGCACGGCCCTTAGGGGGCATCCTCCTCGTGCAGCCAGGCCGCGGCGCGCGTTTCCGCGCCGCTGGGCAGCGGTGCCTGCGGGTCCTGCAGGAAGCTCAGCACGTCGCGCGCCACCACCTCCCGGTTCCTGTCGCGCAGCAGCAGGTGCCACCCGTCCGGATACACCGCCAGGCGCAGCGTGCCCTGCGTCCCTTCCGGAGTCTCCCCGCCCGCGTCCAGCGCACGCCGCAGCACGCCGCCCGGCACCAGGCGGTCGTGTTCCCCGTGCAGCAGGATCGCCGGCATCCGGCAGCAACGGGGCAGGGCTGCCACCGCCCGGTCCATCAGGTCGAACAGCCCGTAACCCACGTCGGCGCGCGTCTGCTTCAGCGTCAGTGGATCGGTGCTGAAGCGGCGCAGCGCGGCCTCGTTGTCGGAGGCGCGGATGTTGCCGCCGCTGGCCGGAAAGCTCAGCGCCGGCAGCCCGTAGGCCAGGGCGCCCAGCACGCCGCTGGCCACCGGCCCGATCTCGCGGCGCGACCAGAGCGCGGGGGCGGACAGCACCAGCCGGTCGATCGGCGGCACCGGCTCCTGCGTGGCGGCCAGCAGGGCCACGGCGCCGCCCATGCTTTCCCCCAACACGGTCAGCGGCAACTCCGGATAACGCGCCCGCAGCGCCGCGACCATGGCGCGCGCATCGGCCACCAGCGCGTCGGTGCCGGGCCACAGCCCGCGATCCGGAGCGCGGCCGAAGCCCCGCTGGTCATAGGCGTAGACCAGCTGCCCGCCGGCGGTGAGCAGCGGCGCGGTGTCGGGCTCCATGAAGTCGCGGCTGGCGTCGTTGAGGCCGTGGATCGCCAGGATCACCCCGCGCGGCGGGCCCTCCGGGCGGTAGATCCGCACCGGCAGCGCCGCGCCGTCGCCGGCGATCAGCGCACCACCCGCCGGGTCCGAGGCGGGGCCGGCGAGCAGGGCCGGCGCCACCAGGGGCGGCCCCATCTCCGCGACGTAGGGGCCGCAGCCGGCCAGCACCGTCAGCAGGAGGCCGGCCAGCACCGGGCGCAGCTTCCATGGCCCAAGCCGCAGACGGGTCCGCCGCGGCCATCCCCACCCCGGCCGAGCTCGTTCCGACCGGAGCCACGCCGCCCCACCCTGTCCCAACCGGCCCCGTCCCGGCCGCGCCGGGCTGCCGCCGTCGGGCCGGACGGCCGGATGGCCCACCTTCGCTGAAGCCACGGATACTCCTCAGGCATGGAACAGGGCGCGCGTGCCGCCGCGAGTCGGGCGCGGGCAGAATGCGGAAGGGGCAGGGCGCTGGCCAGGGAGGGGGCGGTCGGTCCATGCCGATTCCGGCGCCTCGCCCTGGGCCCGGGCAGGGAACGCCCACGGCGGCGTCGCAGAGGGCCGCCGGGAAACGCCCTGGCCTACGGCGGCTCCGTCCGGTGCCCGCCCCGCGGCGTCAGGCCCGCTGCCGGAACGGCGCCTGCCCCTGGTCCGATCGGCGCACAGGGCCTATCTCTGCCGCTCCTGGTTCCCCCGAGGCGAGCGGTTCCCATGCGCGACGGTCATTTCACCGGCTACACCCCAGAGGTCATTCCCGGCGTGACGCCGCAGGACCGCATCACCGTGTCCAGCCGCGTGGTGGCCTGCGACGGCGGCAGGGGCGTGGCCGGGCACCCGGCGATCTACATCCGCATCGAGGGGCAGGAAGCGACCTGCCCCTACTGCTCGCGCACCTTCGTGCTGGCCGAGGGCGCCGGGCACGAAGACCACTGAGCGGCGGGCGGGGCTTGGCCTTTCGGGGCCGGACCCCGGCAACCACGGGGCGGACAGCAAGGCGGAGACCAAGGCCGACATGACCCAGGACGACGCGACCACCCCGGTGATCCCCGACAACGCGGCGGAAACCGCAACCGTCGGCAACACCCCACCGGCCGAGGCGGTGGCGACCCGCGCCGAGGCGGCGGATGAGGCCGCGGCCACTGGCGAGCGCCACCTGATCCTGGTGGACGGCTCGGGCTATATCTTCCGGGCCTTTCACGCCATGCCGCCGATGACCAACCCGGAAGGGGTGCCGGTCAACGCGGTGTTCGGCTTCTCGGGGATGCTGTCGAACTTCCTGTCGCGGCACGTGGGCTCGCACATCGCGGTGGTCTTCGACGCGTCGCGCGTGACCTTCCGCAACGAGATCTACCCCGACTACAAGGCCCACCGTCCCGAAGCGCCCGAGGAGCTGGTCCCGCAGTTCGCGATGATCCGTGAGGCGACCGCGGCCTTCGGCGTCGCCTGCGTCGAGCAGGACGGCTTCGAGGCCGACGACCTGATCGCCTCCTATGCCACCGCCTTCGCGCGCGACGGCGGGCGGGTGACGATCGTGTCCTCAGACAAGGACCTGATGCAGCTGGTGGAGGACGGCAGCATCGAACTGCTCGACCCCATCAAGCAGAAGCCGATCCGTTCCGCCGAGGTGCGCGAAAAGTTCGGTGTGGCGCCCGACAAGGTGGTCGAGGTGCAGGCGCTGGCGGGCGATCCCACCGACAACGTGCCGGGTGTGCCTGGCATCGGCATCAAGACCGCGGCGCAGCTGATCGACACCTACGGCGACGTCGCGACGCTGCTGGAGCACCTGGGCGAGATCAAGCAGCCCAAGCGGCGCGAGGCGCTGCAGAACAACGCCGAGAACGCGCGCATCAGCCGCCGCCTCGTGGAGCTCGACCGCAACGCCCCGCTGCCGCAGCCGGTGGAGGCCTTCGTGGCGCGCTCGCCTGAGCCCGCCAAGCTCGGCAGCTTCCTCACGCGCAACGGCTTCCGCTCCCTGGTGCATCGCCTGGGCCTGACCGAGGATGGCGACCGCGCCAGCGTGCCGCAGCGCAGCCACGCCACGCCACCCTTCGTGGCCGGCGGCCCGCCCGCGGCGGCCGCGGCGCCGCTGGCGCTGCCCGACGACAACACGCCCTTCGGTCCCTACGAGACGATCACCGACCTCGCCGCGCTGGAGGGCTGGATCGCCCGCGCCCGCGCCGCCGGCGTGGTGGCGATCGACACCGAGACCGACAGCCTCGATGCGCTCAAGGCGCGCCTGGTCGGTGTGTGCCTGGCGGTCGGGCCGGGGCAGGCGGCCTACCTGCCGCTGCGCCACGAATCCGGCGACCTGCTTTCGCCGGCACCCACCCAGATCCCCTTCGACGAGGCCATCGCCGCGCTGCGGCCGCTGCTGCGCGAGCCAGGCACGCTCAAGGTGCTGCACAACGCCAAGTACGACACCGAGGTCCTCCAGCGCGAGGAGAACGGCGCGCTGGAAGTGTCGCCGGTGGATGACACCATGCTGCTCTCCTACAGCATGGATGCCGGCCGCCACGGCCACGGCATGGACGAGCTGTCGCGCCGTCACCTCGCGCACATGCCGATCACCTTCGACGAGGTGACCGGCACCGGCCGCGCCCGCAAGCCCTTCGCGCAGATCCCGCTCGACCAGGCCACCGCCTACGCCGCCGAGGACGCGGACGTGACGCTGCGCCTGTGGCACAAGCTGCGCCCCACCCTGCGGGAGCTCGGCGCGCTCGCGACCTACGAGCAGGTGGAGCGCCGCATGATCGCGGTGCTGCGCGACATGGAGACCGCGGGCATCAAGGTGGATGGCGCCGAGCTCGCCCGCATCGGCAGCGACTTCGCCGAGCGCATGGTGGCGCTGGAGGCCGAGATCCACGGGATCGTGGGCCGGCCCTTCAACGTCGGCTCGCCCAAGCAGCTGGGCGACATCCTGTTCGGCGAAATGGGCCTGCCCGGCGGCCGCAAGGGCAAGACCGGCAACTATTCCACCGACGTCTTCGTGCTGGAGGAACTGGCGGCGCAGGGCCACGCCCTGCCGCGCAAGGTGCTGGACTGGCGGCAGCTGAACAAGCTGAAGTCCACCTACGTGGATGGCCTTCAGGCGCAGCTCGCGGCCGATGGGCGGGTGCATACCGACTTTTCCATGGCGATCACCGCCACGGGGCGGCTGAGTTCCACCGAGCCGAACCTGCAGAACATCCCGATCCGCACCGAGGAAGGCGCCAAGATCCGTCGCGCCTTCGTGGCGGAGGAAGGCCACGTGCTGCTCGCCGCCGACTACTCGCAGATCGAGCTGCGGCTGCTGGCGCACATGGCCGACGTGCCGACGTTGCGCGATGCCTTCGCCAAGGGTGAGGACATCCACACCCGCACGGCGCGCGAAATCTTCCGCCTCCCCGACGACGCCAAGGTGGACCGGGAACTGCGCCGCCGCGCCAAGACGGTGAACTTCGGCATCATCTACGGCATCTCGGCCTTCGGGCTCGGGCCGCGGCTGGGCATCTCACCGGCCGAGGCGCGGGGCATCATCGACGCCTACTTCGCGCAGTACCCGGGCATCCGCGACGCGATGGAGCGCATCAAGGAGGAAGCCCGCATCCACGGCTTCGTCCGCACCGCCTTTGGCCGCCCGCTCTGGATCCCCGAGATCACGGCCAAGCAACAGCAGGTGCGCGCCAACGCGGAACGCCAGGCGATCAACGCCCCCTTCCAGGGTGGTGCCGCCGAGATCATCAAGCGCGCCATGGTGCGCATGCCCCGCGCCCTGCAGGAAGCCGGGCTGAAGGCGCGCATGCTGCTGCAGGTGCATGATGAGCTGCTGTTCGAGGTGCCCGATGCCGAGGTGGAGCGCACGTCGGAGGTGGTGAAGACCGTGATGGAGGGCGTGGCGCAGCTGCACGTGCCGCTCGCGGTGGAGATCGGCACGGGACATTCCTGGAGCGAGGCGCACTAAAGGTTATACGCCGTAGTTCCGGGCTGAATCGGAAGAAAACCAGTGACCGCGAGGCAAGCAGAGCTTCTCAAGGCACAGCTTGCCCCCCCTTCCTTTCACCTCATTCCTGCCTTCGATACCAATCGCGGTACCTACGACCATCGGAGAAATTTTATGTCTGAGGTGGAGCAGCAGAAGATCCCATTACGCGAGATCATCGAGCAAGCAGACAAACTAACTGCTGGTGGAAACTGGGTGGCCGCGTCGGATTTTCTTGAATCTGCCTTGTCTGACCACGAGAACAATATTGCCATCTTGGATCGACTCGCTGTCTCTTTCATGAGGCGACAGGAAAACACACGAGCACTGCATGTGTGGAACACTATCTTGTCCTTGGCTCCATCGCAGCCGCGGGCGCGACTCAACCTGATCGACCTCCTTCTGCGGGAAGGCGACCTGCAGCAGGCAGACAAAGTTGCCGATGATGGATTGAAACTGCTGCCTGACAACGAGTGGATGCTGATCAAACGTGCGCAGGTCAACGATGCGCTGCTGCTCGAAGACAGGCAAGTCGCACTTTCATCCTGGAAAGCGGCGGTACAACGGGCACCAAACAACAAAGCTGCTGTCATTGGACTTGCCGCCTGTCTTCAATCCATGGACGAAGTACAGGAAGCCGAGAAGACGCTCCTGACTGCGAAAAGATCCCTCGACGGAGAGCAGGAGCTCGCGCTGGCCTTGGTGCGGCTGTATGGAGAATATTACCTTCTGGATGCTGCGATCGCCGTTGGTCGCGAATTCATCATGGCAAGACCGTCTGCTCCGGCCGTGGTGCCATTGGTGGTCAAGTACCTGCTCTGCCTCCACAGATACGATGAACTGAGTGACCTCCTTGCCTCGGAAGCAGCAAAGGCACTTCCCAACTACCAGATACTTCTCTCCAGAGCAGCGGCAAGCAGAAAACTTTGGGAAGACGCCTGCGCGGGGTGGAAGCAGCAGGCCGCTGAAATTCAAGAAGGCCCTCGATCGCGTGTCGAGAAGGTGGATCTTGTTTACAGCATTATGAAGAAGAAGGACTTCGTAACGGCGCAGGCTGGCGCATTGGAGTTGCTGTCGCATTATCCCGAAGAGGTGGCTTCGTTCAGGGTTTGCTCAAACGTTTTCAGGGCGGCCGGCTCGGATTTTGCAACGGGAGGATTCTACTTCGTCCGCCTGGCGGCTGACAGGTTTCCGGAGGATGTTGAAAGCTGTCTCCAGGCAGCCGCAGCCTATTTCAGGCCTGGGCGCAACAAGATCGCGGAAGGGTATCTGAATAAGGTCGTTGATACGGCGCCTAACAGGTGGGCTGCTGAAGCTGCCAGCCTGCTCCTGGGCATTCACACCGTCCGTAACGATGTTGAGGCCGCTCAGAAGCTTCTTGCCAGTATCACCGGAGCTGCCGAGGAAAAATACAACGATTCATTTTCTCAACTTTGTAGGATTCATCTGCGTAACGCTGATCTCTTGCGAGGTGTCGAGAGCGAGACCCGGACTTCAAGTGCAGGTTTTCCTGCCGTTGCTGAGTTGGAGACCCTGGTAAGAAAGGCGGCTGTCTGGTCGGCAAAGCGAGGTTCGGGCAATGCTCGCGGAGCTCGGGTGGCCATCTGTGTGTCAGGTCAGCTGAGAGGCTACGAAACCGCTTGGCCATTGCTGCGGAAGCTCATTATTGATCCGTTGCAAGCCGATGTCTTTCTCAGCACGTGGAACACGGTTGGTACCGGGGCAGGAGGGCCGGGTGTTATTGACAGGTTTATACCCCCCATTCTGCTGCAGGCTCTTCCGCTGGAGATGCGCAAGTATGAAAGGTTTTTGGATGCGTGTCCCAACGCTTCCGATCTGATCCTTAAAGACGAGAGCGTGGCTGCGGACGTGTTGTCCGGCAGCCTTGGCCTGGCAGGTTGTGAAACTGAGCCGCCGGAAAACTTCGATGAGCACTGGAAAACTCTCGATGTTCCTGACAGGATGAAGAATGCCTGTCGCATGATCTACAAGATATGGCGTGCGCATGAGTTGATGCGTAAGCAGGAACACATGCAGGGATGGGATTACGACATCGTTCTCAGGCTCAGGCCTGACATGTTGTTCAGCTATTTTGATTTGAGCCAGGTCAGGAATGTGTCGAGGTTGAATAACACCCTGTGTGTAAAGATGCTTAAGGCGTCTGGCTTGGAAGATCAGTTCGCTGTTGGTGGCAGAGGTGCCATGGAGATATACTCTTCCATATGGCCCATGGTTAAACAGCGTGGGAATAGTGGTTATCTGCCGTGGTTTGCCGGTGCGTGGAGTGAGGGCTTGCTCCGAAACCATGTCTTCGCTTCTGGCCTCACCTACAAAGAATGTCCGGCAATGCGCTGGAGCCTTTGTCAAAGGGTGCCTCGCTGGGACCGAATGGTGGGTGCATTCCTTGATGATGCGGAAAATCTCGGTGAAGGCGGTGCGAGCATTGTTGAGGGTGTGAAACTTTACCTCCGGGACCTGGAAAGGTCCGCAGATGTTCGCGATTCGGAGGGGATGAGAAATCTGCGCATGCGCTTGGCAGCGTAGCCGAACAATGATGATGGGCAGGATTCTTCATTCTGCCCATCATCATTGTTCTTGTCTGCGTCTCACCCCTCCGTTCGAAGGTGTGATGACGGAGGAAGTTCTTACTGGGCGTCCTGAAGTTTCTTGAACTGCTCAAGCAGTCCCTTGTGATGGGGATCGATTTGAAGGCCTCGCGCCATAATCTTTGTGGCTTCCGCCAAATTGTTCATGGCGCGGTGCCGGAGAGCTAATACGAGCAGCGCCTGTGCTTTCTCTCCGTCCAGGGCAACAACTTGCTGGGCGGCCTGGAGTGCTTCGTCATACGACTTTGCCTGCGCGGCCAAATGCGACAGCCGCATCTGCCCGGGCAAGAAGGCGGGATCGAGAGCAACGGCTTTGCGCGTAACATCCAGTGCCTCTGTGAAGCGTCCCTGCTTGATCAGCAGGGCAGATAATACGTCCCGCAGCTTAACGTCGATCGGTGCACAGGAAACGGCACGTCGACTCGCTTCCACGGCGTCAGTCAAGTTTCCGATGCGGTCTTCGGCAACAGCATGTCGCGCGTGGTAGTGGGCGTTGTCCGCCTCGAGTTCTGTTGCGCGTCGGGCCATGCGGACAGCTTCTTCAAGCTGTCCCAAGTCTATAAGCATTCCGGCAAGGTGAAAATGCGCTTCTGCGTGTCGAGGAGCTGCCTGAACAAGGCTGCGCAGTATGTCGACGGCTTCTTCCTTGCGTTGCTCCCTGGCGAGTTTGCGCGCTTGGCCGAGCACCGCGTCACCGTCACTGAACTCTGCTTTCAACGCTTTCCTTAGATCAACTATGGCCGTGTCAATGGACGCATTGCTCCTGGCCTGTTGCTCCAGCGCGCTGAGCTTCTGCTTCATCGCGCTTCTAAGGGATTTGACCAGATGCGGTGGTATAACGCTCCCTCGTCCTGACACGATACCCGCGGCCCACCGGGGGTGCTTGTTCAACGCTGCCGCAGCCACGTAGCCAGTTCTGACGGGCGTGGTTCTTCGTGCTTCTGCAGTGAGACGCCGAATCAGGTTCGTATCGTGGTTCAGTGCTGCCTCGATAAGGCGCGTCGCCTTGTAGGTGCTTGCAAAGGCGCTTCCTGCGCTATGGCCCGTGTGTGGCATGTCAATCAGGATCACGCCTGGCGCTGCGGCCTTGATAAGACGTGCGTGTTCGCGATCCTTGACATGAAGCGGATCAAAGAAAACGTAGGCGTGTTCCGCAATGTGTCTCTGATCCGGTTCCATTGCATTGTTGAGCAATGGTTGGAAAAGCTCGGTAAAATTGGGGTCGAAGTGGCCTACAATCTTAGGATCTATGGAGTATTGGGGCGAGTAAGCGATCGTGGTGTCTGCCCCAAGTTCCTTAGCGTAGCGGAGAGCGCCGAATCCACCCATAGAACCTCCATAGGTGATGCGATGCCGGAACTGGGAAATTTGGGGAAGGACTTGCGCGATGGCAGGAAGCATGGCGGACGCAGGGAACCAGTCGCTGCGTCGGCACATGAATCCGACCGCGTTTATCTGCGCTTGCTGGCAGAAATGCTTTCCCCAAAAATTGGAGTCGTCAGCTTCCATTCCGTTGAAGCCGAAGGTAATTAACAGGAAGTCGCTTTTCCCTGGTTGGAACACCGCGTAAAGGTCGGAGGATGAGTAAAGGAGCATTCTGGTGCCGTCGCTGCGCTAATGCCGATTCGACATCAGGCTAGCACGGATGTTCCTCGAAATAAGTCGCCACCCCCCGCCCCGCGAAGAACCCACCGAACACCTCGAGCGGCAGCCGCACCGCCTCCTGCGCCGCCCGATCGTGCCCGGACGGGTTGTGGAACACCACTCCCTCCGCTGTGGCCTCCGTCACCAGCACCAGATGCCCGCCACGTCCGGGGGGCTCTGCCTCCGGCCAGCGGATCGCGGGATGCACCGAGGCCACGAAGAAGTCTGCTTCCCGCAGGATCGTCGGCAGGTCCGCCGCCGTGACCTCGGTCACGACGCGGGCCTCGATTCCGAAGCGCTCCCGCACGAAGCGCGTGAAGGGGGCGTAGATCAGCCCGCGGATCGTGCCGTCCGCTTCCTCCACGTAGCCGCCGTACTCCGCACAACCGCGCGCGAGTTCCAGCACCGGCCAGCGGTGGCTGGTGCGATGCGCCAGGATCATCTTGAGGCAGGCCATGCCGCAGACTTGGTCGGCCCAGCGCGCGTATTCCTCGACCGACCCTGCCCCCGACGCGCGCCAAAGCGGGTCGCGGCGCAGCGCCGCCTTGCCGTCGCGCAGGACCTCGGGCGTCATCGCCGCCGATTCCCATTGGCTGAAGTAGGGCACCTCCGCGATCGGGGTCGGCACGTGGTCAGGTCCTCGCAGGCTGGTTTGGCCCGCTGCTTCGCACGCCGCGGCCGGAGAGGGGAGTGGGAGGCGGAAGCCGGGTGGAACGGCGCCCGTCCCCCTCAGCCCGGTCGCGGCGGCTCGAACTCGTGCGACCGCAGGCGGAACTGTTCCGCCAGGAAGTCGATCAGCGCGCGGGTCTTGGGCACCGGCAGGTGACCCGGTGGCTGCACCGCGTGCAGCTGGATCTCGCGGCTGCGGTATTCCGG
Source organism: Roseomonas elaeocarpi (assembly GCF_042433915.1). NCBI lineage: Bacteria > Pseudomonadati > Pseudomonadota > Alphaproteobacteria > Acetobacterales > Roseomonadaceae > Roseomonas > Roseomonas elaeocarpi. The sequence continues at coordinate 487,547 of NZ_JBHLUN010000002.1, read as the reverse complement.
CAGCACCTCCACCAGCCGACCCTGCCGGATCGCTTCAACGGCCACGTAGTTCGGCACCAGCGAGAAGCCCATGCCGGCGGACGCGGCCGACATCAGCGTGTCCACGTTGTTGGCGGTCAGCCGCCCGGTCACGGGCACGGACACGGTGCCCTCTGGGCCCTCGAAGCTCCAGGTGTGCCAGGCGGTGCCGATCAGGTGGATGCAGGAATGGCGGGCGAGGTCGGCCGGGTGCTGCGGCGTGCCGTGCTGTGCCAGGTAGTCCGGCGAGGCACAGAGCAGCAGCCGGATGGTGCCGACGCGCCGCGCCACCAGCGTGGAGTCCGGCAGCCGCCCGATCCGCAGCACGAGGTCGAAGCCTTCCTCCACCACGTCCACCAGCCGGTCGGTGAGCGTCAGCTCGATCTCGATCTCGGGGTACTTGTGGAGGAAATCGGTGAGCATCGGCCCCAGGTGGTGCTGGCCGAAGGACACGGGCGCGTTGACGCGCAGCCGCCCGTGCGGCGTCAGCGCGCCGGCGCTGGCTTCCTCCTCGGCGGTTTCCATCAGGCTCATCACCTGGCGGGCGCGACTGAGAAAGACCTCGCCCTCCGAGGTCAGGCTGACGCGGCGCGTGGTGCGGTTGAGCAGCCGCACGCCCAGGTGCTGCTCGAGGTCGGCGATGTGGTCGCTGGCGGCCGAGCGCGACAGGCTCAGCTCCTCCGCCGCGCGGGTGAAGCTCGCAGCCTCGGCGACCTTGATGAAGACCTCCATGGCAACAAGTTTGTTCAACGATCTGTTCCCCGCAGTTGCCGGGAATGTCGTGCTTTGTCCGACTGATCTGAACAGTCTTTTCGCGTTGCAGCAGATTTTCTCGCGCGGCGCGGCTTCCATGTTGCGGAAGAGGACGCGGGAACACCGCCCGGCGGTGCTGTCCCCATCCAGAACGCAAAAAGAGAATCCGCCATGATCCGACCCCGCAACGTCCTGGCCGCCCTTGGTCTCGGACTGATCCTGGGTGCTGCCCCGCTGCTGGCGCATGCTGCCGACACGCAGGGCAGCCGGGCACCAGTGCTGACCCAGGACGACCTTTACAGCTTCCAGCAGGCCGCCGAGGACACCGGCCTTCCCGCCGGCTACAATCAGGTGTTGCTGGTCCGCCCGGAATACCAGGCGCAGGTGAACCAGCTGCTGGCCAGCAGCCAACCCGACGCGCAGCGCTCCCTGGCACCCCAGCCGCCGGCATCCCAGCGCGCGGGCAGCCGCTGAGGCCGAACAGCCCCGGAGTGCGCCCCACCGGGCGCCGCTGAGCGGGCCACCGATCGCCCCCAGTGTCGGCAGGGCTTGGGCCAGGGCCGGATGTCAGCCGGCCAGGGCCGCCCGGCCGGCCTTCGTTGCGGCCACCAACGCTGCCCGGAAGCCCCCGGCATCCACCACCGGGGTCGGGAAGCCCAGGCGCAGCACCCGCCCTTCCGCATCCCCGGCCGGCGCGAGGTCGCAGCCATCCGGGTCGGCGGCCACCATGCGCCACGCGCCTTCGCCCCCGCCCAGCAGGCCCCGTGCGATGGCGCGCAGCGCGTCGGCGTGCTCTGCATTCACGTGGGCGAGGATCTCCGCCTCGGCTGCCGCGATCGCCGCCACCGCCGCCGGGTCGGGCCGCAGCGCCGCGCCACCCAGCCGCGTCGCCCGCGCGAAGCCGCCCACCAGCAGCGCCGCGCCCGGTGCGATGCGCCACAGCCCGAAGTCCCCGAAACCAGCGTAGAGCGCGGCGTAGGGGTGCCGGGCCAGCCAGCGCCGCATCAGCGCGTCGCGCGCCTCGCCGGGCTCCAGTGCTTCCGCCACGCCGGTAACGCTGACGCGGGGCGCCGTCTGCGGGTTGTGCTCGGCCGCCGGGCCGGTGAAGAGCAGGGCGCAGCGCGGTTCGGCTTGGAGCTGCCGCGTATGCTCCGATAGGGTGGACAGGAACAGCAGCACCTCGCCTTCGGCCGTGATGGCGGGCGTGACCAGGCTGGCGAAGGGCTGCCCGGCCCGCTGCGTCGCCAGCGTGGCAGAGGACGCGGCCCGCATCAGCGCCCGCGCCGCGAACCCGGCATCCGCACTGTCCACCGCTCCGGCGGCATCGCCGCTCGCAGCACGCATCGTCCCAGCCCGTTCGGGAACGGGACCGCCCGAAGGATTGACCCCCGTTCCGGATGGGCTGTCGCTTTCGCTCCCCTCTCGCGCCACAATTCCTCCCCTATACTGGTCTTCAAGCTTCAGAACGTCTCGGACACCCGGAACCGCATGCCCCAGACCATCGCCCTCGTGGACGACGACCGCAACATCCTGACCTCGGTCTCCATGACCCTGGAACAGGAAGGCTACACCGTCCGCACCTACACCGACGGCGAGAGCGCCCTGCAGGGCCTCCTTGCCCGCCCGGCCGACCTCGCCGTGCTCGACATCAAGATGCCGCGCATGGACGGGATGGAGCTGCTGCAACGGCTGCGGCAGCGCACCGCCCTGCCGGTGATCTTCCTCACCTCCAAGGATGACGAGCTGGATGAGCTGATGGGTCTGCGGCTCGGCGCCGACGACTACATCACCAAGCCCTTCTCGCAGCGCCTGCTGCTGGAACGCATCCGCACCCTGCTGCGCCGCAACGAGACCTCGCGCGCCGAAGGCTCCGGGGCGCCTGCCGGCGGCGTGGTGGCGCGCGGCGACCTCGTGATGGACGAGACCAAGCACACCTGCCTGTGGAAGGGCCAGCCGGTGCAGCTGACCGTCACCGAGTTCCTGCTGGTCAAGGCGCTGGCGGTGCGGCCGGGCATGGTGAAGAACCGCGACCAGCTGATCGACGCGGCCTACGGCGAGAACATCTACGTCGACGACCGCACCATCGACAGCCACGTCAAGCGCGTGCGCAAGAAGTTCCGCGTGGTGGATGACGAGTTCTCGCACATCGAGACGCTCTACGGCATCGGCTACCGCTACAAGGAGGCCTGATGCCCGACGGCAGCAGCAGCTTCACCGCGGCCCCGCCCGCGGTTTCCGCCGGAAGAACCGGGGATGAGCTCGGCAAGCGGCGGCTGGTGTCGCCGTTGCTGCGGCGCATCCTGCTGCTCAACGCGCTGCCGCCCTTCCTGCTGGCCGCCTCGCTGCTCTACCTCGACCAGTACCAGAACGGCCTGCTCGCCGGTGAGGTGCAGGCGCTGCGGACCCAGGCCCGCATCTACGCCAACGGCGTGGCCGAGGCGGCGGTGCGCATCCAGGACGACCACGCGGTGCTGGTGCCCGACATCGCCCGCCCGCTGCTGCGCCGCCTGACCGAGCCCAGCCCCGCCACCCAGGCCAAGCTCTTCGACAACAACGGCCTCCTCGTCGCCGACAGCCGCGTGCGCGAGGGCACCAACGGCAACATCGTCACCGAGCCGCTGCCGCCGCCCGAGCCGCGCTCCACCGTGGGCGGTTTCGCCGACCGGCTGGTGACGACGTTGCTGCGCTGGGGCGCGCCCAGGGCGCCCGACGACGTGGTGGTGGATGTCGGCCCCGACGCGCCCTCCTTCGACTGGCAGCCGGAGTTCAACAACGGCGACGGCAGCTCCGACCGGCGTGAGGAGCTGCGCCTGGCGCTGGAAGGCGGCGTCGACCCTTATGTCCGCCGCACCAGCGATGGCCGCCTGCTGGTGTCGGTGGCCGAGCCCGCGCGCCGCGCCAACCAGCCGGTGGGCATCGTGCTCCTCACCCGCGAGGCGCGCGACGTGGACCAGCGGCTGGTGGATATCCGCGCTTCGGTGCTGACGCTGTTCGGCATGGCGCTCGCTCTGACGGTGGCGCTGTCGCTCTACCTGGCGCGCACCCTGGCCTCGCCGATCCTGCTGCTGGCCTCCACCGCCCGGTCCATGCGCCAGGGCAAGGGACGGGCGGGCTCCGTGCCGGAGCCGCTGCTCAACCGCGGCGACGAGATCGGCATGCTCGCCCGCGCCTTCCAGGAAGGTGCCACCGCGCTCTGGGCCCGCGTGGACAGCAACGAGCGCTTCGCCGCCGACGTGGCGCACGAGCTGCGCAACCCGCTGACCTCCGTGCGCTCCGCCATCGAGACGTTGCGCCGCATCGAGAACCCGGAGCACCGCAACCGCTTGCTCGCCATCATCGCGCAGGACGCGGTGCGCATGGACCGCCTGATCGGCGACATCGCCGACGCGTCGCGCGTGGATGCCGAGCTGTCGCGCACCGCGACGCAGCCGGTGGACGTGGCGCCGATCCTGGGGGCGCTGAGCGAGCTGCACGCCGCCACGCGCGAGAACAGCGAGCTCGGCGACAAGGCCCCGTGCATGGTGCTCGACGCGCCCGAGAAGGGCGTCGTGGTGCGCGGCGTCGAGGGGCGGCTGGTGCAGGTGCTCCGGAACCTGCTCGGCAACGCCGTGTCCTTCTCGCCGCCCGGCGGCACCGTCACGGTACGCGCCCGCACCACCGGTGCCATGGCCGAGATCGCCGTGGAGGACGAGGGCCCGGGCATCCCCGAGGCCAAGCTCGAGAACATCTTCGACCGCTTCTATTCCGAGCGACCGAGCGGCGAGCAGTTCGGCCAGCATTCCGGCCTGGGGCTCAGCATCTGCCGGCAGATCGTGGAAGGCCTCAACGGCCGCATCACCGCCGAGAACCGCCGCGGTGCCGACGGGCAGGTCGCCGGCGCCCGCTTCGTGGTGCGCCTGCCCACGGCCTGATCCGTCGGCTTCGGGGGCGCTCCCGTGTCAGCGTCGCCGGGGGAGAGAAGGAATTCTCTCCCCCGCGCCCCCATTCATCTTTTTCCGGAACGCTGCCGCAGGGCGGTGGAGAGCGGTCGTGTGAATAACCGGGCGCGGCGCAATTGCTGGCGACGCGGAAGCAGCGCGAAGCAGGAAAATTTCTGCCAGCGCGTGCTGACATCTCCCTCGCTCCGGCTCACGGAGCCGGAGCGCACAACGTCCACCGCGTTCCTGCGGCAGCGTCCCGAAAAAAGATGAGGGAGAGGGGTCCGGGGAGGGGGAGAATTCCTTCTCCCCTTCTCCGGGACAGCGCCCCAGCCCGACAGTCAGGCCGCTTCCATCCGCAGCCCGGTCCCGCCGTCGAAGACGTGCAGCGAGGCGGGCGGCAGCTGCACCGGCAGGGTCGCGCCGCTGAACGGGCCGGCGACGCGCACCGTCAGCACCGAACCGTCCGGCGCCGTGCCGTGCACCACGGTTTCCGAGCCCAGCGGCTCGATCAGGTCCACCGACAGTGGCACCGCGCCCGGGCCGTCGCCCGGCACCACGTGTTCCGGCCGCAGACCCAGTGTCAGCGGCATGCCCGCGCCACCGCGCCGGGCGCCGTCGGCGAAGGGCAGGCGCAGCCCGGTCCGGGTCACCGCCGCGGCGCCGCCTTCTTCCAGCGTGGCCGGAAACAGGTTCATGGAGGGGCTGCCGATAAAGGTGGCGACGCCGGTATCGGCGGGGCGGCTCCAAACCTCCATCGGCGTGGCGACCTGCGCCGCGCGGCCTTCGCGCATCACCACGAGGCGGTCGCCCAGCGTCATCGCCTCCACCTGGTCGTGCGTCACGAAGATCGAGGTGACGCGCAGCCGCTGCTGAAGGCGGCGGATCTCGGCACGCATCTGCACGCGCAGCTTGGCGTCGAGGTTGGAAAGCGGCTCGTCGAACAGGAACAGCGCCGGCTCCCGCACGATGGCGCGGCCCATCGCCACGCGCTGCCGCTGCCCGCCCGAAAGCTGCCGCGGGCGGCGTTCCAGCAGCGCGCCGATGCCCAGGATATCGGCCGCGGACTGCACGCGGGTGGCGATCTCGGGTTTTGGCATCCCACGGATCTTCAGCCCGTAGGCCATGTTGTCGAACACGGTCATGTGCGGATAGAGCGCGTAGTTCTGGAACACCATTGCGATGTTGCGGTCCGCGGGCTCCAGCGGCGTCACGTCGTTGCCATCGATCAGGATGCGCCCGGCGGTGGGCGTTTCCAGCCCCGCCACCATGCGCAGCAGCGTCGACTTGCCGCAGCCCGAGGCGCCCACCAGCACCACCATCTCGCCGTCCGCGACCTCCAGGTCGATGCCGTGGAGGACGCGGGTGGCGCCGAAGGACTTCTGGACGTTGTCCAGCTTCAGGGTGGCCAAGGCGTTACTTCTCCGTCTCGGTCAGGCCGCGCACGAACCAGCGCTGCATCGCCACCACCACGAACACGGGCGGCAGCAGCGCCAGCACGGCCGAGGCCATGATGGTGTTCCATTCGTTCTGGCTGTCGCCGGTGCCGATCATCTTCGACAGGCCCACGACGATGGTTTCCAGCGACTTGTCATTGATGATCAGCAGCGGCCAGAGGTACTGGTTCCAGCCGTAGATAAAGAGGATCACGAACAGCGCGGCGATGGAGTTGCGCGACAGCGGCAGCACCACGTCGCGGAAGAAGCGCAAGGGTCCGGCACCGTCGAGCTTCGCGGCCTCGGCCAGCTCGTCCGGGATGGTCATGAAGAACTGCCGGAACAGCAGCGTCGCGGTGGCCGAGGCGATCAGCGGCAGCACCAGGCCGGTCATGGTGTCGGTCAGCTGGAGGTTCACCATCACCTGAAAGGTCGGGATCAGGCGGACCTCGACGGGCAGCATCAGCGTGATGAAGATGATCCAGAAGGCGATGTTGCGGCCGGGGAAGCGGAAATACACCACCGCGAAGGCCGAGAGCAGCGAGATCGCGATCTTGCCCACCGCGATCAGCACCGCCATCAGCGCGCTGTTGAGCAGCATCAGCCCGGCGCCGCCGGTGGCGATGCGCCCGCCGCCCTGGTTCCAGGCGGCGGTGTAGTTCTCGACCGCGTGCGTGCCGGGCAGCAGCGGCACGTCGCCGCGGCCCAGCGTCCCCGCATCATGGGTGGAGCCCACCAGCGCCACCCAGATCGGGAACACCACGATCAGGATGCCCAGGATCAGCACCGCGTGGGCGAAGATCTTCTCGCGCCGCTGCCGGCGGCGCGTGGCGCGCACCAGCGCCTCGGTCGTCACCGGCACCGCGCGCGGCGGGGGAAGGGCGGTGGAGCCCGTCGCGAGGCTGTCCATCAGTAGTGTACCTTGCGGTCGACGTAGCGGAACTGCACTGCGGTGAGCGCGATCACGATCACCATCAGGATCACGCTCTGCGCCGAGGAGGAGCCGAGGTTCAGGTTCTGCACGCCGTCGATGTAGGTCTTGTAGATCAGCGTCTCGGTGGCGTTGGCGGGCCCGCCCTGCGTCAGCGAGTGGATCACGCCGAAGGTCTCGAAGAAGGCGTAGGTGAGGTTCACCACCAGCAGGAAGAAGCCGGTCGGCGCCAGCAGCGGGAACACCACCGTCCAGAAGCGCCGCACTGGCCGCGCGCCGTCGATCGCGGCCGCTTCCAGCACGCTCTGCGGGATCGACTGCAGGCCCGCCAGGAAGAAGATGAAGTTGTAGGCCACCTGCTTCCAGGCGGAGGCGATGATCACCAGGGTCATCGCCTGCCCCCCGTTCAGCCGGTAGTCCCAGGCGATCCCAGCCTTGTTCAGCGCCCGCCCGATCAGCCCGATCTGCGGGTGGAACAGGAACAGCCACAGCACCGCCGCCACCGCCGGCGCCACGGCGTAGGGCCAGATCAGCAGCGTGCGATAGGCCTGCGCCGCCCGCAGCTTCTTGTCCGCCTGCACCGCCAGGAACAGCGCCGCGCCCAGCGCCAGCACCGCCACCGAGAAGGAGAACACCACCGTGTTTCCCGCCGCGTGCAGCCAGGCCGGGTCGCGCAGGACGTCGAGGTAGTTCTCCGCGCCCACGAATTCCTGCGACAGGCCGAAGGCGTCCTCGCGCAGCATCGACTGCCAGATGGCCTGCGCCGCCGGCCAGTAGAAGAACACCGCCGTGATCGCGAGCTGCGGCAGCAGCAGCGCATAGGGCAGTGCGGTGCCGCGGAAGACGACCTTCTTGTCCAACGCTTCTACCCCTGAAGTGCCGTCAGGCCTTGTTGGCGCGCTCGAAGTTGCGCAGCACGGTGTTGCCGCGCCGCTGGGCGTTGCTCAGCGCCTGGTCCGCCGTCTGCGCGCCCTGGAAGGTGCGCTCCATCTCCTCCGCCATGATGGTGCGGATCTCGGGGAAGCCGCCGAGGCGGATGCCGCGGGTGTTGGGCGTGGTGTCGCCGCCGCGCAGCATCTGCTCGATGGGCACGTCGGCGCCGGGGTTCTTCGTGTAGAAGCCGCTCGCGCGCGTCAGCTCGTAGCCCTTCTTGGTCACCGGCACGTAGCCCGTGTCCTGGTGCCACTTCGCCGCCCGCTCGGGCTCGTTCAGGAACCGGTAGAACTCGGTCACCGCCTTCCATTCCGCCGGCGTGCGGCCACCCGTCGCGCCGGCGCTGGGCCCCTTGTTCATGGCCCAGAAGGAGGCGCCGCCGATGATGCTGTTGCGCGGCGAGGTGCCCTCGTAGAAGGGCAGCATCGCCACGCCCCAGTCGAACTGCGCTTCCTTGACCACCCGCGCCCGCATGCCTGAGGACGCGAAGGTGATCGCGGCCTCGCCCGCCGGAAAGATCGAATCCCCCGCGGCATCACGGCCGCCGTAACGGAACAGCCCCTCGCTCTGCCATTTCGCCAGGTTCGCCCAGTGCTTGCGCACCAGCGGGTTGTCGACCGTCAGCTCGGCATTGAGTCCGGTGAAGCCGTTCTGCTGCGTCGCCAGCGGCACGTCGTGGATGGCCGAAAGCTCCTCCACGTGCAGCCAGGTGGGCCAGGAGGTCGAGACCGGCGTCGCCACGCCCGCGGCCTTGAGCTTGCGCGCCGCGGCCTCCACCCCTTCCCAGGTGGCGGGGAACTTGTCCGGGTCGAGCCCCGCCTTCCGGAAGGCGTCCTTGTTGTAATAGGTGATGGCGGTGGAGCTGTTGAACGGCATCGACATCAGCCGCCCGTCCGCCAGGGCGTAGTAGCCCTTCACCGGCGGGATGATGTCGTCGGTGTCGATCGCGACGCCGGTCTCCCGGATCAGCTCGTGCAGCGGCTTCACCGCCCGGCCGGCGGCGATCATGGTGGCGGTGCCCACCTCGAACATCTGCACGATGTGCGGCGCGCTGTTGGCGCGGAAGGCGGCGATCGCGGCCACCATGGTTTCGGGATAGCTGCCGCGGAAGCTGGCCTCGACGGCGTAGTTCCCCTGGCTGTCGCTGAACTCCTTCGCCAGCCCTTCCAGAATGCCGCCCAGCGGCTGCGTCAGCCCGTGCCAGAACTGGATGGTGGTCTTGCCCGAGACGGTTCCCGGGGCGCTCCCCTGGGCATGGGCGTTACGCAGCACGGCAGGCGCTGCGACCAGCGCCAGCGCGCCGGCGGCGACGGAGCGGCGTCGCATCATCGGAAACCTCCCTGGGGTGGCGTGGTCGGGCAGGGCCGCCACGTCTTCGGTTTTTTACAACTGTGTGACAGTAGCGCGAAGGCTCGGCACGGCGCCAGCGCCAAGACCGCGTCGATGTTCTCTTGCGAAGCCTTTTTGCGCGAAAACATACTTTCTGATGCCGGCGCGGCTGGGCCCTGCCGTGGCAGGCGCGGGCTCCGCACACCCCCTTGGCCGCCCGTTTCCGCGCCAGCCACGCCCCGGATGCCGCCGCATCGGGCATGGCCGCACCCCGTCCCGGTGCCGGCCACCGAACCCACCCTTCCGGCGGAGCGAAACTTCATTTATTCGCAACCGGAAGAGTGGCCGTCACGGCCGCGCGACCTGTTGTTCCGCCAGGATCCACCACCCCGCGCCCCGGCCCCGATCGCCCGCGCGGCCCGCCCCCCAAAAGGAGCATGAGCATGACGCTGAGCCGTTCGTCCTTCCTGCGTGCCACCCTGGGTGGCGGTGTGGCCCTGGCCGCGGGCGCCGTCCGCCCGGCCCGCGCCAAGGAGTGGACCACCATTCGCGTGGCCACCGAAGGCGGCTACCCGCCCTTCAACATGACCTCGCCCAGCGGCGCGCTGACCGGCTTCGAGCCGGAGCTGCTGGCCGAGCTGTCGAAGCGCATGAACATCCGCTGCGAGCTGATCGCCCAGGACTGGGACGGCATCATCGCCGGCCTGACCGGCAACAAGTTCGACGCCATCATCGACGCGCTGTCGATCACGCCCAAGCGCGAGGAGGTGATCGCCTTCTCGATCCCCTACGTCAGCAGCCCCTCCACCTTCGTGGTCACCAAGGACAGCGGCTTCGGCCCGCTGCCGGGCGAGGGCAAGGTCGTGCAGCTGGACGACGAGGCCGCGACCAAGCCCGCGATCGCCGACCTTTCCACCAAGCTCAAGGGCAAGACGATCGGCGTGCAGGTCTCCACCATCCAGGCGGACTTCCTGAACAACTACCTCAAGGACGCGGCCACGATCCGCACCTATCCCACGGCCGCGGGCTCCATGCTCGACCTCAAGGCCGGGCGGCTGGACACCGTGATGGCGTCCGGCTCCAACCTCGTGAGCGAGGTCAAGAAGGGTAACGGCGAGATCGTGATGACCGGCTACGGCTTCCGCGGCGGGCTGCTAGGCAAGGGCAGCGCCATCGGGCTGCGCAAGGGCGACCCGGAGCTGAAGGACGCCTTCGACAAGGCCATCCGCGCGGTCCATGCCGACGGCACACTCAAGACGCTGGTGATGAAGTGGTTCGGCTACGACATCACCCCGCCGATGTGAGTGGGCGGTGACGGGTCGCCGCTGATGGAGCCTCGCTGATGGATGACGGCGCCCTGACCCTCCTGGGCTTCGGCCCGGAAGGCTGGGGCGCGGTGCTGCTCCGCGCCGCGCTGACCACCGCGATCCTTTCGGTCTGCGCCTTCGCGATCGGCGCGGTGCTGGGCACGCTCTGCGCCTGGGCCAAGCTCGGCGGGGCGAAGCCGATCCGCTGGCTGGCCGAGGGCTACACCACGGTGATGCGCGGCGTGCCGGACCTCCTGGTGATCTACCTCTTCTACTTCGGCGGGCGGCAGGCGGTCTCGGCGCTGGCGCAGTTCTTCGGCATGGGCCCGGGCGGTGTCGAGGTGAACGGCTTCCTGGCCGGTGCCCTGGCGATCGGGCTGATCTCCGGGGCCGGGCAGGGCGAGGTGCTGCGCGGCGCCTATCACGCCATCCCCAAGGGCGAGATCGAGGCCGGCCGCGTCGCCGGCATGGGGCGCTGGCTGCTGTTCCGCCGCGTGATCTTTCCGCAAGGCCTGCGCACCGCCCTGCCGGCGCTGGGCAACCAGTGGCAGAACGTGATCAAGGAATCCGCCCTGGTCTCGGTCACCGGCGTGGTGGAAACGCTGCGCCAGATCAGCGTGGCGGCGGACTCCACCCAGCTGCCCTTCCTGTTCTACGCCGTGGGCGCCGGGATCTACCTCGCCATCACCACCGGCTCGGGCCTGGTGTTCCGCGCGGCCGAGTGGTGGACGATGCGCGGCCAGCCCGCCGCCCGAAGCCACTGAACCGGGTGCGCTGACGCATGGACTTCGCCTTTCTCGGCGCGACGATGGCCCGCCTGCTGGCCGCGCTGCCGATGACGCTGCAGCTCACCGCCCTGTCGCTGCTGTGCGGCGGCATCCTGGCGCTGCTGCTGTCGGGGCTGCGCGCCACGGGGCGCCTGGGCGCCGGCTTCGTCAGCTTCTACGTCTTCTGCTTCCGCGGCTCGCCGCTGCTGGTGCAGATCTTCCTGATCTACTACGGGCTGGGGCAGTTCCCGGCGGTGCGACACAGCATCCTCTGGCCCATCCTGCGCGAACCCTACGCCTGCGCCCTGATCGCCCTGGCACTGAACGAGGCCGCCTATACCACCGAGATCCTGCGCGGGGGCTTGCGCGCCGTGCCGCGCGGTGCCGTCGAGGCCGCGCGGGTCTGCGGCATGTCGCGCACGCTCGCCCTGCGCCGCGTGGTGTTGCCGCTAGCCATCCGCCAGGCGCTGCCGGCCTACGGCAACGAGATCATCTCGATGTGCAAGTCCACCTCGCTGGCCAGCATCGTGACACTCCTGGAGGTGACCGGCACCGCGCGCGCCATCATCTCCGAGACCTACCGCACGATCGAGGTCTTCCTCTGCGCGGCGGCGATCTACCTCGTTCTGACCTTTCTGCTGTCGCGCCTCGTCTGGCTGCTCGAGCGCTGGCTCAACCCCCATCGCGCGAAGGCCACGACGTGAGCGCATCCGACCCCCGCACCGCGACCCCCGCCACCAGTACGCCGGCGACTGGCACGCCCGCGATCGGGCTGCGCGACATCCGCAAGCGCTTCGGCACGCACGAGGTCCTGCGCGGCGTCAGCCTCGACGCGCGCGACGGCGACGTGGTGGCGATCATCGGCGCCAGCGGTTCGGGCAAGAGCACGCTGCTGCGCTGCATCCCCTTCCTGGAAACCGCCGACCACGGCGAAATCCGGGTGGGCGACAACGCCGTGGTGCTGACCGGCCGCCGCCCGACGCGCGCCGACGAGGCCCGCATCCGCCGGCTGCGCACCGAGATCGGCTTCGTGTTCCAGGGCTTCAATCTCTGGTCTCACCGCACGGTGCTGGAGAACGTGATCGAGGCCCCCGTCCACGTGCAGAAGCGCCCCCGCCGCGAATGCGTGGCCGAGGCCGAGGCGCTGCTGGAAAAGGTGGGCCTGGCCGCCAAGCGCGACGCCTGGCCGGCGCAGCTCTCGGGCGGGCAGCAGCAGCGTGTGGCCATCGCCCGGGCGCTGGCCATGCGCCCGCGCGCGCTGCTGTTCGACGAGCCGACCTCCGCCCTCGACCCCGAGCTGGTGGGCGAGGTGCTGCGGGTGATCCGCGGCCTCGCGGAAGAAGGCCGCACCATGCTGATCGTGACGCATGAGATGGGTTTCGCGCGTGAGGTGTCGTCCAAGGCGGTGTTCCTCCATGACGGGCAGGTCGAGGAAGCCGGGCCCCCCGCGCAGGTCTTCGGCGACCCGGTCTCGGAGCGCTGCCGCCGCTTCGTCACGACCCATCTGAACCGCTGGCAGTAGAAGGAAGCGCCCGCATGCGCGACGCGATCGTGCTCGACGGTGGCATGGGACGGCAGCTCGCCCGCAACGGCGCGCCCTTCCGCCAGCCGGAGTGGTCCGCCCTGGCGCTGATGGAAGCGCCGGACACGGTGCTGGAAGCGCATCGCCAGTTCATCGCCGGCGGCGCCGAGGTCATCACCACCAACAGCTACGCCGTGGTGCCCTTCCACATCGGCGAGGAGCGCTTCCGCACCGACGGCGCCCGCCTCGCCGCCCTGGCTGGAACCCTGGCGCGGCAGGCCGCCGACGAGGCGCCCGGCACCCGCGTTGCGGGCTCGCTGCCGCCGCTCTTCGGTTCCTACCGCCCCGACCTGTTCGAGCCCGCCCGCGCCCCCGCCCTGCTTGAGGTGCTGGTCACGGCGCTGGCGCCCAGCGTGGACCTGTGGCTGGCCGAGACCCAGGGCTCCGTCGCCGAGGCCACCGCCGCCTGCCACGCCGTACGCGGCACCGGCAAGCCGGTCTGGGTGTCCTTCACGATCGAGGACGACGAGCCCGACGCCATCCCGTGCCTGCGCTCCGGTGAGCCGGTGGCCGAGGCGGCGGCGGCCATGCGCGCGCTGGGCGTCGCGGCGCTGCTGTTCAACTGTTCCCGGCCGGAGGTGATGGGCGCGGCGGTCGACGCCGCGGTATCGGCGCTGGCAGGCAGCGACATCCCCGTCGGCGTCTACGCCAATGCCTTTCCGCCGCGCACGGCGCAGGCGCAGGCCAATGCCGGTCTGTCCAAGCTGCGTGAGGATCTCGACACCCACACCTATGGCGGCTGCGCGGCCGACTGGTACCGGCGCGGGGCCCGCATCCTGGGCGGCTGCTGCGGCGTCGGGCCGGAGCATATCGCGGAAATCGCCGCGACGCTCGGCCGCCCCACCTGCAGCTGAGGCCGGCGGGCGGAGGCCTCGGCCTCTGCCGGCGTCGCGCCCGGGATTGATGGAACGGCGTCCGGGCAGGCGGGTGCGTGAAAGAAGGTCCTGCGGAACGCTACGGCGATGACCGCCGGCCGGCGCGCCCGAAAGGCCAATCGGTGACCTCGCCCGCGAAGAGGGCCCACCACACCAGCACGGGTTGCAGCAGCAGGCGCGGCGCGTGGTACCACCAGCCAAGCTGCACGGCGGCGCCGGGAATACCCTCGACGGCGTGCTTGATGTTGGCCGGGAAGACGCACACGGCGTAGAGCGCCAGCGCGACCCCCGCCGCGGCGCGCAGGCGGCGGGTGAGCAGCCCCGTGGCCCCGAGCAACTCGCAGGCGCCGGTGGCCAGGATCACCTGGCGCGGGAAGGGCACCCAGTCCGGCATGATCAGCAGGAAGGTGCCGGGCGTGAGGAGGTGGAACACCCCGGCGATCAGGTAGAGCGCCGCGAGCACCCGGCGCGCAATGGCGCGCCCGCGGATACGGGGCGACGTGGAAGCCATTCCTGGCTCACCTGCTCACGGGAAAGGGGAGGCGCAGCGCCCCCGGTGCCGTCCGGGCCCACCGCCACGAAGGAGGCTCGGCCCGGCAGCCAGGCGCGGGAGGCCGGGGCCCCCCGCGATACGCAATCAGCGACGCAGGCCGAGACGCCCGATCAGGCTCTCGTAGCGCGACTTGTCCTTGCGCTTCACGTAGTCCAGCAGGCCACGGCGCTGACCGACCAGCACCAGCAACCCGCGGCGGCTGTGGAAGTCCTTGGCGTGGGTCTTCAGGTGCTCGGTCAGGTTCGCGATGCGCTCGCTCAGGATCGCGACCTGCACCTCGGGCGAACCCGTGTCACCGGGGGCCTGGGCGTACTCGGAAATCAGCGCGCTGCGGCGCTCGGCAGTGATCGACATCGGTTCAACCTTCTGTCTGGTCGTGAACGGGTTCGCTCCGGATCAGCCAGCGCTCCGGGTGGACATGTCCGTCCCCGAGCATCGCCAGCCCCACCAGGCGCCCCCCCGTCACCACGCGCACCAGCCCGCCATCGGGGTTGGCGCCGTCGGGAACCCGGCCCATGAACTCGACCAGGGAGATGTCCTGGCCGAACGACAGGCGGGCGGCCTCGGCTTCCGTCGCGGCCAGAGCCGGGATGTCGGCCAGCGCGGTCATGACGGGAAGCAGAAGATCCGGGGAAGGAGCGGGGCCATCGCCCGTTACGGTGACGCTGTCAAGCGAAACCGCGTGCGTTTCGTGAAACGGCCCGACGCGCAGCCGGCGCAGCGCCACGATATGCCCCACCGTGCCCACCGCGCGCGCGATGTCGCGGGCCAGCGAGCGCATGTACACGCCCTTGCCGCTCTGTACCGCGAAGACGGCGGTGTCGGCGTCGGGACGCTCGATCAGGTCGAAGCGGTCCACCCGCGCGGGGCGCGGCATCAGCACCGGGGCGTTGCCCTCACGCGCCAGATCGTAGGCGCGCTGCCCGTCCACCTTCAGCGCGGAATAGGCCGGCGGCACCTGCATGATGTCGCCGCGGAACTGCGGCAGCGCCGCGCGGATCTCGTCGTCGGTCGGGCGCTTGTCGTCCGTCGCGATCACCTGCCCATCGGCGTCGTCGGTGTCGCGCGCCTCGCCGAAGCGCAGCGTGAAGGTATAGGTCTTGGTGCCGTCCATGACGTAGGGCACCGTCTTGGTGGCGGAGCCGAAGGCCACCGGCAGCAGCCCCGTGGCCAGCGGGTCCAGCGTGCCGCCATGGCCCGCCTTCTGGGCGTTGAAGGCGCGCTTGACGCGGTTCACGACCTCGGTCGAACCGATGCCCGACGGCTTGTCGATGATCAGCCAGCCATCCAGCGGCCGGCCCTTGGGCTTGCGGAACCCACCCTGCCGCTGTCCCGGACGGCCGCCGCCGGGGCGTCCCCCCTGGTGCCCGCGATGGGGTCCCCGCTGCTCCGCTGCCATGCCACTGTGTCCTCTGATCTGCCGCCACGCGCGAAACGCGGCCGCCACCCGCGGCCCAGCCTCCGTGAGCCGGAGGAGGTGGGCGAAGGTTAACGCGGCCGATCCTGCGATGGCGGGATTTCCGTGCGCGCGGCTGGCCTGGAACCATCGGCCCGGCACGATCGCGGCGTGGCGCGCGTCCTAGCACGTCCGGGCGGCGGGGGAAGGGGCGCTGTGCGCGGTCATGCTATGCGGCTGCGGCGGCGCCGGTCGGGAGAGAGAAGGAATTCTCGCCCCCGGACCCCCACTCATCTTCTTCTGGGACGCAGCCGCGGGGCGGCTGAGGCCGGTCGCGGAACGGTGGCCGCGCCAGTTTCGGAACTTGAAAACACACCTTGTCAGTGCTCGCTGAAGCGTCCCCCGCTCCGGCTCCATGAGCCGGAGCGCACGCCGTTAGCCACGTTCCCGCGGCAGCGTCGCAAACAAAGATGAGGGCGGAGGGGTCCGGGGAGGGGGAGAATTCCTTCTCCCCTTCCCCGGGGCTGCCACACCAGTGCCAACGCTCCGGCAACAGGCACCGGTCACCGCAAGCCGAAGCGCCTCCGGTTGAAGCTGCCTCAGCTCCCCTCGGCCGGAACCGGGCGCGGGCGCGCATCCTCATCCAGGGCCACGAAGGTGAAGACCGCTTCCGTCACGCGGTTGCGTTCCTCGCTGTGCCGTTCCCGCCGCCAGGCCTCGACGCGGATGCGCAGCGAGGAGCGCCCGACGGCCAGGATCTGCGCGTAGAGGCTCACCTCGTCGCCGACCTTCACGGGCGAATGGAAGCTCATCGCGTCCACCGCCACGGTGGCGCAGCGGCCGCGGGCCCGGCGCGCGGCGGCGTTGCCGGCGGCCATGTCCATCTGCGCCATCAGCCAGCCGCCGAAGATATCGCCCGCCGGGTTGGTGTCGGCCGGCATGGCGATGGTGCGGATCACCGGTGCGCCCTCGGGCGGGATGGGCGTGTGCTGCGGGGCGGGTGCGGCTTTCACGACGCGTCGTCGTCCTTCTCGGCTTCGGGGCTGGTTCCGGCCGCCCTGGTTCCGACTCCGAGGTCGCGCGCGACCTCGGGCCGGCGCATCAGAGCATCGATGTGCATCGCGTGGTCCAGCGCCGTGTCGGGCTGGAAGTGCAATTCCGGGGCCACGCGCAGCCGCACCGCCTTGGCCACCTGCGTCCGCAGCCAGGGCTGCGAGCGCTTCAGCGCATCGAGCAGCGGCTTGTCGGCGGTCTTGCCCAGCCGCGACACGAACACCGTCATGTGCTTCAGGTCGGGCGAGGCGCGGACCTCCGTCACGGTCACCCGCGCCTCGGCCAGTTCCGGGTCGCGCACGTCGCCGCGGATCAGCACGGCCGAAAGGGCATGACGGATTTCTTCCGCCACGCGCAGCTGCCGCTGGGAAGGGCCCGCATCGGCGCCGCCGCGGCGCTCTGGTCGGTTGCTCATGGTGTTTGTTCCACAAAGATCGCACCGGGAAGGACCCGGGGAAGTGTCAGGGGGCCACGCGGTGGCCCGAAATGGATCGAGGCCCCCGCGGTTGCCCGCGGAGGCCCCTGTTCAGGATCGTGACGGTGTCGCCGCTTACACGGCGGCGACGGTCTCCGTCTCGTAGCACTCGATCTGATCGTCCACGCGGATGTCGTTGTAGTTCGAGAAGGACATACCGCACTCGTAGCCGTTGGCGACCTCGCGCACGTCGTCCTTGAAGCGACGCAGCGTCGACAGCGTGCCCTGGTGGATGACCACGCCGTCGCGCAGCAGGCGGACACCCGCGCCGCGCTTGACCACGCCCTCGGTCACGCGGCAGCCCGCGATGTTGCCGAGGCGCTTGACCTCGAACACCTGCAGGATCTGCGCGTAGCCCAGGAACTTCTCGCGCTGGATCGGGGCGAGCTTGCCGCGCACCAGCTTCTCGATGTCGTCGGCCACCTCGTAGATGATCGAGTAGTAGCGGATCTCCACGCCCTCACGCGTCGCGAGCTCGCGCGCCTGGGTCGTGGCGCGGACGTTGAAGGCCACCACCACGGCATCCGACGCCTTGGCGAGCTGGATGTCGCTCTCGGTGATCTGGCCCACGCCGCTGTGCAGCGTGCGGACCTTCACCTCGTCGCGGCTCAGCTTGCCCAGCGTGACGCCGAGAGCCTCGGCGGAACCCTGCACGTCGGCCTTGACGACGACGGCCACCTCCTTCTGCTCGCCCGCCTGGATGCGCGCCAGCATGTCGTTGAGGGTGCCGCGCGCCGCGCTGATCGCGGCCGCCTGCTTCTCGCGCGCCTTGCGCTGACGGAACTCGCTGACCTCGCGGGCCTGGCCCTCGTCCTCGACGGCCACGAAGTTCTCACCGGCGGACGGCACGCCCGACAGGCCCAGGATCTCCACCGGCACCGACGGCAGGGCTTCCTTGATCTGGCGGCCCTTGTCGTCGACCACGGCGCGGATGCGGCCCCACTCGGTGCCGGCCACCACGATGTCGCCCTGGCGCAGCGTGCCCTTCTGGACCAGCACCGTGGCCACCGGGCCGCGGCCCTTGTCCAGCTTGCTCTCGATCACGGTGCCCTCGGCCGCGCGATCGGGGTTGGCACGCAGGTCCAGCAGCTCGGCCTGCAGAGAGATGGCTTCCAGCAGCTTGTCGAGGTTGGTGCCCTTGAGCGCCGAAACCTCGATCTCCTGCGTTTCGCCACCCAGCGATTCCACCACGATCTCGTGCTGCAGCAGCTCGTTGCGCACGCGCTCGGGGTTCACGCCCGGCTTGTCGATCTTGTTGACCGCCACGATCAGCGGCACCTCGGCCGCCCGCGCGTGGCGGATCGCCTCGATCGTCTGCGGCATGACGCCGTCGTCGGCCGCCACCACCAGCACCACCATGTCGGTCACCGAGGCACCGCGGGCGCGCATCGCCGTGAAGGCCTCGTGGCCCGGCGTGTCGATGAACGTCACCTTGGAGCCGTCGGGCACCGTGATCTGGTAGGCGCCGATGTGCTGCGTGATGCCGCCAGCCTCGCGCGCCGCCACATCGGTCTTGCGCAGCGCGTCGAGCAGCGAGGTCTTGCCGTGGTCGACGTGGCCCATGATGGTCACGACCGGCGGACGGGGCAGCAGCTCCTCGTCCTGGTCCACGCCGCCTTCCAGGCCCAGCTCCACGTCGCTCTCGCTGACGCGGCGGGCGCGGTGGCCGAACTCCTCCACCACCAGCTCGGCGGTGTCGGCGTCGATGCTCTGCGTCAGCGTCGCCATGACGCCCATGCGGAACAGGGACTTCACCACCTCGCCGCCACGGGCGGCCATGCGGTTCGCCAGTTCCTGCACGGTGATCACGTCGGGAATGGTGACGTCGCGGACGACCTTCACACCATCGGAGCGGAGGCGCGCCAGCTCCTGCTGACGGCGCTCACGCTCACGGGCACGACGCACCGAGGCGAGCGAGCGGGAACGATCGTCCTCGCCCTCGATCGCGGCCTGGACGTCGATGCGGCCTTCGCGCTTGCGGTCACCGCCGACGGGGGGCTTGCGGGCAGGGGTCGGGGCCGCGCGGCGTGCCGTCGCGGGCGCACCGCCGGCGGGCGCACCGGGGCGGCGCGTCGGCAGGCGACGCTCACCCATGTCCTCCGCGGGCGCCGGAACGCCCAGCGACAGGCGGGGCGCACCGGCACCGCCGGGACCGCGCGCGCCGTAGCCGCCGCCAGCACCACCAGCGCCGCCGGGACCACGCGCGCCATAGCCGCCACCAGCACCGCCGGCGCCACCAGGACCACGGGCGGCGTAACCGCCACCAGCACCGCCGGCGCCACCCGGACCACGGGCGGCGTAACCGCCACCGGCACCGCCGGGACCGCGCGCGCCGTAGCCGCCGCCGGCACCGCCGGGGCCACCAAGACCACGCGCGCCGTAGCCGCCACCCGCACCACCAGCGCCACCGGGACCACGGGCGGCGTAACCGCCACCGGCACCGCCGGCACCGCGCGCGCCGTAGCCGCCGCCGGCACCACCGGCGCCGCCGGGACCGCGGGCGGCGTAGCCACCACCGGCACCACCGGGGCCACGGGACGCACCGTAGCCACCACCGGCGCCGGCACCACCGGCCGGACGCGGGGCGTAGCCGCCGGCACCACCACGCGGGGCGCCGCCGTCACGGTCACGGCCGTAGTCGCGCGACGGACCGCGCGCGTCGTCGCGGCCATAGCCTTCGCGGGCCGGGGCATCGCGCATCGGCGGACGTGCCGCCGGAGGGGCGCGGTTGAAAGCGGGCTCGGCCGGCGCGGGGGCGGGGGCACGGACCGGGGCAGGCTCCGGCGCCGGGGCGGCGGGTGCGGCGGCCACGGGGGCGGGCGCTGCCGCGGCGGAAGCAGCGGCGGCCGCTGCCTCGGCGGCGCGGCGCTTCTCGTCCTCGGCGGCGCGGCGCGCGGCGGCCTCGGCCTGGCGGCGGCTTTCTTCCTCGGCGGCGCGACGGGCCTCGTCCTCGGCGGCGCGGCGCTGCGCTTCCTCGGCGGCGGAGCGGATGGCCAGCGCCTGGCGCTCACGCTCGTCGCGCTGACGCTGCGCTTCCAGGCGGCGCTGCTCTTCCAGCACGCGCAGGCGGTTGGCCTGCTCGCCCTGGGTCAGCGGCCGGCCGGCCGTGCTCGCCGCGGCACCGCCGCCGGTGCGCGGACCGGTCGCGGCGGGGCGGCCGCCGGCACCGGGGCGCGGGCCGGTCGCGGCCGGGCGGGGGCCGCTGGCCGCCGCCGGCGTCGGGCCGGGCGCGCGCTTCTTCACCACCTCGACCTGCACGGTCTTGGATCGGCCATGGCTGAAGGACTGGCGGACGCTGCCAGCATTCTCGGTCTTGCCGAGCTCCATCCGCCCACCGGGCCGAAGGCTCAGCCGTCCCTTTGCCGCATCACTGTCGTTCTGGTCACTCATCGTCGGCCCGCCGCCTGCACCCGAATTCTCGTCAGCCACGCAAACTCTCCACGGCGCTGGTGAAGCCTCCCAGACGGGCAGCCTCCCGCGCGATCTCCTGGGCCAGACGGCCCTTCGCGACGGCCACGTGAACCGCGTGGTCTCGTCCAAAAATACCCCCGAGTTCCGCTGCCGTCAGGGCAGCGACCACCGGGACACCTCGTGCTCCGACCAGGCGTGCGCGCTCGTTCGCGCTGCCGTCGGACGCCTGCACCACCACGCCGGCACGCTCGGCCTGGAGCCATTCCCGCGCCTGCTGGAAGCCGCATACCGCCTGCCCGGCGCGACGCGCGAAACCGACGAGATCCCGCACCCGCAACCGCAGACCGGCCTCGATCCGCATGCTCAGGTCGGGGGGCGGGTGAACCTGCCCACGGGACGCCCTGGCAAAGGCGCCGCGTTTCACGGCGGCTTCTAGCACATCGCGACGGGCGCTCAACCACATTCCCCGTCCGGGCAGCCGTTCGCTCAGGTCCGGAACGAGTTCCCGGCCTGGGCCCAGCACGAAGCGGATCATGCGCTCCTTCGGAAGGCTCTCGCGCGTTGCGACGCAGCGGCGCAGCGGGCCCTTTTCCTCGGGATCGGGCTGCCCTTCCTCGTCGGCCGGACGCGGCCGCGAGGCGGCCGCTCCCCCGGTGGGGGAAGCGGCGGCGGGCGGCCCCGTCAGTTCTGGGTCATGGGGCGCATCATGGTGCGGTACGGGAAGCGTTGTCTGTCTCCTCACTGGATGCCTCGCCGGCGTCGGCCGGGGCTGCATCGGCAGCCTCGCCCTCCTCGCCGTCGAACCAGTGCTGGCGGGCCGCCATGATGATGGCGTTGGCGGTTTCCTCGTCGACGCTGCCTTCGCCGAGGATGTCGATCAGCTCGTCGGACGCGAGGTCGCCCAGGTCGTCGAGCGTCTTGATGCCCTTCTCGCCGAGCGTGACCAGGGTGGCGGGGCTGAACCCGCCGACCTCGGCCACGGCATCGTCGACGCCCAGCGCGCGGCGCTTCTCGTCGAGCTCGTTGTCGCGGCGCTCGAGCCACTCCATGCCGCGGCGCTTGAGCTCCTGCGCCACGCTCTCGTCGAAGCCCTCGATCTCCGCCAGCTCCTCGTCGGCGGTGTCGACGATCTCCTCGATCGAGGTGAAGCCCTCGGTCACCAGCAGGCCGGCGATCACGTCGTCCACGTCGAGGCCCTCGACGAACAGGCCGGTGTTCTTGCGGAACTCCTCCTGCCGGCGCTCGCTTTCCTCGGCCTCGGTCTGGATGTCCACGTCGAAGCGGGTCAGCTGCGAGGCGAGGCGGACGTTCTGGCCGCGACGCCCGATGGCAAGCGAAAGCTGGTCATCGGGCACCACCACTTCAACCCGGCGACCCTCGTCGTCGAGCACGACCTTGGTCACCTCAGCGGGCGCCAGGGCGTTCACCAGGAAGGTGGCGGGGTCCTGCGACCAGGGGATGATGTCGATGCGCTCGCCCTGCAGCTCCGCCACCACGGCCTGCACGCGCGAACCGCGCATGCCGACGCAGGCGCCGACCGGGTCGATGGAGCTGTCGCGCGAGATCACCGCCATCTTGGCGCGCGAGCCCGGGTCGCGGGCCACCGCCTTGATCTCGATGATGCCGTCGTAGATCTCGGGCACTTCCTGCGCGAAGAGCTTCGCCAGGAAGCCCGGATGCGTGCGGCTCAGGAAGATCTGCGGGCCGCGGGTTTCCTCGCGCACGTCGTAGATATAGGCGCGCACCCGGTCACCGTTGCGGAAGGCCTCGCGCGGGATGGTCTCGTCGCGGCGCAGCAGCGCCTCGGCGCGGCCGAGATCCACCATCAGGTTGCCGTACTCGGTGCGCTTGACGACGCCGTTGATGATCTCGCCGACGCGGTCCTTGTACTCGTCGAACTGCTTCTTGCGCTCGACCTCGCGCACGCGCTGCACGATCACCTGCTTGGCGGTCTGAGCGGCGATGCGGCCGAAGTCGATCGGGGGCAGGGGGTCGACGATGAACTCGCCGGCCGAGATGCCGGGGCGGAACTTCAGCGCGATCCGCAAGGGGATCTGCGTTTCCTCGTTCTCGACGGCGTCCGCGTCGACCACCTCGGTCCAGCGGCTCAGCTTCACCTCGCCCGAGCGGCGGTCGATGGTGGCGCGGATGTCCTTCTCGGCGCCGTACTTCGCACGGCCCGCCTTCTGGATGGCCTGCTCCATCGCTTCGAGCACCTCGTCGCGCTCGATCATCTTCTCGCGCGCGACGGCGTCGGCAACCTGCAGCAGTTCCGGGCGAAGGACGGAGGCGTCCAGGGCCATGGCGTCAGTTCCTCTTCGCGTAAGGCTTCGCCCCGGGGGCGGTGTCCGGCCCGGCATCGGCCTCCCCGGCCTCCTCCGCGCCCGAGCCGCCCTCGGGGGCATTCACCGCCGTGGCGGCGATCAGTTCGTCGGTCAGCACCAGCTTGGCGCGGCGGATGGTGTCGCGCTGAAGCGTCACCTCGCCGCCTTCTTCCAACCTTAGCACCACGGCCGCGTCGTCGGCGCTGAGGATCTTGCCCTTCCAGCGGCGGCGGCCCTCGATCGGCAGCAGCATCTCCACCGTGGCCAGGTGGCCCGCGAAGCGGACCCAGTCCTTGGTGCGCGTCAGCGGCCGGTCGATGCCGGCGGACGACACTTCAAGGTTCCATTCCCCGGTGAAGGGGTCCTCCACGTCCAGCACGGCGCCGGCGGCGTGGGAGATCGCCTCGCAATCCTCGACGCCGATCAGCGCGCCATCGGCCCGGTCGGCCATGATCTGCACCGTCGGCGTCCGCGTGCCGCTCACCTGCACCCGCACCAGCTCGTAGCCCATGCTGGTCAGCACCGGCTCGATGGCGCGCGCCAGCCGTGCCTCCAGACCTCCGGCGAGGTCGAGGTTCTCCGGCGCCTCGTCGGCGTCGTCGCGGTCGGTGTCGTCAGGATTTGGCAATAAAAAAAGGCGGCCCGCGAAGGCCACCCCCCTGATCTCGGCGGATTGTCAACGCGCTTCATGTAGGATGCCCGTTTCCCGATCGCAAGGGCAAAGCACGCCCGGCCCGGCCTTCCTGAGGTGCGAGGGCACAGGGCGCGCTTCAGAAGCCCAGCCGCCGCAGCGAGGCCATGGCATCGCGCGCCACCACTGCCGGATCGGCCGCCGAGAGCCGGTCGTTGAACACCTCGATCCCCACCGGCCCGGCATAGCCGCCGCCCCGCAGCACCTCCGCCAGCGCCCGCACCGGCAGGCAGCCCTCGCCCGGAAGGAGCCGGGCGTGGCGCCCCTGCTGCATGTACGCCTCCGCGGTGAGGTCGCGTTCCCCCGGCCGCAGGGCACTGTCAGCCAGCTGCACGAGGAAGATGCGCTCCGCCGGGATGGCCGCGACCTCTTCCACCGGACGGTCGCGCAGCAGCAGGTGAAAGCTGTCCACCACCAGTCCCAGGTTGGGCCGGTTCACCCGCGCCAACAGCGCCGCCGCCTCGGGCAGGGTCGAGACCCAGCGGCTCCAGGCCATGGGCTCGTAGGCGACGCGCAGCTCGCGCTGTCCGGCCGCCGCGGCGATCCAGTCCAGGTCCTCGGCAATCCGCGCCAGGCTGCCGCCGGCGTGCTCGTCGAAGCTGGCAGAGACCACCAGCATCGGCGCCCCGACCTCCGCCATCCGTTCCAGCAGTTCCAGCGCCTCGGCCCGCTTCGCCGCGCGTTGCGTCGTGCCGTCGAAGTTCAGCAGCACCTGATAATCGGTGACCTGCATCCCCAGCCCGCGCAGCACGCCGCGCGCCCCGGCCGGGCCGCCGAGTTCGCCGGTCACGTCGCGGTCCCAGAGCTCCACCGCGTCGAAGCCCGCCTCGTGCGCGGCGCGCAGCTTGCCTTCGGCGGAACCGCCCAGGATCACGGTGTTCAGGAAGAGCTGTTGCCGTGGGGTGCTGCCGGTCATCGCCGTGTCCTCCGGTGAAGCGTCGCTTCAGGCGTTTCGCCGGGGGAAAGGCCGGCCCGTCGCCACCCGACCGTCGGCGTCACTGTTTGTGTTCGAGCAGTTGCGCCACCCGTTCCAGCGCCAGCGCGTAGCCCTGGATGCCCAGCCCATCCACGACGCCGGTCGCGGCCTGGGCGACGTAGTCGGTGTGGCGGAAGGACTCGCGGTGGAAGGTGTTGGTGATGTGCACCTCGAACTTCGGCATGTCGCAGGCTTCCAGCGCATCCATCACCGCCACCGAGGTATGGGCATAGGCGGCGGGGTTGATGACGATGGCCGCGGCTCCGCTGCGTGCCTCGTGAATCCAGTCCACCAGCTGCCCTTCCGAGTTGGTATGGCGGAACACGATCTCCAGCCGCAGCCGGGCCGCCGCGTCGCGGCACAGCTTTTCCACGTCGGCCAGCGTCCGGTGGCCGTAAAGCTCCGGCTGGCGCTGTCCCAGGAGGTCGAGATTGGGCCCGTTCAGCACGAACACGGTCCGCCCTGGTGCCGCCCCGGCCGGGCGGGGCAGCAGCGACGCGCCCGCGAGCAGGAGGGCGGACCCGAGAAGGTGGCGGCGACGGAGGGGCATGGGATCATTCCTGTGGCTGCAGGAACGTTTCTTCTCGCCGGGTGCCGCGTTCTTGCGAGCGGCCTGGTTCCGCCAGCCGCGGAACGCGGGCTCAACGCCGGGCGAAACCGGGATGTTGCGTCGCGGGGCGGAACGACCGGCCCCGCCGCGGCGCTCAGCGGCGGCGCCAGATCCAGTAGCGCGGGTGCCGTCCCTCGCGGTGCGCCTTGGCCTCGTAGCGCGTGGGCGGCCAGCCTTCCGGGCGCTCCCACACGTCCAGCACCGGCTCGAACAGTTCCTGCGCCGCGAAGACCTCCTCGACCCAGGCTTGGTAGATCGGGTGGTCGCTGGCCATGCGCCATTCCCCGCCCGGCCGCAGCACCCGCGCCACCAGCGGGATCGCCGCCGGGTGGACGAAGCGGCGCTTGGCATGCCGCGCCTTGGGCCAGGGGTCGGGAAACATCAGGTAGAGCCGCGTCAGCCCGCCCTCGGGCAGCGCCGCCAGCAGGTGCCGGGCGTCGCGCGTCCAAAGCCGCAGGTTCGGCAGCGCAGGGGCGGTGGCTTCCTCGCCATCCGGCACGAGGCGCGACAGCAGCGCGCAGATGCCGTTCTCGAAGACTTCGGAGGCGATCAGCCCGACATCCGGGTTGGCGCGCGCCAGCGCCTCGGCATGCTCGCCGCCGCCGAAGCCGACCTCGGCCCAGACCTCGCCGACCGGCTTCGCGAACAGGGCAGGGGGATCGCCCAGCCCCGCCGGATCGGCCGAGAAGCGCGGCGCCGCGTCTTCCAGCAGCCGTTCCTGCCGCGGGCGCAGCGGGTGGCCGCGCCTGCGGCCGTACAGCCGGTTCGGCACGCCCTCCACCGGGCCGGGGCCGTGCGGCCCGGCCTTCGGTGGCGCCTCGCCCTGTTGTGCCAGGCCCGGGGACACGTCCGCATCCCCGTGGCTCATCGGGCTGCCGGACGCCTGCGCCCCCGACAGCTCGTTCCTGGCCGGGCCACCGGGGGCGGCCCCGTGCCCGGTGCCCCCTCCGGCGCCCGTGCTCATCTCAGCGGCCGAAGGCGCGCTTGAGGTCGGCGGCGAGGTCGGTCCGCTCCCAGGTGAAGGTGCCCCGCTCCTCGTCCGGCGTGCGGCCGAAATGGCCGTAGGCCGAGGTCGGCACGTAGATCGGCCGGTTGAGGTGCAGGTGCTCGCGGATGCCGCGCGGCGACAGGTTGACCATCTCGTTGACCACCTTGGCCAGCTTGGTCTCGTCCACGTCGCGGCCCGTGCCGTGCAGGTCGAAATAGACCGACAGCGGCTTGCTCACGCCGATGGCGTAGGAGACCTGGATGGTGCAACGGTCAGCGAGACCGGCGGCCACCACGTTCTTGGCGAGGTAGCGGCAGGCATAAGCGGCCGAGCGGTCCACCTTGGTGGGATCCTTGCCCGAGAAGGCGCCGCCGCCGTGCGGGGCCGCACCGCCGTAGGTGTCCACGATGATCTTGCGCCCCGTCAGGCCGCAGTCGCCGTCCGGGCCGCCGATGATGAAGGTGCCGGTCGGGTTGACGTAGATCTCGTCATCGCCCGGCATCCAGCCCTCAGGCAGGGTCGAGGCGATCAGCGGCTTGAGCATCGCCTTGATGGCGGCCTGGTCCAGGCCTTCCTGGTGCTGCGTCGACACCACCACCGAGGTCGCGCCCACCGGCTTGCCGTCGACGTAGCGCAGCGTGACCTGCGACTTGGCGTCGGGCAGCAGCCCCGCCACGGACTTGTCGTTGTTGCGGCGCAGCTCGTTGATGCGGCGCAGGATCAGGTGCGCGTAGTACAGCGGCGCCGGCATCAGCTCGGGCGTCTCGGTGCAGGCGAAGCCGAACATGATGCCCTGGTCGCCGGCACCCTCGTCCTTGTTGCCCGCGGCATCGACGCCCTGCGCGATGTGGGCGGACTGCGCATGGAGGTGGCACTCGACATGCGCGTTCTTCCAGGAGAAGCCTTCCTGGTCGTAGCCGATATCCTCCACCGCGAGGCGGGCGAGGTGCATCAGGTATTCCGGCGTCACCGTGCCGGGACCGCGGGTCTCGCCGGCCAGGATGATGCGGTTGGTGGTGACCAGCGTTTCGCAGGCCACCCGGGAATACGGGTCGGCCGTCAGGTACGCGTCGAGCACGGTATCGCTGATGCGATCCGCGACCTTGTCGGGGTGGCCTTCCGAAACGGATTCGGAGGTAAACAGGTACTCGCCCTTGTCGCGCATGGCGTGGATTCGTCCTCTTGTCGCGATGTGGTTGCACGGCGCCACCCCGGCACGCCGGCGGGCCGGGCGTGTTTCGCAACTGCGGCAGGGGGGGTCAACACCGCAGGGCCGCCCGGTCTCGGCCGCCTGCCCCGCGCCCGGTGCAGGACGCGCCGGGGAACCCGGCGCCTGGAAAGGGGCAAGGGGTTGGCGCGGCCGCGTGCCGGACGGGCCCCGACGGACCGGGGCGCAGCCCTTCGGGCGGACCACGGGGCGGGATGCCAGCGAGCCGGACGATGCCAGCCGGACCTCCACCAGCCCGGGCGTCACCCGCCCGGGCGCTGCTTCCTCAAACCTCGGTCAGCTCAGGCCGCGTAAACCTGGTTCACGCCCTCGCCGAACCGCTCGAAACCCACGCCGTAGCAGTGGATCGACACCGCCTCGGTGCAGCCGAGATTGGCCAGCCGGTGTGCGCAACGCGGATCGGCCCCGCCGTGGCTCAGCGCGCCTGGGCGGCGCAGCGCCGTCGCGGTGGTGACCGGCTCGGCGGTCTCGTGCGCCACGTCGAAGAAGCTTTCGGTCAGCGTGCCGGCATGAACGCCCAGCGCGCACCAGGTGCGGTGAGCGTGGATCGGGCTCATCTGCCCCGGCCGCCACACCAGCGCCACCACCGCGTAGCCGCCCGCCGGGTCGGAATGCAGCAGGTGGCGCACGTAGCGCTCGGCCGAGCCTGGCAGGTCGCGGCCGATCAGCAGCTGCGCGTCGTGCAGGTGCGCGCCGATCGCCTCGGCCACCGCCGCCGGCCGCGCCGCCAGCGGTGCCCGGACCGCCAGCGCCACCTCGGCCAGCAGCGTGTCGAGCGTGGTACGGGGCGGGCGGATGAGCATGGGGGCGGGTCCGTGTCTGCGCTGGCCCGAACCCCGCTGCGAGGGCGTCGGCCTTGGCGCGAGACTAGGAAGCCCGGAGCGCGAGGTGTTTCCCGGTTTGAGCCGAAGACGGCGTCCGGGCGAACATCCATTCCGCTTTCAGCCAGCAATCGGGATTGATTTTGCTCCTCCATCGCGACGTCGGAACGTGGATGCTGTGAAACCAGGCCGTGGCGTAAACCCGTTCCAGTCAGGATTCGCGCTGCCCGTGGGTTCGGTCCTGACGCCTCGCGCATGGCAGGAGCGCCGCCGGCTTGGCTCGCCACCGCAGATGGGAAGGCACTCGGCCCTGGCCACGGACCACCCAGCCACGGACCACCCGGCCTCGGACGACCTGGCCTCAGGGGCCCCAGTTTCAGGGCCCCCGGTCTCAGGGAGCCCCGCCTCGAGGGACCTGCTTCAGGGGGAGGGGCCTCAGGAGCCCTGCTCCTCCTTCCCTCCGGCATAGCCCAGTGGCACCTCGGTGGTGCTCTTGAGCTCCTCCATGGCGAACATCGAGGTCACGTCGGTCAGGTCGATCCCGGCGATCAGCCGCTTGTACACCCCGTCATAGGCGGCGATGTCGGGCACCACGGCGCGCAGGAGGTAGTCGATCTCGCCGCTCATCCGGTGGAAGTCCACGATCTCGGGGATGTCGGCGATGACGCGGCGGAAGCGCTCCAGCCACTCCGCATTGTGCTGGCTGGTGCGGATGGCGATGAACACCGTCACCCCGACGTTCAGCTTGGCACGGTCCAGCAACGCCACGCGCTTGCGGATCACCCCCGACTGCTCGAGCTTCTGGATGCGCCGCCAGCAGGGCGTGGCCGACATCCCCGCCAGCTCCGCCACCCGCGCCACCGGCAGCGTGGCGTCGCGCTGGAGAACCGCCAGGATGCGCCGGTCGAACTCGTCGATCGCCATCGGCCGCGCTCAGCCGTTCAGGAAGCGCAGCAGCCGGCCCAGGAGGTTGCGCAGGTCGAACCCCGCGCCGGCGCCCGCCTCGTCCTGCGGCGACCGGGCGCGCCAGCGCGCCACCGCCTCACCCGTGTCGCGCAGCCGCAGCTCGGTGGGCGCCACCCCGTCGGACTCGCCCGGCACCAGCCCCACGATCCGCACCAGCGCCCGGTCGGCGGCCGCCAGCTCCGCCGCCGCGCGGGGGGAGTCCTCGTCGTGCGGGGCGCAGACCACGGAGCGGCCTTCCAGCGCGCAGGGCATCTCGAACAGCTTATTCGGCGGAAAGCGCAGCTGCGCCGTGCCGGTAAAGGCCAGCAGCCCGCGCCCGATCCCTTCCAGCGTCAGGTCGCGCGCCGTGACCGCGGGCACCGCGCGATCGCCCCGGCGCAGCACCTCCAGCGTCAGCGCCGACTGTCCCAACGTCGCCGGCACCGCCGGCTGCCGCAGCATGAGGCGGCAGGTCCTGCGGTCGGTCATCGGGTCGGCGGTGCAGCTGAGCAGCCAGGAGCCGATCTCCTCCATCGCGTGCTCGACGTCGCGCCCCGCGCTGCCGCCCGGCAACTGCGCCGCCGCTGCGCCGCTTAACACAGGCAACAACGGCAGCAGGATCGCGAGCGGGGCGAGACGGGACGGAAGCATGGGCGCTGATGTAGCGCAGCCCCCACGGCTTCGCCACGAGAAGCGCCGGTGCCGCCGCGACGCCGGATCCTGCTGCGGCCGAAGCTGAGGAGGGCCCGCATGAGAACACTCGACCTCGCCGACGGCACCGCCGTTCCGGTGCTGGGCCAGGGCACCTGGCACATGGGCGAGCGCGGCGCGGACCGCGCGGCGGAAGCGCGGGCGCTGCGGCTGGGGCTCGATCTCGGCCTCGCGCTGATCGACACCGCCGAGATGTACGCCTCGGGCGGTGCCGAGGAGGTGGTGGCCACCGCCATCGAGGGCCGCCGCGACGAGGTCTTCCTGGTCAGCAAGGTGTATCCGCAGAACGCCTCGCCCGCGCGCATGGCCGCGGCCTGCGAGGCGAGCCTGCGGCGCCTCCGCACCGATCGGATCGAACTCTACCTCCTCCACTGGCGCGGCAGCGTGCCCCTGCGCGACACGGTGGCGGGCTTCGAGCAGCTGCGCGCGGCGGGCAAGATCCTCCGCTGGGGGGTGAGCAACCTCGACGTCGACGACCTGGAGGAACTCGGCCCCGCGCTGGCGGACTGCGCCACCGACCAGGTGCTCTACAATCTCGAGGCGCGTGGCGTGGAGTTCGACCTGCTGCCCTTCTGCGCGGCGCGGCGGATGCCGGTGATGGCCTATTCGCCGGTGGGGCAGGGCGGCGCGCTGCTGCATGACCCGGCGTTGCTGCGGGTGGCCGGGCGCCACGGCGTGTCCGCGGCGCGCGTGGCGCTGGCCTGGGCGCTGCGGCAGCCGGGCGTGATCGCCATCCCGAAGGCCGGCGACCCCGAGCACCTGCGCGACAACGCCCTGGCAGCGGAACTCCGATTGGAGGAAGCGGACCTGCGCGAACTCGACGCCGCCTTTCCACCGCCGCGCCACAAGCGGCGGCTGGAGATGCTGTAGTCCGGAAAGGGGAGGGCGCGCCGTTCGCGTGCCGCCGCGGCAAAATCCCTTGGGTGAAATCCCCTGGGTAAAATCCTCCGGATGAAATTCCCTGGGCAGACTCCAGGGACAGACTTCAGAAGGCAGACCACTGGAACAGGCCACCGGGCGAGGCCGGGGCACGCCGGCTCAGCCCGGCCGAAACGGGCGGCCCCCGCTGCCCGCCCGGTTCCCGGCGGTTAGGCCCGCGCCGCCGCCACGAAGCGCGCGGCGCTGGCTGCCACCTCCGCCGGCGTCATGCCCGGCTTGAACAGTGCCGAGCCGATGCCGAAGGAGTTCGCCCCGGCGGCGCGGAAGCCTGCCATGTTGTCGGGCGTGATGCCGCCCACCGGGCAAAGATTCGCCTCGCGCGGCAGCACCGCCCGCATCGCCTTGACCACGGCCGGCGGCATCATCTCGGCCGGAAACAGCTTCACCACGTCCGCGCCCGCGGCCAGCGCCGCGAAGGCTTCCGTCACCGTGCCCACGCCCGGCGCCGAGGCCATGGCGCTGCTCTTGGTGGCCTTGATCACGCCCGCGTCGAAGTTGGGCGACACGATCAGCTTGGCGCCCGTCATCGCCACGTCGGCCACCGCGCGCGCGTCCAGCACCGTGCCGGCGCCCACCACCATGCGGCCCTCGAAGTGCCGCACCAGGGCGGCGATGCTCCGCAACGGCTCGGGCGAGTTCAGCGGCACTTCCAGCACCCGGAACCCGGCCTCGAACAGCACGTCGCCCACCGCGATCGCTTCCTCGGGGCGCAGGCCCCGCAGGATCGCGATCAGTGGCATCTCGCGCAGGGCATCCTCGAAACGCAGCATCACGCCATTCCTTCCATCTCTGCCGCGACCCGCAGGCAGCCGCGCAACGCGGCGTCCTCCGGCCCGGGCTCGGGCCTGAGGCCCATCATCTCCGCCACCAGGGCGTAGCGCCGGGCCAGCGCCGCACCGCCGATCACGCCCACCGCCTCGCCAGGGGCGAACCAGCCCATGTCGCGCGCCTCGCGGAACTCCGCGCCGATCACCAGGCCCGACAGGTAGTCCCCCATCTCCGCCGCCCGCAGCCCCCCCGAAAGCCAGCCGGCGCGCACCGTGAAGAGACGCGCCAGCAGCCCGCCCTCGCCCGCCAGCGCCACCTCGACGCCGCGCCGGAAGGCGGCCTCGTCGGGCTCCGCCGGCGCTTCCGCCCCGCGCGCGATAAAGGCGTGCTGCGAGAGCAGGGCGAAGAGCTCCCCGGTCGCGAAGGTGCGGAAGCGCCGGATCCGTTCGCCGCCGACCCGCACCCATTTGCTGTGCGTGCCGGGCAGCACCACCGCCATGTCGCGCTCGAGGCCGAAGCCCAGGAGCTGCGTTTCCTCGCCCCGCATCACGTCCGGGAAGGGCTCAACCGCGGTGTCGGTGCAGCCGGGGATGAAGCGGATCGTGCCCAGTTCCGGCACCTCTTCCCGCCGCACCGCCGCGGCCAGCTCCCTGGCGCCCGCGGGAAGGGCGACGTAGGGCGCCTCCACCCAGCCGTTGCGGCTGCCGATCATGCCGGCGGCCAGGATCGGCAAGCCGCGCGCCCGGTCGCCCCAGGGCTCCAGCGCCCGGCGCAGCACGGCGGCGAAGTCGCGGTCCGCCACGGTGGCGATGCCATCCCCGGTGTCCACCCGCTCCAGCACCCGGCCGTCGCCGTCCACCAGCATGGCGCGGAAGCTGCTGGTGCCCCAGTCGAGCACGATCCGCCGCCCGTCGTCGCCGCGATCCGCCATTGCCGTTTCTCCACTCCCTGCGGTCCGGCCCGCCGGCGCCGTTCCGGCCACTCGCCTGCCCGGCCGCCGCGGCATCGAACCGGCCGCGGCTGCATGACGAGCCGGAAAACGCGGCGCGCACAAGGGGCCCTGACGCGAGACCCGGCACATATGGAGCCGCGCCAGCGAAGGGTCCGGGGGAAGCCCCATGCCGGAGCCACGCCGTCTCGCCCACGCCGGGGCGCCCGGCGCGTTCTAGGGCCTGGGCGCCGCCGCAACCGCCGCCGTCAGCGCCTCGTAGCCGGCGCGCGACAGGTGCAGCCGGTCGGGAACGAAATCCTCCGGCCGGTCCGCCAGCGCCTCCAGCCCCGCCACCGGCGCCGCGTGGGGGATGCGCGCCAGCATGTCCCCGAACAGCGCGTTGAACGCCGCGCGGTCGGCGGCGCGGAAGCCGCCCGCCTCGCCGCGCGGCATCACCGGCACGGCGGTGATCGCCGCCTCGGGCCAGAGCACCCGCAGCCGCGTCAGCACCGCTTCCGCCCCCGCCGCCATGGCGCAGGGCTTGTCGCCCGCGCCGAGATTGTTGGTGCCGAGCAGCAGGATCACCCGGCGCGGCTGCAGCATGGCCCATTTCGCCGGCTGCAGCCGCCACAGCACGTGCTGGAAGCGGTCGCCGCCGATGCCCAGGTTGAGCACCCGGTCGGTTCCCGCGGCCTGCCGCAGCAGGTCGGGTGGCCAGCCCTGCACGATGGAGTCCCCGATCGCCACCACCTCCACCGCCCCGGGCGCCCGCAGCCGCTCGGCTTCCGCCAGGAGGTCGAGGTGCCGCTTGAGGGCAGGGGCGCTGGTGGGCGGCGCGGGCGTGGTGGGCACCTGAAGGTCGTAGCTCATGCAGCGCAGCCGCGGGTCGGCCGGGCCGGGGCCGGTCTCCGCCCGGGGCTGCGCCCCGACGGGCCGCTGCCCCCAGGCCGGCGCCATCCCGGCCGGCAGCACCACGGCAGAGGCGCTGACGAGCATCGCGGCCGCCGCCCGCACCAGCTTCCCGGCCTTCAAACCCGCAGCGGCCCCGCGACGTGGGTCGCCAGCACCGCCTCGGTCGCGCTGTCGACCTCCTGCAGCCGGACCTCGTAGCCCCACAGGTTCGCCAGGTAGCGCAGCGTCTGCTCCGCATCCTTCTTGTTCAGAAGCTTTCCCGACTTCGTGCGGTGTTCCAGCATCAGTCGCCGGTCACCGGCCAGGTCCACGTCCACCACCTGCACGTCGGCGGTGTGCTCGCCGGGGTCGTAGGTGCGGGCCAGCGAGCGCCGGATCTCGCGATAGCCCGGGTCGTCATGGATCGCGTCCACCAGCAGGAAGGGCTCGGTGGTGTCGTCGCGCAGGCGGAACAGCTTGAACTGCCGCATCACCGCGGGCGACAGGAACTGGTGGATGAAGCTTTCGTCGCGGTAGTTCGCCCAGGCGTGGCGCAGCGTGCCGATCGGGTCGCCGTTGCCGGCGATATCGGGGAACCAGCGCCGGTCCTCCTCGGTGGGCTCGCGGCACATGCGCTCGATGTCGCTCATCATGGCATAGCCCAGCGCGTAGGGGTTGAAGTCGCCCCCCGCCGGATGGTCGAAGCCCGGCTGCATCACGACGTTGCTGGTGGAATGCAGCACCTCCAGGAAGGCTGCGTCGTCGATCTGCCCGGTCTCGTGCAGCCGCGTCATGATGCGCTGGTGCACCCAGGTGGCGCAGCCCTCGTTCATCACCTTGGCCTGGGGCTGCGGCAGGAAGTACTGCGCGATCAGTCGCACGATGCGGATGATCTCGCGCTCCCAGCTCTGCAGCCGCGGCGAGGTCTTTTCCAGGAAGTAGAGCAGGTTCTCCTCCGGCAGCCCCAGCCGCCGGCGCCGCTCCACCACCGGGTCGACGCCGGTGGCCGTCTTGCCGGTGGGCACGGTGCGCCACAGGTCGTTGAACATCCGCTCGTCATGTTCGCGCCGCTCGCGCTGGCGCTTTTCCTCGGTCTCGAGGTTCAGCTGCCGCGTGCCGCCGTGGCGGTGGACGCCGTGGTGCGACAGGGAATGTGCCGCGTCCAGCACGCGCTCCACCGCCGCCACGCCGTAGCGGTCCTCGCAGCGGCCGACGAAGGCGCGGGCGAATTCCAGGTAGTCGAGGATCGCCGAAGCCTCGGTCCATTGCCGGAACAGGTAGTTGTTGCGGAAGAAGTGGTTGTGGCCGAAGGCGGCGTGGGCGATCACCAGCGCCTGCATCGTGGCGGTGTTGCCCTCCATCAGGTAGGAGATGCAGGGGTTGGAGTTGATCACCACCTCGTAGGCCAGGCTGGTATAGCCCTTGCGGTAGCTGGTCTCGTGCTGGAGGAACCGCTTGCCGTAAGACCAGTGGCGATAGGTCAGCGGCATCCCGTGCGCGGTGTAGATGTCGAGCATCTGTTCCGCGGTGATCACCTCGATGCGGTTGGGGTAGACCTCCAGCCCCAGCTCCTCCTCCGCGATGCGCTCGATCGCGTCGTAGGACCGGCGCAGCGTCGCGAAGTCCCAGTCATTGCCGGTGAACAGCAGCTCGGCACCCATGGGCGATCTCCCCCTCAGCCCGCCGCAGTGGCGGGCCGCTTGCCGAACAGGTCGCGGAACACCGGGAAGATGTCGCGCCGCTCGCCCACGCGCCGCATCTGCAGCTGCGGCACCCGCTCCGCCACCGGGGCGTAGCCGCGCCACAGGTCGCTCTCGCCCCGGATCAGCGCGCCGGAGCCGCCGACCTCGATATAGGCGAAATACTGCACGATCGGCAGGATCTCGCCTTCCAGCAGCCCCACGGTGCGCGCGGTATCACCGGAGTAGTTGTCCCCGTCCGAAGCCTGCGCCGCGTAGATGTTCCAGGCATCCGCCGGGTAGCGTTCCCGCTGGATGCGCAGAAGCTCCGCCAGCGCCGAGGACACCACCGTGCCACCGGTGCGCGGGTCGGTGAAGAAGGTCTTCTCGTCCACCTCCTCCGCCTGCTCGGTGTGGCGGATGAAGACGAGGTCGACGCGCTGGTAGCGCCGCTCCAGGAAGACGTGGAGGAGCAGGAAGAACCGCTTGGCCAGGTCCTTCATCGCCTCGGTCATGGAGCCCGACACGTCCATGAGGCAGAACATCACCGCCCGCGCCGATGGCTTGGGCACCGGGCTGAAGCGGCGGTAGCGCAGGTCCACCGGATCGACCCAGGCGATGCGCCCGAGGCGCCGCAGCATGTTGGCCAGCTCCTCGCGCAGGATGCTCAACCGCTCGGCATTGTCGCCGCCGGCCCCCTCCAGCGCCTCGATCTCGGCCTCCAGCGCCCGGATCTCGTCGGTTTTGGGGCGCCGGAGACCGATGCGCCGCGCCATCGACTGGCGCATGGTGCGCCCCATGTCGAGCGCGGAAGGGGCGCCGTCGGTGCTGATGCCGGTGCGCATCGGCGTCACGGTTTCCGTGTCCACCACCTGCGACTTCACCAGGTCCGGCAGCTCCAGGTCCTCGAAGAAGAGCTCCAGGAACTCGTCGCGGCTGAGCACGAAGCGGAAGTTGTCCTCCGACTGCCCGTCGCCGTTTCCGGCCCCCGAGCCGGCGCCGCCCTCGCCGCCGGCGCCACCGGGCGGGCGCTTGATGCGGTCGCCCACCGAGAACTCGCGGTTGCCACCCAGCACCAGCTCCCGCGTGCCGGAGGTGAAGGTGGTGTGGAAGAACGGCTCATGCAGGGTTCCGGCCGGGATGGTGACCACCTCGCCCTCCTTGCCGACCTCGCGCAGCGTGCCGCCATCCACCGCCTCGCGCACCGCGCGCACCACGGCGGACCGGGCTCGCGACAGCACGCGGCGCCGGTTCTCCAGGTTCTTGCCGTGCGGGTTGGGCCGCCGATCAATGATGTCCAAGTCGCGCCGCCCCCTCTCTCCCGTGTTCCTTTCCTTCAGGCCGACTGCTTGACGCGCATGTACCACTCCACCAGCCGACGCACCTGCCGCTCGGTATAGCCGCGCGACACCATGCGCTCCACGAAGTCGTTGTGCTTGCGCTCGGTGTCGCCGTCCTTCTTGGAGCCGAAGGAGATCACCGGCAGCAGGTCCTCGACCTGGGAGAACATGCGCTTCTCGATCACGTCGCGGATCTTCTCGTAGGAGGTCCAGGACGGGTTGCGGCCGCCGTTCTGCGCCCGCGTGCGCAGCGCGAACTTCACCACCTCGTTGCGGAAGTCCTTGGGGTTGGCGATGCCTGCCGGCTTCTCGATCTTGGTCAGCTCGGCGTTCAGCAGCTCGCGGTTCATCATCTGCCCCGTGTCCGGGTCCTTGAAGTCCTGGTCCTCGATCCAGGCATCGGCGTAGTCGAGGTAGCGGTCGAACAGGTTCTGGCCGTAGTCGTGGTAACTCTCGAGATAGGCCTTCTGGATCTCGTTGCCGATGAACTCGGCGTAGCGCGAGGCCAGCTCCGACTTGATGGTGGTGAGGTAGTTCTGCTCCACCTCGGCCGGGAACTGCTCGCGCTTGATGGTGTTTTCCAGCACGTACATCAGGTGCACCGGATCGGCCGCGATCTCGGTCGGGTCATGGTTGAAGGTGGCCGAAAGCACCTTGTAGGCGAAACGGGTCGAGATCCCGTCCATGCCCTCGTCCACGCCGGCGGCGTCGCGGTATTCCTGCATGGTCTTCACCTTGGGATCGGTCTCGCGCAGGTTCTCGCCGTCGTAGACCCGCATCTTGGTGAAGGGCCGGGAATTGGCGTGGGGCTTGAGGCGCGACAGCACCGCGAAGCGTGCCAGCATTTCCAGCGTGTGCGGCGCCAGCGGCGCTTCCGTCAGCGCCGAGCCGCTGATCAGCTTCTCGTAGATCCTGGTTTCTTCCGTCACCCGCAGGCAGTAGGGCACCTTCACCACGTTCACGCGGTCCAGGAAGGCCTCGTTGGTGCGGTTGTTGCGGAAGCTCTGCCACTCCGCCTCGTTGGAATGCGCCAGGATGATGCCGTTGAACGGGATCGCGCCGATGTTCTCGGTGCCGAGGTAGTTGCTTTCCTGCGTCGCGGTGAGAAGCGGGTGCAGCATCTTGATCGGCGCCTTGAACATCTCGACGAATTCCAGGAG
Source organism: Roseomonas elaeocarpi (assembly GCF_042433915.1). Classification (NCBI taxonomy): domain Bacteria; kingdom Pseudomonadati; phylum Pseudomonadota; class Alphaproteobacteria; order Acetobacterales; family Roseomonadaceae; genus Roseomonas; species Roseomonas elaeocarpi. The sequence goes on along the minus strand of NZ_JBHLUN010000002.1, from coordinate 449,809 downwards.
GCCCTGGTTCGCCCGGTTCAGCCCGCCGGAAAAACCATAAGCATCCGGGTCGTTCTGCGAGAACATTTCCAGCTTGCGGATGTCGACCTTGCCGACCAGCGCCGAGATGTCTTGGTTGTTGTCGTCGCCAGGCTCGGTCTTGGCGATCGCGATCTGCTTCAGCCGCGACGGGTAGAGCTTCACCACCCGGAAGCGCTGCAGGTCGCCGCCGAACTCTTCCAGCCGCTTCAGCGCCCAGGGGCTGGCCAGCCCCGACAGGTAGCGCCGCGGCACGCCGTAGCGGCGCTCCAGCACCTCGGCCATGGTGGTGGGGTCGAACAGGCCGAGCGGGCTCTCGAACACCGGGCTGAGGTCGCGCCCGGCCTTGAGCACGTAGATCGGCTCGCTTTCCATCAGCGCCTTGAGCCGTTCGCCCAGCGACGACTTGCCGCCGCCCACCGGTCCCAGCAGGTAGAGGATCTGCTTGCGCTCCTCCAACCCCTGGGCCGCGTGGCGGAAGAAGGCGACGATGCGCTCCACCGTCTCCTCCATGCCGTAGAACTCGGAGAAGGCGGGGTAGACGCGGATGGTGCGGTTCATGAACACGCGCCCCAGGCGCGCGTCCTTCGCGGTGTCCACCGTTTCCGGCTCGCCGATCGCTTTGAGCATCCGTTCGGCCGGCGAGGCGTAGCAGCCGCTGTCGTCGCGGCAGGCTTCCAGGAACTCGGCCAGGCTCATCTCTTCTTCGCGGCGGCCTTCGCGCAGCGAGGTGTGGAGCGTGAAGATGTCATCGAGCGGAGCCATGGAAACCTCACGAGTGAGTGGTGGCGGGGTGCTGATGCGTCGTAACTGCCGGCTGAAGGTGAAAGGTCGCTGGACTGATCAAACCCCGGTCTTAAGGAAAGCAGATGCGCCCGGGCGGGAGGTCGCTGCAATAACAAGAGAAGATCGTGTGCCGCCTCGTCTCGCGAAGCGGGTGAAACAAGAAATTACAGCATCGAATTGCGAAAGAGCGGATGCGCCCAGCCTGGAAGCGTAGTGGCCCTGCCGAGGCGAATTCAAACAGTTTCGACGCGGCGCGGGGCCCGTCCAGACAAGCTGCCGTGACCGATGCTGGCACGACGCGAGGCCGATTCGCTGCACCCCATAACGCCTGGCGTCGGCGCATCGACGCTTCCAGCCGGCCGTGGCACGAAATCCACGCAGAACCTGCCGCTGCTTTGTCCGCTGTGCACCCTTCCGGGCGCCACCCGCCGCTACACGCCTGCGGGAGGATGCCGGGCGACGCACTTGCGGGCGGCGCGCGGGGGCGCTCTTTGGTGACCACGACTCGCGACAAACCGGAGGGCCACCCGATGACCGAACCCCATGACCGCCGCCTCGACCGCCTGGCCGAGGTCGCCGTGCGCGTCGGCCTGGGCCTGCGTGAGGGCCAGGAACTGCTGATGACCGCCCCGGTGGAAGCGCTGCCGCTGGTGCGCCGCATCACCGAACACGCCTACCGCGCCGGCGCTTCGCTCGTGACGACGCTTCTCAGCGACGAGGAAGCGACGCTGATGCGCTTCCGCCACGCGCCCGACGGCGCCTTCGACACCTCCACCCCCTGGCTCTTCGAGGGCATGGGCAAGGCCTATGCCGGCAACGCCGCGCGGCTGGCCATCGCCGGCGAGGACCCGAACCTCCTGGCCGGGCAGGACCCGGACAAGGTGGCGCGCGCCAACCGCGCCCGCTCGAAGGCCTACCTGCCGGCGCTGGAGCGGATCGTGTCCTTCTCGATCAACTGGACCATCGCCTCCTACGCCACGCCCTCCTGGGCCAAGGCCGTCTTCCCCGACCTGCCGGCGGAGGAGGCGCAAGCGAAGCTCTGGGACGCCATCTTCGCCGCCTCCCGCGTGGACGAGGCCGATCCGGTCGCCGCCTGGGCCGCCCACAACGCCGCGCTGCAGGGCCGCACCCGGCACCTCAACGGCAAGCGCTACGCGGCGCTGCGCTTCCGCGGCCCCGGCACCGACCTGCAGGTCGGGCTGGCCGACGGCCATGCCTGGCTGGGCGGGGCGGAGCTCGCCCGCAACGGCATCACCTGCAATCCCAACATCCCGACCGAGGAAGTCTTCACCACCCCGCACGCGCTGCGGGTCGAGGGGCATGTCCGCTCCACCAAGCCGCTCTCCTACGGCGGCACGCTGATCCAGGACATCGCCGTGCGCTTCGAGGACGGCCGCATCGTGGACGCCCAGGCCCGCACCGGCGAGGAAGTGCTCCGCAAGGTCCTCGACACCGACGAAGGTTCCCGCCGCCTGGGCGAGGTCGCGCTGGTGCCGCATTCCTCGCCGATCTCGCGCTCGGGGCTGCTGTTCCTCAACACCCTGTTCGACGAGAACGCCGCCAGCCACATCGCGCTCGGCCAGGCCTACAAGACCTGCTTCACCGACAGCGCGAACCTCACCGACGAGGACTTCGTGCGCCAGGGCGGCAACAAGAGCCTGATCCATATCGACTGGATGATCGGCTCGGCCGAGGTGGACGTGGACGGCATCAGCGCCGACGGCACGGCCGAACCGGTGATGCGCCGCGGCGAGTGGGCCTAGCGCCGTCAGGGCAGCCGGGCGCGGCTCTGTCCTTGGGGGAGAGAAGGAATTCTCTCCCCCAAACCCCCACTCATCTCTTTTCGGGACGCTGCCGCTGGGCAGTGGTCGGGTGGTCGCGGTACGGCGGCCGCCGATGCTGCTGAAAAGGAATTGAGCTTCCTGTCAGCGCGTGCCGCGACGTCCCTCGCTCCGGCTCGATGAGCCGGAGCGCACAGCGTCAGCCACGTTCCCGCGGCAGCGTCTCAAAGAAAGATGAGGGGGAGGGGTCCGGGGAGGGGGAGAATTCTTTCTCCCCTCACCGGGACGACGGACACCAGCCCACCTCAGAACAGGAGCGCACCGCCGCCATCCGAGAAACTCCCGGCTAAGCGGCCGGGGAAAGCGAACTTCAGCCCCGCTCACCCGTCCGCGGGCGCGGCGCGCCGTTGACCGGCACGGCGCGCTGGCCGGCGAGACCGGTGCCCTGGCCCAGGCGGATCGTGCCGTCGGGCTGCGGCACCGCCAGGGGTGCTACCTCGACGCGCGCCCCGGCCGTGGTCATGCCGATCAGCCGCGCGCTGGCGTTGCTCAGGTCGATCAGGTGGTCGATGCCGCGCGGCATCACGTCCTGCACCTGCACCATGGTCACGGTGCCGTTGTCGAGGTTGGTGATCCGCACCGTGGAGCCCACGGGGAGGGTGCTGCTGGCCGCCAGCGGCTCGCCCGGGTCGTATTCCGCCCCGTTGGCCATCTGGTCGCCCGGACGGCGGCCCACCATCAGCCCGGCCTCGCCGCGGCGAAGCTGCCCGGAATGGTCGCCGCCGCGCGGCCCCATCTCCAGCCGGGGACGCGTCATCTCGACCACCGAGCCATCCGGCTGGGCCGACGCCGCCATGGACATGCCGCACAGCAGCAGACTTGCTGCACCGCAGACCAGGATACCCCGAAGCCTCACCATTATCGCCTCCTCAGGCTGATGAGCATAACGCAATTCGAGCCTTCGCGGTGGCTGCTTTCCGCCTCCGTTTCAACATCTTCGCGAGCGTTGCTGCTTTCCGGTCACAGGTCGATGCCACACCCGTGAGCGAGTCGGCCTTTAGGACGCCGGAAACGCCCCGAGGCGGCCCTGAAAGGCCACCTTCAGCCTGTCCGGAAGCACGGCCGCGGTCTTTCCGGACCTTGGTGCGGCACCGATGAGGTGTCAGGGCGGCGCCAGACCTGTGTTCCCGTCGCCACGAAGGCGGTTTCCCTTAGCGCGACTCGGCGGGCGCCAGCCCGTGCTGTTCTCGCACCTCGAGGAAGCGCAGCTCCGGGAAGTCCTCCGCCGCCCGGTTGCGCCGCCAGTCGGAGGAGAAGAAGGCCACCAGCGCGCCGTCATGGTCCTCGGCGATGTCGTGCGGGATGCTCCGGCGGAAGCGCTCCACCGCCGCCTTGTCGTCCGCCGCCACCCAGCGCATCAGCCCCCAGGGCGTCCCTTCGTAGCGCGACTTCACCCCGTATTCCGCGACCAGCCGCGCCGCCAGCACGTCGAGCTGCAGGGCACCCACCACGCCCACCACCGGCGGCGTGCCGTCAAGGGGGCGGAACAGCTGCACCACGCCTTCCTCGGCCAGCTGCTCCAGCGCCGTGCGCAGCTTCTTGCCGGCCATGGCGTCGTCGATCATCACGCGGCGCAGGATTTCCGGTGCGAAGCTCGGCACACCGGAGAAGTTCAGCCCCTCACGCTCCGTCAGCGTGTCGCCAATCCGGAGAATGCCGTGGTTGGCGATGCCCACCACGTCGCCCGGCCAGGCTTCCTCGGCCACCTGCCGGTCCTGCGCGAAGAAGAACAGCGGGGCGTTCACCGGCACCGCCTTGCCGGTGCGCGTCTGCCGCAGCCGCATGCCCTTCTGCAGCCGGCCGGAGCAGATGCGCAGGAAGGCCACGCGGTCGCGGTGGTTGGGGTCCATGTTCGCCTGGATCTTGAACACGAAGCCCGTCAGCTCCGGCTCGGCCGCCGTCACGGTGCGGCTGTCGGCGGGCCGGTCGCGCGGCGGCGGCGCGAACTTCGCCAGGCCCTCCAGCAGGTGGCCGATGCCGAAGTCGCGCAGGGCCGAGCCGAAATACACCGGCGTCATGGTGCCCTCGAGGAAGCGCTCGTGGTCGAAGTCCTGGTAGGCGCCGGCCAGCTCGGCGCTGTCGCGCAGCTCCTGCGCCAGTTCCGGCTTCACCAGCTCATCGAGCTTCGGGTCGTCGAGGCCGCTCAGCCGCACCGCCTTGGACCCTTCGGCCATCAGGTGCAGACCGGGCTCCAGCAGGTCGTAGGTCCCCACGAAGCCGCGCCCCGCGCCCACCGGCCAGGCCACCGGCGCCACGTCCAGGGCCAGGGTCTTCTCGATCTCGTCCAGCAGCTCGAAGACGTCGCGGCTCTCGCGGTCCATCTTGTTGATGAAGGTGATGATCGGGATGTCGCGCAGGCGGCACACCTCGAACAGCTTGCGCGTCTGCGCCTCGATGCCCTTGGCGGCGTCGATCACCATCACCGCCGCGTCGACGGCCGTGAGCGTGCGATAGGTATCCTCCGAGAAGTCCTCGTGGCCCGGCGTGTCGAGCAGGTTGAACACCACCCCGTCGCGCTCGAAGGTCATCACCGAGGTCGCGACCGAGATGCCGCGGTCCTGCTCGATCTTCATCCAGTCCGAGCGCGTGCGCCGCCGGTCGCCCTTGGCCCGCACCTGGCCCGCGAGCTGGATCGCGCCGCCGCGCAGCAGCAGCTTTTCCGTCAACGTGGTCTTGCCGGCGTCCGGGTGGGCGATGATCGCGAAGGCCCGCCGCCGCGCCGCCTCCGTGGCCACGCGCGCCGCGATCTCGCGCCCCGCCTGTTCCCGCTGGCTGGTCTCCGGGCTGGCGGGCACCTCGGCGATCAGAGCGTCGGGACCGAGCGTGGAGGCGGAAACATGCTGGTCCATGGGCGTTTTCCTGCGGCACTGGGCGAGTGAGGGGGGCGACTGAGGGGGGCGATGGGGGCGGAGAGGCAGCGCCGGGCGCGCTTGTAGCCCCTTCCCACACGAAATGGGGAGTGCCCCGCATCGCTGCCAGCCCACGCGCCGGTGTCATGCCGGCGGCGCAACGCCCGCGCGGCTGGGCAGGACGCGGAACCGACGCTGCCGGACATGATGCCGAGGCCTGACACGGCGCCCCCGGGCAGGATGCGCCGACCGCCGGAGGCTGCGCGACCTCGTGGACCTGGCGCGACGCTCCGGCTTGCGGGCAGGATGTGTTCCCGCTTCCCCGGCTGCCCGGCACGGCGAAAGGAACGCCCCTCCCGCACACGAAGGGTCGGGTTCTGCCCGCACAACGCCGCCGCGCTCCCGAAGCTCAGCCGGGCTTTTCCACCCGGGTCAGCAGGCAGCCCGGCCGCGCCGTGTGGATGTTGACGAACGCCGTGTCGGGATGCCGCAGCGCCCGCAACAGCGGGACTTCCGCCATCGCGCCATCGCAAACCTCGCCCAGCGCGTAAAGGCACTGGTCCGCCGCGTCGTAGGCCCGCACGGAGACCAGCGGGTTGCGCAGCACGACCGGTGCCAGCACGTCATCCTGCCGGAACCGCTCGCAGGGCCCGGCGTGGAGAAAGATCGGGCTGGGCGTCCAGTAGATGCCACGCGGCCGCGGCAGGTCGTAGGAGCCCAGGAGCACCTCCTCGCCCTCCGTTGCCAGTTGCAGGCAGTGGCGGCACGGAAAGCCGCTGCCGGAGGCGCGCATCCGCCGCAGGGCGCCCCCGCGGTCGTCGCGCCCTTCACGCCTGAAGCGTTCGGCCACCGTGGTATCGACCGGCACGCACCTGAACATCATCTCCGTAAGCTCCTCCCCGTCCGGATGCCGGGAGGAAACCAGCCGAGGGCAGGGCGGCGCACCCCGTTTCCTGCGGTGCAATCCAAGATCGGCGCCGCTTGCGACCCGCCCGGGCCCGTGCTGCGCTCCACCCATGCCAGGGGATCTCACCTTCCGCCGCGCCTTGCCGCAGGACGCAACGGCGCTGGGCGCCATGCATGTCCGCAGCTGGCAGGAAAGCTACCGGGGGCTCCTGCCGGACGCGGCGCTGGCGGCGCTCGACCCGGTGGAGCGCGCCGAGCGCTGGCGGCGCAACCTGGAAGGTGGCGCGGAGGCGCTGCTGGCCCTGTCCGGCGGGGAGATCCTGGGCTTCGTGGGCTGGGGCAGGGCGCGTGACGAGGCGCTCGGCGGGGGCGGCGAGATCTACGGCCTTTACGTGCTCGCGCGCGCCCAGCGGCGCGGGGTGGGAAGCCGCCTGCTGACGCAGGGCGCCGCCGCGCTGGCAGAAGGGGGCTTCTCGGGCTTCAGCCTCTGGGTCTTCGCCGGAAACGCGCGGGCCCGGCAGTTCTACGCGGCCATGGGCGGCCGGCCGGGCCTGCGGAAGACCATTTCACGCGATGGCTGGTCGCTGGAGGAGATCGCCTACAGCTGGGACGGACCGCCGGCCCGGGCCGGTGCGGCGCCCCGCGGCACGGCCGCCTGAGGCGGGGCGAAACGCCCTCAGGCGACTTCCTCGCGCAGGGCGGTTTCTTGGGTGGTGCGGGCCTGTTCGGCTTCGCCGGGGGAGAGCACCCGCCGGCCGAGTTCGCCGGTGACGCTGCCCAGGCAGCCCTCCTCCGGCTTCTCGTCGGGCGCCATCTCGCCCAGCTCCTTCTGCTGGATGTGGCCGCCGCTCGTGTGGCGGGCGTAAACCTTCACGCACTCGGCGCCGAACAGGAAGATCAGCGTGGAATAGTAGATCCACAGCAGCACCACGAAGACGGTGCCCGCCGCGCCGTAGGACGAGGCAACGCCGGCCTGGCTCATGTAAAGGCTGATGCCGTAGCGCCCGACCAGCAGCAGCGCCGCCGTCACCAGCGCCCCCACCGCGATCTCGCCCCAGCTCAGCCAGCGGTTCGGCAGCACGCGGAACAGCACGCCCACCGCCAGCGCCAGCATGGTGAAGGACAGCCCGAAATTGGCGAGGTCCACCAGCAGCTGCGTGTTGGGCAGCATGCCCAGGTAGACCTTCACCTTTTCCAGCACCGCGTTGGCGATCAGCAGCGTGATCAGCAGGAAGCCCACCGCGCCGACCAGCAGCAGCCCCATCAGCCGCGTGCGGATCGTGGCCCACCAGGTGGAGGCCGCCGGCGGCACCTGCAGGATGTCGTTCAACGAGGACTCGACCGCCCCGAACATGCCCGAGGAGGTGACCAGGATGCCCACGAGGCTGATCGTTGTCGCCACCAGGCCCGAGCCGAAATGGCTGGCCGAGTTCAGCATGGAGGCGATCAGCTCCGCCGCCTGCGTCCCGACCACCAGCTCCGTCTGCTCGGCGACCTCGGCCTGCGCGCGCTCGGTGCCGAAGACGTAGCCGGCGATGGCCACCGCGATCACCAGGATCGGGGCGAGCGAGAAGATCGCGTAATAGGCGATCGCCGCCCCGCGCAGCATCGCGTTGTCCTCGACGAAGGCCATCACGCTCTCGCTGGTCAGTCGCCCGAAGCGCCGCAGCACCCGCAATCCGGTTCTCCATCGCACCACACCAGTTCCGGCAAGTGAGGGGCACTTCCCGGAGTTGGAAGGCAGGGCGCTCCGCTCCGCGAGCGAATGTGACATTTCGGCCGCCCCGGGGACGATCATGGCGTCACCCCGCGATGCCCGGCGACCACCCTTGGCGCCAAGCGCGAAGGCATCCGCGACGCGCAGCAACGAAAGCCCGGCGGGTTTCCCCACCGGGCTTCCGGGCACGCGTTCCGGGGCGCCGCGAGGGCGCCCACGGGATGCTCAGTTCGCGGCGTCGGTTTCCCAGAACTGCGGCGCCAGCTCCGCCTTGAAGGAGGCGCGGGCCTTGCCGCCATCCACGTCCTCGATCAGCGAGAGCGGCAGGTAGTGGTGCTTGCCGCCCGCGCCGCTGTCGTTCTTGGTCAGCTTGATGCGGTTGCCATCGACGTGGTCGACGGTGCCGATATGGCCGCCATCGGCGCCGATGATCTCCATGTGCTCCTTGATCGCGCTCACATCCGCCATGAACAGCTCTCCTCTGGTGTCGTGAGGGGGTAACGCCGCTGCCGGGCGGCGGATGCGTGGCCGCCGGGCTGCGCGCGCAGCGGTGAGGTTCCGCATCCCGTTCCGGTGGCTCCCGGCCGGCAGCCAGGATCGGCAGGCCGGCCGCCCGGGTCCGTCCCGCAACCATCGCCCGGGCGCTGCCGCGTCGCGCCCACGGGCGCGGTGCCCTTCTGCCGCCGGAGGGCTGTTGCCCCGCCGGTCCGCGCGTCTCCGGACGCGCGCGGTCAATGGCCGCCGTCGCCCTCCGGCTCGCTTCGCAGCGCTTCGCTCATCAACCCGGCCACGTGCATCACCACCGCATCCTCCGCGCGGCGCTCGTGCCAGGCGAGATCCAGCCGGAAACCCTGGACCGGCAGCGGCAGCGGCCGCACCGCGAAACCCGCCTCCGCCGGAACGCAGCGCGACGGAAGCATGGCCAGGAGGTCCGACCGGGCCAGCAGCGGGGCGACCAGGAGGAAGCTCGGCACCACGACGCCCACCTGCCGCGACAGGCCGCGCGCCGCCAACAGGGCGTCCAGCGGCGTTTCCGTCGCGCCATGGCCGGACACCACGACGTGCGGATGGTTGAGCCATTGCGCGAGGTCGAAACCCGCCGCCGCCGGATGGTCCGCCCGCATGGCGACCAGGTAGTGCTCCTCCAGCAGCAGGCGTCCGCGCAGGGGAGGCTCGAGCGGCGGCAGCACGGACGCGACGAGGTCGACGTCGCCGCGCGACAGCCGGGCCAGCGCATCCGCCGCCCCCGCCCAGGGCAGCAGCGCCAGCGTCACGCCGGGGGCCGTGGCGGTCAGCCGGTTCTGCAGCTCGGGCAGCATTGCGGCGGCAGGGGCGTCCGCGATCAGGATGCGCACCACCTGCCGGGCCTCCGCCAGCGGCGGCGCGGAAAGGTTCAGCACGCCGCGCAACGCCCGCAGCGCCTCGCCCAGCGGTGCCCGCAGCGCCTCGGCCCTGGGAGTCGGGCGCAGAACGCCACCCTCGCGCCTGAGCAGCCGGTCGCCGAACTGGTGGCGGAGGCGGTCCAGCGCGTTGGAGGCGGCGGGCTGCGACAGGCCCAGCCGACGTGCCGCGCGGGTCACGTGCGCTTCCTCCAGCAGGGTTTCCAGGATCACCAGGAGGTTGAGGTCGATCCCGCGCAGGTCATTCATGGGATCGATCATGCCGCATACGAAGGATCAAGTGGAACAATACCGGTCGGCGGCTGAGTTTGGCGCGCATCCCCTGTTCCCCGGAAGCAGCACCTTGACCAAGACCCTGATCCTCCTTTGCCACCCCGACTACGCCGCGTCGCGCGCCAACAAGGCCCTGGCCGGGGCGGCCTCGGCCCTGCCAGACGTGGAGGTGGTGCATCTCGACGCGCTTTATCCCGGCGGCCGGATCGATGCGGAGGCGGAGGTGGCGCGCCTGCTGGCCGCGCGGCGGATCGTGCTGCAGTTCCCGGTGCAGTGGTATTCCACGCCGCCCCTGCTGAAGCTCTGGCAGGACGTGGTGCTGACCCGGATGTTCTACATCAACGCCGAGACCGAGGGGGCAAGGCTGGCCGGGCGCCCCCTGCTGGTGGCCGCGACCGCGGGGAACCGGCCGGAGGCCTACGCCGCCTCGGGGCCCAATCTGTTCCCCCTGCCGGAGCTGCTGCGCCCGCTGCATGCCACGGCGCATCGCTGCGGCCTTGCCTGGCAGGAGCCCTTCCTGGTTTTCGGCGCCAGGACGGCCTCCGACGACACCCTGGCGGGCGCCGCCACGGCCTATGCCGGCAGGCTGCGCGCCCCGCTTCCCGGCTGAACCCCGCCGTGGCGCGGGCCCAGGAAGCGGGGCGAAGCCGCCCCAGATCGCACTCCTTCAGCCCGCCGTCTTCGGGCGGTCCGAAGCCCGCGACCGTCCGGCCACCTGGAAGGCCAATTGCCCCAGCACGCCGCCGCCCACCAGGATCAGCGCGGCGCTCAGCGCCGGGTCCTGTCCCTGCCCCACCAGCGCCGAGCACAGCGCACCCCAGGCCATCTGGCCGAAGCCGTAGAGCCCGGCCGCCGAGCCGATCAGCGCCGGGTTCACGCTGACCGAGCGGGTGAGCGCCATCGGGCTGGCGATGCCGCAGCCCAGCGCCACCAGCACCAGCGGCCCCACCACCAGCGGCACGCTCAGCCGCCCGCTCAGCACCACGAGCAGGAAGACGCAGGAGCCGAGCAGCGCCGCGGCACCCGCGCCCACCATCAGCCGGTCGATGCTGATGCGCCGCACCAGCCGCGAGGCCAGCAGGCTGCCCGCCGCGAGGCCCAGGATCATGATGCCGAGGTAGAGGCCGACCTCCGCCACCGGGCGGTGCATCTCGTTCACGAAGATAAAGGGCGAGGCGGCGATAAAGGCGTACATGGTGGTGGTGGTGCAGGCCCCGCCCAGCGCGTAGCCGCCGAACACCGGCGAGCGCAGGAGATGCGCGTAGTCGCGGATCAGCGAGGCCGCGTTCACGCCCTCCACCCGCCGTCCCGTTTCCGGCAGCCGCCACCAGCACAACAGGATCGAGGTCGCGCCCATCAGGCACAGCAGCGCGAAGATCGACCGCCACCCCAGCGTCGCCGTCAGCGCGCCGCCCACCGCCGGCGCCAGGCCCGGCCCCGCCGAAACCATCAGGTTCAGCAGCGCCAGCCGTGACGCCGCCTCCTGCGGGCCGGCGGTGTCGCGCACCATGGCCCGGCCCAGCGCCAGCCCGGCACAGCCGCCCAGCGCCTGGATCAGCCGCGCGCCGATCAGCACCCCGGCGCCCGGCGCCAGCAACGCCGCCAGCCCGGCCAGGGTATAAAGCGCCAGCCCCACCATCAGCACCGGCTTGCGGCCGTGCACGTCGGAGACCGGCCCGTAGAAGAGCTGCCCCACCGCGAGCCCCACCAGGTAGAAGCTGATCGCCCCCTGCATGGTGGCGGTGCTGGCGCCCAGGTCCCGCGCCGCCGCGGGCAGGGCGGGCACGAAAATGTGCATGGCCAGCGTGCCGGAGAAGGTCACCAGCGTCAGCAGCCACAGGGGCGGGGTGGGCGGGCGTTCCGGAAGGGCCGGGGCGGCTGCCCCGCTCATTCCCGCCCGCCCCCGCGTGGTTCGGGGGCAAGGCGCCGGCCGCCGCCGCATCGCGGCCGCCGTCTGGGCTGTAAGGTCATGCCCGGCAGTGTGCGACCTCCGCCCCGGGGCGTCACGCCCCGGCGCCGCGAAAGAAAGGGGGCATCGCCGGGGCATATCCTCCAGGGGCAGGGGGGACCAAGGGGATGGTCCAGGAACGGGCGCCAGGGACAGCGGGGCAGGAAGACCCGATCACCTCTTCAAGCCGGGGCGCCTTGCTGCCAAAAGCGGCGACGAACAGCGAGGAGCGACAGAACCATGCGCAAGCCGAACTACAATTTCGAGCGCGCCGAGCGCGAGCGCGCCAAGCAGGCCAAGGCCGATGCCAAGGCGGAAGCCAAGGCCCGCCGCAAGCAGGAAGAAGAGGCCGAGGCGGCCGCGGCGGCCGGCGGCACGCCCGCCGAAGCCCCGCACGAAGAGCAGAACTGAGAAGGGGGGCGGCCCGGCGGCCGCCCGAACCCCGGCGCCTTCCGCCGCCCCGCCGCGCGGGGCGGCGGGGGCAGACAGCGGCACGGACCCTGCCATGCGCCCCACGGGGCAGGCAGGTGTGGGCAGGATGAGGGCAGAACCGCTCAGCCCCCTTCGATTTCCTCGCGCAGCATTTCCAGCTCCAGCCATTCCTCCTCGGCCCGCGCCAGCTCCGCCTGCCGCTCCGCCATCATGGCCGAGGCCTTGTCGAAGCGGGCCCGGTCGCGGCTGTAGAGCGCAGGATCGGCCAGGATCTCGCCCAGCTTGCGCAGCTCGGCCGACAGCTTCTCCATCCGCGCGGGCAGGGTCTTGAGCCCTTCCTGTTCCCGCATCGACAGCCGCCGGCGCTGGGTGCCCGGCGTGGTTCCCCCAGCGACTCCCCCGGCCGCGCCGCCGTTGCCCGCCGCGCCGCCCCCTGTGCCGCCGTCCCGCGCCGCTTCCGCCACCCGCCGCGCCTGCACCCCGTGCCCGCGCTGCGCCACCATGTCGGAATAGCCGCCGGCATATTCCCCCCAGGCCCCGTCGCCCTCGGAGGCGATCACCGAGGTCGCGCAGCGATCGAGGAAGTCACGGTCGTGGCTGACCAGCAGCACCGTGCCGCTGTAGTCCGCGATCAGCTCCTGCAACAGGTCCAGCGTTTCGAGGTCGAGGTCGTTGGTCGGCTCATCCAGCACCAGCAGGTTGCTCGGCCGCGCCATGGCGCGCGCCAGCATCACCCTCCCGCGCTCGCCGCCCGAGAGCACGCCCAGCGGGGTTCGCGCCTGCTCGGGCGGGAACAGGAAGTCCTTCATGTAGCCCACCACGTGCCGCGGCGTGCCGCCCACATGGACCATGTCGCTGTCGTCGCCGGTCAGCGCCCGCTGCAGCGTCATGTCGGGATCGAGGCTCGCGCGGCGCTGGTCGAGCGTCACCATCTCCAGCCCCGTGCCCAGCCGAACCTCGCCGGTATCGGGCGCCAGCACGCCGGTCAGCATGTTGAGCAGCGTGGTCTTGCCCGCGCCGTTCGGCCCGACGATGCCGATGCGGTCGCCGCGCAGCACCCGGGTCGAGAAGGGCGCCACCACCACGCGCCCGTCATAGGTTTTGCTGATCCCGTCTGCCAGCACCACCAGCGAGCCGGAACCGCCGGCCTCGCTGGCTGCCATGCTCACCTTGCCCAGCGCGCCGACCCGCTCGCGCCGCTGCTTGCGCAGGTCATGCAGCTGCCCCAGGCGGCGGACGTTGCGCTTGCGCCGCGCCGTCACGCCGTAGCGCAGCCAGTCCTCTTCGCGCGCGATCTTGCGGGTCAGCTTGTGCGCCTCGCGCTCCTCTTCCTCCAGCACCTCGTCGCGCCAGTTCTCGAAACCGGCGAAGCCCTGTTCCAGCCGCCGCGTGGTTCCACGATCGAGCCAGACCATCGCCCGCGACAGGTTCTCCAGGAAGCGCCGGTCGTGCGAGATGGTCACCAGCGCGGAGCGCATGGACTTCAGCTCGCCCTCGAGCCACTCGATCGCCGGCAGGTCGAGGTGGTTGGTCGGCTCATCCAGCAGCAGGATGTCCGGCCGCGGCGCCAGCACCCGCGCCAGCGCCGCGCGCCGCGCCTCGCCGCCCGACAGCACGCCCGGGGTTTCCTCGCCACTCAGGCCCAGCTGCTCCAGCAGGTAGCGCGCCCGGTACGGATCGTCGCCCGGCGCCAGCCCGTCCTCGACGTAGCTCAGCGTGTTCTCGTAGCCGCTGAGGTCCGGCTCCTGCGGCAGGTAGCGCAGCGTGGCACCCGGCTGCACGAAGCGCGTGCCGCCATCGGGCTGCACCATCCCCGCCGCGACCTTCAGCAGCGTGGACTTGCCCGAGCCGTTGCGCCCCACCAGCGCCAGCCTTTCGCCGGGCGAGACGGACAGCGTGGCGCCTTGCAGCAGCGGCGTGGTGCCGAAGAACTGCCGGATATCGGTGAGGAGCAGGAGCGGAGGAGCGGCCATGTGGACCGGGGTTTAAAGCGCCCGAGCGCGGAGCGGAACCGTCGCCATCCGCAACGCCGCCCTTCCGCCGGCGTCCTCAGCGCGGCGCGGGGTCCTTGTCGGCAGTTTCCCCCGCCGTACCGGCCTCGCTGCCCCCGGCGGAACCGCCCTCGGGCGTGCCCGCCCGACGCGGCCCGCCCTGGCCGCCCTCGGCCGGCTCGCCGCTCCACTCGTCGGTGATGTCGCCCTGCGCCTCGCTCACCGCCCGGATCGCCTCGGGGGAGGGCGGCCGGGGGATATAGCCTTCCGGCGCGTCCCCGGCGTCGTGCTGCGCCTTGGGGCCTTCGGGTGGGCGGTTGCTCATGCTGGTGTCTCCCGGATCGCGCGGGGCCGCCCGTGAGCCGCCCCCTCGCACGAACAACGCCACGGCCTGGGCCGGAGTTCGGAACCCTCCGCCACGCGGCGCGGCGCCCCGGCATGGGACCCGGCTGGCAGCCCCTGCGCCGCGCCCCGGGCACCGGCATCCATCCTGGAGGCTCAGCGGCACCCGCCACCAGACACCCTCATCGGAGAGCCGCAGCAGGGAGCCCCAGTAGGGAGCCCGGTTGGGAAGCCCAGTCGGAAGGTCGGGGGCCGCCCCCTCGACAAAGCCGGCACGATGTTCCACGACTTCCGCTGATTTTTCCGCAGTGCACCATGCGCGGCGGAGGAGCCACTGCGGCGCCCGGCGCCCCCGAACGGACGGGCCGGGATCGCCGGGACGCGGTCGGACGGCCGGGGGCACCGGATCCACCGGATGCCGGGCGCGCCGCGACACCGAAGGAAGCTGAACCCTCGTGACCACTGCCAATTCCCGCACCGCCGAGCACCCGGTCGACCCGCTGTTCCTGGAGCGCTGGTCGCCCCGCGCCTTCGCCGACGAGATGATCAGCGAGGCCGACCTGCTGACCATGATCGAGGCCGGCGGCTGGGCCGCCTCCTCCTACAACTCGCAGCCCTGGCGCTTCCTTTACGCCCGCCGCGGCACCGCCCACTGGGACAAGTTCCTGGCGCTGCTCAACCCCTTCAACCAGAGCTGGGCCAAGAACGCCTCGGCGCTGGTGATCCTGGTGTCGAACTCGCTGATGCAGCCGCCCGGCGCCGACAAGCCGGTGCCGTCGCACAGCCACTCGCTCGACGCCGGCGCCGCGGCCGGCAACTTCGCGCTGCAGGCCACCCGCATGGGCTGGCAGGCGCACGGCATGGTGGGCTTCGACCTGGAGCGCGCCTTCACCGAGCTGAACGTGCCGCAGGGCTATCGGGTCGAGGCCGCCTACGCCATCGGCAAGCAGGGCGACAAGTTCACCCTGCCCGAAGGCCTGCAGGCCCGCGAAATGCCCAGCCCGCGCAAGCCGGTGCGCGAGATCGCCTTCGAGGGCGGCTTCGGGGCCGAGTAACCGGTCGGGGCGGGGCCTTCGGGTCCTGCCCGCCCTTCGTGATCCGACCCCGGGGAAAGGGAGAAGGAATTCTCCCTTTCCCCGGACCCCTTTCCCTCATCTTTGTTTGAGACGCTGCCGCGGGACGGTGGCGGCCGGTGCAGAGCGAAGCCGCACCGTGGAGGTGAGGGGGCTGCCCCGGCGTTCACCCGACCCGCCTCATCCCCCGATACAGGCCGCCAGCTCCTCGGGCGTGCCCAGCGGAAAAGCCTCCCGCAGGTAATCGAGAAAGGCGGACACGCGGGCGCTCAGCAGCCGCCGCGACGGGTAGAGCGTCCACAGGGCAATCTCCGGCCCTTCCACGTTGCCCCAATGCACCAGCCGGCCCGCTGCCAGGTCCTGCATAACGAGCGACACCGGCAGCCGCCCGGCGCCCACACCCGCCCGGACCGCGTCGCGCACCATGATGAGCGACGAGAGCTGAAGCACCGGCTCCACCGCGATGCGCGCTCCGCCGGCCGGTGCCGTCACCGCCCAGGACCGCGGCTGATCGCCCCCGGCGCGCACCACGGCCGGAACCGCTGAACCGTTTGCCGGGCGCTCCAGGCCAGGGCTCGCCACCACCACCAGCCGGTCGCGCAGGAAGATCCGTCCGACGAGGCTCTCATCCGGGTCCGGGTCCACCCGGATCACCAGGTCGTAGCCCTCCTCCACCATGTCGACGGCCCGGTCCTCCGTGGTGACCTCGAGCCGGACCTCCGGGTGGCGCAGCGCGAAGCCGGCGGCCAGCTTCCCCATCGCGGTCTGCCCGAACAGCAGCGGCGCGCTCACCCGCAACCGGCCGCGCGGCCTGTCCCCTCCCGAAGCGATCGCCGCCGCGGTCGCTTCGAGTTCGGTGAGCAGCGCCCCCGCCCGCTCATGGAGGGCCCGTCCTTCCTGGGTGAGCTTCAGCGTGCGCCCGCCACGTTCGAACAGGCGCAGGCTGAGGCTGCTTTCCAGCTCCGCGACCCGGCGCGACAGGGTCGCCTTCGGCCGCCCGGCGGCGCGTGCGGCCCGCCCGAAACCCCCGTGCCGGGCCACCAGGCTGAAATCAGCGAGGGCAAGCAGATCCATCTGTTCCACCAGTGAGACACCGCGTCCAGATATGGCGCCTGCCGGGCCATCCGTGGATCACCTATTTCCGGGACGTCTTCAACACGAACCCGGAGTGATCCCCATGACCATCCTCGTCACCGGCGCGACCGGCACGGTCGGCCAGCAGGTCGTCGAACAGCTCACCAGGCGCGGCGCCGAGGTGCGCGCGCTCGTCCGCAATCCCGAGAAGGCCCACCTCCCGGCGGGCGTCACCGTGGTCCAGGGCGACCTGCTCGACGTCGACGCGTTGCGCGGCGCCCTCGCAGGGGTGTCCACCCTGTTTCTGCTCAACGCCGTGGTGCCCGACGAATTCACCCAGGCGCTGATCACGCTCAACCTCGCTTGGGAGGCCGGCGTGCAGCGGATCGTCTACCTGTCGGTGATCCACAGCGACCTTTACGTGAACGTGCCGCACTTCGCCGGCAAGTTCGCGGTCGAGCGCATGATCGAGCGTATGGGCCTCAACGCCACCGTCCTGCGCCCTGCCTACTTCATGAACAACGACGTGACGATCAAGGACGTCGTCGTCGGGCACGGCGTCTACCCCATGCCGATCGGCAGCAAGGGCCTCGCCATGATCGACGCGCGCGACATCGGCGAGATCGCGGCGATCGAGCTGATCCGCCGCGAACGGTCACCCGACCCGCTTCCGCCCGACCGGATCAACCTCGTCGGTCCCGAAACGCTGCGTGGCACGGATTTGGCGGCGATCTGGTCCGAGGTGCTGGGCCGCCCGATCGCCTACGGCGGCGACAACACCGCCGGGTTCGAGGCGAACCTGCGCCAGTTCATGCCGGGCTGGATGGCCTACGACATGCGGCTGATGAGCGAGCGTTTCCTCACCGACGGCATGATCCCCGAACCCGGTGACACCGGGCGCCTTGCCACGCTGCTGGGCCGCCCGCTGCGCAGCTATCGCGACTTCGCCGCCGAAATCGCCGCCTGACCGCGCCGGCAGCACAGATCCGCGGCAGCGTCCCGGAAAAAGATGAGTGGGGGTGTGGGGGAGAGAATTCCTTCTCTCCCCCGCCTCCGCCCTCTCCATCAGGAACCTCGCTCACCGCCCACGGCTCCACCTCTGGCACCCCCGTTCTCCCCCCACCGCAGCCGCGCCACCACATCGTGGCGCGCGGGCCTGGCGAAGAGGCCCGGCCGCGCCGGACGCCGTTGGCCGCCGCACCGCCCTGCGCTATGCCCGAAGGCAACCGCGCCGCCGGAGGAAAGCAGAGCCCATGTCCGACATTCCCGCCCCCACCGCCGTCGCCGCGTCCCCCACCCCGCGCACGGGCGGCGAGATCCTGGTCGCCCAGCTTCAGCGGCAGGGCGTCCACCGCGTCACCTGCGTGCCGGGCGAAAGCTTCCTCGCGGTGCTCGACGCGCTGCACGACGCCACGATCGACGTGATCACCTGCCGCCAGGAAGGCGGCGCCGCGATCATGGCCGAGGCGCTGGGCAAGATGACCGGCCGCCCCGGCGTGTGCTTCGTCACCCGCGGTCCCGGCGCCACCAACGCGTCCGCCGGCGTGCATATCGCGATGCAGGACTCCACGCCGATGATCCTGTTCGTGGGCCAGATCGGCACCGAGATGCGCGAGCGCGAGGCCTTCCAGGAGCTCGACTACCGCGCCGTCTTCGGCACGATGTGCAAGTGGGCCACCGAGATCGACGACGCCCGCCGCATCCCCGAGATCGTGTCGCGCGCCTTTCACGTCGCGACCCAGGGCCGCCCCGGCCCGGTGGTGATCGCGCTGCCCGAGGACATGCTGACCTCCACCGCCACGGTGCCCGACGCCCCGCGCGCCGAGCCGGCAGTCGCCGCCCCCACCCCCGACGCGCTCGCCCGCTTCCACGCCCTGCTGCGCGAGGCCAAGCGCCCGCTGGCGATCCTGGGCGGCCCGTCGGGCGCTTCGGGCTGGACGCAAGGTGCGGTGGACCAGTTCGCCGCTTTCGCTGACCGCTGGGACCTGCCGGTCTGCACCTCGTTCCGCCGCGCCGACCACTTCCCCTGGGACCACCGCTGCTACGCCGGTGACCTCGGCATCGGACCCTCGCCGAAGCTGGCGGCGCGGGTGCGGGAGGCCGACCTCCTGCTCCTCGTCGGCGGCCGCATGTCGGAAATGCCCTCGGGTTCCTACTCGCTGCTCGACATCCCCGTGCCGCAGCAGCAACTCGTGCATGTCCACCCGGGCGCCGAGGAGATCGGCCGCGTTTACGCGCCCACGCTCGGCATCCTGTCGGGCCTTTCCAGCTTCGTGGCAGCCCTGGAAGACAGCCGCCCCGACGCCGTCCCCGCCTGGGCCGGCGAGGCCGCGCGCGCCCACGAGGACTACCTCAGCTGGTCCGGCCCGGTCCGCACCCTGCCGGGCGATTTCCAGTACGGCGAGGTCATGGCCTGGCTGCGCGACCGCCTGGGCCCCGACGCCGCGCTGTGCAACGGCGCCGGCAACTTCGCCGGCTGGATGCACCGCCATTACCGCTTCCGGCAGCTGGGCACGCAGCTCGCCCCGACCTCGGGCTCCATGGGCTACGGCGTGCCGGCCGCGATCATGGCCAAGCGCGAACGCCCCGAGGCCATCGCGCTCGCCATCGCGGGCGACGGCGACTTCCTGATGACCGGCCAGGAATTCGCCACCGCCGTGCAGCACGACATCCCGGTCATGATCGTGGTGATCGACAACGGCATGTACGGCACGATCCGCATGCACCAGGAACGCGACTACCCGAACCGCATCTCGGCGACGCGGCTGCGCAACCCGGATTTCGCCGCCTATGCCCAGGCCTTCGGCGGCCACGGCGAAACGGTGCGCCGCACCGAGGAATTCGCCCCCGCCTTCGAGCGCGCCGTGGCGTCCGGCAAGCCCGCGATCCTCCATTGCTTCCTGGATCCGCGCGCCCGCTCGGTCGGCCGCGACATGCCGGAAGACCAGGGGCTTTGAGGGGCGCGCCTTGATGGGCGGGCTCTGACGGGCGGCTGACCGGCGCGCCCCGGCGCCCGCCACGGCCGGCGACGCCTTGTTCTGGGATCGCCCCGGAACCGCGCCGTGAACACCGCACCACCCCGCATCGCACGGTGCCGCCCCACCCCGTGCCGCTGGCCATGGCGGCCTTCCTGCCGGGTGGAAGCCTGGCGGGGCGCGGCGTCAGCCCCTGGCTTCGCGCCCCTGGCTTCGCGCCCCTGGCTTCGCGCCCCTGGCTTCGCGCAACGGGTTGCGGAACAATCGCCGCCCCCGGCGCCGGCGTCCCGGCGCTCCTGGTTTCGAGGAACCACCCCGCCCATGACGCTCGAGCAGCTGCGGGTCTTCGTGGCGGTGGCGGAGCGTCAGCACGTCACCCGCGCGGCCCAGGCCCTCAACCTGGCGCAGTCGGCCGCCAGCGCCGCGGTGGCCACGCTGGAAGCGCGCCACGGCGTGAAGCTGTTCCACCGCGTCGGCCGCGGCATCGAGCTGACGGAGGAAGGCCGCGCCTTCCTGCCCGAGGCCCGCGCCGTGCTGGCGCACGTCGAGGCGGCGGAGCGGGCGCTGACCGAGCTCGGCGGGCTGGTGCGCGGCACGCTCTCGGTGATGGCGAGCCAGACGATCGGCAGCTACTGGCTGCCCCGCCACCTCGTGGGCTTTCGCGCCGTGCACCCGGGCGTGGAGGTCCGCCTGGGGATCGGCAACACCACCCAGGTGGCCGCCGCCGTGCATGACGGCGCGGTGGAGATCGGCTTCGTGGAAGGCGAATTCGACGACCCGGCGCTGCTGGCGCGCGAGGTCGCGACGGACCAGCTGGTGCTGGTGGTGGGGCCGGGCCATCCCTGGGTCAGGCACCCCCCGGCCGATATCGCGGCGCTGGCCCCCGGCACCGGCTGGGTGCTGCGCGAGGCGGGCTCGGGCACCCGCTCGGCCTTCGAGGCGGCGCTGCGCGAGGCCGGTGCCGACCCGGCGGCGCTGCAGGTGGCGCTGGAACTGCCGGCCAACGAGGCGGTGCGCGCCGCGGTGGAGGCCGGCATGGGGGCCACGGTGATCTCCGCCTCGGTGGCGGCGCCGGCGATCGAGGCCGGGCTGCTGCACCACGTTCCGCTGGTTCTGCCGCAGCGCCCCTTCCGCGCCCTGTGGCACCGCGACCGGCGCCTCGGCCGCGCCGCCCGGGCGCTGCTCGCCCAGGTGGGCGAGGCGGCGGCTAGTGGACGTCCAGCAGCCGGATCAGCAGCAGGCTGATCGCGCCCAGCGCCAGCAGCGACAGCACCACCGAGCCGGTGACGCGGCCGCCGGCCCGCGCCACGGTGCGCACATCCACGCCCAGCCCCAGCGCCGCCATGGACACCACGGTCAGCGCCGTGGCGGCGGTGGCGAGCGGGGCCAGCGTCACGGCCGGGATCAGGCCCAGCGAGCGCAGCGCGATCATCCCCAGGAAGCCCAGGATGAACCACGGCACCAGCCGGTGCAGCGGCGGCCGCGCGGCGCGCGGTCGGTCCCCCGCGGCGACGGCCGGCGCGCCGACCTCGCCGGCCTCGCGCAGCCGGGGGGCGAGCAGCGACAGCACCAGCACCACCGGGCCCAGCATCAGCACGCGCACCAGCTTCACCAGGGTGCCCACCTGCACGCTGATGGCGGCCACCGGCGCGGTCGCTGCCAGAACCTGCGGCACGGCATAGACCGTCAGCCCGGCCAGCACGCCGAACTGCGTGTTGCTCAGCCCCAGGAGCGGCGCCAGCACCGGCAGCAGCAGCACCACGGCGACGCCCAGCACCGCGGTAAAGGCAATCGAGGCCGCCACGTCCTTGCTGTCGGCGCCGATCACCGGCGCCACCGCCGCGATGGCGGAATTGCCGCAGATGGAGTTGCCGCAGGCCACCAGCACCGCCATGCGCCGCGGCAGCCCCAGCGCGCGGCACAGGCCGTAGCTGAGGGGGATCGACACCGCGACCACCAGCGCGATGGCGAGCAGCATCCCCGGCCCCATCGCGATCACCGTGGCGGCGCTCACCGAGGCGCCGAGCAGCACCACCGCGATCTCCAGCAGCATCTTGGCCGAGAAGGCGATGCCGGGCTTCCAGGTGGCGCCCGGCGTCCAGGCGGTGCGCACGGCGGTGCCGAGCAGGATCGCCAGCACCAGGGCTTCCAGCCAGGCGCGCCCGAAGGCCGCCGCCTCCGCGTGTTCCAGCCCGATCGCCGCCATGGCCACCGCGGCGCAGAGCGCCACGCCAGGCCCGACGCGCGCGAGGCCGTGGGACGGGGCGAGGCGTGGTGCTGCTGCTTTGGCGGTGGTCGCGGACATCGTCGGGGCCGTTGTTGTTCTGCCCGCAGGATCGTCACTCCCACTGAGTCGGTCCAACGCCGACACACGCTTGAAACAATCGCCCGGCGCGATTGATGGGTGCGGACACATCGTTCGGCCGCGTGGTTCGCGGCGCCCCGCCCGGGCGCGCCGGGCAGGCGGTGGAACAGCCTTCAGGCGCCAGGGATCATCCCGTCCACGACCCGGCAGGCGCGGCGGGCGAGGGGTTCAGGCGCAGGCCTCCAGTGCCCGCAGCGCTTCCGCCATCAGCGGACGATCCGCCGGCACCGGCTGCACGCAGCGCGCCGCCACCGCGCGCGCGGCCTCGGGCACCGCCTCGGCGCGCGCGATCAGCTCCTCCAGCAGCAGCCCCCAGGCGCGGACCTCCAGCCGCTGCATCGCCAGGCCGTCCTCGCCCCCGGGCAGAACCGAGGCGGCGCCCAGGTCGCTCAGCACCGCCTCGCCCGCGCGGCCGTCCCAAAGGAGGTTGTGCGCGTAAAGGTCGCCGTGCAGCAGCCCGCGCCCGTGCAGCTGCGCGGCGCCCGCCCCGGCCGCCAGCGCCAGCCGCCGCGCCACCGGCCAGGGCAGCCGCAGCGCCGGGGCATAGTCGTCGCGCGTGCAGCCGGCCAGGCTCGGCGGCCCGGCCAGGGCGCGCCAACCCTCCGGCAGCAGCGGCAGCAGCAGCCCTTCCACCCCCTCCGGATGCCCCATCACGCGCCCCAGCGCCCCGGCGAGGTTCGGATGCGCCCCGGCCGCCAGCGAGGCGGCGATCTCGTGCCCCGGCAAGCCGTCGCTGGTCATGGCGCCCCGGAACAGCTTCAGCGCCACCGGGCGCGGCGCCGCGCCGGCCTGTCCGTGCCACAGCGCCGCCTGCACCCGCCCCGAAGCGCCTTCGCCCAGCGCCGCGCCGGGCTCGATCGCCTCCCACGGCACGTCCGGCACCGCCGCCGCGCCCCGCATCGCGGGCTCCGCCGGGTTGCCCGCGTAGCCCAGCCAGCACAGTTGCGGCAGCGCCGTGAGCCAGGGCGGCAACGCCTCGAAGCGGTTGGCCCCGATCCGCAGCAGCTCCAGCGACGGCGCCCCGGCCAGGCCCTCGGGCAGCTGCTCCAGCCGGTTGCCCGCCAGCATCAGCTTCTGCAGCGCCGGCCGCTCGCCGAGGGCTGCCGGCAGCGTGCCGATCGCGTTGTCGGTCAGCGTCAGCCAGCGCAGCCGCAGCGGCAGCGACTCCGCCGGAACCTCGCGCAGCCCCGTGCCGCGAAACCCCACCTGCGTCAGCGCCGCGCAACCGCCCAGCACCGGCGGCAGGAGGGGGAAGGGGTTGTTCGAGCCGAAGATCACCCGCAGCCGCCCCAGCGTCGCCATCGCCGGCGGCAACTCGCTCAGCCGATTATTGCCGAGGTCCAGCTCCTCCAGCGTGTCGCGCAGCGCGAAGACCTCGGGCGGCACCGCCTCCAGCCCCAACCCGTTCAGCCGCAGGGTGCGCGCCCCGGCGAGATCGCCGCGGCGCAGGGCTTCGAGGGTCGAAAGGCTCATCGGCGGGCTCCGGCTCGGTGCTGGCCGCTCCCCTACACCGTTGCACGGGGGCACGTCGCGATTAAGGAATATATTCCTTTGTAACTCAGCGCGCGGCCTCGGCCAGGGCCAGGGTCCCGTAGACCGTCAGCAGCATGCCCGCCCCCTGATTGACGTAGAGCAGCGTGTCGGCGGGCAGCCGGCGCCGCAGCAGCGCGAAGGCGCCGCAAAGGCAGGCCCACCACGCCGCGGCGGCGGTGAACATGCCCAGCAGCAGCAGCACCGCCTCGCCCGCCGAGGGCGGGTGCGCGCCCGCGAAGGGCGACAGCAGCGCCACGATCAGCACCATCGCCATGGGGTTCACGAGGTTGAACGCCGCGGCCGAGGCGTAGGCCGCCAGCAGCGCCGGCGCCGGCGTGGCCTCGCCAGTTAAAGAGGGCCGGCGGCGGAACAGGGTCCGCGCCGCGCTCAGCAACAGGAACAACCCGCTGAACATGTGCAGCGTCCCGCTGTCCTGGCTCAGCCAGGGAACGGCCGCCCCCATCCCGAGCAGCACGAGCGTCCCGTGCAGGAGGTTGACCGTGGCCGCACCGAGGCCGCTGCTGATCCCCGCCGGCATGCCCCAGGCCAGGGTGCGGCGGATGCAGAGCAGCCCCATCGGGCCGATCGGGATGGCGATCGAGCAGCCGATCAGCATGCCCGTCGTGAAGGAAAAATCGTGCATGGCCCCGTCCTTGCTGCCGGTTCTCGTCGCCTCGCCGTTGCTGCCCGGTGCGGATCCGGTAGTTCCGCCACCCGTGCAGGGGCGGAAAACCGGGCCGGCCGGATCGTGCAGCCCGACTCGGTGCGGCTGACTGCGGTAGGAATTTTGGCCGCTTCATAGGAACAAATAAAGAACAAAGCGTCGGAACCACGCCTTCTCCCGCTTTCGTGCGCAGCGGCGCCGCTGACCACCTGTTCCCCCGCAGCCCGCAGCCCGCAGCCCGCAGCCCGCAGCCCGCAGCCCGCAGCCCGCAGCCCGCAGCCCGCAGCCCGCAGCCCGCAGCCTGCCCCGTCGCACCCGGCCACCCCGCCGCGACTGTCGGCGGCCCCGCTTCGTGCCAGCACCCGCCTCGGCTAAGCTCGCCCTCACCAGTTCCGCCCTGGCCAGTTCCGTCCCGCCCAAATCCGCCGCCACCTGTTCCCCGCGCCCTGCCTCGCGCGCCTCTCCGAAAGCCCGCCGCTCCCGATGCCTTCCACGTCCGGCTCCGTTCCGCCGTCCCAGCCTCCCGCCACCCCGACGCGGGCCGGCGACGGAACCCCACGCCACGTCGTGGTGATCGGCGCCGGCATCATCGGCGCGGCCTCCGCGGTGGAGCTGCTGCGCGACGGCCACCGCGTCACCGTGGTCGAGCCCGGCGATCCCGGCGGGCCGCAGGGCGCCAGCTACGGCAATGGCTGCTGGCTCTCGGTGCAATCGGTGATCCCGCCGTCCGGCCCAGGGCTGTGGCGCAAGGTGCCGGGCTTCCTGCGCGACCCGCTGGGGCCGCTGGCGATCCGCTGGCGCTACCTGCCGCGCGTGGCGCCCTGGCTCGCGCGCTACCTGTTGGCCGGCTGGACCGAGGCGCGCGTCGCCCGCACCGCAGCCGCCCTGCAACCGCTGCTGGCCGACGGCCCGGCGCTGCACCGGGCGCTGGCCGCCGAGGCCGGGGTGGAGCACCTGATCCACCGGAACGGCGACCTTTACATCTACCCGGACCGTGCGGCCTTCGAGGCCGAGGCGATGAGCTGGCGCATCCGCCGCGCGCTCGGCATCCGGTGGATCGAGCTGTCGGCCGAGGAACTGCACCAGCGCGAGCCCGAGCTCAGCCGCACCTATTCCTTCGGTGCCCTGGTGGAAGCGGGCGGCCATTGTTCCGACCCCGGCGCGCTGGTGGCGGCCCTGGTGCGCCACGCGGAAGGGCAGGGCGCCACGCTGCGCCGCACCCGCGCCACCGGCTTCCGCTTCGAGGGCGACCGGTTGCGCGCGGTGCGCACCGAGGTGGGCGAGATCCCCTGCGACGCCGCGGTGATCGCGGCCGGCGCGTATGCGAAGACGCTCGCCGCCGCCGCCGGCGACCGCGTCCCACTCGAGAGCGAGCGCGGCTACCACGCCGTGCTGCGCGACCCGGAGGTGTCGCCCCGCCTGCCGCTGATGCCCTCCGACGGCAAGATGGCGATCACCCCGACCGCCGGGGGCCTGCGCTGTTCCGGCCAGGTGGAGATCGCGGGACTCGCGGCCGCGCCGGACTGGCGCCGGGCGCAGATCCTGCGCGACCACCTGCTGCGCGCCTTTCCCGCCCTGCCGCGCGACCTGCCGGCCGATCGCGTCGAGGTCTGGATGGGCCATCGTCCCTCCACCCCGGACGGCCTGCCGGTCATCGCACGCAGCCGGCGCAGCCCGGACGTGGTGCACGCCTTCGGCCACGGCCATGTCGGGCTGGTGAGCGGCCCGCGCACTGGCCGCCTCGTGGCGCAGCTCCTCGGCGGTCGCGCGCCGGAGGTGCCGGTGGAGCCCTTCCGCGCCAGCCGCTTCCGCTGAGCCGGGCAGGAGGCACGCGGCTGGGCACAGCCCGCCACCCCCGCGGGGCGTCTGCCGGCGGTGCCGGGGCGGGCTCTCCCCCGCGCCGTGCTTGACAGCACCCGTTGCGGGCGAGCCCCCTTTGGGCGCCATGGAACCCCGCCTCAGCCTCGTCACTCTGGGCGTTGCCGACCTCGCCCGTGCCACGGGTTTCTACGAGGCGCTGGGCTGGCCGCGGCGGATGCACGCGGCGGAGGGCGTCGCCTTTTTCCAGCTCAACGGCATCGCGCTCTCGCTTTATCCCCGCGCAGCACTCGCCAGCGACGCCGGCGTGCCGCTGCAGCAGGCGCCGTCGCAGGGTTTCACGCTGGCCTACAACACGCGCGGCCGCGAGGAGGTGGACGCCGTGCTCGCCCGGGCGGCGGCGCTGGGCGGCAAGGTCACGCGACCGGCGCAGGAAGCCTGCTGGGGCGGCTACCACGGGCATTTCGCGGACCCCGACGGCTTCCTGTGGGAGATCGCCTGGAACCCGGGCTTCGCGCTCGGGCCCGACGGCGCCCTCACGCTGCCGGACTAGCGCAGGTCCCGATCAGGTGGAATCACTTGATCGGGTGAAAATACCTGGGGAAAACAACAGCCTGGAGCGATTTTCGTGAGCCGTGGCGAACGGCAACCGATTCAGCGTTGCGGCCGCACGACCCGGCCCGTCCGCCCCCGCCTGCCTGCGCCGTTGTCCGTGTCCTCCTGTTTGCGCGCTCCATTCACGACTGGTCCGAATGCGGCCGCCCGGTGCCCCGCCGCGCCCCTGCCTCTTGCCCTGGCTGCCGCGCGGTGGGATGCGGACGCTTCACGCCCGCCACGACGCGCGGGCCGCCCCCTTCCACCGCGGCTCGTCGCCGCTTTCTTCGCCCGCGAGGCCCCGCCGATGTCCGACACCCCGCCCGACCGCCTGTCCGTGAACCCCAAGAGCCCCTACTTCAACGAGCCGCTGCTCCAGCGCGGCGTCGGCGTGCGCTTCAAGGGCGTCGAGAAGAACAACGTCGAGGAATACTGCGTCAGCGAGAACTGGGTGCGCCTGACGGTCGGCAACACGCTGGACCGCAAGGGCAACCCGATGACCGTGAAGCTCCAGGGCACGGTGGAGCCGTATTTCCGCGACGCCGCCCCCGATGGTGCCCCCGATGCCACGAAGGCGGACCCGGCCGGCGACGCCCCTTCCGACTCCCCGGCGACCTGACGCACCCGGCTGCCGGCGTGGGGCAGCCGTTTCGCGCCGGCAACCCGTTGCCCGTCCCGCGCGCTTCCCCCGGCGACACCGCCCCGAGGAACGCGCCCGATGACCCCTTTCCGCGTGGACTGGACGGCGGAGGCCGTGGCCCCCGTTCTCGACCGCATCCGCCGCTACCGCTTCCCGCCCGCGCCGGCGGGGGAGGGCTGGCGCTACGGCACCGACGCCGCCTTCCTGCGCGACTTCTGCCGCCATTGGGCGGAGGAGTACGACTGGCGCGCGGCGGTGGACCGCCTCAACCGCTTCCCGCAGTTCACCGCCACGGTGGACGGGGTGGCGCTGCACTTCGTCCACCTGGTGGGCGAGGCGGGCGGCCGCCGCCCGCTGCTGCTGAGCCACGGCTGGCCCGGCTCGATCCGCGAGTTCTGGCGCGTGGCGGAACCGCTCGCCTTCCCGTCGCGCCACGGCGGCCGCGCGGAGGACGCCTTCGACCTGGTGATCCCCTCGCTGCCCAATTTCGGCTTTTCCGCCAAGCCGGAGCAGACGATCGACCAGCGGCGGACCGCCGACCTGTTCCATAGCCTCATGACGGAAGTCCTGGGCTACCGCCGCTTCCGCGCCCATGGCGGCGATTGGGGTGCGCTGGTCACCTCGCTGCTGGCGCTGGACCATCCGGACAGCGTCGAGGCCATCCACCTCACCATGCTCTTTCCCAAGCCCGCCACCCCGCCGCGCACCGAGGAAGAAAAGGCCTGGGCCGCGAAGCAGCCCGCGATCGAGCAAGGCATGGGCGCCTACCGCCACCTCCAGGGCACGAAGCCGCAAAGCCTGAGCTGGCTCGTGGGCGACTGCCCCGTGGCCCAGGCCGCCTGGATCCTGGAGCGCTACCACGACTGGTCCGATCGCCGCGACCGTCCCTTCGAGCAGGTCTTTACCCGCAAGGAACTGATCGACACGGTCATGATCTACCACATGACCGGCGCCTTCCATTCCTCGATCCGCTTCTACAGCGCGGCGATGGAGGCGGGCCTGCGCGAAATGCCGGCCGGCAGGCGCGTCGAGGTTCCGACCGCCTTTGCCTGCTTCCCCGACCCGCTGCACCCCTGGCCGCCGCGCGCCTACGCGGAAACCGCCTACAACGTCGCCCGCTGGACGCCCATGCCGCGCGGCGGCCATTTCAGCGCGCTGGAAGCGCCGGAGCTGCTGGTGGAGGATCTGCGCGCCTGGGCCGGGTAGGGGCCCCGCCACCCAAGGTCCCGCCGGGCCCGCGCCCGCGGGTCGGTGGGCGCCACGCGGCCGCAGGTCCTGCCCACCCGGCGGCCGGTCGTCGCGGCCCGCCTGGACTCCGGTCCCTCCCGTGACATCCGCAGCCTGTTCGCCGGCCGTGTTCCACCCTGACGCGCCATCGGCCCGCACCCTGCCACGTCGCCGCGCGGTGCATGGGCGACGCCGCGGAACGGCAGCGGCTGTTTGTTAGTTAATCGATATTAATATGATTTCGTAACGCAACGGGTGGGGAAGATGCCAGGCTGGCGAGGCAACAGCCTTCAGGGCTCCAGGAATGGGATCTTGGCCTCGCCTCGCCACGCGAATCCTTCTGGCCCCGGTTCATCTGGCGGCCGTCGCCAGCGCCTCGCGCTCCTTCGGGCGCAACCCTTTCCTGGGAAGTGACCGGCTCAACCGCTGGGGCCTGCATGCACGCCGCGTGGCGGTGGCGCAGCGGCTGGCGCAACATCGCCGCGAGCGTCTGGCCCCGGCCCTCCCGGCCGCCGACCGCGAGGTCTTCGAGCGCGACGGCATCCTGGTCAAACCCGACTTCCTGCCGCCCGAATCCTTCGCGCGCCTGCGGGCCGAGATCGCGGCCCTGCGCGCCCCGGCGCGGGAGGTCGTGCAGGGCGATGCCGTCAGCCGGCTGCTACCGCTGTCGCCCGCCGTGCTGGAACGGTTGCCCGAAACGCGGGCCCTGGTCACGTCGCCGGCCTGGCGCGGATTGCTGGACTACGTCGCCAGCACGCGCGTGGGGCCGCTGCTGTTCATCCAGACCATCTACAGCCACGCCGCCCTGGGCGAGGAAGACCCGCAGACGGTGCTGCACAGCGACACTTTCTATCCCAGCATGAAGTGCTGGCTCTACCTGCAGGACGTGCCGGCCGAGGACGGCCCTTTCGTCTACGTCCCCGGCTCCCACCGTGCCACGCCGCGCCGCCTGTGGTGGGAGCGCGAGCGCAGCCTGAGCTGGCGGCAGGGCGACGACCACAGCCGCCGCGGCTCCCTGCGCGTCACGCCCGCGATGATCCGCCGGCTGGGCTACGGCGAGCCCGTCACCTGCGCCGCGCGCGCCAACACGCTGGTGATCGCCGACACCTACGGCTTCCACGCCCGGGGGCCGAGCAGCCGCCCTTCCACGCGCGTGGCACTCTGGGCGCAGGGGCGGCGCAACCCCTTCCTGCCCTGGACCGGGTTTTCCCCCACCACGGTGCGGGCGATCGGCGACCGGCAGGCGGTGCTGTTCTGGAAACTGACCGACTGGCTGGCGCACCGCGGCCTGGGTCGCCAGCCATGGCGCGACGTCGGCGTGGTCAACCCCATGGACCCGCCGCTGGGGCAGGGCGCCACCTCGCCCGCGATGGTCCCGGGGCCCATGCCCGCCGGAAAGGGCAGCGCCACGCCCGTCGCCGGAACGCCCAAGCCGGCGGCCGCCGTGCCGCCGGGCGCTGCCCCCGTGCCCTGAACCCCGCGCCCTGACGCGGATCGCGGGCGCGCGCCCCGGCGCCGCCCCCGTCGGCCGGCACCGCCGGGCCCGCAGGTCCGGCCGTGCCGCCGCCTCACGGCCTTCAGCGCCGCAGCAACCGCTCCGCGATCTGCACCGCGTTCAGCGCCGCGCCCTTGAGCAGCTGGTCGCCCGCCACGAACAGCGCCAGCGTCCGGCCCGACGGGTCGCCCAGGTCGCGCCGCAGCCGGCCCACCAGCACGTCGTCCGCCCCGCTCGCCTCGGAGGGCATCGGGAAGTGGTTGCGCGCGCGGTCGTCCACCAGCCGCAGCCCCGGCGCGCCCTCCAGCAGCGCGCGCGCCTCCTCGACGGCCACCGGCGCGTCGAACTCGACGCTGAGCGCCATGGCATGGGCGCGCAGCACCGGCACGCGGATGCAGGTGATGCTCACCGGCAGTTCCGGCACGTCGAGGATGCGGCGCGTTTCCGCCACCACCTTCAGCTCCTCGCCGTTGTAGCCGCTCTCCGGGTCCATCTCGGCGTTGTGGCTGAACAGGTTGAAGGCGTAGGGGTGCGGCAGCACCTTCGGCTCGAACGCCTCGCCGCGCAGGTAGGCGGCGGTGGACTGCCGCAGCTCCTCCATCGCCGCCGCACCCGCGCCCGAGGCCGCCTGGTAGGTCGCCATGGTCAGGCGCCGGATCGGGTGGGCGCGGTGCAGCGGCGCCAGCGCCACGGTGGCGATGGCGGCCACGCAGTTCGGGTTGGCGATGATGCCGCGGTGCGCCTCGATCGCCCGGGCGTTCACCTCTGGCACCACCAGCGGCACGTCCGGGTCCATGCGGAAGGCGGAGGAATTGTCCACCACCACCGCGCCCGCCTGCACCGCCGCCGCCGCGTAGCGCTTCGAGATGCCCGAACCCGCCGAGAACAGCGCGAGGTCCACACCTTCGAAGCTCCGCTCCGTCAGCGCCTCCACCGCCACCTCCTTCCCCCGGAAGGGCAGGGTGCGTCCGGCCGAGCGCGGGGAGGCCAGCAGCCGCAGCTCACCGATCGGGAAGCGGCGCGCCGCCAGGCAGTCGAGCAGCGCCTCGCCCACGGCACCCGTGGCGCCCACGATCGCCACGCGCGGCGCCGCGGCCTCGATGCGGCGGAAGGCGCCGGTGTCGGGTGCCTCTTGGGTGTCGCGCGGCGCGGCGGCGTCGAGGTCGAGGATATCGGACATGGTGGAGCTCTCCTGTTGTGCCGGGAGAGGCGGGCGCCGTGGCTTCGGCCGGGCCCCGTCCGCTTCCGGCGGGGCCTTCTGGTGCTTACTTCGTGCCGTTCACCGCGCACGCACCAGAGGACGCCCCGCCGTGGCGGTCGTCTTGGTAATGCACTTGATGGTGATGCGCGCGGGCATGGGACCTGTTTAGGCGGCGCAACAATCGGTCGTCAACGGGGCGCGGTTGATCCTGATCCATCGTCCCAGGCCCCCGCGACGGATCGGGATGGCCGCGAGGGCACCTCGCCGGTCACTTGCGCACGGCGCGGCGGTTCCACCACGGCAGCCCGGCCCCGGCGCCTTCCGGCCGCCAGCCCGGGCGGCGGGCGAGGCGGGCGCCACGCATCAAGTCCCTCTGGCAGCGCGTTCCTGCCGGTCTGCCCCGCGCTGCACACCGGGGCAGAGGCCCGAATTTCCTGGACTTTTCCCGCGCCCCGCTGCTACACCCCGGCTCGACAACACCACCGTTGCACCCGACGCTCCGCGCGGTTCCGCGAGGGTCCGAGGTCTCACGAAGGCTACCGGCGTTCCGCCCTGAGATAGGGAACTGCCGCGCGTTCCGGACCCCGCCTCGTTTCCAGACCGTTCGGCCCCGCTCCCGCCCCGACACACCGGGCGAACGGGGATCCATCCATCCTGCGGCCAACAGACCCCCGGCGCGTCGCGCGGGGTTTTGCGCCGCGCCGTTCTGCCCGAAGGCGACCCGATGCCCTTTCCCAGCGACCTTCCCGCGTCGATCCAGCTCGCCCTGACGGAGCGCGGCTACAACGAACCCACCCCTGTCCAGGCCGCCGTGCTCGACGGCGCCGGTGCCGGCCGCGACCTGCTGGTCTCGGCCCAGACCGGCTCCGGCAAGACCGTGGCCTACGGCCTGGCCATGGCGGCCGACCTGCTCGGCGCCCCGGCCCCGCTGCCCGGCACCGAGGCCACCGAGGCCGCGCCCCTCGCCGACCGCCTGCCCGCCGCCGGCACCCCGCTCGCCCTGGTGATCGCGCCGACGCGCGAGCTGGCGCTGCAGGTCAAGACCGAGCTGAGCTGGCTCTACGGCCGCGCCGGCGGCCGCGTGATCTCCTGCGTCGGCGGCATGGACCCGATGGCCGAACGTCGCGAGCTGAGCCGCGGCGCCCATATCGTGGTCGGCACCCCCGGCCGCCTGCGCGACCATGTGGAGCGCGGCAACCTCAAGCCCGACACGCTGCGCGTCGTCGTGCTCGATGAGGCCGACGAGATGCTCGACCTCGGCTTCCGCGAGGAGCTGGAGGCGATCCTCGACACGCTGCCCGACCCGCACCGCACGCTGCTCTTCTCGGCGACGGTGCCGCGCGAGATCGCGCAGATGGCGCGCTCCTACCAGCGCGACGCCCAGCGCATCGAGGTCAAGAACGAGGGCGGTGGCCACGGCGACATCGAGCACCGCGCGGCGCTGATCGCCCCGCACGAGATCGAGCGCGCGGTGGTCAACCTCCTGCGCCTCGAGGACCCGCGCATCGCGATGGTGTTCTGCGCCACCCGCGCCACGGTGAACCGCCTGCACAGCAACCTGACCGAGCGCGGCTTCTCCGCCGTGGCCCTGAGCGGTGAGCTGAGCCAGGCCGAGCGCACCCGCGCCCTGCAGTCGCTGCGCGACGGCCGCGCCCGCGTTTGCGTCGCCACCGACGTGGCCGCGCGCGGCATCGACCTGCCGGACCTGGGCCTGGTGATCCATGCCGAGCTGCCGCGCGACCCCGAAACGCTGACGCACCGCTCCGGCCGCACCGGCCGCGCCGGCAAGAAGGGCATCTCCACGCTGCTGGTGCCCTACAGCCGCCGCCGCCTGGCCGAGCGCCTGCTGTTCGCCGCCAAGGTCAACGCCACCTGGGGCCCGGCCCCTTCGGCCGAGACGATCCGCGCCAAGGACAACGAGCGCCTCGCGGTCCAGGCCCTGACCGTCACCGAGGAGGAGAGCGGCGACGACGAGATGGCGATGGCCCGCACCCTGCTCGAGACCCGCACGCCCGAGCAGGTGGCCGCCGCGCTGATCCGCACCCTGCGCGGCCCGCTGCCGGCGCCGGAAGAACTGTCGGAGGGCAATGACCGCCCCCGCCGCGACTTCGGTGACCGCGATGGCTCCGCCCCTGGGGCGGCCCCCCGCGCCCCGCGCCCCGAGGGCGTGTGGTTCCGCGCCAGCGTCGGCCGCGACGGCAATGCCGATCCGCGCTGGCTGCTGCCCTTCCTGTGCCGCCGCGGCCACGTAACGCGCGAGGAGATCGGCCGCATCCGCATCCTCGACACCGAAACGCAGTTCGAGGTGGCCCAGGCGGCGGCCACGCGCTTCGCCTCCGCGGCCCGCAAGGCCGAGGGCGAGGACGCGCATATCGCGGTGGAGATCATGGACCCGGCGGCGGTGCAGAGCTTCACGCCGCGCCCTGCGGGCGGCCCCGGCCGCTCCGGTCCCCGCGCCGGCTACGGCCCGCGCCCGGCCGGCACGGGCTTCCGCCCGGCGGGTGGCGACCGTGGCCACGGTGACCGTCCGCAGGGCGGCCGCTATCAGGGTGACCGCTTCGGCGGCGACCGCGGCGGCTACGGCCCCCGCCGCGCCGCCGGCGGCCCGGCCCGCCGCCCGCGCGACTGACGCGCGGCCCCGCCGGGCCGCAAGGCTGCGCGGGGAAGGGCGCCAGGCGGAACCGGGCCGCGCGCCCGGCCAGCCGTCCGGCCCCGGAGCGGCCTGCCTGGGAGGCGCCCCGCAGCGACTCCCGCGCCACGACGCACCACAAACCGCAGCCGGGGCGCGCGCAATCATTGCGGGGATGAGCACGCCGTGAGCATACCACCCAGCGGCTTGCGCCCGACCCCCACGTGGTCTAGCGCATCCCGTGGTACTGAAGTTCAGGGGATCTAGGGCAGCGATGTCATCGGCGGTTGATCGGGGTGGGGAACGCGACCACCCTCGCGCGGCCCTGGATGCGTCCTCGGTGCGCGACGCGTATCGCCGTTGGGCCGGAGTCTACGACACGGTGTTCGGCGGCGTGTCCGCTTACGGTCGCCGTCGCGCCGTGGCGGCGGTGAACCGCCTGCCGGGGACGCGGGTGCTGGAGGTGGGCGTCGGCACCGGCCTCGCCCTGCCGAACTACCGCCGCGACCTGCGCGTCACCGGCATCGACCTGTCGCGTGAGATGCTGGAAAAGGCCGCCGAGCGCGTTTCGGCCGAGAACCTGCCCAACGTCGACGGCCTGCTCGAGATGGATGCGGAGGCGATGGCCTTCCGCGACAACAGCTTCGACACGGCGGTGGCGATGTTCACCGCCTCCGTGGTGCCCAACGCCAAGATCCTGTTCGCCGAGATGAGCCGCGTGGTCCGCCCCGGCGGACGCCTGCTCTTCGTGAACCACTTCGCCGCCGAGGCCGGGCCCCGCTGGTGGGTCGAGCGCGCCATGGCGCCGCTGAGCCGCGTGCTCGGCTGGCATCCGGATTTCGAGCTGTCCGCCCTGCTGGACCGCGACACGGTCGAGGTGGAGGCGATCCAGCCCTGCCCGCCGGCGGGGCTCTTCACGCTGGTGCAGGTCCGCAACAGCGCCGCCGCGGCCGAGGCGCTCGCGGCCTGACGCCGCGGCGGCCGGGCCCTTTCATGGGACCTGCCGACGGGCTTCTCGCCGGGGCTGAAACCGCTTCCCCGCCCGGGGCGCCAGCCACCGGCCGGGCCTTCCCGATCCTTCCCCATCCCGGCGTTCCGGCCGCGGGCCCTCGCGGCGGGGCGCCGGACACCGCCTCGCTGAAAGTGTTCCCATGAGCGTCGCCGCGGCCTTCCTGTACCGCGATGGGCAGCGCGTCCGCTCGGTCTCGCTGGAGGAGCCGGTGGACTGTTCCGGCGACCGCTCCTCCTTCGTCTGGATCGGCCTGGTGGAGCCGAGCTTCGAGGAGCTGGAGGCGCTGCGGCGCAGCTACAGCCTCCACCCCCTCGCGGTGGAGGACGCCCTCAAGGCCCACCAGCTGCCCAAGATCGACGTCTACGGCGACACGCTCTTCGCGGTGGCCCGCACGGCCTTCCTCGAGGACGGCAGCATCCGCTACGGCGAAACCGCGATCTTCGTGGGGCCGCACCACATCATCACCGTGCGCCACGGATCGCCCCGCAACCATGGCGAGCTGCGCGAGAAGCTGGAAGCGGCGCCGACGCTGCTGGCGCAGGGCGTGGACTACGTGCTGCACGGCGTTCTCGACTTCATCGTGGACAGCTACGGCCCGATCATCTCCACGATCGAGGAAGAGGTGCTGCAGATGGAGGCGCGCGCCCTGAACGCCTTCCTGTCGCGCGACGAGATCGCCCGGCTGTTCCAGCGCCGGCGGGAACTGCTGCGCCTGGGCCGCATCCTGGGCCCGATGGGCGAGGTCTGCTCCAAGCTGTCGCGCCTCGACCTGCCCTGCGTGGACGGGGAAGCGAAGCCCTATTTCAGCGACGTCCTCGACCACCTGCGCCGCACCCAGACCATGGCGGACGGGCTGCGCGAGGTGCTGACCTCCGTCTTCGAGATCAGCAGCCTCCTGGAACAGCAGCGCCAGGGCATCATCACCCGCCAGCTCGCGGCCTGGGCGGCGATCCTGGCCGTGCCCACCGCCATCGCCGGCATCTACGGCATGAACTTCGAGAACATGCCCGAGCTGAAGCTGCACGACGGCTACTTCGTGGTGCTGGGCGTGATCGCGGTGCTCTGCGCCACCCTTTACTGGCGCTTCCGCCGCACCGGCTGGCTCTGAGCCATCCGCCGAGGGTCCACCGGGCTTTCCGCTGGCGTTCCACCGGGTTTCCCGATAGCCGCCGCCAAGGGCCCGTGCCGCCCGCCCGCGCCCTCGCCGTGCCGAGGGTGGCGACGCCCTCGCCGCGGCCGGGGTGACGCGGCGGGCGGGCCAGTGCCCACCCGCCGCCGCGGCCGTCAGCTCTTGCGGACGTTCCAGAACACCGCGGTCGAGGCCTTCACCACGTCCTGCACGTTGTTGCGCATCGCCTGCGGGATGAACCACTGGCCCAGCGGGATGAAGGGCGGTGCGGCGAAGGCCTGTTCCTGCATCCGCGCGGCCACCGCCTTCTGCGCCGCCAGGTCCGGCGCCTGCAGCCACTCGTCCTTCAGCGCCATCATGCGCGGGTCCGGCTTCTCGCCGTAGAGCGGGATGGAACTGCCCGGGTTGGTCACCCACAGCCCCGACCAGGTCACCGCGTAGCAGTGCCAGGGGTTGTTCACGTCGCGCGACCGGGTGCGGCTGAGCAGCGTGCCCCAGTCGGTCGCCTGGTAGTCGACGTTCACGCCGAGTTCCTGGAACATCGCCCGCGTCACCTCCGACAAGGGGTTCAGCGTCGGGCTCTCGGCGGATACGATCTGCACGATCTTCTCGCCGTTGTAGCCCGCATCCGCGAGCAGCTTCTTGGCCGCCGCGATGTCGCGCTTGCCCTTGAGAACCTCCATCCCGGCGTCGCTGGTGTAGGGCGAGCCCGGCACGAAGAAGCCGACATCGGTCTTGTACAGGTCCTTCTGGTCGCCCAGCACGGCCTGCATCGCTTCGGTCTGGTTCACCGCCGGGAACAGGGCGCTGGCCAGCTTCGGGTTGCTGAAGGGCCCTTCGCGGTTGTTCAGGTAGATCATGGCCAGCGAGCCCAGCCGGTCCACCACCTCGGTCTTGATGCCGGGGGTCGAGTTCAGCTGCGGCACGAGGTCCAGCAGCGGCCGCTCCAGCCAGTCCACCTCGCCGCTCTGCAGCGCGGCCGCGGCGGTGGCCGGGTCGGGCATGATCTGCCACTCGACGCGGTCGAGATGGGCGACCTTGCCGCCGCTCCAGAACTCCGGCTTCTCGTCGCGGGGCTTGTACTTGTCGAAGCGCGTGAACACGGCGCGCGCACCCGACACCCACTCGTCGCGCACGAAGCGGAAGGGACCGCTGCCCACGGATTCCGTCACCTGCGTGAAGGCATCGAACTTGGTGGCCACGCGCTCGGGCATGATGAAGCAGGCGGTGGCGCCCAGCCCGTAGGTCAGCAGCGGGTAGGGCCGTTTGAGGCGGATCTCGAAGCGCCGGTCGTCGATCGCCTTCATCTCGTCGAGCTGGGTGGCCAGGTACTGCCCGAAGGGATCGCGCTGCGACCAGCGGCGGATCGAGGCCACGCAGTCGGCGGCGCGCACCGGCTCGCCGTCATGGAACAGCAGGCCCTCGCGCAAGGTGAAGCGCCAGGTCTTCTCGCCGTCGCTCAGCTCATGCCCCTGCACCATCTGCGGCTGCGGCATCAGCTGCGCATCGAGCCCGTAGAGCTGGTCGTACACCAGGTAGCCGTAGGTGAAGGCGATCAGCGCCGCCGACCAGAGCGGATCGAGCGTCGACAGGTTGGCGCTGGGCACGAAGCGCAGCGTCCGGGCGTCGGTCCCCTGCGCCAGCGACGGCCGCGACAGGGCCGTGCTTCCCGCCAGGGCACCGCCGAAGGCGAGCGGCAGCTTGAGCCCGGTTCTGCGCGAGAAGGAAGGACCTGCGGACATGGCGTTCTGCTCCGGTGGGGCTGCGGCGTGAAGAGGTTCCGCCATTCTCCACTCCCGCGTGCGGGGATGCAAAGAGGCGCCGGCCGATCGCCCCCCGGTGTCACGCGATCGCGTCGTGCCGCCCGCCCCGCGCCGCATCGACCCCCACCCCCTGCCGCAGCGCATCAACAAGGTTGCGCGCAACACCGTGTTCCCGTTCCGTGCGCGCCGGACCCTCGCAGGCCCGGCCGGCCACCCGATATCCAGTGCCATGCCACAGCCACGCACCGCCACCTTGCCCTTGCCCCACGAGGGCGCCCTGGCCGATCGCCTGCGCGCCGCCATCACCGGGCAGGTCGTGGCCCTGTTCAACGACCGCGCGCGGGGCGAGGCCCCGGTGGTCCGCCGCCCGGACGGGCTGTTCGGGCCGCGTGCCGTGGCCTGGCGCGTGCACGGCGACGTGGGCGCGATGATGGTGGGCGGCATCGCGAGCCTCCTGCTGCAGATGCTGCACCCGGCGGTGCTGGCGGGCGTGTGGGACCATTCGGCCTTCCGCAACGACATGCGCGGCCGGCTTCGCCGCACCGCCCGCTTCATCGCGCTGACGACCTATGGCGGGCGCGAGGAAGCGGAAGCCGTGATCGACCGCGTCCGCCGCATCCACGCGCAGCTCCGTGGCACGCTGCCCGACGGCACGCCCTACGCCGCGGACGATCCGGCGCTGCTCGCCTGGGTCCACGTCACCGAGACCGCGAGCTTCCTTCAGGCCTGGCGCCGCTACGCCGAGCCTGCGATGCCCGGCGCCGACGGGGACCGCTACTTCCGCGAGATGGCCACGGTGGGCCGGGCCCTGGGCGCCGACCCGGTGCCGGAAAGCCGCGCCGAGGCCCGCGCCATCATCGAGGCGATGCGCCCGTCGCTGCGCCGCGACGCGCGCACGGAGGCGGTGTCGCGCCTCGTGCTGCGCCAGCCGGCGCCGCACCCGCTGGCGGGGCCGTTGCAGCACCTGACCATGCAGGCGGCGGTGGACCTGCTGCCGGACTGGGCGCGGCGGATGCACGGGCTGGACAACCCGAGGCTCGTCCGGCCGCTGGTACGGGCGGGAACCTTCGGGGTGGCGAACACCCTGCGCTGGGCCTTCGCGCGACGCGGCGCGGGAAGGGGCTGAGGCAGCGAGGAACAGCTCCGCCGGAACCCGGCCGGGTCCTTCCTGCCAGGGGGAACCGGCCCTTCCGGACCGGCCCCCCTTTGCCTGAGCGTCGGTTGAGGTCGCCCTGCGCGATCAGCGCAGGACGATCTCGACCCGACGGTTCTGCGGCTCCCGCACGCCGTCGGCGGTGGCCACCAGCGGGCGGCTTTCGCCGAAGGCCTGGACCACCATGGCCGCGCGCGACACGCCGTTGCGCGCCAGCTCACCGGCCACCGCCTCGGCGCGGCGCTGCGACAGCCGCTGGTTATAGGGCACCGAGCCCGACCGGTCGGCGTGGCCGGCGACCTCGATGCGGGCGTTGCCGCTCGCCTGCGCCGCCTGGGCGATCACCTGCCGCGCGCGCTCGGTCAGGTCGGCGCGGTCGAACTCGAAGAACACCAGGTAGGTGCGGGCGGTGGCGGCGGGCGCGGTCATGACGGGCGCGGGTGCTGCCGCCGGCGCGGGCTGGTTGAAGCTGTAGCGCAGCCCAACCAGCAGCGAATGGTTGTTGACCGGGTCGCCGTGGAAGTTGCCCTGCGAGATCGTGGCGCCCGCCGCGTTGGACACCCGCCCGCTGACGCGCTGCGACGGCCGGCCGAGGTAGCGGTATTCCGCGGTCGCGGCGAGGCCGGGCACCGAGGAGATCGGGTAGGCCACGCCCAGGATGCCCTGGTAGGCGAAGCCGCCGTCCACGTCCTGGAAGGTGACCGTGTTGCCGCCGGACGCGGTCGTGCGGACGCTGTCGTTCTCGTTCCACATGTAGCCCAGGCCCGCGCCGATATAGGGCTGCACCGGCAGGCCGGGGATGCTGAAGTCGTAGAAGGCATTGGCCATCGCGCCGTACTGCCGCACCCGGCCCGAGGCCTTGTCCGAGGATGCGCCCGGGTTCAGCCCGCGGAAGCCGCTGATCTTGTCGGCGCCGTTCTGGCGGTAGTTGCCTTCGAGTTCCAGCCGGATGCCGTTGCCGAAGCCGTAGCCGGCCGACACCACGCCGACCCAGCCCAGGTCGTGCTTCACCGTGCCCGAGCGCGACACGCCCTGGCTGTCCAGGAAGAGGCGGTTGGCCCGGATGGCGTCGAAGTCGCGGTTCTGGAGGATGTTCAGGCCGGCGCCGCCGGCGACGTAGAAGCCGCGCATCGGCTGGATCGCGGCCCCGGGCGTTTCCTGGGACGTTCCCTGGGCCATCCCTTGGGCCATCGCGGTGGCAGGAACGGAAAGCACGGTGGTGGCGAGCAAGGCATAACGGAAGTGCAAGGTTCGTTTCCCCTGGACGGTTGGGCGACGCCGGAGCGGTGGCGCGCGTTCGCTCCTGCCGGACCCGGGGCTGCGGGTCGGTGCTGCGAAGCAGGGCCAGGCGAAGCGAGGGGATTTTTAGGTATTCATCTCAAAAGCGGCACGAGTGATTCGTAACGCTTAAAGTAAAAATTGCATGAGACAACATGGGGTTGTTTATTATCTCCATCAGTAAGTTACAAAACCATCTGCGCGATTAAATAAAATGGTAATTTAACTTAAGGTTGATTTATTGCTCACCAAATGAGCCTGATACTACTCTGAGACGTATCCGAACTGCGAACGCACGCAATGAAAGGCGCCGTCCACCCGCCTGCGCTTCCCCGCCCGGCGATCTTCCTTATGATCCGCCCGATCGGCCGGTTCGTCCGGCGCCAACCCGGTTGCAGGGACATCCACCATGCGCGCCAGCCTTCGCGGCACCGAGATCTACTTCGACATCGAGGGCATGGGCCTCGTCCCCGACGGCAACACCATGCGCGAGCGCCCGGTGGCCTTCGTGATCCATGGCGGGCCGGGCGGCGACCACAGCGGCTTCAAGCCCGGCTACACCCCGCTGGCCGATCGCATGCAGCTCGTCTACTTCGACCACCGCGGCCAGGGCCGCTCGGGCCGGGAAGACCCGGAGCGCTGGACCCTGGATGAAGCGGTCGAGGACATGGAGGCGCTGCGCCAACACCTTGGCCTCGGTCCCATCGTGTCGATCGGCACCAGCTACGGCGGCATGGTCGCCCAGGCCCACGCCGCCCGCTATCCGGACTCGGTGTCGCACCTGGTCCTGGTGGTCACCGCCTCGCATGCCGGCACCATGGAGCGTGCCGACCAGATCGTGCGGGAACGCGGGACGGAGGAGCAGTACCAGATGGTCCAGCGCCTCTGGCAGGGGACGCTCGGCACGGTGGAGGACGTGCGCGACTACTACCGCGTCATGGGCCCGCTCTACTCGGTCACCCACGACGAAAGCAAAGCCGCCGCGGGGCGCGAGCGCACCCTCCATTCGCCCGAGGCGCTGAACCGCGCCTTCCGCCCGGGCGGCTTCCTGCGCACCTTCGACCTGCGCCCCGAGCTCGGCCGCATCACCGCGCCGACGCTGATCCTGGCCGGCCGCCACGACTGGATCTGCGCGCCCGAGTTCTCCGAGGAGATCCACCGCCTGATCCCCGGCTCCGACCTGCGCATCTTCGAGAACTCGAGCCACTCCATCCGCGCCGACGAGCCGGAAGCGCTGATGGACGTCATCAAGGGTTTCGTGGTCGGCACCCGGCCGCGGCGCGCGGCGGCCGGGTAAGGAAGTAAGATGGTAAGATGGTAAGGAAGTAAGGCGAACCCCGGCGCGGTCCGGGGCAGCGGACCCGCCAAGGTCCGGTGCCTGTCCGGATGTCGTCCGCGGGCCGCCGCAACGAG
Organism: Roseomonas elaeocarpi; assembly: GCF_042433915.1. Taxonomy (NCBI): domain Bacteria; kingdom Pseudomonadati; phylum Pseudomonadota; class Alphaproteobacteria; order Acetobacterales; family Roseomonadaceae; genus Roseomonas; species Roseomonas elaeocarpi. Next base: position 408,270 of record NZ_JBHLUN010000002.1, on the reverse strand, counting down.
CGCGAAGCCGCGACGACTTCCGCGGCCTGGCCTCAGCCGGGCCCGAAGGCGATGCCGTAGCGGCCGCACACCGCGGCGATGTGGGCGGGATCGACGCCGCCCTCCTGCCCCGCGGCGGTCAGCCCGGCCAGTTCGGTGAACATGGCCCCGATCCCGGTTCCGGGGGACACCAGCACCAGCAGCCTGGCGGTTTCCTCGCCTTCGCAGCGGAAGCCGTGCACATGGCCGCGCGGGCCGTAGAAGAAGCCGCCGGTCCCCAGCGCCACGCCGCCGCCGCAGTCATCGCCCTCGATCACGACGCGGCCGGCCAGCACGTAGAAGGACTCGTCCTCCTGCGTGTGGCGGTGCGGCGGGATACCCTGGCCCGGCGGCACGGTGATCTCGGCGCAGACCAGGTGCCCGCCTGTTTCCGAGGCCTCGGCCTTGTAGGTCGCGACCGTTCCGAGAACCGCCTCGACGCGTCCTGCCCCGGGCAGGGAAACGTGGTTGCGCGGCGCTGCGGCCGCAGTGGGTTCCGTCATGTTCATCCTCGTCGGGGTCCGGCGAAGCGAGGCGGGCAGATTTCCCGCCGGCCTGTCAATCTGACCTGAAGGGGGATGCGGGACGGGTAGGAGGGCGCTGGCGCCGCGAGGGCGACTGGCCGCCCCGCCGCTCAGATCCCCGGCTGCGCGTCCAGCATCGCCGCCGGCAGCGGCATCACCCGGCCCGACCAGGTCCACACCAGCACGCACTCCACCACCCGCCCCGGCCAGGCCTGTTGCAGCGCCGCGCGGTAGGCGGCCATCTGCCGAAGGTAGGCAGGCGGCACGTCCTCCGCCCGATCGGGCGGGGGGCGGTTGGTCTTGTAGTCCACCACCACCACGCGGTCGTCCCCCACCAGGAGGCGGTCCACCTGTCCCGCCACCACGCGCCCGTTGATCCGGGCCGCGAGCGGCGCTTCCGCCAGGCTGTCGGGGCCGAAGGCGTCGCGCAGCGCCGGGTGCGCGATCACCGCCATCACCTCGCGCAGCGTGGCCGCCTGTTCCTCCTCCGTCAGCCCGTGCCCGGGCCGCGCGAGGTGCCGTCGCGCCACCGCCTCGCGTGCTTCCTCCGGATGGTCGGGCAGGTTCTGCAGCAGGCCGTGGATCAGCAGCCCGCGCCGGAAGCGCCGGCCCGACGGGTCGCGCGTGCCGTGCGGTGCCGCGGCCGGCGGCACGACCTCCTCGCCCGCCAGGCGCGACGGCGCCACCGGGTCCTCCGACACCTCGACAGGGGCCGGCACCGTGGCCCAGCCCGGCAGCGCCACCGGGGCGGCGACCTCGCCCGCCGCCTCGACGCGCGGCGCGGCGGTCTGCTCGGCGGTGAGGCGCAGCACCGGGCCGAGAAACACCGCCGAGGCCGGGCCGCCGAAGCTCACCGGGTCGAAATCCTCCTCGGCCACCCCGTCGCAGCGGCTCATGCCGGCGCGCACCAGCGCGTGCCAGCTGGTTTCGCCGTTCTCGCGCCCGCGGGGCTCCTGTCCGCACACCAGCAGCCGGTCCTCGGCGCGGGTCAGCGCCACGTAGAGCAGCCGGTTCTCTTCCTCGGCCGCAGCCTCCGCGCGGCGCCGGTCCGCGTCGCGCCAGGCTTCGGCCTGGAACTCCCGCCTGGGCGCCCAGAGCGGCACGTCGTCCTGCCACAGCAGCGTGGTGCGCACCCCGCCGCGCCCGACATCGGGCAGGATCACCACCGGCGCCTGGAGGCCCTTGGCCCCGTGCGCCGTCATGATCCGCACCGCGTCGCCGGTGTTCTCGGCGTCGCGCTTCACCTCGGCGCCGCCGCGGCGCAGCCAGTGCGTGAAGCCCTGGAGCGAGGGCGGGTGGCGGTTCTCGTAGCGAAGTGCCGCGCTCAGCAGCTCATCCAGCGCGTCCGCCGCGTCGGTGCCCAGGCGTTCCAGCAGCATCGCGCGACGCCCGTGCTCGCCCAGAACCTCGCTCAGCAGCGCGTGCGGCGTGACCAAGTCGGCGCGGTCGGCCAGCCTGGCGATCCAGTCCGCCGCGCGGCCGGTCGCGGTGTCGGCGCCGCGGTGGCGCAGCAGCGCGTGCCACAGCGCGCCCTCGCGCCCGTGGCAGAGCGTGAACAGCGTGTCCTCGTCGAGGCCGATGATCGGCGACTTCAACAGCGCCGCCAGCTGCAGGTCGTCCTCGGGCAGCAGCAGCACATCGAGCAGCGCCAGCAGGTCTTCCACCGCGATCTGCTCGATCAGCGCGATGCGGTCGACGCCGCCCACCGCCACGCCGCGCCGCTTGAGCTGCCGCACCAGCAGCTCCGTCAGCCGCGTGCGCCGGCGCACCAGCACCATGATGTCGCCCGGCCGCACCGGCCGCCCGCCGCGCGAGGGCAGGGTTTCGTGCCGCACCATCCAGTCGATGCGCGCGGCCAGCGTTTCCGCCAGCTGCGCGTCGCTGTCGGCCGCGGGCACCGGCACCGGCGGCACCACCCAGGGCTCCGGCTCCGCGGTGGTGCCGCGCTGGAGCAGCGGCCAGACTTCCACCGAGCCCGCCTGTCCCGCGCGATCGGAGAAGTGGCGCAAAGGCGCGCCGTCGGGGCGCACCACGCCGTGCTTCGCCGCACCCTCGTGGAACACCGCGTCCACGAGTTCCAGCACCGGCGTGCAGGAGCGGAAGCTCACGTCCAGCGCCACCGGGCGGAAGGTGTTGCCCGATCGCACGACCTGTTCGCGGAAGCGCGCTTCCCAGCTCTCGAAGCCGCGCGCGTCGGCGCCCTGGAAACCGTAGATCGACTGCTTCTCGTCACCCACCACGAAGAGCGTGCGCTCGCCCGCCTCGCGCACGCCGTCGCCCGCGAAGAACTCCTCGGCGAGTGAGGAGGCGATGCCCCACTGCTCCGGGTTGGTGTCCTGCGCCTCATCCAGCAGCAGGTGATCCAGCCCGCCGTCGAGCTTGAACATCACCCAGGCCGAGCCCGGGTCGCGCAACAGCATCTGCGCGCGGTGGATCAGGTCGTCGAAGTCCAGCGCGCCGAGCCTGCGCTTGCGCGCCGCGTAATCCGCCAGGACGGGACGCGTGGCATCCAGCAGCGCCGCGGTGGCGTCGCGCATCCGGTGCGCGTTCCAGCGCGCCTGAAGCGCGAGAAGACGCGCGCTCTCGGCCGCCATCGCCTCGATGGGTTCCAGCGCCTTGCGCAGCGTGCCCTTGTCGGTGTGCAGGATCGCGAACCATTCCGCGGCGCGGCCGAGACGTTCCCCTTCGGGCGTGCCCAGGAAGTCGAGCATCTTCTGCCCGAGCTCGCGCTGCGTCTTGTTCTTGTGCTCCAGCAGGATCTGCGCCTGCGTCCGCACCGCCTCGTCCGGGCGGCACAGCAGCGCCGGGATGTCGTCGGCCGTTTCGCCCTCGGGCAGGAGCAGGGATTCGCGCAGCGCCGCGTCCACCGCGAAGCGCCCGCCGGCGGCGTCGAGCAGCGGCCGCAGGCGCTCGCGCTGCTTTGCCATCTCGCGCAGCATGCGCGCCGTGTCGTCGCTGCCGTCGAGCTGCGACAGGAGGCGGATGCTCGCATCCTCCACGCGGCCGCCGCCCAGCGCCGCCTCTCGCGCCTCGGCCAGCAAGGTCAGCGCGTCGGCGTCCTCCAGCAGCGCGAACTGCGGCGGCAGCGAGGCTTCCAGCGGAAAGGAGCGCAAGAGCGACTGGCAGAAGGCGTGGATCGTGTTGATCCGCATGCCGCCCGGCTGTTCCAGCACGCGGCAGAACAGCGCCCGTGCGTCCCGCAGGCCCGCCTCGTCCGGGGCGCGGCCGGTCAGCGCCCGGATCTCGTGCCCGAGCGTCGCGTCGTCGGCCACGGCCCAGCCGCCCAGGCGCCGCGCGAGGCGGGTCGCCATCTCGGCCGCCGCCGCCTTGGTGAAGGTCAGGCACAGGATGCGCCCCGGCTCCGCCTTGGGCCGCAGCAAGAGGCGCAGCACGCGGTCGGTCAAAACCTTGGTCTTGCCCGATCCCGCAGAGGCGCCCACCCAGGCCGAGAGCCCGGGGTCGGAGGCTTCCTGCTGCGCCCGCTCGGCGCGCTGGCGCGGCGTCAGCGCGTCGTCGTCGCGCCGGGCGTCCTCACGCCGGACATCATCCCGCTGGGCGCCGTCGCGCAGCAGGGCCGCGTTGCCGCGGCCGGGCGGCAGCGTCACGTTCATGCCTCGCCTCCGTCGGCGGCGCCGCCCCATTCGCGCAGCCGCGACAGGTGGTCGTAGTCGCCACCCGCAGGCGCGCGGCCGGGATGCGGGCGGGCCAGGAAAGGACGCTCGCGCAACAGGAATTCCTCGGCCAGCGCGTCGACCTGGCGCAGCGCTTCCTCGGCCACGGCGTCGATGCCGCCGTCCTCGGACCTGCGGCGGGTGGTGTCGAAGCCGTGGCGCGCGCCCGGTTCCCAGCGGCCCGAAAGCTGCCAGTGTTCCAGTGCCGAAACGCCCTCGCCGGTGATGGCGATGCCCGCGCCGTCGCGAAAGGCGCCGCGCAGCGCCATGGCGGCTTCCAGCGGCATCTGCGGCGCGCGGCCGTCGCGCATCTTCGCGTCGGTGGGCGGCGTGCCGGTCTTGAAGTCGATGATCGCGAGGCTCCCGTCCGTCAGCCGGTCGATGCGGTCGGCACGGCCGTAAAGCTCCACGCCGCAACTGAGCGGCAGGGTGCCCGAAACCTCGGCGTGGCGGGCCGCCACTTCCTCGCGTGCGCGCTCGATGTCCAGCAGGAAGGCGCCAATGCGCTCCAGCCGCGGGCGCCAGAAGGCCACCAGCCCCGGGCGCGGTGCGCGGGCGGCGAGCGCCTCCTCGGCGGCCTCGCGGAACCAGGCCTCCGCCTGGGCGTCGGAAAAGCGCCCGGCCGCGCGGCGCGTCCAGGCGGCCACGGCGTCGTGCACCAGCGAGCCGTACTGCGCGCCATCGGCCTCGGCATCGATCGGGTCGAGCGCGCGCAGCCCCAGCATCCGTCGCGCGTACCAGGCGTAGGGATCGGCCTTGAGCGTCCAGACATCCGTCACGGTCAGCCGCTTCGGCCGCAGGATCGCGGGCGGGTTGGGCGCCGGGCGGGGCGAGGGGACCGGCGCTTCCGGCACGTCGAGCCGCGCCGCCCAGGCCGCGGCCGGCGAAACCGCGAGGCGCAGGGACCGGCCTTCCGCTTTCTGCCCGTCCAGGAAGGTTTCCAGCCGCGTCAGCCAGCGCGCCGGCACCGCCGGGCTGCCGCCGCGGCGCCGGGCGCGGCTCAGCACCACGTCGGGGGCGGAGAGTGCGGTCAGCAGGTAGTCGGCGGCGACGCGGCCGATGCGCGCTTCCGGTTCGGGCAGGCCGAACTCGCGGCGCATCGGGCGGCTCATCCAGGCGCCGGGGTCGGTGGCGATGGGCCAGACGGTTTCCTCCAGCGCACCCAGCACCACGCGGTCGAAGCTTTGCAGCCGCGCTTCCAGCAGGCCCAGGATCTGCACGCGCGGGTGCGACCCACCGACGCGGCCGCGCATGTTGCGCACGCCCGGCGCCAGCGGCCCTTCCAGCAGCGCGTCGAACAGCCCGGGCCAGGCGGCAGCCGAGATGGGCGGCAGGCAGTCCACCGCCGGGCCCAGCGAGGCGAGATGGACGGCCAGCGGCTCACCTTCCTCGCCGTGGTACAGGCGCAGGCCGCCGGGTTCGGTGTCGGTGGCGGCCAGCGCCTCGGCGGCTGTCAGTGTTTCTTCCAGCAGCGCGGCGGGCGGGCGCGCGACTTCGGCCAGCGCGGTGAAGGAGCCGAGCGCCGCTTCGAGGCGGCTGAGCATCGCCTCCACCCGTGCGAGGCGCTCCGCCCGGTTGGCGCGGCGCCGGGCGCGGCGCTCCGCTTCCGCCGCATCCGGTTCGTCGTCCGCATCCTCCGGCAGCAGCGCCAGCCGCGCCGCCGCGCGCAGCCCGGCGAGGCCGGCCGCCGGGCGGGGGCCGCGCAGCACCTCGCGCTCGAGCTCCCGCACCGCGCGCATCCAGTCGGCGCGGTTGAGGCCGGCGGCGCAGAGCGGATGCTTCAGGCAGGCCAGGGCGGGCACCGGCGCGAAGCCTTCCGCCACCATGCGGCACAGGAGGCGCAGAAAGGCGCCGGCCGGGGTCTGCCCCAGCGGCTGGCCTGCGGAATCATCGGCCATCACGCCGTGGCGGGCGAGTTCCACCGAGACCCGCCGCGCGAGGTCGCGGTCCGGCGTCACCAGCGCCGCCTGCGTGCCCGGCGTTTCCAGCGCCTCGCGCAGCAGCAGCGCGATGGCGGCGGCCTCGCCGGCCTCGTCCGGGGCGGTGAGCAGCGTCAGCCCGTCCAGCGCCGGGGCCCAGCGCGCGGGTTCGTTCTCGCCCCAGCAGGCAATGCCGCCGGCCGGGCGCAGCGAGCGCGCCAGCAGCGCGGCGCGGCGCGAGCCCGCCTGTTCCACGGCGGCCTCGGCGGCGGCGATCTCGGCGGCGGCGTCGAACAGGTCGGCTTGCGCGGTCAGGGGCGCGGCGCGGCGGGTGCGCCGCATGCCGCCCGCGCGGGGCGGGGCGTCGGGGCCACCCGTGATGGGGCCACTCGCGACAGGGCTGGTCGCGACGGGGGTGGCGCCGCGGAACTCCGCATGCCCGTCCGCGGCCGGCCGGAGCGCAGCACCGGGCGCGGCGCCGCCCGCCATGGCGGAGGGCGCGCCCGGCGCCTCGGCCGGAGCGGTGCCGGGCCAGGGGCGGAGGTCACCGAAGCTGGCATCCATCTGCTGCAGCAGCCGGGCCTGGCCGTTCAGCGGGTGGGTGTGGCTGCCGGCGACCTCGTCCCAGAGTTCCCGCGGCAGCGGCTCACCCACGCCGTGCAGCACGACGTGGCCGTTGGGCGCGCGCGCCAGCACCCGCAGCAGCGCGGCCGCCGAGGGGATGGTGCCGCCGATGCCGATGCCCGCCGCCACCACGAGGTCGCACGGCGGCGCATCGCGCCAGGCGGCGGTCTGCGCCTCGATCGCGGCGACGCGGCGGGGGCCGATATCCATCAGCCCCTGTTCCGCCAGCCACTCGTTCCAGGCGGTGATCACGCCGCCCAGGAAGAGGTGCGTGATCTGCCAGTGCTGTGCGAGACCTTCCGGCACGAGGCCCGGCAGCTGCGCCGGGTCGCAGCCTTCCAGCGCCATCTCGTCCAGCAGTGTCGAGAGCTCCACCGCCAGGCGCCAGGCCTGGTCCGGGTGGGACGGGCCGCCGAAATGGGGCGGCAGGCGCATCACCAGCGAGGTGAGCACTGCCAGCCGCCGCGCCGCGTCCACCGCTGGCGGCAGGTCCATGAGCGCCGGCAGCGAGAGTTCCTCGGCATCCTCCACCGACAGGCCGGCGAGGGGGCGCAGACGCGGCAGCAGCAGCGCCTCGCGACCCGAGGCGCGCAGGAAGCTTTCGCGCAAGCTCCGCGCCGCGCGGCGGGTCGGCAGCAGGATCGTGGTGCGGGCCAGCGCGGCGGGGTCTTCCGTGCCGGCCAGGTGCACGACGCCGCGCGCCAGCGCGTCCAAGAAGGGGAGGTGCGCCGGAATTTCGTAGAGATTCATGCGATACCGTCCCGCTTAGCGCATCCGGTCCCGGCACGGCCAGCAGCTTTCACGACACGGCACCCCCGCCGAGATAGCGGCGCGGCGGTTGCCCCAGCACCCGGCGGAACATGGTGGTGAAGGCCGCCGGGCTCTCGTAGCCGAGGTCCAGCGCCACCGCCGTCACGCTCTCGCCCGCCGCCAGCCGCGGCAGGGCGGCAAACAGCGAGGCCTGCTGCCGCCAGGCCACGAGGCTGAGGCCCGTTTGTTCCCGGAAGGCGCGGGTGAAGGCACGCCGGCTCATGGCCGCAGCACCCGCCCAGCGGTCGATCGTGTCGCGCGGCGTGGGGGCGGCGACGAAGTCGCGGCACAGCGCCGCCAGCCGGGCCTCGCGCGGCATCGGCAGGGCGAGCGGCAGCTCTGGCAGCCGCGCCACCTCCTCGAGGATGAGGGCCACGATCAGCGCCGCGCGGCGGTCGGCGCCGTGGTCGTGGGGCAGCGCCACCACCTCGGCCATCAGGGCGCGCATCAGTGGCGAGACGCCCAGCACGCAGGCCCGCCGGGGCAGGGCGGAGGCCAGGTCGGGCTCCAGGTAGGCGGAATGCGAGGCGGTGCTGCCCAGCATCTGCAGCGAGTGCTCGGTGCCCGGCGGGATCCACAGCGCGTGCTGCGCCGGCACCATCCAGCGGCAGTCGCCGGCCGCGATCAGCGCCGTGCCCTGCACGATCAGCAGCAGCTGCCCGCGGCGGTGGTGGTGCAGCGGCACCACCATGTCGGGCGCGTAGCGGTTGGCGCGGCCGCTCACCGGCTGCGGCGTGTCGTCCAGCGAGTTGAAGGTGGGAGGCGGGGAGGGGAGCGTCACGTCCGACTCGGCGGGGCTGCCGCGACCCGGTTTGGCCCGATCGCGAAGAAATCCGACCGGAACACGAAAGCGGGCCGGTGGGCAAGGGCGCTAAGAGGAGGCCGGCAGAACAGGCGCCATTGGGAGGCCACAGGATGAGCCAGGCCACGATCGACCCCCCGAACACCCCCGGCATTGCCGTGCCCACGACGACGGCGGCCACGGCGCCGGTTGTTGCGGGCGGCACGGCCTTCGCGGTGCTCGGCGCGCTCAGCCTGTGCCACCTCCTTAACGACATGATGCAGTCGCTGCTGCCCGCGCTGTTTCCGGTGCTGAAGAGCAATTACGGGCTGAGCTTCACCGAGATCGGGCTGCTGGCCTTCACCTTTCAGCTCACCGCCTCGCTGCTGCAGCCGGTCTATGGCTGGTACACCGACCGCAACCCGCAGCCGCGCTCGCTGAGCCTGGGCATGGGCTTCACGCTGGTGGGGCTGCTGCTGCTGGCCTGGGCCGGGCACTACTGGTCGCTGCTGACGGCGGCGGCGCTGGTGGGCGTGGGCTCGTCGATCTTCCACCCGGGCTCCTCGCGCATCGCGCGGGCGGCCTCGGGCGGGCAGCACGGGCTGGCGCAGTCGGTGTTCCAGGTGGGCGGCAATGCGGGCTCGGCGCTCGGGCCGCTGCTGGCGGCGCTGGTGGTGCTGCCGCTGGGCCAGCACAGCGTGGCCTGGTTCGCGCTGGCGGCGCTGGTGGCCATGGCGCTGCTGTGGTGGGTCGGCTCCTGGGCGATCCGCGAGATGGCGGCGGCCCGGAAGCGGCCGGCCGCGGCCCCGGCCTCGAGCGGGCTGTCGCGCGGCCGGGTGCTGGCGGCGATCGCGGTGCTCGGCGTGCTGGTGTTCTCGAAGTACATCTACATGGCCAGCCTCACCAGCTACTACACTTTCTACCTGATCGAGACCTTCGGTTTGAGCGTGGGGGAGGCGCAGGTCTACCTGTTCATCTTCCTGGGCGCGGTGGCGGTGGGCACGGTGCTGGGCGGGCCGGTGGGCGACCGCATCGGCCGCAAGCCGGTGATCTGGATCTCGATCCTGGGCATCCTGCCCTTCACCCTGGTGCTGCCCTACGCCAACCTGTTCTGGACTGCGGTGCTGACGGTGATCATCGGGCTGATCCTCGCTTCCGCCTTCTCGGCCATCCTGGTTTACGCGCAGGAGCTGGTGCCGGGCCGGGTGGGCATGATCTCGGGCCTGTTCTTCGGCTTCGCCTTCGGCATGGGGGGCCTGGGGGCGGCGCTGCTGGGCATCCTGGCGGACTGGCGCGGCATCGGCTTCGTGTACCACCTTTGCGCCTTTCTGCCGCTGCTGGGGCTGCTCACGGTGCTGCTGCCCCGCACGGATGGCGCGCGGGGCTGACGTCCCGGCGTTTTTCCGGTCCTGCGCCGCGGACGACGGCGCTGCGGGCAAGGCGAGGCGGTCGGAGCGGGTGTGCCTTCTCCGACCCCCACGGGTGTTTTCCGTGGTTCGGATCGGTCACGGTCCGCTTCAGTAACCCTCAGGCTCCGAAGGGCGCAGCCCCGGAGGGCAGGGGCAGCGAAACCCCGAACCGGGCGGCCGGCAGCCCCCAGCCTCAGGGTAGTGGCCGGTCGGTGAAGCCGAGCAGCAAGGTTTTCGCGATCTCCCGCGCGCTCTGGGTCAGGGCGTCGTCCGGCAACTCGCCCGCCGTCCAGAAGGACAGCACGCCGCGGAACGCGAAGGCGAGCTGACCCGGCAGGCAGCCCAGCGCCTGTTCCCGCCGGGCCGGTGCCAGGCCCTCACCCGCACCCAGCGCCAGCGTCCACAAACCCGTGGAGCGTGCCCGAACCTGTCCGGGCGACGGACCGGCGGTGCCGATCCATCCCATCACCGCCCGGTTGACCTCCGGCTCCTCCAGCATGACCGCGGCCGCCGTGTCGGTCGCCCGCAGCACGCGGGCGGCGGCGTCCGCCAGCGGCGGCGCCGCGGCGAAGCGTTCTTCCATCGTGTCGATCCGTCGTGCCGACAGGGCATGCATGATCGCCGCCTTGCTGCCGAACTGGTTGAACGGCGTCGCGAAGCTGACCCCGGCCTCGGCCGCGAGGTCGCGCATCGAGAACTCGGCCCTGCCTTCGCGAAGCAGGTTTTCCGCCGCGTCGATCACCCGCTGTCGGAGCGGCTCGCCCCTCGTGCCGCCCGAAGGTTCCGTCTTGCTGCGTGTCATGTTCCTATCTATATCATGATATAGTTAGCGCGGCAGTCCGGAGGCAGCCATGGCAACCACCTTCAAGACGTTCCTGATCACCGGCGTCAGTTCGGGCCTGGGGCAGGCTTTTGCAAAGGGTGCGCTGGAAGCGGGCCACCGCGTGATCGGCACCGTGCGGCGGGAGGCCGATGCCGAGGCCTTCGCGGCCCTGGCACCCGGTCGTGCCCACGCGCTCAGCCTCGACGTGACGCGCTTCGACGCGATCCCGGCGGCGGTGGCCGATGCCGAGCGGCAGGCCGGCCCGGTGGACGTGCTGGTGAACAATGCGGGGTACGGCCATGAGGGCGTGCTGGAGGAATCGTCGATGGAGGATCTCCAGCGCCAGTTCGCGGCCAACCTGTTCGGCCCCGTCGCGATGATCAAGGCCGTGCTGCCCGGCATGCGCACGCGGCGCCGCGGCCACATCGTCAACGTCACCTCCATGGGCGGCTTCATCACCATGCCGGGGATCAGCTTCTACTGCGGCAGCAAGTTCGCCCTGGAGGGCATCTCGGAATCGCTCGGCAAGGAGGTGGCGGCCTTCGGCATCCGGGTGACGGCGCTGGCGCCCGGGCAGTTCCGCACCGACTGGGCCGGACGGTCGATGGACCGCACGCCGCGCAGCATCGCCGACTACGACGCCGTCATGGACCCGATCCGCGCCGCGCGTCAGAACAAGAGCGGCCATCAGCCCGGCGATCCGGCCAGGGCGGCGCAGGCGCTGCTGCGGCTGATCGAAGCGGAGCATCCGCCGGTGCGGCTGTTCCTGGGCAGCGACGCGCTGGGGCTGGTGGAGCAGAAGCTCGAGAGCATGAAGACGGAACTCACCACCTGGGACGCGCTGTCGCGCTCCACCAGCTTCGACGCGTGAGCGGGGCGCGGCGCGGCGGAAATGGCACCGCCGGGCGGCACGGCGCGGTTCCGCTTCGGCGGGGGATGTGCCGGCCCGGAGCCCGGGCGCGGTTGCGCGCGGATCCGGAAGGTCGCCGACGGATCGGTGACAGCCCGCCCCAACCTTTCCGCGCGCGGCGGCAGCCGGGCTTGACCCGGCCTCGCCCCCGGTGCGAGCCCGGGGCATGAGCCATCCGTCCTTCGCCCCGCCCGGCGATGCTGCCCACGCCACTCCCACGGTGCTGATCGGCGCCGGCGGCCACGCCGCGGCGCTTATCGAGGTGATCCGCGCCGCGGGCCTGCTGCACCCGGTCGGCTGCCTCGACCAGTCGGCCACGGCGCCGGTGCTGGGCGTGCCGGTGATCGGTGACGAAGCGCGGCTCGAAGCCTTGCGGCACGAGGGTGTCGCGGCCGTGGTGGTGTGCATCGGCCACAACGCGACGCGGCTGCGCTGGATCGGACGGGCGCGCGCCCTGGGCTACGCGCTGCCGGTGGTGGCGCACCCCGCCGCGATCCTGTCGCCCAGCGCGCGCCTCGGCGCCGGCAGCGTGGTGCTGCCGCGGGCGGTGCTGGGCGCCCGGGCCCTGGCGGGCGAGGGCACCATCCTCAACACCGGCACGATCGTGGAACACGACTGCGAGCTGGGCCACGGCGTCCACGTCGCGCCGGGCGCGGTGCTGGGCGGCGGGGTGCGGGTGGGCGACGGGGCGCTGATCGGCATCGGCGCGGCGCTGCGGCCGCTGGTGCGCGTCGGGCGGGAAGCCGTGGTCGGCACCGGTGCCGCGGTGGTGGAGGACGTGGCGGACGGCGCCACCGTGGGCGGGGTGCCGGCGCGCCCGCTGGCGCGGGAGTAGCCCAGCGCCGCGTCCCGTCGCGGCCGGCTTGCCGCTGCCATCCTTCGTGGTCCGTTTGCCGGTGGGGAGCTCTCTTGGCCTCTGCACTGGCGAAAGCGTGCTCGGCCTGTTCACCGGAGGAAACCTGCGCGGCCTGTCCGCCACAGGGCCCTGCCACGAGCGCCCGGCCACGAACCGGCCGGTCGTTCTCAGCGCCGCGCCGGCCGGGTGTTGTCCTGGCGCAGGTAGTTTCGGCCGTCGATCACCAGCAGCTTGTCGCCGTCGTCGGACCCATCGGGGCGGAAGATGCTCAACACCTCCTCCCGCCCGTCGTCGCCCCGCAGCGTGAGGCGGAAGCCCGCGGCCTCGTAGCGCCCGCTCTCGGCCGGCCTTTCCCGCCCGGCGGTGAAGCCGGTGGTGCCGCCGCCGACCTCGTTGGTGCTGCTGGCGCCGGTGAAGCCGGTGCGGCGGAAGCGGCCGTCGGGGGTGAGCGTCAGCAGCCGCTCCGACGCCACGCCGCCCGAGGAAAAGGCGCCGGTGCCGGAAGAGGCGAAGAAGTAGCGCCAGGTGCCGTTGAAGCGCGTATCCGAGGGCAGGGGCGGCACGCGCTGGTGCAGCGTTTCCCCGATGCGCAGGTTCCCGCCGTCGCGGCGCAGCGGCTGCGTCTCGTTTTCCATGATGCCGAAGCGGTGGCCGACCTCGCGCATCTCGATGCGTTCCGCCCCGCCCAGGAGGCCACCGCCCGCGAGGCTGTAGGTGCCGCAGTCGGTGGGCTCCTCGCGGCAATGGGCGGCGACGTCCTGCGTGCCCGACGGGATGGCGTGGCTGAACAGCCCCTTGGGGTCGAACACCAAGACCTCGTTGTCGGCGTAGAAGTCGGTGCCGCCGAAGGCGTTGGGCCGGATGCCGGTGCTGAGGTGGCTGAACACCCCGTCCAGCCCGCCGGCCCCGGCCGGAGGCTCCAGCGCGAAGGCGCGGTCCGTGGCGCGGGGCCGGAAGGAGCGCACCAGCGCGTCGAAATCCGCCCAGGCCGCGCGCGCGTCGTCGCCGCGCAGGCCGAGGGTGACCAACATCATGACGTGGGTGTTCGTGCCGTCGTCGATCGCCACCGTTTCGCTGGCCAGCGAGACGCCGTTGCGCCGGCCGCAGCAGCGATGATCGTAGGCGATGCGGTGGTTGTTCACCGTGACGCCCTGGCCCTTGGTGGTTGGCCGTTCCTTCGCCAGTTCCGGGATCGAGGCGGCGAGTTGTGCGAACACGGTCTCGAAAGGGCCGGCGGCGTGCGAGATCGGCCGCGCCACCTGGATCAGCGCGCTGCCGCGCTGCCCGCGCTCACCGGTGAAGTCGCGCCGGCCCAGCCAGGTGCCGTTCGCCTGCGGGCCGCCGCTCCAGCCAGCCGGAACGGTGAAGCGGGACTCGCCCCGGGCTTGCTCGGTCGCCGCCGCGGCAGGGGCGGGTGGCGTGTCCGGCGGCGGCCGTTGCGCCCCTGCGGGAAGCGCCGCGAGCAGCAGGATCAGCAGCGCGGCCACGGGGGCCAGCCGGCGCGGGCTTGGCGAAGCAGGAGGCATGGGAGAGCAATCGTGGCCTCCCGGAAAAGTTTCCGGCACCGTCACGATCGACCGGCGCCGGGCGTGTTCCTGAAAGAGAGCGGGACAGGCGCCCGATGGGGCAGCAGGCTGGGGCAGCGGGTTGGGTCGGCGGGGCGGGGTAGCGATGCGGGGCGGCTCCGACACAGGGCAGGGCGCGGAAAGGCTGCCGCGGCGCGTCCCGTTCCGGCCGGGTCGTTCCCCTGGCCCGTTTTCCTGACCCGTTGTCTTGCCTCGCTTTTCCGGCCGCGCCCGTCGGGCCCGGTCGCCTGGCTCGCAGCGCTGGCTTACCGCCCGAGACGCGCCCGCAGGCGGATCGCCGCCAGCAGCGCGCCTCCTGCCAGCAGTCCCCAGAAGGCCCCGCTGATCCCGCCGAAGCCCAGGCCCGAAGCGGTCACCAGGAAGGTGACCAGCGCCGCCTCGCGTTCCGCCGGGATGGCCACCGCGCCCTGCAGGGCGCCCCCCAGCGCGCCGAGCAGGGCCAGCCCCGCCACCGCCTCCACCAGGAGCGGCGCGGCGCCCACGAAGCCCGTGACCACGCCCGCCACCAGCCCGAGCACGACGTAGGCCCCGCCGCTCACCGCCGCCGCCTTCCAGCGCTGGGCCAGGTCGGGATGCGCGTCGGGCCCGGCGCAGATCGCCGCGGTGATCGCGGCCAGGTTCACCGCGTGCCCGCCGAAGGGGGCCGCCAGGATCGAGAAGACGCCCGAAGCGCGAAACAGCGGCCCGGGCTCGGGGTGGAAGCCGTTGACGCTCAGCACCGCGATGCCGGGGATGTTCTGCGAGGCCATGGTGACGATGAACAGCGGCACCGCCACGCCCACCAGCGCGGCCGGGGTAAAGGCGGGCCAGGTCCAGACCGGGTGCGGCAGCCCCGAGGCCAGTGGCGCGGCCCCTGGCTGCAGCGCCACCAGCAGCATCGTCACCGCCACCGCGGCCGGCATCGCCAGCAGCCGGTGGATGCGCCCCGCCACCGCCCAGGTCAGCACGATCGCCAGCGCCGGGCCGGGCGAGAGCGACACCGCGCGCACCGGCGCCAGGCACAGGTTCAGCAGCACCCCCGCCAGCATGGCATTGGCCAGCGTCGGCGGGATCGCCGCCACGGCGCGGCCGAGCGGGCGCCACCAGCCCGCCAGCACCACCAGCACGCCCGCGACGAGGAAAGCGCCCACCGCCGCCGGAAACCCGCCCTCCACCGCGCCCGAGGCCGCCAGCAGCGCGGCGCCCGGCGTGCTCCAGGCCATGCTGACCGGCATGCGGGTGCGGGCGCTGAGCCACAGGGCGCAGAGCCCCTGCGCCATGCAAAGCGCGATCAGCCCCGAGGCGGCCTCGGCGGGGCTGGCGCCGGTGGCAAGGAGGCCGCGCAGCACCACGGCGAAAGAGGAGGCGAAGCCCACGAAGGCGGCGAGCAGGCCCGCGAACACGGTCTGGGGCGGCAGGAGGAGGCGCATGGCCGGCAGGGGAGCCCGGAACCGCCATGGCGGAAAGAGGCAGGGCCGCATGAATCGCAACGGGCCCCCGTGCAGCGTTGGCCACGCTGTTCCTATGGCAGCGGCGTCACAGCAGCACATCGTCTGCGCGCCAGGACGTGCGACCTAGCGCGCGGCGGTTGTTCCTAGCGGCCGGTTCTGCAACCTTTCGCGCAGATCGCATCTGGCGGCCACCAAAACCGTGCCCCGGTGCGAGGAGAGCGCGTGACGACGGAAAATTCCCGCAGGGCAGGCGCAGGAGGCGGACCCGGCTCATCGCCGCCGCGACTTCCTGCCGCCGGAGGGCACCCCGCCGACCTGCCAGGGATGGGGCATCCGGGCTGGGGCGACCTGGGCCGCAGCCCGGCGCGGTCGTCGGCGCCCGCGTCTGGCACGACCACGTTCGGCAGCCCCGCCTTCGCCAGCACCGGGCCGCAGGGCCATCGCGCCCGAATGCGCACCCGCCTGCTCGGCGGCGGCGCCGAGGCGCTGCCGGACTACGAGGTGCTGGAGATGCTGTTGTTCCTGGGCATCCCACGCCGCGACACCAAGCCGCTGGCCAAGTCGCTGATCAACCAGCTGGGCGGCCTGCCTGAAGTGTTGTCGGCCGATCCCCGCCACCTGCGCCGGCTGGAGCTCGGCCTCGACAGCATCGCCGCGATCAAGCTGGTGGAGGCCGCCGCCGACCGGCTCGCCCGGGCCGAGCAGGTGGAGCGGCCGGTGCTGCGGTCCTGGGACGGGCTGATGCGCTACCTCGATGACGCAGCCGCGCCACCCGAGGGCGCGCGGGTGCTGTTCCTCGACAACCGCAACCGCCTGCTGGCCGACGAGGCGGCGGAACCGGGCTTCCCGCCGCGTGCCGTGCTGCGCAGGGCGCTGGCGCTGCATGCCACGGCGCTGATCCTGCTGACCCAGCGCCCCGGCGGCGCTCTGCGGGAGGCCGATGTCGCCACCACCGAGGCGCTGCGCCGCGCCGGTGCAGTGCTGTCGGTCACGCTGCACGACCACCTGGTGGTCGGCGGCGCCGCGCCGCTCAGCCTCCGTCGCGAGGAACTGATCTGAGGTGACGGAGCGAGGCTGGAGCGCGGCGGGTCCGGCGCAGGAGGACGTGGACTGGGGCCGCCCGGCGCGGGCGCCCGGTGCCGTTTCGCCCGTCACCGCGTCCCCGACCGAAGCGGACAGCGGCTCCGCCGGTCAGGCCGGCGGCTCCATTGGTCCGTCCCAAGGCTTCGCGGAAGCACCGCAGAACTTCGCGGAGCAGCCTCCCGGCCTCGCCGGGGCATTCGGCGGCTTCGACGGAACAGCCACCGATTCAGCTGGAGCACCCTGCAGCCTCGACGGAACACCCGGCGGCTTCGCCGATGCGGCCGGCTTCGCGTTGCGCGACGTGGAGCGGCTGCTGCGGGAGGCAGAGCAACAGCTGCGGCGTTCCCCGCCGGACAGTGGTCTGGCGGGTGTTTCGCGGGGTGTGCCGCCCGGGGAAAGCCCCGGGATGGCCCCACCCATGGTCCCGGCCGCCTTCCCGCCGCCGGGGGCCATCGACGACACCGCCTGGGACCCGCTCGCGCTGCGTCGCCGGCTGCTGAACCACGGCCACGAGGGTCTCGCCGAGGAAGAGCTGGCCGCGCTGCTGCTGGGCCTGGCGCTTCCGACCGACCCACGGCCGCTGGCGCGCGCGGCGGTGCGGCATTTCGGCTCCTTCGCCGCGCTGCTCTCGGCCGGGGACAGGGAGCTGCGCGCGCTTCGCGGCTTCGGCACCCACGGCGTGGCGGCGGTGCGGCTGGTGCAGGCGGCGGCGCTGCGCCTCCGACGCGCCGAGGTGATGCGGCAGACCGTGCTCGACCGCTGGGACCGGGTGATCGCCTACCTGAACGCCGCCCTGGCGCGGGAGCGGGTCGAGCAGTTCCGCGTGCTGTTCCTCGACGTTGCGGACCGGCTGGTGGCCGACGAGGCGCAGGCGCGCGGCACCGTCAACCACACGCCGGTCTACCCGCGCGAGGTCGCGCGGCGGGCGCTGGAACTGGACGCCGCCGGGGTGATCCTGGTGCACAACCACCCCAGCGGCGACCCGACGCCGTCCCGCGAGGACCTCGGCATGACCGCCCAGGTGCGCGAGGCGCTGGACGCGCTGGGCCTGCGGCTGATCGACCACGTGATCGTCGGCAACGGCCGCCATGCGAGCTTCCGGGCGGAAGGTCTGCTCTAGAACGGGGCGCGGGCGAACCGCCTCTCCGCGGTGCGCGGGAACTGCCGAACAGTTCCCGCGGCGCTGCTCAGCGCTGCATTCCGGCGCGGCGACGCACCATCGCCAGTCCGAGCAGGCCCGCCCCGAAAAGAGCCGCGGAGGCAGGTTCCGGAACCGGGGTCGGCGCCGGCTGGTCGGTAAAGCTGCCGGCCTGGAGGAATACCGCGGAATCAAGAACACTGTCGGTAACGTCGGCGATCACCAGGGTGAGCGAATTAACGGCACCTGGCGTCAATCCAGAAATGCTGGCCGTGAACAGCGTGGTATAGCCGCCATAAGGTACATTCGGGTTCTGGCCGGTCGCGTTGCTCACGAAGTACTGCGGGTTCGAGGGGTTCGTGCCCGGCGCGGTCGGGCCGCCGTTGTTTACGTTGTTGACGGCCACGTCCAGGTCGGTGCCGGGCACCTTCGCGATGTTCTCGCCGTTAAAGAGAAATGCGAAGAGATCGTTATAGGAGCTGTTCACGTATCCCTGGTACTCGGTCGACGCGAAGAAATAGCTGAACGAGGCGGTCGTACTGCTGGACGTGAAATCGAACGTCAGGGTCGTTGCGTCGTGCGAGTTCGGGATCAAGGCCGATCCGGCCCCACCCACGTCCGTGGACGGGCCGTCGCCGGTGTAGGACGTACCCGCCGAGGCCGCGAGACCGGACGTCAGCAGGATGCCCTGGTTGATGGGCAGGCTGGCAGAACTGCCGCCCGTGAAGGTTCCGGCCGAGGCGCTGTTGCCGGTGTAGGTCGCATTGCTGATGGTGATGCCGGAACCCACGAGCGTTTGCGCGAGGGTGGTGGCGTTGTTCGTCGTCGTCACGGTGATGGGGGCGGCCTGAGCCGCCGAGGCGATGGCAAAACCTCCGAGAAGAACGGATGCCACCAGGGAGATGCGGGGGAGCATGGAAATCCTTTTTGGGTTCATGAACACCGTCCCGCAGCATTGCGTGATGCGGCCGGCGCGAACCCGGAGGCAAAACCCGCGCCATGATATGAAGTCAGATTTTACAGTGGGTTATTCGAGAATATCCTGGATGGGAGGAGGGAGTGTAAAGTTCTCCGTCATGCACCGGCCGCGTTATTCCGAACAGGAAAACGCTTTTGCCGGGGCGTTTCATTGCGCGGGTTTCCGAGAAAGCCGCTCCATTTACCGAAATATCGGGCAGGATAATTTCGCCGGGTGAAATTCGGGGGTTGATACTGATGCCTTTCGCCCAAGGCCCGATTCTGCCCGAAGCAGGTTCCGAAGCCTTTCCGGCAGCACGAACACGTCGTGGCCCTGAGGCGGGAGTTCCGCAGGTTCTTCTGCGGTGGTCCGGAGCGCATCGCTCCCGGTCGCCTCCACCTCCTCGTTCTCAAAACCCTGGAAGCGAGCGTCGCGACCGGGCGAGGCGTACGGGGCGTCGCCGCGCGGCGGATCAGCCGTTGCCGCGCGCCAGCAGCGCCCGCGCCAGGATTTCGAACTCCGCCACCGAGAGTGTTTCCGCCCGCCGTGTCGGCTCGATCCCGGCGCCTTCCAGCAGCGCCTCGGCCTGACCCAGGGACTTCAGCGAGCCGCGCAGCATCTTGCGGCGCTGTCCAAAGGCCGCGGCGGTCAGCCGGCCCATGGCGGCGGCCAGCGCCGGTTCGGGCTGCTGCGCGCGCGGGCGCAGGTGCACCACGGCAGACCAGACCTTGGGCGGCGGCGAAAAGGCGCCGGGGGGCAGGGTCAGCACCATGCGCGCCTCGCAGCGCCACTGCGACAGCACCGACAGGCGCCCGTAGCCTTCGGTATCGGGGGCGGCCACGATCCGGGCCGCGACCTCCTGCTGGAACATCAGCGTCAGCGATTCCCAGCGCTCCGCTTCTTCCAGCCAGTGGACCAGCAGGGCGGTGCCGACGTTGTAGGGCAGGTTCGACACCACCACGCGCGGCGCCTCGGTGATCGCCGCCGCATCGACCCGCAGCGCATCGCCCTCGATCACCGTCAGCCGCCCGGGGCGCGCCGCCTGCAGTTCCGCCAGTGCCGCAATGGCGCGGCGATCGAGCTCGATCGCGGTGACGTGGGCGGCGGCACTCTCCACCAGCGCCCGGGTCAGCCCGCCGGGGCCGGGCCCGACCTCGACCACGTGGCGCCCGGCGAGGTCGCCCGCCTGACCGGCCACGCGGGCGCAGATGGACTGGTCGAGCAGGAAGTGCTGACCCAGCGACTTGCGCGCATCCAGCCCGTGCCGCGCGACGGTGTCGCGCAGCGAAGGCAGAACGGCGGTGGCGTCGGTTCCGGGCGCGGGTTCAGTCACCGCGCGCGACCGTGGTGCCGTCGCGCATCTCGATGTCGGCGCGCCGGCGCAGGCTGCGCTGCTGCTGCTGGGCCGCGAGCTCCACGCGGTCGCGCAGGAGCTGCTGCTTGGCCATGTCCTCGTTGTACTGGGCGAGGTTCTTGGTTTCGCGCGCGCAAACGGCGATCACCAGGATGCCGTCGGGCGTCACCACCGGCTGGCTGACCTTGCCGGGCGCGAGGCTGGCGACCAGCTGGCGCAGCTGCGGCGGGTTCAGCTCATCCTCGCGCACCTGGCCGGGGTCGGCGGGGCGGACATTGCCGGCGGCCTGGTTGGCGGCCTCCACGGCCGGGCAGCCGCCGCTGATCGCCTGGGCGCGCGTCAGCTGCTGACGTTGCTGGTCGGTCGGGTTCTGTGGGTCCAGGCGGGTGGAGAAGGGCAGGAAGGCCTGACGCAGCGACACCAGCGTCGCGAGGTCGCGGCCGGTTTCGCGCTTCTGGCGCAGTGTCACGATGCGGAAGCCGCCGGGCACCTCCACCGCGTTGCTGATCGCGCCCGGCGGCATCTGCGACACGATGCGCGCCACTGCGGGCTCCAGCTCGTCGGCGCGGGTCCAGCCGATATCGCCGCCCTGCAGCGCCGTCTGGCTCTGGGAGAACTGGGTCGCGGCCACGGCGAAGGGCAGGCCGCCGCGCAAGCGCGTCACCACGTCGCCCACGAAGCGCCGCACCTCGTCGGTGCGGGCCGGGTCGTCCACGGGAATGAAGATCTCGGAGACGAGGTATTCCGGCTGGCCGGTGCGGGCCTCGTGCGCCTGCATCCGCTCACGGATCTCGGACTCGGTGGGCTGCGCCTGCGGGCCCAGCGACTGCCGGATCAGGCGCGACCAGCCGAGCTGCACGCGGATCTGGTCGAACAGCACGCGCGTGTCGACGCCGGAGGCGCGCAGCTGCGCGGTCAGGCCGCCCTTGGGCAGCCCGTTGCGGGTCTCGATGTCGCCGATCGCCTGTGCCACCTCGTCGTCGGTGACCAGGATCTTGCGGCGCTGGATCTCCTGCAGGCGAAGGTGGTCGTCGATCAGCAGCCGGATGATCTGCGGCTCGAGCCGCGTGATCATGTCGGAGCTGATCGGGATGCCCGAGGTCAGCGCGAAGAGGCGGGCGCGGCTCTGCACCTCGGCCTGGGTGACCACGTCGCCGTTCACCACCGCCACGATGCGGTTCATGTTCGCGGGCTGCTGCGCCGCGGCCGCGGCGGGGCGGGCCACCTGCGGCCGCGGTTGTGCGGCGGCGGGGTGAAACAGCATCGGCAGCGCGAGAGTGGGCAGGAGCAGGAAAGGCAGGAGCGGTCGCATGGTGAATCCCGGGAAGGGGCCGGCGGGCGTGGCCGCGCCCGGGAGAAGGCCCGAGGGGGAGCGCGGCCGGGGAGCGTGTGGCACGGAAGCGCGCCGGCGGGGAGTCGGCGTGTGGCGGGTGTCCGCCGGGAACCTCCGCCCGGGCGGTGCCGCCGGGGCCAGGACGGGACCGGCGGCGGCGGGAGCGGCCGGCGTGGCGCCGCAGCGGGCCTGATCCCGGCTCACAGCGCGCGGAACCCGAAATCGCCCAGCGTCTTCAGGCCGACGCGCAGCAGCACCGTGGTGGAAGACGGGTAGAGCGTGCTGTTGGTCGATTGCTCGGCGTAGGACTTGTAGAAACGGCCGTCGAGGATCAGGCACTCGTCCTCGTAGGTCAGGTTCAGCCCGACCGAGACGGGGCGCTTGATCTCGATGTCGTAGCGGCCGAAGGCGCCGGTGCTCCAGTGCTCGCTCACCTTGGCGTTCACTGAGCCGTAGACCTCGCGCCGGTAGCGCGTGGATAGGTCGTTGGTGGCCGAGGAGGCGGAAGCGTCCGAGGTCAGCGCCGCGATCGGCACCGAGTAGAAGTAGCCCGCGGTGGTGGTGACCGGGATGCCCACCAGGCCGTTGAAGTCGAGGCGGGCGGAGCTGTCGATCATCTGCCGGTCGAAGCTCGTCTTGTTCACGCGCGCCCGGGCGGTCAGGTCCAGCCAGGGGGTGGGGGACAGGCGCACGCGGCCCACCAGGTCGGAGACCCGCTGCCGCAGGCCGGAATTGGCCTCGAACACGTCCTCGGTCGAGGCGCGGTAACTTTGCCCGATCAGCCCTTCGAGCTGACCGCCGTTGGGGAAGAACCAGGCCGAGCGCAGCGCGGCGTCGGCGCGGGTGCCGCCTTCCTGCCGGTCACGCCCGGTGAAGCGGTTGAGCGCGAACAGGTTGGCGTCGGTGAACTCGAAGTCGAGGCTGTCCTCGTTGGGGATCAGCGTTTGCCGCCCCGTGGAGGGGCCGCTCACCACCTGCAGGTGCGGCTCGATGATCTGGTTGCCGTAGGCGCCGGCCTGCCGGACGAAGGGCATGCGCCAGTCCACCGCGGCGCGGACGTTGCCCACCGCCTGCTCCTTGGAGCTGACCGAGCCGTAGAAGGGGGACTGGTCGAAGTCGCTGGCGGAATAGCCGATGGCGTCGCCCTGGGCGCGGAAGGTCCAGAGGCCGCCGATGCCGTCGCGGCCGGGCAGGTCGTAGCGCAGCCGGGTGGCCAGGCGGCGGGTGTCGGCGCCCTCGGAGCGGTAGATCGCGAAGTCCGAGGTGTCGATCGTCGCGGTGCCGCCCAGCGCGTCGGGGCGGAACACGTGGTCGGCGTAAACGTTGGGCAGGACGTAGGGGATCTTGCCCACGTCGTCGGTGTCGCGCAGGCCCTGGTAGGCGCGCGCGTCGACGCGCACGTAGCTCTGCGTGTCCCAGAAGCCTTCCAGGAAGACGTTGCTCGCCAGGACGCGCTGCGTCGGGAAGCGGAAGGCGCGCAGGTAGGTTTCCGAGGTGGCGCGGTTGAAGTTGAAGCCCGTGCGCCAGTTCTCGTCGATGTTGAAGGTGCCCTTGGAGAAGATGTGGGCGCCCACGCCGTCCGAATCCACGCGCTTGCCGTCCAGCTCGCCCACCGAGCCCTCGGCCTGGATCTCGCCGAAGTTGAAGCGCCGGCGGTACTGCGCGGCCAGCGAGGGCAGGACCTTGGTGGAGATCGTGGGCGTGATGGTCGCCTCGGAGCTGCCGTCGATCGCCCAGTAGTAGGGCAACTCCACGAAGCCGCCGAGGTAGCTGGTCTGCCCGAAGGAGGGCGACAGGAAGCCCGAGGAGCGCGGCGCCGAAGGGTCGGGCATCGACAGGTAGGGGCTGTAGAAGACCGGGAAGCCGTCCAGGCGGACCTGGGCATCGCGGAAGCGGATGCGCTGGGCTTCCTCGTCGCGCGTGGCCGAGCGCGCCTGGATCTGCCACAGCGGCGGCTTGGTCGGGTCGTCGGCGCACAGGTTGCAGGCGGAATAGACCGGCCGCGTCATGTCGGTGATCGCGCCCCCCGGCCGGTCGGTGCGTCGCAGGCCATTGGCCACCAGCTTGCCGTTCTGCGCCAGCAGTGCGCTGACGCCCTGCAGCACGCCGTCGCGCATGTTGCCGGTCAGCTCGGCCCGGTCGGCGAACAGCACCTGCCCGTCGGGCTGCAGCAGCTGGACGTGGCCCTCGGCGGTGGCGACGCCGGTGTCGCGATTATAGGTGAACTTGTCGGCGCGCAGGATGCGCTCGTTCTGATAGGCCTCGACGTTGCCGGTGGCGGTCACGACCTTGTTGTTGTCGTCGTAGTCCACGGTGTCGGCCGTGAAGGTCACCGGCGAGTCGCGGTCGCCCGGGTTGGTGCCGAAGCTGCCGAGGCTACCCGGCGCCGTGGTGACGGGGGCGGGTGCCGCGCCGGCGGGCACGCCCGGCACCGGCGCGGTGACCGCCTGGCTCTCGGTGCCGGCGCTGCCGAGCGGCCCGGACAGGGCACCGCCCTGCGCCCTGGCGCCCTGGCCCGCCGCCAGGATCAGCGCGAACAGCGCCGTGCTGCCGAGGAGCCCGGCGCGCGAGGCATGGGTGCGGAAGGGGTGCGCGAGCGGGAAATGGCCCGGGATGCGGGCGCGCGGCAACGGGCCGGGGGCGCGGGCTTGAACGGGTCGGCGGCGCATCAGCCGTCCTCCAGGTGCAGCAGCAGTGAAAGGGCCAACATCAATCCTGCCACGGCGGGAGCCCAGGCGGCCAGGACGACGGGAAGGGTGCCGGTTTCGCCGAACTCCCCGGCGATTCGGTCGAGCACGAACAGCGCGAAGCCGGCGGCGACGCCCAGCGCCAGCATCTGCGCCACGCCGCCGCGGCGGGCCTGGCGCATCGAGAAGGCGGCGGCCAGCAGGCTCATCGCCGCGGCCAGAACCGGCAGCGCCAGCAGCGAGTGGTAGTGCAGCCGGTGCCGCACCGCCGAGAAGCCGGCCGATTCCAGCACCTTGATGAAGTCGGGCAGGGCCCAGAAGGACAGCGTGTCGGGGCTGGCGAAGCTGTCCTCCACGCGGCCCGGCGTGAGGTCGGTGGGCAGGTTCAGCACCGCCGGCGCCGAGGCGCGCCGGTCGGCCCCGAAGGTCACCGCGCCTTCCAGCACCCAGGCCCCGTTTTCCAGCACCGCCGAGGGCGCCTCCACGCGCTGGAGCGGCTGGTCGGCCGCGGACAGGCGCCAGACGCTCACCTCCTCCAGCCGCAGCGCCGCGATCTCGAGGCGCCGGCCGGTGTTGGCGGGGCGCCCGGCCAGGATGGCGACGCCGTCGGGGTCGAGCCCCCGGTCCGCCTGGCGCAGCCACAGCCGCCCGCCCGCCAGCGCCGTGATGCCGGAGGTGTTGCGCAGGTAGATGCCGTCCAGCCGCTCCGCCCGCGACAGCATGGCCGAGGAGAGCGGCGAGATGCCGGTGGTGGCCACCACGCCGATGGCAATGGCCACGATCAGCGGCCCGGCCAGGAAGCCCCAGGCCGAGATGCCGGCGGCGCGCGCCACCACCAGCTCGGAGGAGCGCGACAGGCGCCAGAAGGCGATGATGCCGCCCAGCAGGATCGCGAAGGGCAGGATCTGCAGCATCATGAAGGGCAGCCGCAGCCCCGAGATCGTGGCCACGATCGCGAAGGTGGCGTCCTGGCGGGTGGCGGCGCGCCGGAGCAGCTCGATGAAGTCGAACAGCGCGACCAGGCCGGTCAGCGCCAGCAGCATCACCAGCACCATGGCCGCGAAGCGCCGCGCCACGTAGGCCGTGAGCGTCAGGGGCGGCAGGTTCATGCCGTCACCGCGCGGCGGACGCGCCGGCGTGGCCAGCCCGGCATTCCCGAGATCACCCAGGCCGACACCAGGGTCGGGCCGATCGCGTGGAGCCAGATCAGCGGCACGAACACGTTGTTGCGCGCGGCGAGGTTGCCCACCGCCAGCCCCAGCGCCAGCAGCCCCACCACGGTGCCGACGCCCACCCCGATGGCGAAACCGCCGCCGTGGCGGCGAAAGCCGCTGGCCAGTGCGGTGGCCAGCGCCACCATGGCGAAGCTCAGCGCCGTCAGCGGGTTGGACATGCGCTGATGCGCCTCGGCGAAGAACTTGCGGCGGTCGCGCTCGGGCAGGTTCTCGGCCGGATCGGGGTGCAGCAGCTCCGTCACCGAGCGTTCGCGCGAATCGCGGTTGCGGCTGTCGTCATCGGTGCGGCCAGAGCGGGCGAGGTCCACGCTGTTCTCGCCGAAGGTTAGCACCGACAGGCGGAAGGTCGGCGCCGTGCCGGGCGGGCTGCCGGCCGGCGGCGGCACGCGCTCGACCTGCTGGCGCTGGCCGTTGAGCAGCGTCACGCGCGGGCCGCTCGGGCTCTGGGTGATGCGGCCTTCCTCGGCCAGGATGGTCACGGGGTTGCCGGCCTCGCGGCTGTCCTGCACCAGGATGCCGTGCAGCGTGCCGTCGCGGTCGCGCAGGCGGGCATACACCGTGAGGTCGTTGCCGACGGAGGAGAACACGCCCTCCTGCACCAGGATCGCGGCCATCTGGTTGCGGATCTCGAACTGCCAGGTGCGGAAGGCGGTGTGGCTCAGCGGCACGAGGGAGAGCTGCAGGTAGAAGCAGATCGCCGTCGCCAGCACCGCCAGCCCGATCGCGGGGCGGGCCAGCTGCCATTGCGACAGCCCGGCCGCGCGCATCACCACCAGCTCCCGGTCGGAACTCATCCGGACATAGGAGAACAGCGTCACCACGAAGGTGCCGATCGGCAGGATCACCGCGAAGAAGGAGGGCATCAGCAGCCCGGTCAGCTCGATGAAGACAGCAAAGCTCAGGCCCCGATCGAGGACGAGCTCGATGAAGCGCAGGCTCTGGGTCAACCAGATGAGCAGGGCCAGACCCACCGTCACCGCGATCAGCGAGACGAGGAGTTGGCGGAAAACGTATCGGTCCAGCCGTGACATGGCGGAGGCAACCTATCCAGGCGGAGGGGCCTGGGCAAATCGCCACCCCGGCTGCCGGAGCGATTGCTGAGGAGTTGTGGCTTTTCCGTGGCTTGCGGAAAGTTACTGCGACGGCCTCAAAACCTGCCACCGGGGCGCGCCGCGCTCCGTGGCCCCGGAGGAGGGCCGGAACTGACCCGGATCAGGTGCGGTGGACGGCCTTCCGCACCGCCGGCGCATCCACCGCGCACAGGTAGAAGGCCGGGCGCAGCGTGGCCTCGGGCTCGTCGTCCAGGGGATCGCTGTCGGACAGCACGGCCGGGGCCTTGCCGGCCTTCGCGGCCGGGGCGTGGGGTGCCGGGGTACGGCGGCGGGTGCTGACCTCGCGCGGCAGGCTTTGCAGGGCGGAGGTGCCGCGGGGCGTCACCACGGCCTCGCAGGCGGTGGCGGTGATGGAGGGGGCGGTGGCGAGGTTCAGCTGGCCGGGGTCGTCGCCGGCGGAGCTGCCGGCGGGTGCCGCGGAACCGGCGGTGCAGAAGACGGTGGCCGACAACAGGAGAGCGCTCAGGATGGTGGCTCGCACGGTTCGGACCCCCTCGGTCATGCGCCGGATGGTGTTGCACCCGACGACTGTTGCAAGGCTGACACGGCGAAGACCCGATCCGGAAGCGTCTCGACTCTTCGTGATTGACACCCAGCGTCCCGTGGGAAGGCAAAAGCACAATCGGCGATTCGAACGCGAAGCCGGAGACGCGGTTGCGGCGTTGGGCGGGCACTGCAACGCCTTCAGCCATCAAGAGGCCACCCATGAGTGACCGCCCCGAACGAGACGACGACGAGGATTTCGACCTCGGCATCGCGGTGCCCACCGTCGTCGGCATCATCGACACCGCCCGTCAGGTCGACGAGATGGAGGAGGATGTCGAGAACGAGGACATGCAGGACGAGGAGGCGCCCGACGACTCCGACCCCGACGGCCTGGCGGAAATGCTCGAGGAGCAGATCGACGCGCTGAACGAGGATGAGCAGGTGGCGCTGATCGCCCTGGCCTGGGTCGGTCGCGGTGACTACGAGACCGACGACTGGGAGGAGGCCCTGCGCCTGGCGCGCGAGCGCAACGAGCGCGGCGGGGCGGCCGCCTACCTCATGGGCCTGGAGATGCTGGGCGACCTCCTGTCGGAAGGGCTGAGCGCCTTCGGCATCGCCGCCGAGGAAACCGGGCGCTGAGCCGGGTGGCGGGGCCGCGGCCCCGCCGTGCCACGGTTCCGGGAGATCGCCGCGCCGCGTCCCGGTGACGACGCGTCGCGGGGCAGGCGACGCCCGTGGGCCATACCCCCGGCAGGACGTGCCCCCGCGCGTGATGCCGACCATGACCTGGACCGACCATGGCCGCGCACGGAGCTTTCATTCCTTCGCCAGGTGTTCCACCAGTCGCCGCGCGTGCGGCGATAGCGCCTCCAGCCGCCGCACGACCACCATGAGCTGCCGCTCGGCCCAGGGATCGTCCAGCCCCACCACGGCCAGCTCCCCACGGGTGTTCCAGCGCCGCGCGGCGGCTTCGGGGATCACGGCGACGCCCGCTCCGAGCGCGACCATGCGGCAGGTGGTGTCCAGCCCGCCCACCCGCACCCGCGTGCGCATCCGCCCACCTGCCCGCGCTGCGTGCCCGGCCAGGTGCCCGCCGAGGGCGCTGTTGTCTTGGAAACCGACGAACTCGCTCGCCAGTGCTTCCGCGAAGGTGATCCGGCCGCGACCCGCCAGGGCGTGATCCGGCGGCGCGATCAGCACGAGGCGGTCGCGCCGGAAGGGCAGGACCTCCAGCCCCGAGAAATCCGCGTGGGCCGCTGCGATCCCAACGTCTGCCTCCTCCTCCGCGACCGCCCGCGCCACCTCCGGGCTGGGGCGCTCGCCGAGCTCCACGTCCACGTTCGGGTTGGCGCGCAGGAACCCCGCGAGGATCTCGGGCAGGAACTCGGCCACGGCGGCGGTGTTGGCCAGCACCCGCACATGGCCCTTCAGCCCGCCCGCGTATTCACCCATCTCGCCGCGCATCCGCTCCACCTGTGCTGTCACCAGCCTGGCGTGGCGCAGCAGCGTCCGGCCGGCGGCGGTCGGCGCCACGCCGCGCCGGTTCCGATCCAGCAGCGGCACGCCGGCCTGATCCTCCATGCCCCGCACCCGTGCCGAGGCGGAGGCGAGGGCGAGGCCGGCGCGGGCGGCACCAGCCGTGATGCTTCCCGCCTCTGCCACGTGGAGGAACAGGCGCAGGTCGGTCAGGTCGAAGTGCATGGGCAGTATGCCTTCGGCTGCAGCGAAGGCAGGCTACGCCACTCCCGCATTGCGGGGCAGGGCCGTCGGGCCGCAGCCTCGCCGCGATGAACGACCTCGCTTCCCTCGCTCCCCTGCTTTGCGGCGTCTTCCTGCTCGCCGGCCTCGTGAAGGGCCTGCTCGGCCTCGGCCTGCCGACGGTCGCCATGGGGCTGCTCGGCCTCGTGCTGCCGCCGGTGGAGGCCGCCGCGATCCTGCTCGTGCCTTCGCTGGTGACGAATCTCTGGCAGCTTCTCGCCGGACCCCGCTTCGGTGCGCTGCTGCGGCGGCTCTGGCCCATGATGCTGGCCGTCGTCGCGGGCACCGTGGCCGCCTCGGGCGTCATCGCCGGCGCGGCGGCACCGGCCGCGGGCGCGGCGCTCGGGGCCGCCCTGGCGCTTTACGGTGGGATCGGGCTGGGCAGGCTCCGGCTGCGCGTGCCACCCACCGCGGAGCAATGGGCGGGACCGCTCGCGGGTGCGGTGACGGGGCTGGTGACCGGCGCCACGGGCGTCTTCGTCGTCCCGGCCGTGCCGTATCTCGGATCGCTCGGGCTGGAGCGCGACGACCTCGTACAGGCGCTGGGGCTGTCCTTCACCGTCTCGACCCTGGCTCTCGGGGCAGGCCTGGCATTGCACGGGGCTCTGCCGCTCGCCGCGTCCGGCGGCTCGCTCCTCGCGGTGCTGCCGGCGCTGGCGGGCATGTGGCTCGGCGGTTGGCTCCGCGGGCGCGTGCGTCCTGGAACCTTCCGCCTGTGCTTCTTCGCCGGCCTGCTCGTGCTCGGTGTGGAACTGATCTGGCGCGGGCTGGCGTGACCGCGTCCCGGACGGGGACGGGCGCAGGCTCCGGCCTGCCCCCCCGGGTTCAAGCCCTGGATTCAACCCCTGGGTTCACCCCTGGCGCGGCAGATCCAGCCCGGCGATCTCGCGCACCAGCTTGCGCTTCACCGCACTCTCGAAGGCCTCGAAATCCGCCGCCGGGATGCTGAAGGCGCCCGGCCCGCCGATCACGCTGCGCTCATAATAAGTGTCGAGCGGCACCGGCGGCCCGCGCCCGAAGGTCGGCCGGTCGTTGAGGATCGGCAGGCCGTTAATGGTGATGCCATCCGCCACCGCCCGGTCGCGTGCTTCCTCGGCGGGTGGGCCGCTGTTGTTCACGCCGTCACCCGACACGTCGATCACCCGCCGCATCGCCTCCACCGGAAGTTCGCCCAGCAGCTTGTGGCTGAAGTCGATACCGCCCGAGATCGAGGTCCAGGACAGGGACTGCCGCGGCGCCCGGTTCAGCGCCTCGCTCCAGCCGTTTGCGTCCTCCTGGCTGCCGATGCGCGTCCAGGGAACCACCAGCCGCTGATAATCGGAGCCGGCCCATTCCACGTAGGCGATCAGGATGGAGCCGATCATGCCGCCCCGGATCACCTCCACCAGCTTCGGGTCGGACAGGGCATTACGGTAGCCCTGACGCTGCAGCCTGGCTTCGTCCTCGTCGATCGAGCGCGACACGTCCACCGCCAGCACGAGCGCGACGTCGGCCGGTTCCTCGGCCAGGGCCGGGCGGCCGCGGGGCAGCAGGGTGGCCGCGCCGGTGGCGGCCAGCAGGGATCTCCGACGCATCAACGTCTCCCATCGCTTCCACCCGCGAGTGCAGCAGGAAGCGATGGGGCAGTGCAACAAATCCTTACGGTTGTGGTGCGCACCGATGCGTGTCCGGCGCGGCAGGGTGATCCCGGCAGTGGCGGACCGCCGGCAGGGTGAGGGGGAGGGCTTGGGTCGGGGGCTGCGCGCCCGGTGGACGCTCCGGGGGAGAGAAGGAATTCTCTCCCCCGGACCCCCACTCATCTCTTCTTGAAACGCTGCCGCGGGAGGGCTGGAGGCCGGTCGCGGTATGGCAGCCGCTGGCACTGGCTGAAACGAATAAGGCTTCCTGTCAGCGCTTGCTGACACGTCCCTCGCTCCGGCTCCGTGAGCCGGAGCGCACAACGTTCGCTACGTTCCTGCGGCAGCGTCCTAAACAAAGATGAGGGCGGAGGGGTTCGGGGAGGGGGAGAATTCCTTCTCCCCCTCCCCGGGATCCACCACTGCCGCCGCGAAGGATCAGGCAGCGCCGGGCGGGACCGTCACCGCCGGCAGCGTGGCGGGATCAGGCCGCCAGCCACCCTCGACCGGGCGCAGCAGCGGCGTGCGGAAGGCGGCGGCGACCGGGACCGCGGCGGGCCAGCTGGGCACCCAGCGGTCTCCCTGCGCCATGGCCACCGCGAAGCCCACCGGCACGACGCCCGCCGCGCGCAGCAGCGCCAGCCCGGCCAGGGCGGAGGTGCCGGTGCTGATCACGTCGTCCACCAGCAGCACCCGCCTGCCGCCCAGCCGGTCCAGGGTGCGCGGGTCGAGCCAGATGCGGCGCTCCCCGGGCGTGGTGGAGGAGGACACGGGCACCGACAGCGCGTCCTCGTACCAGCGCTTGCGGGAATAGCCGGCGGCGACCCAGTTCCGGTGGCCGAGCGCCTCCGCCACCAGCGGGGCAAAGACGTGCCCCAGTGTCGGCAGCCCGCAGACCACCTCCGCCGCGAAGGGCCGCCCGGCCTCCGCCATCCAGTCGGCGAGGCGGTGCACCACCGTGAAGGAAGCCTGGTTGGCGATGAAGCCGCCCACGGCGATGGAGCCGTAGTCGCGGAGGGGCAGGCGCAGGCGGGTGCCGTCGGGCATGGCGGCGGGCAGGCTGTCGCGCAGCGGCGCCTCCGCCGGGGTGCTGGGCGAGGGGGCCTTATCCGTTGCCGAGGCGTCGGTGGCTGGGTGCGGGGATGGGGGCTCGAAGGCCTGCCAGAACTCCATGCCCCAGCGGGTGCCACGGGGCAGCCATGCGGTCCAGTCTTCCCAAGAGCGCAGGGACCGCTAAATTCATGTCATCTTTAAGGACATCGGACAGCACATGACCACCCGACGCTCGCTGCTGGCGGGCTCCGCCGCCGCTGCCTTCGCCATGACGCAGGCGCCCCGCTGGGCTCAGGCGCAGTCGCCCGCGGGCGTGATCGTCTTCGCCAAGCAGATCGACGACCTGATCAGCCTCGATCCGGGCGAGTGCTTCGAGTACACGGGCTCCGAGGTCTGCGGCAATGTTTACCAGAAGCTGGTGACCACGCCCAACAGCAACCCGTCCGAGCTGGTAGGTGAGCTGGCGGAGAAGTGGGAAGCCTCGGCCGACAGCAAGACCTTCACCTTCACCCTGCGCGACGGGCCGAAGTTCGCCTCCGGCAAGCCGGTGACGGCCGAGGACGCGGCCTTCTCGCTGCAGCGCGCGGTGATCCTGAACAAGTCGCCGGCCTTCATCATCAACCAGTTCGGCTACAACAAGGACAACGTGGCCAAGATGATCCGCGCCACCGGGCCGCGGACGCTGGTGATCGAGACGGCCGAGAGCACGGCGCCGACCTTCCTGCTCTACTGCCTCACCGCCGTGGTGGGCAGCGTGGTCGAGAAGGCCGTCGCCATGGCCAACAACAAGGACGGCGACCTCGGCAATGCCTGGCTGAAGCAGAATTCGGCGGGCTCCGGCCCCTATGCCGTGCGCTCCTGGCGCGCGAGCGACAGCGTGACGCTGGAAGCCAACCCCAACGCCGCCACCGCGCCCAAGACGCGCCGCGTGATCCTGCGCCACATGCCAGACCCGTCGGCGCAGATGCTGGGCCTGGAGAAGGGCGACATCGACATCGCCCGCAACCTCAGCTCCGACCAGCTGCGGCAGGTGAAGAGCAACCCGAACTACGTGTTCCAGCCGCAGCGCAAGGCCAGCCTGCTGTATATCGGGATGAACCAAAAGCACCCGATCCTGAGCAAGCCGGAGGTGCGGCAGGCCATCAAGCTGGCGATCGACTACGACGCCATCCAGCGCAACATCGTGCCCGACCTGTACGCCGTGCAGCAGGCCTTCCTGCCGGTGGGACTGCCCGGCGCGCTGGAGGACAAGCCCTTCCACCACCAGGTCGCCGAGGCCAAGGCGCTGATGGCCAAGGCCGGGCATGCCGACGGCTTCGAGGTGTCGATGGACTACGCCTCGGCCGCGCCCTACGCCGACATCGCCCAGGCGGTGCAGGCCAACCTCGCCGAGATCGGCATCCGCCTGCAGATGCTGCCGGCCGAGAGCCGTCAGGTCATCACCAAGGCCCGCGCCCGCCAGCACGACCTGTCGATGGGCCGCTGGGGCAGCGACTACTTCGACCCGAACTCGAACGCCGAAACCTTTGCCGTCAACGCCGACAACGGCGACGATGCCCGCAACCGTACCTCGGCCTGGCGCAATGCCTGGTACATCCCGGACTACAGCAAGCAGGTCTGGGCCGCCGCCAAGGAAACCGACGCGGAGAAGCGCACCGCGATCTACACCTCGCTGCAGAAGGAACTGCAGGAGCACAGCCCCTACGCCATCATGCTGCAGGAGATCGAGGTGTCGGTCAGCCGCAAGGGCGTGACCGGCTTCGACATGGGCCCGATGAACGACCGCCACCACTACGCCGCCATCACCAAGGCCTGAATGCTTCGCGGCGGGTTGCCCGGGGGATGCCCCCTGGTTGGCCCGCCGGGGTTCGTGGCGGGGGCGGCGTGCTGCCCCCGCCCGTGGCCTGCCAGGTGGCAGGCTTCTTGCCCACCTGCCGGATGGCAGG
The DNA here is from genome assembly GCF_042433915.1 of Roseomonas elaeocarpi. Lineage (NCBI taxonomy): Bacteria > Pseudomonadati > Pseudomonadota > Alphaproteobacteria > Acetobacterales > Roseomonadaceae > Roseomonas > Roseomonas elaeocarpi. The sequence continues at coordinate 375,150 of NZ_JBHLUN010000002.1, read as the reverse complement.
CTTTTTTGCCTGCCTGCTGGATGGCAGGTTTCTTGCAGAACTATCCCTCGCGGGACGGCGTTTGATCCACCGGCCCGTTTCTTTCTTCCCCATCGAGCAGGAACAGCCGAGATGACGACCCGTCGCGCCTTGTTGGCCTCCTCCGCCGGCGTATTGGCCACGCCGTTCCTGCCGGTGGGCGGCGCCTTCGCGCAGTCGCCGCCGGGCGTGGTGGTGATCGCCAAGCAGATCGACGACATGATCAGCGTCGATCCGGCCGAAAGCTTCGAGTTCTCCGGCAACGAGGTCTGCGGCGCCTGCTACGACAAGCTGGTGGCCAATGATCCGGAGGAACCCACCAGGATCGTGGGCGACCTCGCGGAGTCCTGGAAGGCCAGTGAGGACGGCCGGACCTTCACCTTCACCCTGCGCGACGGGCTGAAATTCGCCTCCGGCAACCCCGTCACGGCCGAGGACGCGGCCTTCTCGCTCCAGCGCGTGGTGGCGCTGAACAAGAGCCCGGCCTTCATTATCAACCAGTTCGGCTTCACCAAGGCCAACATGGCCGAGGCGATCCACGCTGCCGACGCGCGGACGCTGGTGCTCAGGACGGCGGAGCCGGCCTCGCTGAGCTTCCTGCTCTACTGCCTGTCGGCCAATGTGGGCGCGATCGTGGACAGCAAGGTGGTGAAGGCCCACGCCGCCAAGGCCGCCGACGGCACGGACGACATGGGCTACGGCTGGCTCAAGCAGAACACCGCGGGCTCGGGCTCCTTCGTGCTGCGCGCCTGGCGGCCGAGCGACAGCGTCACGCTGGAGGCCAACCCCAATGCCCGTGAGGCCCCCAAGACCAAGCGCGTGGTGATCCGCCACATCGCCGACCCGTCGGCGCAGATGCTGGGGCTGCAGCAGGGTGACTACGACGTGGTGCGCAACCTAGGCTCCGACCAGCTGAGGAGCATCGAGGGCGACAACCGCTACCGCATGATCCGCCAGCGCCGGGCCACCGTGATCTACCTGTCGCTGAACCAGAAGCACCCGATCCTGAGCAAGCCCCAGGTCCGGCAGGCCATCAAATGGGCGATCGACTACGCCGGCATCCAAAAGAATATCGTGCCGATGACCTACGCGGTGCATCAGGCTTTCCTGCCCGAGGGCTTCCCCGGCGCGCTGACCGCCCATCCCTTCCAGGCCGACGTGAACAAGGCCAAGGCGCTGCTGGCCGAGGCCGGGCACCCCGACGGCTTCGAGGTCAGCTTCGACTACTTTTCCAGCGCGCCTTACGCCGATATCGCCCAGGCGGTGCAGGCCAACCTCGCGGCCATCGGTATCCGCGCGCGGATGCTGCCTTCCGAGCAGCGGCAGGTCATCACCAAGACCCGCGCCCGCACCCACGAGATCGCCATGGTCTACTGGGGTAGCGACTATTTCGATCCGAACTCGAATTCCGAGGCCTTCAGCGTCAACACCGACAATGGCGAGGAGGCACGCAACCGCACCCTCGCCTGGCGCGCGGCCTGGTACATTCCCGAACTCAGCAAGCGGTCCGAGGAGGCCCTGCGCGAGACCGACGCGGCCAAGCGGGCGGCCCTTTACGAGGCCCTCCAGCGCGACCACCAGGAGCAGAGCCCGCTGGTGGTCATGTTACAATCCATCGAAGTGGCCGTGACACGCGCCTCGGTTTCGGGCATGCGCCTCGGCGTCGTCAGCGACCAGACCTCCTTTGCCGGTATCGTGAAATCGTGACACCTGTTTTTCCGCGGTCCTTCCCGCGGGCTTTCCCGCGGGCGGGGCTCCGTTGAGCACCGTCCGCACCCGCCTGAAGACCATCGGCGGCACGCTGGTCAGCGTGCCCATCACCCTGTTCGGCCTCGCCCTGGTCACCTTCCTGATCGGCCGCGTGATGCCCATCGATCCCGTGCTGGCGATCGTGGGCGACCGCGCGCCGCAGGACGTGGTGGAAAAGGCGCGCCTCGACCTCGGCCTGGACAGGCCGCTGCCGGAACAGTTCGTCCATTACCTGGGTCAGATCGTCCACGGTGATCTCGGGCGCTCGGTGATGACGTCCAACACCGTGGTGCAGGACATCATCAACTTCTTTCCCGCGACCTTCGAGCTCGCCACCGCCGCGATCATCATCGCGATCATTATCGGCGTGCCGATGGGCGTCTGGGCCGCCAGCCGCCAGGGCAAGCTGACGGACCAGCTGGTGCGGCTGTTTTGCCTGAGCGGCCATTCCGTGCCGGTCTTCGTGCTTGGCATGGTCAGCCTGCTGGTCTTCTACGCCCGCCTCGGCGTGGCGCCGGGGCCGGGACGGCAGAACATCGCCTACCAGGACATGATCGACGTCCACACCGGGATGCTGACGGTGGACGCGGCCCTGGCCGGGGAATGGGAGGTGTTCCGCGACGCCCTGTGGCACCTGGCCCAGCCGGCGGGCGTGCTGGCCTTCTTCTCGCTGGCCTATATCGCGCGCATGACGCGGGCCTTCATGCTGAACGAGCTTCGTTCCGAATACGTCACCACCGCCCGCGCCAAGGGGCTGAGCAACAGCCGCATCATCTGGGGCCATGCCTTCCGCAACGTGCTGGTGCCGCTGGTGACGGTGCTGTTCCTGACCTATGCGGGCCTGCTCGAAGGCGCGGTGCTGACGGAGACGATCTTCTCCTGGCCGGGGCTGGGGCAGTACCTGACGGTGTCGCTGCTGAACGCCGACATGAACGCGGTGCTGGGCGCCACGCTGGTGATCGGGCTGATCTACGTGGTCCTGAACCTCCTGTCCGACCTGCTTTACCGCCTGCTGGATCCCCGCGTCCGATGAGTGCTGCCCCCTTTTCCCGCGCCTGGCTGCTGAGCAACGCGCCGGCCTCCCGCCGCCAGGCCGCCTGGGGCCGCCGGTACCAGGGCTGGCTGGCCTTCCGCCGCAACCCGCTGGCGATGGCCGGTCTCATCGTGGTGCTGGTGCTGCTGCTGGCCGCGATCTTCGCGCCGCTGCTGGCGACGCATGATCCGGGCGTGCAGGACCTCGCCAACCGCCTCCAGCCCGCCTCCGCCGCGCACTGGCTGGGCACGGATGAGCTCGGCCGCGACGTGTACTCCCGCCTGCTCTACGGTGGGCGCATCACGCTGGGCATGGTGGTGTCGGTGGTGATCCTGGTGGCGCCGGTGGGCCTCGTGATCGGCTGCGTCGCGGGCTATGCCGGCGGCATCTGGGACCGCATCCTGATGCGCGTCACCGATGTGTTCCTGGCCTTTCCCCGGCTGATCCTGGCGCTGGCCTTCGTGGCCGCACTCAAGCCCGGCGTGGAAAGTGCGGTGATCGCCATCGCCCTCACCGCCTGGCCGCCCTACGCGCGCCTGGCGCGGGCCGAAACGCTGACCATCCGCCGCACCGACTACGTGGCCGCCATCCGCCTGATCGGCGCTTCGCCGACCCGGGTGATCCTGCGCCACGTGGCACCGATGTGCATGCCCTCGCTGGTGGTGCGTGTCACGCTGGACATGGCCTCGATCATCCTGACCGCCGCCGGCCTGGGCTTCCTGGGCCTGGGCGCGCAGCCGCCGCTGCCCGAATGGGGCACCATGATCGCCACCGCCCGGCGCTTTGTGCTGGAACAATGGTGGGTGCCGGTGATCCCGGGTGTCGCGATCTTCGTGGCCTCGCTCGCCTTCAACCTGCTGGGCGACGGCTTACGCGACGTTCTCGACCCGAAGCAGCGGTAAGAAACCCGGGCGCGGCGGCACCGCTGCCGCGCCCGGAAGGAAACAGACTACGATGCTCAGACGCTTCTTCAGCTACTACCGACCCTGGCGCGGGCTGTTCCTGCTCGACTTCGGCTGCGCGATCCTCAGCGGATTGCTGGAGCTGGGCTTTCCGGTCGCCGTACGCTTCTTCGTGGATGACCTGCTGCCCGGGCAGGACTGGGGTTTGATCCTGCTGGCCTCGGTGGGGCTGCTCGCGATCTACCTGGCCAATACGGGGCTGATGGCGGTCGTTGCCTACTGGGGCCACGCGCTGGGCATCAACATCGAGACGGAGATGCGGCGTAAGCTGTTCGACCATCTCCAGAAGCTGTCTTTCCGCTTCTTCGACAACCAGAAGACCGGCCACCTGATCGGCCGCATCACCAAGGACCTGGAGGAGATCGGCGAGGTCGCCCATCACGGGCCCGAGGACCTGTTCATCGCGGTGATGACCTTCCTGGGCGCCTTCGTGCTGATGTTCGCGGTCAACCCGCACCTGGCGCTGATCACCGCGGTGATCGTGCCGGTCACCGCCTTCGTATCCACCCGCTACGGCAGCCGCATGACGCGCAACTGGCACGCCATCTACGGGCGCGTCGGCAACTTCAACGCGCGCGTGGAGGAGAATGTCGGCGGCATCCGCGTGGTGCAGGCCTTCGCCAACGAGGACCACGAGCGCGCCCTGTTCGCCCGCGACAACACCGGCTACCGCGAAACCAAGCTCCAGGCCTATCGCATCATGGCGGCCAGCCTGTCGGTCTCCTACCTCGGCATGCGGCTGACGCAGATGGTGGTGATGATCGTGGGCGCCTGGTTCGTATTGCACGGCCAGCTGACCAATGGCGGCTTCGTGGGCTTCCTGCTGCTGGTCGGCGTGTTCTTCCGGCCCGTGGAGAAGATCAACGCCGTGCTGGAAACCTACCCCAAGGGTATCGCCGGCTTCCGCCGCTACACCGAGCTGCTGGATACCGCGCCCGAGGTTGCCGACCGCCCCGGCGCGCGGGTCGTGACGCAAGTGCAGGGCGCCATCCGCTACGAGGGCGTGCGCTTCGGCTACACCCCGGACAAGCCGGTGCTGAGCAACATCGACCTGGAGATCCGTGCGGGCGAGAGCGTGGCCTTCGTGGGTCCCTCCGGCGCCGGCAAGACCACGATCTGCTCGCTGCTGCCGCGCTTCTACGACGTGGATGCCGGGCGCATCACGATCGACGGCATCGACATCCGCGACATGACGCTGCGCTCCTTGCGGGCGCAGATCGGCATCGTGCAGCAGGACGTGTTCCTGTTCTCGGGCACGCTGCGCGAGAACATCGCCTATGGCCGCCTGGAAGCGACGGAGGCCGAGATCATCGAGGCCGCCCGTCGTGCCCGCCTCGACACCGTGATCGCGGCGCTGCCCGAGGGTCTCGACACGGTGGTGGGGGAACGCGGGGTGAAGCTTTCGGGCGGGCAGAAGCAGCGCCTCGCCATCGCGCGCATCTTCCTGAAGAACCCGCCGATCCTGATCCTCGACGAAGCCACCTCGGCCCTCGACACGGAGACCGAGCGCGCGATCCAGCAGTCGCTGGCGGAACTGTCGCGCGGGCGCACCACGCTGACCATCGCGCATCGCCTCGCCACCATCCAGAATGCCGACCGCATCGTGGTGGTGGACACCAGCGGCATCGTCGAGCAGGGGCGCCATGCCGAGCTGGTGCGCCGCGGCGGCGTGTATGGCCGCCTCCACGCAGCCCAGCACGAGGGCTGGATCGGCGACGGCGCCTCCACGGCCGGCGCCGCGAGCCCGGCGGCCGAATGACCGCCGCTTCCCTTTCAACGCCGATGCCGGAAGAAGGGCTTATGGCCGAACCTCTCGTCGAAATCCGCAACCTCCAGGTGTCCTTCGCCTCCGCCACCGGCGTCACGCCGGCGGTGCGCGGCCTGTCGCTCACCATCGGCCGCGAGAAGCTGGGCATCGTGGGCGAGAGCGGCTCAGGCAAGTCCGTCACCGGCCGCGCGCTGATGCGCCTGCTGCCGGGCACCGCCGACGTGCGCGCGGACGCGCTGCGCTTCGACCAAACCGACATCCTGCGCGCGCCGGAGCGCGAGATGCGCCGCATCCGCGGCGGCCGCATCGGGCTGATCCTGCAGGACCCGAAATACAGCCTGAACCCCGTGATGACGATCGGCCGCCAGATCGGCGAGGCGCTGCGTCAGCACAAGCGCATCGGCCGCGGCGAGGCGCGCGACCGATCCCTGGCGCTGCTGGAAAGCGTTCGCATCCGCGACCCGAAGCGTGTGCTCGACAGCTATCCGCACGAGGTGTCGGGCGGCATGGGGCAGCGCGTGATGATCGCCATGATGCTGGCGCCCGAGCCTGACATGCTGATCGCGGATGAGCCGACCAGCGCGCTCGACGCCTCGGTGCAGGCCGATATCCTGCGGCTGATCGGTGACCTCGTGGACAGCCGCGGCATGGCGCTGATGCTGATCTCACACGACCTGCCGCTGGTCAGCCACTTCTGCGACCGCATCCTGGTGATGTATTCCGGCCAGGTGATGGAGGAGCTCAAGGCTTCCGAGCTCCATCACGCCGAGCATCCCTATACCCGCGGCCTCCTCGCCTGCCTGCCCTCGCTGGCCCGCCCGCGCGAGCGGCTGCAAACGCTCAACCGCGATCCGGCCTGGCTGACGCAGAAGGCACCGTTCAAGGGAGCCGCGGCATGACGGCGCCGGCCATGCGCAAGGACAGCATGATCGAGGTCCACGACCTCAACGTCCGCTTCGGCGCGACGCATGCGGTGCGCGGCGTGAGCTTCGCCATCGGCAAGGGCGAGAGCTACGGGCTGGTGGGCGAGAGCGGTTCGGGCAAGTCCACCGTGCTGCGTACGCTGGCCGGGCTGAATGACGACTGGTCCGGCACGGTGGCGATCGACGGCACGGCACTGGGCCACAAGCGCTCCAAGGAGTTCCATCGCCGCGTGCAGATGGTGTTCCAGGACCCCTACGGCTCGCTGCATCCGCGCCAGACCGTGGACCGTATCCTGTCGGAGCCGCTGGAGATCCACGGTATCGGCGAGGTGGACCGCCGCATCGCCCGCGCGCTGGACGAGGTGGCGCTGCCGCAAGCCTCCCGCTTCCGCTTTCCGCACCAGCTGTCCGGCGGGCAGCGGCAGCGCGTGGCCATCGCCCGTGCCCTGATCGCCGAGCCCACGGTGATGCTGCTCGACGAGCCCACCAGCGCGCTCGACGTGTCGGTGCAGGCGGAGGTGCTGAACCTCCTGGCCGACCTGCGCGTCGCCCGCGGGCTGACCTTCCTGCTGGTGAGCCATAACCTGGCCGTGGTGGCGCAGCTCTGCGAGAACCTGGCGGTGATGCAGAACGGGCAGATCGTGGATACGCTGACCGAGGCCGACCTGCGCGCCGGTCGCGCCCACCACCCGCACGCGCAGCAGCTGCTGGAACTGTCGCGCGAGCTGGAAGAGGGCTGAGCGCTCAGTCCAGCAGCTTGTGCAGGAAGGTGCAGTCTTCCAGTGCCCCGTGCGTGCCGCGCGCGTAGCGCGGCACCACGCCGGTCACCTGGAACCCCAGGGCACGGTAGAGCGGTTCCGCCGCGTCGCCCGTGCGGGTGTCGAGCACCAGCAGCGTGCGTCCTTCCCGCCGCGCCATCGCCTCGGCCGCCCGCATCAGCGCGCGGGCGATGCCTCGCCGGCGGGCTTGGGGATGCACCAGCAGCTTCGCGATCTCGGCCCGGTGACGGCCATTGGCCGGCGTGTCCAGCACCAGCTGCACCGTGCCCAGGATTGCGCCGTTCCGCGCATCCTCCGCCACCAGCAGCCGGCGGTGCCCGGTCTGGAAAGCGGGACGGAGGTTCTGCCAGAAGGCTTCCGCCGCGGCCTCCGGAAAGGGCAGCAGGAAGCCGACGCTGGCGCCCGCTTCCACGCAGGCGCGCAGGATCCCGGCCAGGGCACGCAGCGTGTCGACGTCGGCTTCGGCCTCGCGGATCGTGACGCCGCTCACGGCTGCACCATCGCCAGGACGTAGCGCGCCCCCGCCGGACCGGACACGTAGCGGGACGGGCCGAAGAGCCGGAAGCGCAGGCTGTCGCCGGGCTGCAGCACGAAGGCGCGCGGCCCGAGCCCCACCTCCAGCCGGCCGGCCAGCAGCCAAAGGTGGTGTTCCAGCCCCGCCGCCGGCGGCGCCTCGTAGGGGATGCTGACGTCGGGCGGCAGTTCGCCCTCGATCATCTCGCCGTTGAGGCCGGGCATGGGGGGCGACACGTCGCGGCGGCGGAAGCCGGTGTCGCCGTCGGTCCGGACAGGCTGCGCCACCGCGCGCAGGAGGCTCGGCGCTTCCGCCTCGACTTCCACCAGCAGGCGCGACATGGTCTTGTTGTAGGCGGTGCAGAGCCGCCCCAGCAGGGCGGTGGTGGGGCTGGTCTCGTTGCGCTCCATGCGTGACAGGGTGGCGCGGCTGACGCCGCTGCGCTCCGCCAGCTGTTCCAGCGACCAGCCGCGCTCGGTCCGCAGCTGCACCAGCCGCTCGGCGAGGCGCGCGTCCATGTCGCGCGCCGCGGCGCCGTCGGCCAAAGAGGAGGCCATCACTTTTCCCATATCCGGGAATGAATCTCAGATTTGGGAGAGCGGCAAGAGGGCTCAGGCGCCCTCGACCTCCACTTCCTCCTCCAGCACCGCGTCCTCCTCGGCTTCCAACGCCGGCGCGTCGGAAGGATGGATGCCGAAGCGCGCCGCCACGTCCGGGGCGTAGCGCAGGAGGTCCGGGCGCAAGCGGATCAGCGCCAAGTCCTTCACCTTGGCTTCCAGCATCACGTCGAAGTCCAGCCCTTCGGCGATGCGCATGAAGGTGATGAACTCGAAGGGGCTGCAGAAATCGGCGTGGCCCGTCCAGACCGGCGCCACCGGCACCGTGGTGATCTTCTTGGTCTTGCGGTCCCGCCGCTTGAGCTCACGCATCTCGGTCCGCGGCGAGGAGAAGTGGAACTTCGGCCGCACGCCGTCCGGCCAGGACCGCACGAAGCGTTCGAGCGCGTCGCGCATCGCCATGCCTTCCGGGTTCAGGCACCAGAAGTGCTGGTGGTCGAAGATCAGCCGCACGCCGGTGCGCTCATGGATCCACAGCACGTCGGCGGCGGAAAAGCGCAGGTCGTCGTTTTCCAGCACGAGGCGCCGCTTCACCGGCTCGGGCAGGAGGTTGTTCCAGGTTTCCACCCAGCGCGCGCGGCTCGACGGCAGGTCGCCGTAGGTGCCACCGACATGGATCACCAGCACCGCCTCGGGGCCGAGCTCCATGCGGTCCAGCATCTCCGCCTGGGCCGTCAGGTCGGCAATGCTCTTGCGCACCAGCTTCTCGTCGGGGCTGTTGAGCACGATGAACTGCGAAGGGTGGAAGCTCAGCCGGATGTCCAGCTCGCGCGCGCGGGCGCCGAAGGCGCGCAGCTCCGCATCGCTCTCGCGGATCATGTTGTGGAACTGCGGCATGTCCGGATGCGTGACGTAGGGCGCGAGGTCGGACGACATCCGGTACATGCGGATCTTGTGCTTCGCCAGGTAGTCCAGCGCCTGATGCATGTATTCGAGCGACACCTTGAGGTGCGGGTTGCTCTGCCAGCGCCGCGTGTCGTTGCTCTTGATCTCCGGCGCGCCCATGATCTTCACCGGAAAGCCGAGACGGAGGGGATCGGTCCGCCTGGTCGTCGGAGCGCCGCTCATGCCGCCGCTTCCCCGACCGGCAGCTTCATCGCCTCGCCGAAGCCCAGCTTGTCCATGAACTCGTTCCATCCTTCGGTCCGCAGGGCGCCGCCCGTCGCCTGGGCGTGGCCGTTGCCGTAGTTCTCGTCCGCGTCGCGTGGTCGTACCGTGCGCAGGAATTCCACCAGGTCCTCGCCCGTGGCGGAGCGCGCGGCGAAGTGCACCCAGCCCGGGCGGTAGCCGGTGTTGGCGGCGATCACGATCTTGTCGCTCAAGCGACCACGCCAGGCCTGCGCCACGAGCGGGTGCACCTGGCAGCCGGTGTGCATGCGGATGAGCGCGACCTTGCCCTGGACGCGCGGCGGGGCGCGGCGGGCGTCTTCCAGCGCCTGCTTCACCTCCTCCTTGGCGGCGCGCAGCGCGGCGGTGTCGGCATCCTCGCCCTTGGTGATCTCGCGCGGGTCCTCGGCGCGCATCAGCAGCCGCAGGGCAGGGGAAGCGTCGCCCGCGCTGGCGCGCCGCGGCGCGTTGATCAGCGACACCGCGTCGCGCAGCGCCGTGATGCCGTAGCGCGCGCGGGCGGCGTCCAGCTCGGCAAAGCCGGACTTTTCCTCCAGGTCGCCGATGATGCCGATCGCGGCGAGCCAGAGCAGGTCGTCCGCTTCCGTGATGGCGCCCGCGCACCAGTAGGCCAGCAGGCTGCTGGTGGGCGTGGGCTCCAGCCCGTGGCCAGTGATCTCGGTCATGCCGGGCGGCGCCTCGGCAGGGCCGGTGGGGACGTGGTGGTCGATCACCACGGTGGGCAGCGTGGGCAGGATTGCCTCGCGCCGCAGCCCGAGGTCGCTGACGATGAGGCCGCCGGGGAGTCCCTCCGTTGATCCATCCCCCTGCAACTCCGTGCGAAAGGCGTCGGACCAGGGATTCTCGCCGCGTCCCAGGATGCGGACGCGCACCCGATGCCCGGCCTGTTCCAGCGACCGGGCCAGCACCGCCGCGGCGGACAGCCCGTCCGCATCGTTGTGCGAGGCGACCAGCACCGGGCGCGCGTGGTCGAAGCCCTCCAGGGCGTGGCGGAACGCATCCTGCCGGTCGCGCACCCAGTTCTCGGGCCAGCCGGGAAACCCCTCGCTCATCGGACCGCGCCTCCTCCATGCCCCCGGGCTGGGGGTTCAGGGGGGCGAACGGGCCATGCCCGGGATGGTTCGCGCGCTGCGGGAGATTTGAGGGGAGCGGCGGACCGTTTCCGGTGGGTCGGCCCGGTTAAGGGATTGGCGGATCGGCCCGCACCGGCCCGGCTTGGGGCACGGTTTTGCTGCGTCGTCCAACCCGCTCCGCCGGCCGGACGGGCCCGCCGGAACCCTGTTGGCGCGCCTAAAGCCCCGCGAAGAGTTCCGTCGACAGGTAGCGTTCGGCAAAGGAAGCGGCGATGCCCACTACCAGCCGGCCCCGCATCTCCGGCCGGCGCGCCACCGCCAGCATGGCGTGCAGCACCGCGCCCGAGGAAATGCCCACCGGCAGCCCTTCCACCCGGGCGCAGCGCCGGGCGGTGGCAAGCGCGTCGCGCTCGCTCACGGGCAGGATCTCGTCCACCCGTTCCAGCTCCAGCACCGTGGGGCGGAAGCCGGCGCCGATGCCCTGGATGTCATGCGGCCCCGGCTCGTCGCCCGAGAGAACGGCGCTTTCCAGCGGCTCCACCCCGATCACCCGCATTCCAGGGCGACGCGGCTTGAGCGTGCGCGCGATGCCGGACAGGGAGCCGCCGGTGCCGACGCCGCCCACCACCGCGTCCACCTCGCCCGCGGTGTCAATCCAGATTTCCTCGGCCGTGGTGGCGGCGTGGATCGCGGGGTTAGCGGGATTGTCGAACTGCCCCGGCATCCAGGCACCGGGCGTGGAAGCGAGGATGGCCTCGGCCCGTGCGATGGCGCCCCCCATGCCGCGGGCCGAGGGCGTCAGCTCCACCTCACCACCCATCAGCCGGATCATGCGCCGCCGCTCCACCGAGGCGCCTTCGGGCATCACCACGATCAGCCGGTAGCCCTTGGCGGCCGCCACGAAGGCCAGCGCGATGCCGGTGTTGCCCGAGGTCGGCTCCACCAGCACCGAGCGGCCCGGCGCGATCAGCCCATCACGCTCGGCGGCCTCCACCATCGCCAGGCCGATGCGATCCTTGACCGAGCCCAGGGGGTTGAAGAATTCCAGCTTCAGCGCGACGCGGGCGAGCAGCCCGTCCTCCGCTTCCAGCCGCGGCAGGCGGACGAGCGGCGTGGCGCCCACGGTGTCCAGCACGCTGCCGTAAAGGCGGTTGCGCGCCGCGACCGGGGGCTGCGCGGTCCCGTGCGGGCCGGGCGTTCCGATGCGGGACGCGCCCGCCGGATCAGGATGGGCAGCCTGAGGCGATGCAGTTCCGTCGCCCTGGACGGCGGGGCCCGGGCTGCCGGGCGGGTCGAGCTGTTCGGGCATTGCCGCCTGGATTACCACGCCGGCCGGGCGTAGATCACCCCCGTCCCGCCGCTCAGCATCGGCTGGCGGGTTTGAGGGAGGGCTCGCATGCTCGTTCGGCAGGACCGCGCGATGGCCGCCGTGGCGGTGATGCTGGACGTGGGCTTCCGCGTCGGTCGCGGGCCGGAGGTCGCCAGCGGCGGCGACATCGCCGATCGCCTGGGTGCCGCCAAGCGGGGCATCGAGCCGGTGTTCCAGGCCCTGTCCCGCGCCGGGCTGCTGGACAGCACGCGCGGCCCGCGCGGCGGCTACCGGCTGGCGCGCCGGGCCCGAGACATCCGACTGTGGGAGATCGTGGAAGCCGTCGGGCCGGCCGCGGAGCCCGGGGAGGGCGAGGCGATCGCCGCCAACCCGCTGGGCCGCGCCGTGCTGGCGCCGCTGTGGGGCGAGATGGAAGGGCGCCTGCGCGAACAGCTCGAAGCCCTGACGCTGGAGGACCTGCTGCGGCGCGGCGAGGCGGCCGGGCTGCGCCGGCCCAGCGCGCCGCCCCTGAACTTCGTGATCTGAGCCCTTTCGGCAGGGAAGGGGTGCCGCCCTACGCGGCGGCACCCACGCACTGCGTGCCGCGCAGAAAGATCCGCACCGCCTGCTCGATGCGCGCCAGCAACTCCTGCCGCGGCACCTCGGCCTTGAGACCCGTCAGGAGCTCGTGGTGGAAGGCGCCCAGCGCCATGCCGATCAGCATCCGCGTGGCCTCGATCGGTTCACCGACATCATGGCTGCCCCGGCGCTGCAGCTCCGCCAGGTAGTCCTCCAGGCCGGAGCGCGCGATGGCCGAGGCGCTGCTGTTCAGCGCCGGGTTGCTCATCTCCATCCGCCCCGCTTCCGACATCGCGATGCGCACCAGCGCCACGGAGCGGTCGCGCAGCAGGATGTCGGCCATGGCTTCCAGGAAGTAGCGGATCGCGTGCCCCGGCTCCCAATCCGGGTCGACCCGCAGCTGCCCGATCTCGAGACGGAAGCGCGTCAGCAGAGCGTTGAACAGCTCCCCCTTGGAGGAGAACAGCTTGTAGATCGTCTTCTTGGAGCAGCGCGCGTCCCGCGCGATGGCGTCCATTGTCGTGACGTGGAAGCCCTGGTGCACGAAGCACGTCTCGGCACAGCGCAGCACGCGTTCGCGCAGCGCTTCCATATCCTCCTGCGCCGGGGGCGGCGGGGCCAGGACGGAGAGTGGGGCAATAGCATCCATCGGTGAGATTCCACCACAAAATGTTGCGACGCAGCAATCCTCGTTGACGCCGCAGCCGAAACTAGACAGTTTCCATGCTCGAGGGAAACCACAAAGTTTCCGACTGTGTGGCTCCATTACCCGCCGAGGTCCCCCATGATGAGCCCAGACCCACACCCACCGGCCCCGCCCGGCCCTGCCCGGCTGTCGCGGCGCCGCTTCGCGCGGCCGGTGGTCGGCCTCGGCCTCTTGGTGGGTGTGGCGGCGGCCGGGGGCACGGTGTTCGGGCTCTACGGTGGCGAGAGCGAAGCGCAGGCGCCTTCTGCCCCGCCGCCGGCCCCCACGGTCACGGCGGTGTCGCTCACGCCGCAGTCGGTGCCGATCCACACCACGCTGCCGGGCCGCACCTCGGCCTTCCAGACCGCCGAGATCCGCCCGCAGGTGAGCGGCGTGCTGCGCGAGCGCCTGTTTCAGGAAGGCCAGCAGGTGAAGGCCGGGCAGCCGCTCTACCGCATCGACCCGGCGCCCTATCAGGCCGCGCTCGCCAGCGCCCAGGCAGCCCTGGCCAAGTCGCAGGCGACGCTGGAATCCGCCAGCGTGACCGCCACCCGCTACAAGCCGCTGGTGGCGCAGAACGCGGTCAGCCGACTCGACTACGAGACCGCGGTGGCCACCCAGAAATCCGCCGAGGCCGACGTCGCCTCGGCCCGCGCCGCGGTGGACACGGCGCGCATCAACCTCGGCTACACCACTGTCACCTCGCCGATCAGCGGCCGCACCAGTCGTTCCTCGGTGACGGTGGGCGCGCTGCTCACCTCGGACCAGACCAGCGCACTGATGACGGTGACGCAACTCGATCCGATCTACGTGGATGTGGTGCAGCCGGCCTCGACGCTGCTGCGACTGCGGCGGGAGCTTGCCTCCGGCCAGCTGAAGCGCGACGCCGACAACAATCCCGAGGTGACGCTGCAGCTGGGCGACGGCAGCGAGTACGCGCAAAAGGGCACGCTGCAGTTCTCCGAGGTGATCGTCAGCACCGACACCAACACCGTCACGTTGCGCGCGCAGTTCCCCAACCCCGACGGCACGCTGCTGCCCGGCATGTTCGTGCGGGCCAGCCTGGAGGAAGGCTCGCTCCAGAACGGGCTGCTGGTGCCGCAGCAGGGCGTGACCCACGACGTGCGCGGCAATGCCACGGCCCTGGTGGTGGGCAAGGACGGCACCGTGGCCACGCGCACACTCACGGTGGTGGAGGCGATCGGCAACAAGTGGCTGGTCAGCGGCGGGTTCCAGGATGGTGACCGCGTGATCGTCGAGGGCACGCAGAAGGTCACCAACGGCGCCAAGCCGCAGCTGCGCGCGCTGACGGCCGATCAGTTCGACGCCCAGGTTGCGGCGGAGGCCAAGGCCGCCACCACCAGCCAGCGGAGCTGAGCGAAGACCCATGGCACGCTTCTTTATCGATCGCCCGGTCTTCGCCTGGGTGGTGGCGCTGGCGATCATGCTGGTGGGCCTGATCTGCCTGCGCGGCCTGCCGATCGCGCAGTACCCGCAGATCGCACCGCCCACCATCCAGCTCTCGCTGACCTATCCCGGCGCCTCGGCCGAAACGGTGCAGAACACCGTGGTGCAGATCATCGAGCAGCAGATGACCGGTCTCGACGGGCTGCTCTACTTCACCTCCACCAGCAACAGCGACGGCAGCGCCACGATCAAGCTGACCTTTGCGCAGGGCACCAACCCAGACATTGCCCAGGTGCAGGTACAGAACAAGCTGGCGCTGGCGCAGTCGCGCCTGCCCACCACGGTGCAGCAGCAGGGCATCCGCGTCGCCAAGGCCAACCCGAACTTCCTGATGGTGATCGGCTTCGTGTCGACCGACGGCAGCCTCACCAGCTCCGACCTTGCGGACTACATCGCTTCCAACATCCAGGACCCGGTGACGCGCACCGCGGGCGTGGGCGACTACAACCTGTTCGGTTCGCAGTACGCGATGCGCATCTGGCTCGATCCGGACAAGCTCAATGCCTACGAGCTGATGCCCTCCGACGTCAGCGCTGCGGTGAAAGCGCAGAACGTGCAGGTCGCCTCTGGCGAGCTGGGCTCCCTGCCGGCAGTGCCCGGGCAGCGCCTTTCGGCCACGCTGATCGGCCCGACCTACATGAACCGGCCCGAGCAGTTCGAGGGCATCCTGCTCAAGACCAAGAGCGACGGCTCGCAGGTCCACCTGCGCGACGTGGCGAAGGTCGCCCTGGACGCCCAGCAGTTCAACGTGTCCACCCGCTACAACGGCAAGCCCGCGGCGGGCATCGGCGTGCAGCTGGCCAGCGGCGGCAACGCGATGAGCGCCGCCGCCAATGTCCGCGCCACCATCGACAACCTCCGCCCGACGCTGCCGCCCGGGGTGGAGATCGTGTACCCCTCCGACACCACGCCCTTCGTGAAGCTCTCCATCGAGGAGGTGGCCAAGGCGCTGGTGGAGGCGATGATTCTCGTCTTCCTGGTGATGTTCCTGTTCCTGCAGAACATCCGCGCCACGCTGGTGCCGACGCTGGTAATTCCGGTGGTGCTGCTGGGCACCTTCGGCGTGCTGAGCTTCGCCGGGTATTCGATCAACACGCTGACCATGTTCGGCCTGGTGCTGGCCATCGGCCTGCTAGTCGACGACGCCATCGTTGTGGTGGAGAACGTCGAGCGCGTGATGGAGCAGGAGGATGTGTCACCCCTGGAGGCGACGCGCCGGTCCATGGAACAGATCTCAGGCGCGCTGGTGGGCATCGCCGTGGTGCTGTCGGCGGTGTTCCTGCCGATGTTCTTCTTTCCCGGCTCATCGGGCGTCATCTACCGCCAGTTCTCGCTGACCATCATCTCCTCGATGACGCTGTCGGTGCTGATGGCGCTGAGCTTCACGCCGGCCCTCTGCGCCACGATCCTCAAGCGCCCGAAGCACGGGGAGCGGCGCGGTTTCTTCGGCTGGTTCAACCGCAACTTCGACCGCGCCAGCAACCGCTACGCCGGTGGCGCTCGCTACTTCGCCTCGCGCGCCTGGCGCTTCATGCTGGTCTACGCGGTTATCGCGGGTGCCATGGGCGTGCTCTACCTCCGCCTGCCGTCCTCCTTCCTGCCGACCGAGGACCAGGGGATCATGTTTGTCCAGGTGACCGCGCCGCCCGGCGCCACGGCGGAGCGTACGCAGCAGGCGCTGATGGCCGTCAACGACTACCTCCTGAAGGACGAGGCGTCGCGCGTGCAGGGCGTGCTGACCATCAGCGGCTTCAACTTCGGCGGCCGCAGCCAGGCCTCCGGCATGGCTTTCGTGCGGCTCAAGGACTGGAGCGAGCGCACCGGGACGGACGATGCCGTGGGCGCCATCGCGCGCCGGGTCATGCAGCATTTCGGCAGCTACAAGGACGCGCAGATCTTCGCCTTCTCTCCCCCGGCGGTGAGCGAGCTCGGTAACTCCTCGGGCTTCGACATGGAGCTGCTCGACCGCGGCGGCCTGGGTCACCAGGCGCTGATGGACGCGCGTGCGCAGCTCATCGCCAGCGCCGGCAAAAACTCTTCCGTGACTGCGGTGCGCCTGAACGGGCTGAGCGACCAGCCGCAGGCCCTGCTCGACATCGACTGGGAGCAGGCGACCTCGCTCGGCGTGTCGGTGGACGATATCACCAGCACCCTGGGTGCGGCCTTCGGTGCTTCCTACGTCAACGACTTCGTGGACCGCGGCCGGGTCAAGCGCGTGTACATGCAGGGCACGTCCACGTCGCGCATGTCGCCGGGCGACCTCGCCCAGTGGCACGTCCGCAACTCGGCCGGCACCATGGTGCCCTTCAGCGCCTTCGCCAGCATCCACTGGAGCACCGGCGCGCCCAGCCTGTCGCGCTACAACGGCACGCCCTCGGTCGAGGTGCTGGGCGACGCGGCGCCCGGCTACAGCACCGGCACCGCCATGAGCACGATGGAGCAGCTGGCCGCCTCGCTTCCCAAGGGGATCGGCACGGACTGGACCGGCCTGTCCTACGAGGAACGCGCGGCGGGCTCCAAGACGGGCGCGCTCTACGCCATCTCGCTGATCGTGGTGTTCCTGTCGCTGGCCGCGCTCTATGAGAGCTGGGCGATCCCGGTCTCGGTGATGCTGGTGGTGCCGCTGGGCGTCTTCGGCGCGGTGTTGGCCACGATGCTGCGCGGCATGTCCAACGACGTGTACTTCCAGGTCGGGCTGCTCACCACGATCGGCCTGTCGGCCAAGAACGCCATCCTGATCGTGGAATTCGCCAAGGAGCACTTCGAGGCCGGCGAAAGCCTGCTCAACTCCGCCGTTCACGCGGCGCGCGAACGGCTGCGGCCGATCCTGATGACCTCGCTCGCCTTCGTGCTGGGCGTGGTGCCGCTGGCCATCGCCACCGGCGCTGGTGCCGGCGGGCGCACCGCGATCGGCACCGGCATCATCGGCGGCGTGGTGGCCGGCACGGTGCTGGCGCTGTTCTTCGTGCCGCTGTTCTTCGTGCTGGTGCTGACGCTGTTCCGCACGAAGCGGCGCAGCGAGGTGGCGGAGGAAGGCACCGGCGCGGCAACGCCGCTGCCGGCGGGCGGGGAGCACTGAGATGCGCTGCCCGACCTCCCTCCGTCCCGGAGTCCTCGCGCTGGCCACGCTGCTCGGCGGCTGCACGCTGATCCCCGACTATGACCGCCCGACGCCGCCGGTGCCGGCGCAATGGCCGCAAGGGGCAGCCTACGGCGCGCCGCAGCCGGGCGAGAGCACGGCCGACAGCATCGGGTGGGAGGACTTCTTCCTCGATCCCGGCCTGCGCCGCCTGGTTTTGATCGCACTGGAGAACAACCGTGACCTGCGCGTCGCCGCGCTGAACGTGCAGGCGGCCGACGCGCAGTACCGGGTGCAGCGTGGCGACCTGTTCCCACAGATCGCCGCCACCGCCGACCTCGAATCCCAGCAGACCTCTGCCAGCGTGGCCCGTACCCCCAACCCGCAGACCATCCGCACCTGGAGCGTCGGCGGCAGCTTCAGCACTTGGGAGATCGACCTTTTCGGCCGCATCCGCAGCCTGACCACGGCGGCGCAGGAAACCGTCTTCGCCAACGCGGAGAACCAGCGCGCCACGCAGATCAGCCTCGTGGCGGAGGTCGCCAATGCCTACATCGCGCTGCTCGCCGACCGGCAGCTGCTGGCACTGACGCGGCAGACGCTGGCAAGCCAGGAGGAATCCTACCGCCTGACGCAGGCCGCGACCCTGGGCGGCACCGACACGGCGCTGACGCTGCGGCAGGCGGAAACCTCGGTGGAAACGGCGCGCGTGAACCTCGCGCTCTACACGCGCGAGGTGGCGCAGGCCGAGAACGCGCTGGCGCTGCTGCTGGGCCAGCCGGTGCCGGCGGACCTGCCGGACAGCACCACGCTCGACACGCCGCTGGTGATGACGCAGCTGCCGGCCGGCCTGTCGTCCGAGGTTCTGCTGCGCCGGCCCGACATCGTGGCGGCGGAGCACAACCTCCTGTCGGCCAACGCCAATATCGGCGCGGCGCGAGCGGCCTTCTTTCCGAGCATCACGCTGACCAGCTCCTACGGCTCCTCGGCCGCCTCGCTGGCGCAGTTGTTCAAGCCGGGCTCCGGCAGCTGGTCCTTCTCGCCCCAGATCACGCTGCCGATCTTCACCGGCGGCATCAACCAGGCAACGCTGGACTACGAGAAGATCCAGAAGAGCGTGGAGGTCGCGACCTACGAGAAGGCGATCCAGTCCGGCTTCCGGGAGGTGTCCGACGCGCTCGCCGCGCGCGGCACCTACGGCAACCAGCTCGCGGCGCAGCAGCGCCTGACGGATGCCTATGCCGACAGCTACCGCCTGGCACAGCTGCGCTTCCGCAGCGGCGTGGACAACTACCTCACCACGCTCGACAGCCAGCGGGAGCTGTATGCCGCCCAGCAGGCGTTGATCACTCTGAAGCAGGAGCAGCTGGAGAACCAGGTCACGCTCTACAAGGTCCTGGGCGGCGGCTGGCAGCAGGCCTCCACCACGCCGGTCTCCTCCGCCAGCAACGCCAGCACCACACCCGCGATCGCGCCGAACCTCGGAACCAACCTGGTGCATCCATGACCGAACACGATGCCGACGAGGCCCGGATCGCCGACCTCGTCACCGCCAGCCACATCCTGGCCCATGAAGGCATCCTCGACAGCTTCGGCCATGTCAGTACGCGCTCGACCGCCGATCCGGAGCGCTTCTTCATCCCGCGCGCCATGCCGCCGGCGCTGGTGGCGCGGGGCGACGTCGTGGAGGTCGGCCTGGATGGCCGGGCGGTGGAGCTCGACGCTCCGCGCCTGAACGGTGAGCGCTTCATCCACGCCGAGATCTACCGCGCCCGTCCGGAGGTGCAGTCGGTGATCCATACCCACGATCTCGCGGTGATCCCCTTCACCCTGTCGCGCACGCCGCTGCGGCCGGTGGTGGTGCAGGCGGGTTTCCTGCCGCCGGAAACCCCGGTCTTCGAGATCCGCGACGTGTGCGGCCACCTGCCGTTGCGCGGCATGCTGGTGACCAACCCGACCCTGGGCAAGGCCCTGGCCGGACGCCTCAGCTGCCACCCGGTGGTGCTGATGCGCGGCCACGGCAACACCGTGGTGGGCGCCTCGGTGCGCGAAGCCACGGTGCGCACGATTTACACCCACATCAACGCCCGTGCGCAGGCGGCGGCGATGCAGATGGGCAGCGGTGAGGTGATCGCGCTCGATGAGGCGGAGCTCGCCTTCAACGCGCAGGAGAACTTCGACGCCGGCCGGCCTTGGGAGAACTACCGCGTGCGGATGCTTCGCGCCCGGGCGCGGGAAGGCTGAGGCCCCGCCCTTCCGCCCGGCGTGGGCAGGGCGCAGCGATCCGGGGGGAGGGGCGGGAGCCTGAGGGCCGACCCTGCCGGGCGGCCCGGGCCGGCTACTGCATGTCCGGGGAAATGACGTTCGTCAGGAGTCCGTCGAGCAGCACGTCGCGCATGGTCTCGGCGCCTTTTACACGGATGTCCTGCAGGGACTCCGGCGTGTGGAAGGCACTGTGGGGCGTGATGATCAATCGCCCGCGCAGCCATTCCTCCTTCGCCCTGTAAGCGCGAACGAGCTCCGGCTCCGGTTGCGGAACCGGCTCCACCGGCAGTACGTCGAGCCCTGCCGCCGCGAGGTGGCCGTCCCGCAGGCAGCGCTCTAGCGCGCCCAGGTCGAGCACGGGACCGCGGGCGGTGTTCACCACCACGGCCCCCGGCGGCAGCTGGCGCAGCTCCGCCTCGCCGATGAGCCCGCGCGTCTCAGTGGTCAGGGGGCAATGCAGCGAAAGAACATCGCTCTGCCGCAGCAACTCGGGGAGGGTCCGCGCCCGTTCGATGCCGAGCGCCCGGTCCACGCCGTTGGGCAGCCCGGGGTCATGGAACACGACCCTGAAGCCAAAGGCCCTGGCACGCAGCGCGGCGGCGGTACCGATCCGGCCGAGGCCCACGATGCCGAAGGTCTGCACCGACAGCCGCCGGATCGTGGGATGGTCCAGGTAGTTCCAGGGGGGCGGCGGCTCCGCGCGCTGGATGTCGTGGTGCAGGAGCAGGCCGCGCCGCAGGGTCAGCGCCAGGGTCAGGGCGTGGTCGGCGACTTCCGCGGTGCCGTAGTCGGGCACGTTGCAGACCAGCACGCCCCGGCGGGCGCAGGCGTCCCGGTCGACACGGTCGTAGCCGACCCCCATCCGCACGATGACCTTCAGCTGGGGGAAGAGGTCCAGATCCTCGGCCCGGAACCAGTTGCGGAACACGAAGAGCCCTGCGGCACGTGCCCGCAACTCGGGCGGGAGCGCGTCGTAGCGCTCGGAACCGCCGCCCCTGACCAGCTCGACACGGGAGCCGAAGATGGATCTCTCGAGGTCGTCGCCCTCGTAGAGCCTTTCAGGCTCTAGCACCGTCATCTGCTGCATCGGCGTGCCTTTCAACCTGGACGCTGGCGGTCAGGAGGTCATCACCTGGAACCTCCCGCAAACTCCGGTCGCAGGACGCTGCGGAGGTGGCTGCGGGATGGTCGTTCCAGGTAACGCCACGAGAACGTGGCAAGCATTATTGCGACGGCGGCAGTGCTCAGTACAGCCCAGGTCCAGGCGGCCGGGACGTCATGGCGCCTGAACAACCCGCCCAGTTCATCCCGGAGGGGAAGCAGGGTGATGTGGATGAGGTAGAGCGAGTAGGAGATCCGGCCCAGGTACACCAGGGGCGCGGAACGAAGTGCGGCGGAAAAGCCAGAACTCTCGAACGAAAGCCCGATCAGCAACAGGCAGCAGACTGCCACGAACACGGTGTCGAGTTCCGTGAACTGCATCAGCACGGCAAGCGCCAACAGCAGCGCGAACTGAACGCGATGATCCGCCAGCGCCCGCATGGCGGGAACGCGTGACCTGAGGCGCCAGCAATACATGCCGATGAGGAACTCGGTCACGCAGCGGCCGAGCGCCTGGGGGCCGCTGATGATGTTGACCGCGCCACTGGAGGGCACATCGAACAACTGGCCGAACATCAGCGCGCTGATGATAAGGGTGACGAAAGCCAGTCCGCTGATCGCTGTGACGAGTGCGAGGGATCGTCTCAGCATCAGGGGCATCAGCAGGGGAAACACCAGGTTCGCGAACCATTCCGTGCTGATCGACCAGCCGGGACCGTTCAGGCTCGAGCCCGGCCAGACCCATGTCTGTATCGCGAGCAGGTTTGCGAGAAGCGCGCCGTAGGACGTGTCGGGGTTCAGGAAGGTCAGCCAGCCCATGCGGCACAGCACGAAGCACACAACCGTCGTGAGGGCATAGATCGGATAAAGCCGTGCGATCCTGCGCAGCAGGAAGTTCCAGTACCCGGGAGCGGACACCGTGGTCAGCCGGTCCTCGTAGGTCATCGCGAGGATAAAGCCGCTCAGAACCATGAACATGTCCACGGCCAGGTACATGTGCGGGAGCAGGTCGAGCGGAAAAGGATAGCTGAAATCGATGGCGGCGTAGTGGTCCACCATAACCAGCGTTGCCGCGACACCACGCAGCCCGGTCAGGGACTTTATCTCAGTCTTCATCGTCGCGCCGTTTCCACCGGGTTCGGATCTGTTTCAGAATTTAAGGCCGTCCTTGGCCAATCCGACCAGCTCCGCCTGCCGGTTGGTTCCGGTTTTCTGAAAGATCTTATCGAGGTGACTTTGTGCGGTGGAACGGGCGATGCCAAGTTCCCGCGCCGCGGCGGCCACCCCTTTTCCGAGCACGATGGCCGAAAGCATGCGTGTTTCGGCGGCGGTCAGCCTGTAATGCCGCGACAACTCGGCCATATTCGTGCCGTTGATCAATATGAGACACCGCGCCCGTTCAACAAAATCGTCGCCCAATGCACGCCAGATCCCGTCCGACGGGGGCAGCGGGGCCAGGGTGATCGTCAGGCCGACATTCCCGGAGGGGTCATTCACTGCGATTCTGTTGCCCCGCGGTGTCCCACCAAGACCGAGTGCCGCTGAAACGGCGGTCTGAAACCGCCGGTCGGCGTCGACGTCACGGAGGGTGATCTTTCCCGAGGTGCATGAAAGGCCCCCCGCATGGGATCGGTCGCACAAGGCTCTTGCCGCCGCGTTCATGAAGATCACCCGCTGCTCACGATCCATCAGGATCGTGCCGCAGGGCAGCGCCTCCAGCAGCGTGGCCGCTTCCTGCTGTGCCCGATCGGCCTTCTGCAGCCTGAAGGTGATGTCCATCGCATGCACCAGGTGCGGTGCCAGGCGCGACATCAAGGCCCGGCCGCCCGCCGTGACTTCGCCGGCACCGTCGGGGCGCACGAGCGTAAGCGGTACGTAGGAGGCCGGCGTGCGGTGAATAACGACGGTGATCGGGCTGCAAAGCCCCTGCGGACGCGCCCAGCCATTGTAGAACTCCGATCGGCGAAACACGTCCAGCGCCACAACGTCCCCGTTGGTGACGACGAAGCCGCGCTGCATACGCCGTTCGATGTTAAACAGAGGATTCATCGGCAGGTAATGGTCGAATGTCCGTTCCACGTGGGTTGGATTGAAGCCGAAGTAAGTCAGCGGCTCCCCTTGGCGGGTCGCCGGTCTTTCCACGGTTAATCCGCCGGCGACGCATCCGGTCAATGTGGCGAGGCGGCGAAGCACGTTGTCCCACGCCGTTGGTTCCAGCGCCGCCTCATGGATCATCTCCAATACGGCCAGGAAGGTTTCTTCCCTCACTCTCGTGCTCCGCATCTGGTCGTCCTCGGACCGCCGTCCCATCCACCCTAAGGCATTCCTGAGCCGAAACGGAAACCTCCACCATTTAGTGGATGCGGGTGGTTGATCCGGGTGTGAGGATCATAGCTCATCATAGAGCGGCGACCATGGTCTTCGTTACTCACGCGTTGCGAACGCGGCTCGAGGAGGGCGCGCGGGTGCGGCTTACACGCCCGGAGCAGGTTTCCTGCTCTCGGCACGCGGGCTGAAACTCATGTTTGCCTCCCTGATCACGGGCACGATGCTCGGCCTCTCGGTCGCCGCGCCTTTCGGGCCCATA
Source organism: Roseomonas elaeocarpi (assembly GCF_042433915.1). NCBI lineage: Bacteria > Pseudomonadati > Pseudomonadota > Alphaproteobacteria > Acetobacterales > Roseomonadaceae > Roseomonas > Roseomonas elaeocarpi. Next base: position 351,514 of record NZ_JBHLUN010000002.1, on the reverse strand, counting down.
TCCCTGCTTTGTGTGCAGCGCAGCATTCTGGCCGGTCCCTGGCTGGGCGTCGCCACCGGGCTCGGAGCGGCATGCGTCCAGGGCCTGTACGCGGCGTTCGCCATCAGCGGCGCGGGGATTGCCGCGACTTACCTGGCGGAGTGGGGCCAGGCCGTCCGGCTCATCTCGGCAGCTCTCCTGATCGTTCTTGGGACCCGCGTGCTGCTGCGGCGTCCTCCCGTGGCCCAGACCCTGTCGCGGCCCCGGGCGCACGTGGCCTTCGCGTCCAGCTTCTCCGTCGCCCTGTGCAACCCGCTGACGGTTCTGCCCTACCTCCTCGTGGCATCGAGCGCCGCAACGATCGAGGCGGCCGATGCCCCGCTGACCGCCTGGTCCATACCCGGCGTGCTTGTTGGCGCGACGGCCTGGTACGCGGCCGTCAGCACCGCAGCCGCCATGTTCCGTTCGAGCCTGTCCGAAGGCGCCACGCGGGTCCTGAACCACGCCGCCGGAACCCTGCTGATCGGCTTCGGGTTGATGGTAGGCTGCAGATAGGCGCTGGCGGGAAGGGGGCTGCCCACCGGTTGGGTCCCGAAATCACGAGCGGCTCCACGAAGCCGCCTGGTCATCAATCCAAGAACAGGAGACTGGATGTGGTTCATATGGATCGCCGCTTGCTCCTCGGAGCTATCGCCGCGGGCTGGACCGGCACCACGGCCGCCCAGGCTGCTTCATCCGTCGCGGATGGCCACGCCTCAGGCTACGACGTTGCTGCCTCATCCAACTTCATGCCGCTGGTGCCGCGCCGCCCCGGCGATGCCGCCCCGTTCTCCACATCGCTCGACAAGGCGGCGCTCAAGGCAACCTCGGGCGGCTGGGCGCGCGAGGTCACGTCGCGCCAGCTTCCGCTCGCGACCGGCATCGCGGGGGCGCACCTCTTCCTCAATCCGGGCGGTGCCCGGGAGATGCACTGGCACAATTCCGTCGAATGGGCCTATGTCCTGGAAGGCGCGTGCCAGGTCACGGTCATGGATCAGCGGGGCGATGTGGAGGTGGTCAACTTCGGCCCGGGCGACCTCTGGTACTTTCCGACCGGTCACGCCCACTCGATCCAGGCCCTCGGCGACGCACCCTGCCACGCTATCCTGGCCTTCAACGACGGCCTTTATTCCGAGCACGGCACCTTCGGTATCAGCGACGTGCTGAGCCGGTTCAGCCCCGAGATGCTGTCGCGACACCTCGGTGTCCCGGCGCCACTGCTGGCTTCCATGCCACAGGGCGAGACCTACATCGCGCAGGGCGACGTCATCGCCGTGAACGGACCGGAGGCGCAGGAAACGAGGCCGCTCGATGCCGCCAGAACGCACCGTTTTCAACTGAGCGGGTCAACGCCGTGGTTCGATGGGCCAGGCGGCACGATCCGCGTCGCATCGGCCGCCGAGTTTCCCCTTTCCACCGAGATCACCGGGATGGTGACCACGCTAAAGCCCGATGCGATGCACGTTCTGCACTGGCATCCGGATGCCAACGAGTGGCTCTACGTCGCGAAGGGACGAATCAGGGCGTCATTGTACATGCCGGACAAGCACCTGGGCGACGCCGACCTCGTTGCCGGGGACTGCGCCTACATCCCGGCGAACTGCGTTCATGCCATCCACAACATCGGCGATGCCGACTGCGAAATCGTCGGCGTGCTCGACAGCGGCTCTTATCAGGAAAGCACGATGGCCGACTGGCTCGCGAAGGCGCCGCGGCATCTGCTCGCTAACAATCTCCATCTCACCGACGAGGCCTTCCGCCGTCTCGCGTCCAGCAATCGCCTGGTCATTGCAGCAGGATAGCGGAGTGCCGGAGCGAGGGTGACCGGCGACACCCGGCAGACAGGGGGCAAATGGAAGGGCGGTGCTGGGTGACCTCAGCCTGCCCTTTCATCCCGGAAGAACCATCCGGTGGACTTCCGCACGAGCGGCGTGGGCCGCCGGCTTCGGCCAGCACCACGCCGCACCTGTTGCGGTGCGGCTGGGCCGTGTTCAGACCGGCCTCCGGTCGTGAACCTGCCGGCTCAGCTGCGGGCACGCCGTGGAGGCCGGTGTCAGACCTTGATGCGCAGGCGCTGCTGCGCGGCCTCGCCGGCACCACGATAGGCGATGACCTCGAGCTCCACCTTGTAGATGTCGCTGGAGAGCGGGGTGCAGAGAGTGGTGGACGTCGGATCGATGCCCTGGAACGCCCGGGCAAAGGCCTCGCCGACCTTGTCCTTGTCGTCGCGGTTGGGAATGTGGCGGACCACCTTCACGATGTCGGAAAGGGTCGCGCCCACGGCAGCCAGGGCACCCTCAATGTTCTGCAAAGCCTTGGTGCACTGCTCGCCGGCATCAGGGGAGATTTCCCGGGTTTCGTAATCGATGCCCGCCGTGTTGGAAACGAAGATCAGATCGCCGACCGTGACGATCCGGGAATAGTTCTGGGCGTCCTCGAATTTGCTGCCAGACTTAACCTTGATGACTTCAACCATGGATACAATCCCTTCTGCTGAGGCTGGTGCCGACCAGGAAGCCGGTCGAACGGCCGGGGCAATGCAGTCGACGAGACGGCCCGACCGCGGTGATCGCGGTGGCGAGTGTGCCGGCGAGGATCAGCGTCGGGGCGCGCGAGGAGCGCAACCCGGCTACCGCCGCCGGCCCGGACCAAGCAATTGGGATGCCAGCCTCGTGGAGCCTGGCGGGAGGGGAGCACCCCCGGCTTCTCCGGGTGCCACCTATCCAAGGCTCACATCCTCCAGCGTAACGCCGGAGTTGAAATTCAGTGCCCCCGGCAGTCCTCGGAAGCCCCGCACGTCCTTTGCCATGGCGTAGCCCTGCGCCCGCCAGGCGAGCCCGACCAGCGCGCAGTCGTACAGGGCCTGCTTTTCCAGGCGCTCGTAGATGGCCTTGCGCTTCGCGCCGTCAAACTCGCGCCGCCCTTCGGCAAAGAGGTCGTGCACTTCCGGAGTCGGCAGGTTGATGCTGCGCGAGGAACTGGAGGGCAGGCTGCCGTCGAGCAGGGTGGACAGCCCGTCCGGGTCGTTGTTGTCGGCGGTGCTGCCCTGGATAAAGAAGTCGTACTGCGCGCGCGAACCGCGGGCGATGCGCGTGGCCCAGTCCGGCATGCTCAGCTCTGCCTTGATGCCGATCTCGCCCAGGTGCTGCTGCACGATCTCGGCAGTCGACTTGTGCATGCCGTACTGTGCTGTTGAGAGCAGCTGGGTGGAAAAGCCTCCCGCCAGACCGGCCTGCGAGAGGAGTGCCTTGGCCTTGGCCGGGTCGTAGCTGAAGTGGCGGCTGCGCGCCGCGTCGAAGAAGGGGCTGTCTTCGACCAGCGGAATGCCGGCCAGCGGTGCGCCGCGGCCGAAGAACACCGCCTGCACGATCTCCTCGCGCCGGATGGCATAGGCGCAGGCCTGGCGGACCAGCGGGTTGTCGAAGGGCTTGCGCGCGCCGTTGAAGCCCATCCACATGAAGGGGCCGTTCTGGTTGTCCAGCCTGAGGTTGGTGTCCGCCTCGATCGAGGCCATGGCTTCCCAGGGCACGTATTCGATGATGTCCACGTCGCCTGCCCGCAGGGCCGCGACGCGCAGGTTCTCGTCGGCATAGGCGATGAAGCGCAGGTTGCGGATCTTCGGCAGGCCGGGGCGGTAGTAGCGCGGGTTCGCTTCAAGGGTGACGGAAGAGCCCCGCTCCTGGCTTTTCACGACGTAGGGGCCGGCACCGATGCCGACGCCGTCCCGCCCCAGCGATTCCCTGGCTACGATGGGGACGTGCGGATGCGCCAACCATTCCGGCAGGATGCTGGTCGGTTCCTTCATCACGATGACCGCCGTACGCGGATCGGGTGTTTCCACCCGCTCGATGTCGCGGAACTGGCCGGCAAAAGCGGCGGCGGAATTCTCGGCGGCGATTTGCTCAAGGGTCCAGCGAACATCCTCGGAGGTCACGGCCTTGCCGTTGTGGAACACCGCCTCCCGCAGCCGGAAGCGCCAGCCGGTCGCGCCCTGCGGCTCCCAGCTCTCGGCCAGTTCGGGCCGGACCTTGCCGGTGCTGTCATAGGACAGCAGGCCACGATGCGTTTGCAGCTTCACCGTCAGCGCGGCGGTGCCCGCGGCGGCGAAGGCCTGCAGGTTGGGCGGATAGCTCGACAGCCCGAAGACCAGCGTGTCCGCAGCCCGTGCCGCACGGGCGGGGCCTGCGAGGCCTGCCCCCATGGCCAGGGCGGATCCCATGAAGACGCGGCGCGTCGTAAGCATGCTGTCTCCTCCGTCCCGGCACCCGGGACGAAATGTCGGGTGACGCCTCAGGCGGCCAGGCGCTGGCTCCGGGCGAGGCGGCCCGGCCGGTGGGGTGTGGCATCCGCCCTCGGAGTGACGTCGGCGGCCATGGCCGTCGGAACCTGCAGCGGGACGGTCGCGCCGCCCTGGAACCGGTTCACCTGTGGCGCCACGCGTCCGTCATCCTTGAGCAGCAGGGGATCGAGGCCTCGTGGCAGAATTGGGCGGCAGGAGGCGCCATGCTGTCCAGCGTATTGTTGTTGTGCCGGCTTGTTCCGTCCGGACTCTGTCCGGCTGCTCTGACGGACGGAGGCGTGCTGCACGGCCTAGCGCATCGATCTCGGTTCCGGCGGGACCTTCGCGGAGATTGCCTGTTCGACGACCGCTCCGCCGATCAAGGTCTGGAAAGCGTCCTCCGTCCCGGCTGATCCCCAGGTGTCGCTGAAGGCACCGGGCGCGGTGTCCTGCCCGATCACTGCGCCACGGCCAGCGCCAGCGTGCGGAACGGGCACAGGAGTGTCCGCACCGGTTTCATCGCCGCCGAAGGTTTCTAGAGGTGTCGACGCCCGACTGGCAGAAACAGCCATAGGCTGCGTGAGGTACAGTCTAAATAGAAGACATTTCGCACAAATTGTATGCTAAAAGGAAGGTTTTTTCCCGAGAAAGCTGTCATTTGCTTAATTGACAGTCAGGAATGGGCCTTCTTAGCTGCTTGCAAATGAAGCTGGCACGCGTGGCCGCGTCTGGCTCACACTGGGTCACCCTATGGAATGCAGTTCGGGAGATCCGGTCGCCAACGGCGATTACGAATGGAGTCCGTGATGCAAGGCTTGCGCGCTACAGGGTTGAACATGTCGCGCCGCGCGCTGCTGGCGCTGAGTGCTTCCGGCGCCGCGATCGGCGCCGCGAAAGCGCAGAGCACGCCGCCGCCCTCCGCACCGCGCGGGCAGATCGTGGTCGGCCTCTCGCAAGAACCCACGGTCTTCAACCCGCTGATGCCGTCGATCGAGGTGGATCAGGGCGTCTGGTGGGCGTTGTTCAACCCGCTCTGGGGCGTCGATGAGGAAGGCAACCTGACGCCGCAACTCGCAACCGAGGTTCCTTCCACGGCGAATGGCGGCATCTCCGCCGACGGGCTGACCTGGAAGCTGCGCCTGCGCGAGGGTGTCACTTGGCACGACAGCACGCCCTTCACCGCCGAGGACGTGAAGTTCACCATCGAGCTTCTCAACAACACGGCCTTCCGTGCGCGCACCCGGCAGGGCCACAACCTCGTGCGCGAGATCACGATCGCCAGCCCGCACGAGATCTCCTGGCGCATGGAGAAGGCTTACGCGCCCTACCTCTCCTTGCTGGCCTGGACCTTTATCGTGCCGAAGCACATCCTGGCCGGCGCGTCCGATCCCAACACCGCGCCGTTCAACAACGCCCCGGTCGGCACCGGCCCTTTCCGCTGGGGTGAGCGTGTTCCGGGCGACCACATCACCCTCACGGCCAATACGAAATACTTTGGCGAGGGGCCGTATCTCGAGCGCGTGGTGTTCAAGTACATCCCCGACCTCACCGTGCTCTACACGCAGTTCCGCACTGGGCAGATCGACCACGCCAGCATCTCAGGGATCCTTGCGAACTACTACGAGGACGCGAAGAAGCTGAAGGGGCTCGTGCTCTCGGTGAATCCGAGCCAGCAGGTGGAGGCCATCGCACCGAATCTCGGCTTCCCGGCGCTGGCGGACAAGGCGGTGCGGCAGGCGCTCTACCAGGGCATGAACAAGCAGGCGATCACCGACATCGTCTACTACGGCTTGCCCAAGCCGACGGAGTCCTTCTACCCGCGCCAGTCCTGGGCCTTCAACGCGGACCTGCCCGCACACAGCTACGACCCGGCCAAGGCCAACAAGATTCTGGATGACGCCGGCTGGAAACGCGGCGCTCGCGGTATCCGCGAGAAGAACGGCGTCAGGCTGGAAATCAACACCTCCACCACCGCGGGCAACCCGCTGCGCGAGCAGGTGCAGCAGCTCCTGGTGCAGGATTGGCAGGGCATCGGCGTCGCGCTGAAGATCGCCAACATGCCCGCGGCCGTGATCTGGGGCGACTTCTTCATCAATTCGAAGTTCCAGTCCGTGCTGGTGGCCGCGACCTACCAGACCAGCAACGATCCCGACTGCGCCTACCGATTCCATAGCAATGCCATCCCCGCCAAGGGCGGCTCCGGCTCCAACACCATGCAGTACGTCAATCCGCAGGTGGACGCGCTGCTGGACGAGGCGTCGAGCAACTTCGACCGCGATGCGCGCCGCGCCGCCTACCAGAAGGTGCAGGCCCTGGTGCGCGACGACCTGGCGATCCTGCCGATCTATCAGCCCGCGCCGGTGGAGGGCTACAAGGAGGGGCTCGTTGGCTACAAGCCCAACGTCAACGTCCAGTCGAACTGCTGGAACATCGGCACCTGGTACTGGGTACGCTGAGGTGCGGCGCGCCGAGGCGCGGGGTACCGTAACGGTGCGCCGCGCCGCACGGGATCGCCGCTGATGCAGCGATACCTCGCCCTGCGCTTGCTGCAGTCGCTCATCCTGCTGCTGCTGGTGTCGGTGATCGGCTTTACCATCCTGCATCTCGCGCCCGGCGGGCCGATGTCGCAGTTCCTGGCGGGCGGCGAGATGTCGCCCGAGGACATCGCGCGGGTCGAGCGTCAGCTCGGCCTCGATCAGCCCCTGCCGCTGCAGTACCTGAACTGGCTGGCACGGATGCTCGGCGGTGACTGGGGGCGCTCCTATCGCGACGGGCTGCCGGTGCTGAGCGTCATCGGCTCTCACCTCGGCGCGACGCTGGAGCTGATGCTCACCTCCACCCTGATTGCCGTGATGCTGGGTTGCTGGCTGGGCGTGCTGGGTGCGATCCGCCGCTACTCCTTCTTCGACATGCTGGTGACGGTGGGTTCCATGATCGCGCTCTCCATTCCGACCTTCTGGTTCGGGCTGGTGGTGATCTTCCTGTTTTCGGTGGAGCTCGACATCCTGCCGGCCGGCAACCGCTACACGATGGGCGACGGCTCGATCCTCGACCAGCTGCACCACCTGATCGCGCCCTCGATGGTGCTGGCGCTGGTCTCCACCGCGATCTGGAGCCGCTACATGCGCTCCTCCATGATCGACGTGCTGCACCAGGACTTCGTGCGCACCGCCCGCGCCAAGGGCATCCCGGAGCGGCGCATCCTCGTGCGCCACACCGTGCGCAACGCGCTGCTGCCGATGATCACCGTGGCCGGGCTGCAGATGCCCAACCTGCTGGGCGGCGCGCTGGTGACGGAAACGGTGTTCACCTGGCCCGGCATGGGGCGGCTCTTCCTCGATTCCATCTCCTACCGCGACTACCCGGTGGTGATGGGCATCCTGATGTTCACGGCGGTGCTGGTGCTGCTGGGCAGCCTGCTGGCGGACCTGCTCTACGGCGTCGCGGACCCGCGCATGCGGTTGCGCTAGGGGAGGGGAAATGGCTGCCTCCGACACCACCGCCGGCACGGCCACCGTGCCATCCGTGACCGCCCCCGCGCGTCGCGGCGGCAGCCCGGCGCTGCGCCGCTTCCTCCGACACCGGCTCGCCTTGTTCGGCGCCGTCACCATCCTGCTGCTGGTGCTGCTCTGTGCCGCCGGGCCGCACCTGCTGCCCTATGATGACCTGTTCATCGACCTGCGCGCCCGCTTTGCGCCGCCCTTCGCCGGGCCGCACATCCTGGGCACCGACCAGCTGGGACGGGACGTGCTGGCGCGACTGCTGATGGCCGGCCGCATCTCGCTCGCCGTCGGTTTCGCCGCCATGGCGCTGAGTATGGTGATCGGCATCACCGTCGGGCTGCTGGCCGGCTATTACGGCGGCGCACTGGGCGCGGTGCTGATGCGCTTCGTGGATGCCATGCTGTGCTTTCCCAGCATCTTCCTGTTGCTGGCGCTGGCGGCCTTCGTGCAGCCGGAGGTGGGATCCATCATCCTGCTGATCGCGCTCACCGCCTGGATGGAGGTCGCGCGCATCGTGGAAGCGCAGATCCGCTCCCTGCGCGAGCGCGACTTCGCCGTGGCGGCGGAGGCGAGCGGCGCCGGTGACCTGCGGGTGATGCTGCGTGAGCTGCTGCCCAACGCGCTGGCGCCGATCGTGGTCTCGGCCACGCTGAACGTGGCGCATGCCATCCTGGCGGAGTCCTACATCAGCTTCCTCGGCTACGGCATCCAGCCGCCGACGCCGAGCTGGGGGAACATGCTGGACAATGCCCAGACCTATCTCGCCAGCGCGCCCTGGCTCGCCATCATCCCCGGCGCGGTGATCGCGCTCACGGTCACGAGCTTCAATTTCCTGGGCGACGGGTTGCGCGACGCGATCGACCCGCGGGCAGGGGGGCGCTGATGCCGCAGCTGCTGTGCGAGGCGCCGACGGCCACCGCGATCTCCGCCACCCCGGCCCGCGACGCGGTGCTGGAGGTCCGCGACCTTCATGTCCGCTTCCGCGCACCCGGCGGCGCGATCCCGGCCGTGCAGGGCGTGAGCTTCGATGTCCGCCGCGGCGAAACCCTGGCACTGGTGGGCGAGTCCGGCTCGGGCAAGAGCGTGACCAGCCTGGCGCTGCTGCGCCTCACCCCGCCGGCACCGGGCTGTCAGGTGACCGGGCAGGTACGCCTGCGCCGCCGCGACAGTCGCGTGCTGGACCTCCTCGCCCTGAGTGAGGAAGAGATGCGCGGCGTGCGCACCGCCGCGGTGTCCATGGTGTTCCAGGAGCCGATGACCTCCTTCAACCCCGTGCACACGATCGGCGAGCAGATCGCGGAGGCCATCCGCTTTCACGGTGGCGCCTCCCGCCGCGCTGCCACCGACCGCGCGGCCGAGCTGCTGGACCTCGTGGGTATTCCCGACCCTCGCCGACGTCTGAGCGCCTACCCGCACCAGCTGTCGGGCGGCATGCGGCAGCGCGCGATGATCGCCATGGCGCTGAGCTGCGGGCCGGAGTTGCTGATCGCCGACGAGCCCACCACCGCGCTCGACGTCACCATCCAGGCGCAGATCCTGGAATTGCTGCAGCGGCTGCAGCGGCAGACCGGCATGGCCATGATCTTCATCACCCACAACCTCGGCGTGGTGGCGGAGATCGCCGACCGGGTGATGGTGATGTATGCCGGCCGCGTGGTGGAACAGGCGGAGTTGCTGCCGCTCTTTGGGGCGCCGCGCATGCCCTACACGGCCGGGCTCATGCGCTCGGTGCCGCGCCTCGACCTCGCGGGGCAGCGCAGCGAGCCACTCTTCGCCATTCCCGGCAGCGTGCCCGACCCGCGGCAGCCGCCGCCGGGCTGCGCCTTCGCGCCGCGCTGCGCCCACCATTTGCCCGATCCCTGCGACGCCGCCGTGCCGCCGCTGGAGGAAACCGGCGGTGGCCACCTGAGCCGCTGCTTCCGCTGGCGCGAACTGGCCGGGGAGCTGGCGCCTTGAGCGCCGCGTTGCGTGACGCCCTGGCGCCGCTGCTGGAGGTCCGCGACCTCCGCAAGCACTTCGCCGTCGGCGGCGGGCTCTTCGGGCGCGGCCGCGCGCAACTTCGCGCCATTGACGGCCTGTCCTTCTCCATCCGGCCCGGGGAAATCCTGAGCCTCGTGGGGGAGTCCGGCTCCGGCAAGAGCACGGTGGGCCGCACCGTGCTCCGCCTCACCGCGCCGACCGAGGGCAGCATCCGCTTCAAGGGCCGCGACATCACGGCCCTGTCGCGCCGGCAGATGCGGCCGCTGCGCCGGCAGATGCAGCTGGTGTTCCAAGACCCCTACGCCTCCCTCAACCCGCGCATGACGGTGGAGCAGATCGTGGCTGCGCCGCTGGCGATCCACGGCGTCGGCGCCACGCGGGCCGAACGGGCGGACACCGTCGAGGAAGCTCTGCGGCTGGTGGGGCTGCTGCCGCAGCACGCGGGGCGCTACCCGCACGAATTCTCCGGCGGGCAGCGGCAGCGCATCGGCATCGCCCGCGCGCTGGTGACGCGGCCGGACTTCGTGGTGGCTGACGAGCCGGTGTCGGCGCTCGACGTGTCGGTGCAGGCGCAGGTGGTGAACCTGATGCTGGAGCTGCGGGAACGCCTCGGCCTGACCATGCTGGTGATCGCCCATGACCTCGCCGTGGTCGGGCACATGTCGGACCGCGTGGCGGTGATGTACCTGGGGCGGCTGGTGGAGGTCGCTGAAACGCGCGCCCTCTTCACCGCGCCGCGCCACCCCTACACCGAGGCGCTGCTGTCCGCAGCACCCACGCCCGACCCCACGCGGCGGCGCCGTCGAATCGTTCTCGCCGGCGACGTGCCGAGCCCGCTCAACCCGCCCTCCGGCTGCTCCTTCCGCACGCGCTGCGCCTATGCCCTGCCAGCCTGCACCGAGGCGCGGCCGCCGCTGCGCGAGGTCGCGGCGGGACATCTGTCCGCCTGCATCCGCGACGACCTGCAGCTGCAGGCGGCCGGCTGAGCGCACGAGACCCCGAACCGAGGACCGAGAACCCCATGTCGCCTCCCGTCGAGAAAGTGCAGAGCGATCCGACGCTGCCGGAACGCGCCGACGTCGTGGTGATCGGGGGCGGCATCGCCGGGGTGTCGGCAGCCTACCACCTCGCGAAGAAGGGGCATTCCGTCGCCCTGGTCGAGAAGGGCGTCATCGCCGGCGAGCAGTCGAGCCGGAACTGGGGCTGGTGCCGGCAGCAGAACCGCGACGAGCGCGAGCTGCCGCTCATCAAGTACAGCCTGGAGCTCTGGGGGCAGCTGAGCGAGGAGATCGGCGCCGACGTCAGCTTCCGCCGCACCGGCCTGCTCTACGTCACCGATAAACAGTCCGATCTGGATGAGTGGGAAGCCTGGTCAAACTTGGCCCGGCCCTACCAGGTCCGCAGCCAGATGCTGAGCGCCGCCGAGGCCCAGGCGATGACGCCGGGCTGCACGCAGAAGTGGATCGGCGGCGTCCATTCCCCCACCGACGGCCGCGCTGAACCGTCCAAGGCGGCGCCCGCCCTGGCCGAGGCCGCGCGGCGCCTGGGTGTGACCATCCACCAGGGCTGCGCCGCGCGCGGGCTGGAAACCACCGGGGGGCGCGTGTCCGCAGTGGTGACGGAGAAGGGCACGATCCGCACCGAGGCGGTGCTCTGCGCCGGCGGCGCCTGGAGTTCGATGTTCTGCCGCAGCCTCGGCATCGACCTGCCGCAGGCCGGCGTCCGCTCCACCGCTTTTTCCACCACCGCCGCGCCCGAGGTGATCGAGGGCGGGTTGTCTACCCCTGGCTACGTCATCCGCCGCCGGCTCGACGGTGGCTACACCGTGTCCATCCGCGGCCGCGGGCGGCTGGAGGTGACGCCGCAGGGGCTGCGCTACGCCCGCAAGTTCTGGCCGATCTTCCGCAAGCGGCGCGACGCCGGCACCAAGATCCGCTTCGGGCGCTCCTTCCTCGAAGGTCCGGAAGCGTTGGGCCGCTGGTCGCTCGACAAGCCCACGCCCTTCGAGCGGATGCGCGTGCTCGATCCCGCGGCCGACACGGACACGGTCACCGAGGCGCTCGGGCAGCTCGTGGCCTCCTATCCCGCGCTGGACGGCATTCGCATGAAGGATGCCTGGGGCGGCTGGATCGACAACATGCCCGACGCGGTGCCGGTGATCTCGGGCGTGGACAGGCTGCCCGGCCTCACGCTCTCCACCGGTTACAGCGGCCACGGCTTCGGCATCGGGCCGGGGGCCGGGCGGCTGGCTGCCGACCTGGTGGCCGGCGACGCGCCCGTGGTGGATCCGACGCCCTTCCGCTATTCCCGGCTCATCGACGGATCGCCGCTGCCTCCCGGGCCCATGTGAGCCCGAGCTCCCGTGAGCATGGTGCCGGCCGGGGCCATCAGCGGGTGGCGCTGGAAACCTCAACCGGCTGCTCGTGGACGGAGGGCGGCAGGCTGCTGAGCAGGGAGGCCGCCAGCACCACCAGCACGCCGAACCCGGTCTGCACGGCGATGCTGGCGATCAGGTGGGGACGGGACGCCTCGCCTGCCGGGCCGAGCAGGCGCGGAGCGAACCGGTAGCGGTTGATCCAGGCAAAGCCCAACAGTACGGCGAACAGCACGAGCTTGGCGCTTGCCACCCAGCCGTAGGGCGTTTCGATCAGTCCGCGCCATCCGCCGATCAGCACCCAGAACTGAACCGCCGCCGATCCGGCCATGAGGCCCACGCACCACTTGCCGAGTGGCGAGAACCAGCGCGCCGCCGCTGCCCCGGTGCGCGCCGGCGCCACCCGGACGGTCAGCAGCAGCGGCAGCAGCCCTCCCAGCCAGGCACCGGCCGTGAGCAGGTGGAGCACGCCGGCCCCCAGCAGGAGGCTCGGCCCGCTTTCCATGGCGAGCGCGTGTCCATGCCCGGCCTGCAGCGCGGTCGCGACGGCGGCCAGGCCGGTGGTCAGCCAGCGCCGGGCTGCGGCGCCGCCACGGCCCAGGACAACCGCCGCGGCCGCCAGGGCTGCGAGTTGCAGCAGCACGAGGTGACCGAACATCGTGCCGCCCGCGACGGCGCGAAGCGAAGCCAGGCTGGCGCTGCCGGCGATCTCGGCCGATTGCAGCCATAGCCAGGTGAGCAGCAAAAGCCCTGCCGCTGCCAGGCTCGTCCGGCTCAGCCGCAGCAGTGCTCGCTCGACGGGCTGCACGACATCCTGCGGTGCGCGCAGGAGCGTGCGCGGCGCAACCACCACCCGGAAGGCAAGCGTTCCGAAGGCGGACAGGAGCGCGACGTTCCAGATGCCGCGCACGAGGACGAGCAACGGCCCACCCTCAATGTCGAATATCGGCAAGGATTACCCCTGGGGCTTGACCGTAAACTGGAAGGTGCCGTCCGTCTTGTGGGTATCCACCGACGTCACGTGCCAGGTGACCTTGTAGGTGCCGGGCTGGAGCGGCTGGAGCCCGATGCTCAGCCGCTTGTTGTCCGTCGGAACCGTGCTGAGGGTGCCCTTGTCGACGCGGTGCCCCGCCGCATCCTGCACCTCGATGCTGCTGAACCGCGCTTCGACGCCCTCCGTGTAGCTGATGACGACCGTGTCCGGTGCCGCCACCGTGCTGCCGGGGGCGGGTGTCGCGCTCTGCAGGTGGGCATGGGCCCAGGCCGGGCCGCTTCCGGCGGCAAGCAGGGCCAGTACGGCGAGGGCGGGCGTGCGGATGCTGTGGCGCATGGTGTGATCCTCTGGTTCAGCAGCCGCGAGGCCGCCATTGGCCCAGTCAGGCGGGTCGCTTGCCCACGCAGGTGCAGGCCGGGCGACCCGTTTGGCCGGAGTAGTTCCCGTGAGTAAAGACGCCCGGCCCGGCTGATTATTCCCGAGCCATCGAGCGCGCGAGCGTCGTGCGAAACAGCACGGCACCGTTCGCCCAGGGGCCGTAGGCGGCGCGGAGCGCGGTGATGCGCGCTTATCCGGCCCGTACGCATCTCGTGACGTTCGCAGCGATGTCGTTCCACTGGCTGTCTCGTCTGGTCTGGCGCAGATTTTGCTGACCTTCCGCGTGGAAAGGCGGAGCATGCCTGATGGACTGACACTTCAGGACTGAACCGGTCCTGCCGTACCGGATCGCAGTGGTACCGACCTCGTCGGAAGCAAACGCCCCCTCTCGGATGAGCACCCCCAGCATGACCTCCAGCCGCGTGCTTCGCCTCGCCCTCACCGGCGACAGCATCCTTCAACGTCGCCTGCTGTCGCGCAGCGATGAAACGCTCCGTCCGCTCTTTGACCTGATCCGCGGAACGGACGTCGCTTTCACCAACCTGGAGGTGCTGGCGAACGACTATCGGGGCGATCCCGCACTGGAAAGCGGCGGCTCCCATTTCGGCGCCCCGGCCTGGGTGCTCGACGAACTCAGCGAGGCTGGCTTCGGGCTCTTCGCCACGGCCACCAACCACTGCCTGGACTACGGCATCTCCGGCCTGCTGCACACGATCGAGGCGCTGGACGCGCGCGGTCTGTCCTATGCCGGCATCGGCCGTCAGCTCGAGGATGCGCGTCGCCCCGTCTACTACGGCCACCCGCAGGGCACGGTGGCGATGCTGTCCTGCTCCTCCTCCTTCGCCAAGGGGCAGGAGGCCAGCGCGCAGACCGTGGACATGCCTGGCCGCCCCGGGCTCAATCCTCTGCGCATCGAGACGGTGCACGAGGTGACGCCCACCCAGCTCGCCGCCCTGCGCGAGATCGCGGAAGGGCTGGGCCTTGAAGGGCAGCGCCAGCAGAACCTGAAGATGGGCTTCGGCTTTCCGCCCAGTGATCCCGCCATCTTTCCGCTCGGCGGCATGGATTTCCGCGCGGCCGAGCGCACGGCGCTGCGCACCAAGCCCAAGGAAAAGGACGTGGAGTCCATGATCCGCTGGATCCGCGAGGCCCGCGGCCTGTCGGACCTCGTGCTGGTCAGCGTTCATGCCCATGAGCAAGGGGCGACCAAGGAAGACCCGGCCGAGTTCCTGCCTCTCTTCGCGCGCCGGATGATTGAGGCGGGGGCCGATCTCGTGGTCGGCCACGGCCCGCATCTCCTGCGCGGCCTCGAGATCCATCAGGGCAAGCCGATCTTCTACTCCCTCGGGAACTTCATCGGCCAGAACGAGCTGGTGCCGCGCATCCCGGCCGATGGCTACGAACGCTTCCGTGCCGATCCCGCGATGACACCCGGTGCCGTCTACCAGAAGCGCGTGGACCACGACCGCGGCGGCTTCCCCTCCGACCGACGCTTCTGGGAAAGCGTGATGCCGGTTCTCACCTATCGTGACGGCGCGCTCGCGGCGATGGAGTTCCACCCGGTCAGCCTGGGCCTGGGCGAGGCGCGCCATCTCCGCGGCCGGCCTCGTCTGGCCGAGGGCGAGGAGGCCGAGCGGATCCTGGGCCGCTTCGCCGACCTGTCGCGCCCCTTCGGAACCGAGATCCGCATTGACGGGGCGCGGGCCAGTCTGCCGGTCTCAGCCTTCGCCTGATCCCGCCGCCGCTTCGCTCCACGACCGAGAAACACCGGATGACCCTACGTCCCCCGCCCCTCGCGCGTCGCACGCTTCTCCGTTCGGCCATAGCGGGCACGGCCGCCCTCGCGGCCCCGCGGCTAGGCCGTGCCGCGGACAGGAAGGTGCTTCGCTTCGTGCCTTCCGCCGACCTTGCCGTGCTCGATCCCGTCTTCACCACGGCCGGCGTGACCGGCAACCACGCGCTGATGGTGTTCGACACGCTCTACGGCCTCGACGAGCACTTCCAGGCACACCCGCAGATGGTGGCGGGCCACACGGTCGAGGATGACGGGCTGACCTGGACCATGACCCTGCGCGACGGGTTGCGCTTCCACGATGGCACGCCGGTGCTGGCACGCGACGCGGTGGCCAGCATCAAGCGCTGGGCCTCGCGCGACATGTACGGGCAGGAGGTCGCGAGCCGCGCCGACGAGATCACCGCGCTCGACGACCGCCGCCTGCGCTTCCGCCTGAAGGCGCCCTTCAGCGCCCTGCCGGATGCGCTGGGCAAGAACGGACCGTCGGTCTGCGTCGTCATGCCGGAGCGCCTGGCGCAGACCCCGGCCACGAAGCAGGTCACGGAGATGGTGGGCAGCGGCCCCTTCCGCTTCCTCGCCGACGAGCGCATGGCGGGCGCCCGCGTGGCCTACGCGCGCTTCGAGGGCTACGTGCCGCGCCCCGATGGCACGACGAGCCGCATGGCCGGGCCCAAGCACGCCTATTTCGACCGCGTCGAGTGGAACGTGATCCCCGACCCGGCCACCGCCGCGGCCGCGCTGTCCGCCGGCGAGGTAGACTGGGTCGAGGTGGTGGGCAGCGACATCGCCCCGATGATCCGCGCCGACAGCAACCTCGAAGTGGCGCTGACGAAGGATCCCTTCGGCTCCATCCTGCGCTTCAACTGGCTGCAGCCGCCCTTCAACAAGCCGGCCATCCGTCGCGCGCTGCTGGGCGCGGTGAACCAGGAAGACTTCATGACCGCTGCCTACGGCTCGGACAGGTCGGTCTGGGAAACGGGGGTAGGCTTCTTCACTTCGAACTCCCCCATGGCAAGCAAGGCGGGGCTGGAGGCGCTGACGGGCCCGCGCGACTTGGCCAAGGTGAAGCGTGATCTCGCGGCGGCGGGTTACGCGGGCGAGCGCGTGGTGCTGATGCAGGCCGACGACAACCCGCCGCTGAAGGCCCTGGCGGAGGTGGCGGGCGACATGATGCGACAGCTCGGCATGAACGTGGACGTGCAGAGCGCCGACTGGGGCACGGTGAGCACCCGCCGCGCCAATCGCGGCCCGCTGGATGCCGGTGGCTGGAGCGTCTTCGTCACGGGCCTCACCAACAGCACCGACCCCGCGGGTCATCTCGGCCTACGCGCCAACGGCGACAAGGCCTGGTTCGGCTGGCCGGACAGCCCGAGGCTCGAACAACTCCGCCAGGATTGGTTCGCCGCGGCGGACACGGCGGCGCGGGCGAAGATCTGCGAGGATATGCAGCGCCAAGCTATGATCGATGTCCCCTATATTCCCGTGGGCGAATACCGTGCCCTGCGCGGCTACCGGCGCGGCCTCACGGGCTTCGGTCCGGGCGGCGGCCAGTTCTACGGCGTACACTGGGCCTGACGTGAGCAAGAAGGAACACCTGATGACAAGCGCGCCGATCCGCATCGCGGTCCTGAAGTTCTCGCACGAGACGGTGACCTTCCTGCCCTACGACACCATGATCGAGGACTTCACCTACGAAGGCTCGCCGGCCAAGGGCGAGGCTCTGCTGACCTGCGAGCCCAAGAACTACATCGGCGGCTTCGTGAAGGTGGCGCGCGAGTTCGACGGGGTGGAGCTCGTCGGGATTGAGTCGCCTCTCGACTCCAAGACCGGCTCCGGCTCGGGCTGGCTGACGGAGGAATGTTTCAACCACTTCGTCGGCCGCATGATCGAGGGGCTGAAGGCGGAAGGCCCCTTCGACGGCGTGTACCTGTCCGTCCACGGCGCCATGGCGGTCCGCAACATCCCTCGACCGGAAGCGGAGCTCGCCCGCCGCGTGCGCGCGGTGGTCGGGCCGCAGGTGAAGATCGCCGCCACCTTCGACCCGCACGGCAACGAGGATGCGGAGTTCCTGCGCCATGCGGACCTGGCTTTCACCGTGAAGTACTACCCGCACTACGACGGCTACCTGCAGGGCGAGCGCGCCGCGCGCATGCTGGTGCGCGCCATCCGCGGCGACTACGCGCCCGCGCATGTGACGCTGAAGGTGCCGGTGATCTCACCCACCGTGCTGCAGTGGACCGGCGCCTCGCCCTGGATGGACCTGGTGCAGCGGGCGCTGGTCTGGGAAGCGCGTGAGCCCGACACCTACGTGAACTTCTTCTTCGGCTTTCCCTGGTCCGACGTGCCGGATGTCGGCATCACCTTTCAGGTGCTCACGAACAACAAGCCCGAGCTCGCCCGACGCATCGCCGAGGACATGGCCAACGCAGCCTGGCGCCAGCGGGAAGCCCTGCTGAACAGCACCAAGATCCACCGCATCACGGAGGGCGTGGCACTGGCCAAGCAGGCGGTGGCGGAAAGCCGCATGCCGGTGACGCTGTGCGACCACAGCGACCGCTCGGGCTACGCCACCTGGCTGCTGCGGGAGATCATCGATCAGGGGCTGCGCAAGACCCTGGTTATCACGGTGGCCGACAACAAGGCGGTGGAAACGCTGCTGGCCCAGGGCGCGAAGCCCGGGGACGATTTCGACATGGCCGTTGGCGGCCTGGCGGATGAATCGGCGGGCGAACCCGTGCGGGTGCAGGGCAAGGTCCTGCGGGTCACCACGGGCCTACGCGGCGGTGCCCGTGACACCTGGGTGCATGTGGGCTTCGGCGACGGCAACGTCCTGGTGATCAGCCGCTACCTGTCGCAGCTGATGGAGCCTTCCATGCTGCCGGAGATCGGGCTCGATCCGAATAGTTTCGACGTCATCGCCATCAAGTCCCGCGTGCACTTCCGCCGCGGGTTCCACGACACCGGCTTCTCGCCCGCCATCTTCCTGGTGGAGCCCGAGCAGCCCTTCCTCGGCACCGTGCGGCTCGACGGGCTGAACTACCAGAACGTCGATCTCAAGAATTATTATCCCTACGGCAGCCCCGATTTCAGTTCCGCCAAGTCTTGAGAGCTTGCTCGCCGCCGCTTGTTTGACCGAGCGGCGGCGGGCGGGAACCGTCCACGCCTGGGGAAAGAGGTTAGGCTGGAGCGTAATCGGCCAGCCTTCCAGGCTGCCGCGTTGCACCGCGAGGGGTTCGCCGTCTTCCGGCATGGGGTCCCGAGGCTCTTTCCCCCCGTTCCACGTGGCCGGACGGCGCTCTAGGTTCGGGGGCCGATAGTGGGGGTGGAGCTGTGATGGAAGCGGGCGTGCTGCGTGTCTGGGGACGTGCGAACTCGGTGAACGTCCAGAAGGTCCTCTGGTGCTGCGAGGAACTCGACCTGCGCTTCGAACGGCTGGAAGCGGGCCTGCAGCACGGGGTGGTGGACACGCCCGACTACCGGGCCATGAACCCCAATGGCCGGGTCCCGACGCTGGTGGACGGCGAGGTCACCTTGTGGGAGTCGAATTCCATCATGCGCTACCTCGCGCTGCGGCAGATGGAGGCGAGGGCCGTGACCCGGGGCCTTTATCCCGAGGGCGCCGCGGCGCGTGCGGGTGTGGAGCGCTGGCTGGACTGGGTACTGTCCACCCTCCAGCCCGCGGAACGGAACCTCTTCTGGGGCATGATCCGCACCGCGCCCGAGGTGCGCGACATGGCCGCGATTGCTGCTTCCGCCAAGGCGTCCGGCGAGGCCTGGCGGATTTTGGACGCCCATTTGGCGCATGGGCGCCCTTACGTGGAAGGCGAAGCCTTCACGCTCGCGGATATCGCGCTCGGCGCCTACGCGCGGCGCTGGTTCGGAGTGGAGGTGGCCAGCCGCCCTGACCTGCCTCGATTTAAGGAATGGTACGAGCGGATCGGGCGTCGGCCGGGCTTCGGGAAGCACGTCGCGGCCCCACTGACCTGAGCGCCTGCCCTCCAACAAGGCAAGCCTAGCGGCCGTGGTGGAGATTGTGCCCGCGCCGTCCCCACCAGAACCGCCGGGCCGATGCCCGTGGCCCGCTCCCGCCGGCAGGTCGGCCGGATCCATCCGGCGCAGCGGTTCCGGCCGGCGCTACAGCTCGCCGCGCCGGGCCATCTGCCCGATGCGCTCGGCGGTGCGCATGGCGATGGCGGTGATGGTGAGCGACGGGTTCACCCCGCCGACGGTGGGAAACACCGAGCCGTCGCACACGAACAGGTTGGGAATGTCCCAGCTGCGGCAGTCAGCGTCCACCACGCTGGTGCCGGCGTCGAAGCCCATGCGGGCGGTGCCGCCCAGGTGGTTCATGTCGTTTTCCTGGCGGAAGATATCCCGGGCGCCCACCAGTTCCAGGCTGGTCACCATCTGGTCCAGCGCGTGGTTGATCATGGCCTTGTCGTTGTCGCCCCAGCCGTAGGTGATGCGGGTGATGGGCAGGCCGTACTGGTCCTTGTCCTCGGCCAGGGTGACGGTGTTGTTCTCGTTCGGCAGCTGCTCGCCCACCATCTTCAGCCCGACCATGTGGTTGTAGCGCAGCATCTCCTCGTGCAGCTCGGCGCCCCAGAGGCCCTTGGACCCCGTCAGGATCGTCATGGTCTCGATCGGCAGCGGGCCCTGCGCCATCCAGCAGTAGCCGCCGAAGAAGTCCTTCCGGTCCTCGTAGTTCCAGTGCTCGGTGATGGTGGTGGAGGGCGGCGCCTTATAAGCGCGCACCACCTCGTCCATGTAGCCGAAGGCCGCCTGGTTGGACTGGCTCATCAGGTAGCGCCCTACCAGGCCGGAGCGGTTGGCCAGACCTTCGGGGAAGCGGTCGGTGGCCGAGTTCAGCAGCAGGCGGGGCGTCTCGATCGCGTAGCCCGCTACCACCACGTTGCGCGCCCGCTGGAAGTGCCAGCGCCCTTCGCGGATGTAGTGCACGCCGGTTGCCCGCCCTTGGGCGTTCACCTCGATGCGCCCCACCATGGCGAGGTCGCGGATCTCGGCCCCCGCTTCCAGGGCGCGGGGGATAAAGGTGACGAGCTGGCTCTGCTTGGCGTTGGTGGTGCAGCCGAAGCGGCAGAAGCCGCGGTAAACGCAGGGCGCGCTGTCGCCCTTGGGCGCAGACACCGTGGCCAGCGGCGTTTCCGTCCAAGAATAGCCCATCGCCTCCGCGCCGCGCGCCAGGATCTGCGCCGCGCCGTTGATCGGGTGGGCGCGCAGCGGGTAGCGCGGGCGCTTCGGGCCCCAGGGATAATTGACGGGGCCGGCGATGGAGAGCGCCTTCTCGGCCTTGGCGTACCAGTCCCACATCTCCCGCCAGTCCAGCGGCCAGTCGGCTCCGTAGCCGAGCAGCGAGCGGGACTTGAACCATTCGGGGCGGAAGCGCAGCGACACCATGGCGAAGTGCACGGTGGAGCCGCCCACCGCCTTGCCGCTGTTCTTGCCACCCATGGTGAGCGGGTTGGCGCCTTCCGAGATGCGGTCGTCGTTCCAGTAGAGCTGTTCCTGCTCCGTCTCGTCGGAGGCGAAATCCTCCAGCGGGCGGAAATAGGGGCCTGCATCGAAGCCGACCACGGAGAAGCCCTGCTCGGCCAGGCCGGCGATCACCGGGCCGCCGCCAGCGCCGGTGCCGACCACCACGAAGTCGACCTCCTCGGAATCCTGGAACTGCTTCATCGGCACCCAGGCGCCGGGGCGGAACACGTTCGGCGCGCGGCCCCCGGTGGCACGGGGGGCGGCGAAAGGGTCAGACGACACGCTTGTTCTCCCGCTCGGCCTTCGCCTCCTTGCCCGGCACGGCTTCCATCGGTTCCCAGGGATCGCGGCTGTTGTTGTCCAGGCGCACGTAGCCGCGCGGGCTGGCGGGGCCGCCCCATCCCATCTCGCTCCAGGCCGTCGGGTGCGCGTAGTAGGAGCCGACCACGTCGTGGATCACGTGGCTGGCCCAGAAGGTCTTGGCCGGCATACCCCGCAGCGCCGCAGCCTCCAGCGTTCCGTCCTTCATGCGGCCCAGCAGCCTGTCCTGATCGGCGGCTGGAAGATTGGCGAAGGGCCGCCCCATGTCGCGCATCGCCGCCTCATCCAGCGCGGCCAGGGCGCGCTTCCAGGCTTCGGCGGGCTGGGGCATGTCCTTCAGGCGATAGCCCTTGAGCTTGCCTGCCGCGAGCTGCCGGTCGACCAAGGCCCCGACCGGCACGCGCGGCCGGCCCGCCGGCTGCGGCACCACACGGTCGCACAGGGCTTCCAGCGCCCGCCATTCCGCCTCGTCCAGGAAGGCCGGCCGGTTCTCCACCGCCAGGCGCTTGTCGATGACTTCGCGCGTCCGGTCGTTCCAGGACGGCGTGTCGCGCTTGGCGAGCACGTCGTAGCCAGGATAGCGGCCCCGGGTCACCTCATCACTCATGGGGGTTGTCCTGCAGCAGGCCCATCGCCGCCAGCCCGGCGAGCGCCAAGCCGGTAAAGGCGGGCGGCGCCGGCAGGGGCGGGCCCGCCTGGATGTTCTGCATCCAGTTGCGCCAGCCGCCCATGTTCCGCGCCACCCCGACCGCGTGGAAGCCGACCCCCACCACGCCGAGCAGGGCGGTGACGCGCATCCACCACCGCGTGAGGGGGCGGGGGCGTTCGGACGGGCCCAGTGCGGCGCCGGCCAGCAGCAGGGCGCCGGCGGGCGGGACGGTGACGGGCAGCAGCATGGCCGGGTTGTGGAAGGCGCCGCGGAAGTGAAGCAGCGCGGCTTCCGCCGTGGTGCCGAGAAGGCCGATGCCGGTGAGGGCCGCCACCACGCGGCCGGCCGGCAGGCCGAGCACGTCGGGCACGCTGTTCGGATGGTTGTCGCGCACCCGCTCCGCCAGGAAGCCGGTCATGCCGGACAGGGTGATCGCGGCCGGTGCCCCCAGCGGCGCGGCGTAGAACAGGTTCTGCCAGCAGAAGCCGCCGGGCCGCTTGGCGACGTTGTAGAGGTGAAAGCCGGTGCCGATCACCCCGGTGATCGCGGACAGGGCGTAGATGGCATCGCGGAGCTTGTGCGGGATCGGGTCATGGTCCCGAT
Organism: Roseomonas elaeocarpi; assembly: GCF_042433915.1. Classification (NCBI taxonomy): domain Bacteria; kingdom Pseudomonadati; phylum Pseudomonadota; class Alphaproteobacteria; order Acetobacterales; family Roseomonadaceae; genus Roseomonas; species Roseomonas elaeocarpi. Next base: position 329,124 of record NZ_JBHLUN010000002.1, on the reverse strand, counting down.
GCCCGTGATAGCTGGCGAGCAGGGACAGGGCGGACACCACGATCGGGGTGTACATGGCCTTGTTGCTGAAGGCGCCGCGGTAATGCTCCACGGCGCTGTCGATCAGCACCGAGGTGGCGATGGTGCCGGCCGCGCGGTTCAGCCGCCGCGCCGCCAGCACGGCGTTGGAGTGGCTCACCACCGGCGAGGATGGCGGCGGAAGCGGGCGCCGGGTCCGCGCCGCCGGCACCCTGGGGGCGGGTGGCAGGCTCAGCGCCTCCATCCGGCCGAGCGCGCGATGGGGCCTGCGCGCGAGCATCGCTGCACCCGCGACCGTGGCGGTGCCGAGCGCGCAAAGGGCGACGAGCACCCCGCCCGTGGGGCGCTGGTTGGCGCTGCGTGGTGTCATCGGGCGTAGGGCTCCGCGTCCTGGTGCTTGAATTCGAGGCCCAGGCCGGGCCGGGTGAGGTCGGGCGCGACCGCGCCATCCTTCGGGACGGGCGCGCCGTCGAACAGCATACGCTCGATGCGGACGTGGTCGTGGAACCATTCCAGGTGGCGCAGGCGCGGCACGGCGCAGGCGGCATGAAGGTGCAGCGCCGGCGCGCAATGGCCGGACAGGTCGATGTGGTGGGCGTCGCACAGGGTGCCGGCGGCCAGGAAGCCGGTGATGCCGCCGCAGCGCGAGGCATCCGCCTGTTGCACATCCACTGCCCGGCGCTTCAGCATGTGGTGGATGTCGTCGATGGTGAAGGCGTATTCCCCGGCGGCGACGTCCATGCAGGCGGGCGCCGCGTCGCGGACCTGCGCCAAGCCGTCGAGGTCGTCGGAGGAAACAGGCTCCTCGAACCACGCCACTCCAGCCTCGGCCGCGAACTGGTGGGCGAGGTGGAGCGCCGACTTCACCGAGCAGGCGCCGTTGGCATCGACGAACAGCGCTGCCTCGCCGATGGCGGCCTTGGCGACGCGCACCCGGCGCGGGTCGTCCGCGGGATGGGAGCCGATCTTCATCTTCACGGCCCGGCAGCCGTCCTGCTCCACCCAGGCGCGCAGCTGCCGGGTCAGCTGTTCGTCGTTGTAGGAGGTGAAGCCGCCGGAGCCGTAGATCGGCACGGCGTCCCGTGCCCGGCCCAGCAGCGCCGCCAGCGGCAGGCCCAGCAGCTTCGCCTTCAGGTCCCACAGCGCCGCGTCGAGGGCGGAGATCGCCGTGCCCGCGAGGCCGGAGCGCCCGTTGTTGCGCACGGCATTCACCATCAGCCGGTGACACAGCGGGATGTCGAAGGCGTGCTGCCCGGCGATCGCCTCCGCCAGCGGCCCTGTCACCAGGGCTGCGACCGGGGCGGCGGCGTAGGTGTAGCCGAGGCCACGCTGGCCACCGCCATCGACCGTCACCACGACAAGCGTGGTCTCGCTCCAGCTGAAGGTACCGTCGGCTTCCGGCGCGTCGGTCGGCACCGTGTAGGCGCGCGCCCGCACGGTACCGAGGGGAACGGATACCCGCACGATCAGCCCGGCATGATGGTCGAGATCAGCTCCTTGGCGGAATTCTTCAGCACGCTGCCCAACTCGGGCTCGGACGGGATCATGGTCATGAAGTGCATCGCGTCCTTGACCGAGATGTGTGGCGGCAGCGGAGGCACGTTCGGGTCGGTAAAGAACTCCAAGATCACCGGACGGTCGGCTGCCAGCGCCTCGTCCCAGGCGGCGCCCACCTTCTCGGGGTCGTTGCAGAAGATGCCCTTCAGGCCCAGCAGCTCGGCGTACTTGCTGTAGGGGAAGTCGGGGATGGACTGCGTGCTTTCCGTCTTGCCGGCCCCGAGTTGCACCCGCTCCTCCCAGGTCACCTGGTTCAGGTCGCGGTTGTTCAGCACCATCATGATGAGCTTCGGGTTGGACCACTGCTTCCAGTACTTCGAGATGGTGATCATCTCGTTCAGACCGTTCATCTGCATGGCGCCGTCGCCGATGGTGCCGATCACCACGCGTTCCGGAAACGCCATCTTGGCGCCGATGGCGTAGGGCGTTGCGGCGCCCAGCGAGGCGAGCGAGCCGGACAGTGAGCCCTTCATGCCCCGGCGGAACTTCAGGTCCCGCCCGTACCAGTTGGCGACCGAGCCGCTGTCGGCGGTGACAATGCAGTTCTCCGGCAGGCGCGGAGAGAGTTCCCAGAACACGCGCTGCGGGTTGATCGGGTCGGCCGAGTTCATGGCGCGGGATTCGAGGACCTTCCACCAATCCTCGAGGTTGGACTTGATGGTGTCGCGCCACGCCGTGTCGGTCTTCTGATCCAGCAGCGGCAGCAGGGCTCTGAGGGTCTGGGCGCTGTCGCCGACCAGGTTCAGCTCCATCGGGTAGCGCAAGCTGAGCTTGTCGCCCTTGATGTCAATCTGCACGCCGCGGGCGCTGCCGGGCTTGGGCAGGAACTCGCTGTAGGGGAAGGAGGAGCCGACCATCAGCAGGGTGTCGCAGTCCTGCATCATGTCCCAGGACGGCTTGGTGCCGAGCAGGCCGAGGCCGCCGGTGACGAAGGGCAGGTCGTCCGGCACCGCGGCCTTGCCCAGCAGCGCCTTGGCGATGCCGGCGCCAAGCTTGTCGGCCACCGCGATCACCTCGTCCGTCGCGTTCAGGCAGCCGGCGCCGACCAGCATGGCAACCTTCTTGCCCTCGTTGAGGATCTTGGCGGCAGCCTGAAGGCCGGAGCTCTCCGGCACCTTGCTTTCGGCCGGGAAGCCGACGCCCGTGTGGGTGGCGCCATGCGCCATCGGCGGGTCCTCGTACTTCATCAGCTGCAGGTCGTTGGGCAGGATGATGCAGGTGACGCTGCGCTTGTTCTGCGCGATGCGAACCGCCCGGTCCACCATGTGCCGCACCTGGCTCGGCACCGTGCCGATGGCCACGTAGTCGCTGGCCACGTCCTTGAACAGCGTGACCAAGTCCACTTCCTGCTGGTAGTGCGCGCCAAGCGCGCTGCGGGCCTGCTGCCCGACGATGGCGACCACCGGCTGGTTGTCCATCTTCGCGTCATACAGGCCGTTGAGCAGATGGATCGCGCCGGGACCCGAGGTGGCGTAGCAGAGGCCGACACCGCCGGTGAATTTGGCGTGGGCCGAGGCCATGAAGGCCGCCATCTCCTCGTGCCGGACCTGGACGTACTCCATGCCGGGCTGCGCCTTCTCCAACGCAACGTCCAGGCCGCCGACACCGTCACCGGGGTAGCCGTAGACGCGGTTCAGCCCCCATTCCTGCAAGCGTTGCCAGACGAATTCGCTGACATTTATGGACATGGGTATCTCCTGGCAGTGAAGGCTGGCCGCAAAACCACGGTAAGTGAACGACCAGCGCCCCGGGTCGTGCATCTCACGTTGCGGATAGGTCCGGCCGGCGGAGGGACTGGAACGTGGCACTCGCGTCCGACCAGAACAGGTCGTTCTTCCGTGAATTGCGGCCTACAGTGTAGCGGCGCTGGATGATGTCACCCATGGCGGCGCGGGCCTCGGTAAAGGGTGCGTCGCTCCGTTCCACCGCCTCGACCTCGGCGGCGAGTTCCTCGTCCTTCACGCAGTCCCGCAGCCAGCGCGAGTAGTCGCCCTGTTGGCGATGATGCTGCCAGGTTTCCTCATCCAATCCCTCGCCCATCTGCACGAACAGGGTAAGGTTGTGGGCACGGAGATTCAGCTTCGCATCCGGTCCGCGGAAGAAGAAGCTGGTATCCTCGCCCAGATGACCCTGGGCGTACTTGCGGCGGTGCCGACGGCGGCTGCCGGCGCCGGGGATCACCCCAACGCCGCCGGGTGCCATTCTCGGCGTCGAGCAGCAGCGCCTGTCCGGTCCCAATCGACGGCACGGCTTCGGGCCGTCGCGGCACAGGCCCGCGGTTCTGGCTGGGACCAGAAACAGAGCCTTGGCCCTCACCATTCGAGGATTGGGTGGCCTTGCCTGGGCTGCCCCGTCGCCTCAGCCCCAACCCTCGAGCACGATCTTGCCCTTTGCCCGCCCGCTCTCGATCAAGGCATGGGCGCGGCGGAGGTTGGCGGCGTTGATGATGCCGAAGCGCTCGGCAGCCGTGCTGCGCAGCGTGCCGGCGTCCACCAGCCGCGACACCTCCTCCAGCAGATCTCCCTGCGCACCGATGTCGGCGGTGCCGAACATGGAGCGGGTGAACATGAACTCCCAGTGGGTGGAAACGCTCTTCTGCTTGAAGGGCAGGACGTCCAGCGAGGTCGGGTCGTCGATCAGCGCGAAGCGGCCCTGGGGAGCGATCAGCTTCGCAATCTCCGCGAGGTGATCATCCGTGTTGGTGGTGGAGAACACGAAGGATGGCTGATCCAGCTCCAGCCGCGCCAGCTCCGCGGACAGCGGCTTTGAGTGGTCCAGGACGTGATGGGCACCGAGGCTGCGGCTCCATTCCGCCGTTTCGGGGCGCGAAGCCGTGGTGATCACCTCCAGCGTGGTGAGCTGGCGGGCCAGCTGCGTCGCGATGGAACCGACGCCGCCGGCGCCGCCCACGATCAGGATGCTTTCAGCCGTTCCCGGCACGGGCTTGCGTACGTCGAGCCGGTCGAACAGGGCCTCCCAGGCGGTGATGGCGGTCAGCGGTAGGGCCGCGGCCTCAGCCACCGACAGCGTGGCCGGCTTATGGCCGACGATCCGCTCGTCCACCAGGTGGAACTCGGCATTGGTGCCGGGGCGGCCGAGGGCGCCGGCGTAGAAAACCTGGTCACCCGTCCGGAACCGAGTCACCTCCGGCCCGACTTCCTCCACCGTGCCTACCGCGTCCCAGCCGAGCACCTTCCACTGCCCGGCCTCAGGCTGCGCGCGCATGCGGACCTTGGTGTCCACGGGGTTCACGGACACAGCCTCGACCCGGACGAGGAGGTCGCGGCCTGCGGCTTCCGGCCGGGGAAGCTCGATGTCGGAAAGCGAGGCCGGGTCGCTGATCGGGAGCGAGGTCTGATAGCCGATGGCACGCATGGGGAACCTCCGCATTGTCGGCTGCCGAGATGCTGCCTATCGTCAGTTGTCGCAAGAACGCACATTCATCACACATAGTGTCTAAAGGGATACTGCCTTGCCCCGCACGCGCCATGACCGCCTCGATTGCTCGCCCGGTTGCGCCGTGGAAGCGACGCTGCAGTTCATCGACGGCAAGTGGAAAGGGGTGATCCTGTGGCACCTGCTGGGCGGCACGCTGCGCTTCAACGCGATCCGCCGTCTCCTCCCGAGCGTCACGCAACGCATGCTGACCAACCAGTTGCGTGAACTGGAAGCGGACGGCCTCGTGGCACGGCAGGTCTATGCCGAGGTGCCGCCGAAGGTCGAGTACAGCCTCACCGAGCGCGGTCGCACGTTGGCGCCCGTGCTGAACGCGCTCAAGGCCTGGGGCGACCTGCACGGCACGGTGCAGTCTGATGCGCAGGTGCGCGACGCAGCCTGAGCCGGGGCTGGTGCCTGCCGCCGGATGATCTTGGTCCGGGTGCTGAACCAGCGCCATTCCGTAATGTGCGACGCCGTTAAATGACTCGGCTGCCTCGTTCCGGGCGGGAGGCCGGAAGGTCGGATGCGATACGTCGTAGGCACTATAGGGTCTAAGCCCGGTCGCGTGCTGACACCTTCGGTAATCCCGCCGGCGATGTTGCAGATACCTTTGCTGCCCTTCGCTGAGGCTGCCGAATCTGCAAAGCAGACACGCCGCTTGCGGCCAAACTCAGATGTTCCGAAGGAATCGTTGAGGGCTGGCTTCGTGGATCAAGGCATCGCCACCTCGGTCAGAGTGTATGCCATCTCCTCGCTGCGCCAGACCTCCACGTTTTCGGGTGAGTAAACCCCCGGCACCCGTTGCGGAGGAAACGAGCTCCTGCAGGCAGTACCTGGCGTCACCCGGCAATCAGATCACCGATGATCTTTCATGATGCGGCTGACAAGTTCTTGGATCCGCTCGGGGTCCAGCGATTCTGCAAACAGGATCCGGAACAGGATTGGAGACACCACTCCGTCGATCACGGCCTCCGGATCGGGAAACGCCTCGCCCCTCGATGCAGCCCGCCTGGCGATGAGCGTGATCTGGTCGCGGGTAAAGGTGCAACACTGCTGCGCGCCGGTTGAACCGGATGCTGCCAGCACGTCGCGGAGCATCTCCTGACCAGGAGCAGACGACATCTCGTCCGCATATTGTTCAGCCCAGGCCAGGAGGTCCCTTTGAGCTTCGCCCGTATCTGCAGGTTCGGTGTCGGGGCGCAGGTGCTCGACCGCGACATCGGCCAGGAGGTCCCCGAGATCACCCCAGCGGCGGTAAATCGTCGAGGGCGTCACCCCGGCCTTGCTCGCGATCATTGGCACAGTGATCTCTGCGCGGTCGAACTGGCCCAGAAGGTCACGTGTCGCAGTGTGAACCGATGCCTGAACCCGTGCGCTCCGGCCACCAGGGCGCGGACCTTGCCTCCGAACCATTTCCTCAACTCCGTTCGAACAAACGCAAAGTATTTGCTTTTGTGTTTTGCCGCTGCTACGGAACTAAAGCAAAGGATAAGCTTTAGGCAACCGACATGACCTCCTGCACTGGCTCCGCCGCGCAATCGGCTGCTTCAAACTGGGGATTGCCCCTTCACGCCGTTGTCCTGGGCGCGTTCTTCGGCGCCTCGGCAGCGCCGACACCACTCTACCGGATCTATCAGGAGACCTTCGCGCTCTCGCCCTTGCTCACGACGGCCATCTTCGCCGTCTACGCATTGGCGCTCCTGAAAGCCCTGCTGGTCGCCGGGTCCATTTCAGATCACCTTGGGCGAAGGCCGGTGATCTTCGTGGCTCTCCTGATGGAGATTGCCTCGATGGGTCTCTTCGTCGCGGCGGATGGGGCCGGTTGGCTGATCGCAGCCCGGCTCGTTCAAGGCCTCGCCACCGGCGTTGCCGCGAGTTCCCTCGGTGCCGCGCTCGTCGATATCGACCGTGGTCGGGGTCAACTCGTGAATTCGCTCGCGCCGCTTCTCGGCATGGCGTTCGGCGCGTCCGGTGCGGCTGCGCTCGTGCAGTACGGACCACATCCTCTGCATCTCGCCTACGCGATCCTGGGCCTTGCCTTCGCGGTGCTGGCCGGTGCTCTTTGGCTGACGCCGGAAACGGGAGGCTGGAAACCGGGGGTCATGCGCTCCCTGCGGCCAAGGATCCTGATCCCACAGCAGGTACGGCGGTCGCTGCTGGCCATCACCGCGACCAACGTGGCAGGCTGGATGGTCGGTGGCTTTTACCTGTCGCTCGTTCCTTCCCTGGTGGTCGCTGCCACGGGGAGCCGGGCACCGATGACCGGAGGCATGGTTGTTACGGTGCTGATGCTGGCAGGGGCTGCCGCCGTGCTGGCGCGGCGAACCAAGCCCGCCATGTCCAATCTCACCATCGGCACCTTCGCGATGGTGGCTGGAATCCTCGTTGTTCTGGCGGGGATGCACGGGGGCAGCGTGCCGGTCATGGTCGGCGGAACGCTTCTGGGTGGGTTGGGGTTCGGTGCCTGCTTCCTGGGTTCGGTGGGATGTGTCATGCCGCTTGCCAAGCCGGACGAACGAGCCGGGCTCCTGGCAGCGTTCTACGTCCAGAGCTACCTGGCGTTCAGCCTACCCGCGGTCCTGGCGGGATATCTCGTGCTGACGCTGGGCTACACCGTGACGGCCGACGCCTATGCCGCGGTCATCGTGGCCATGTGCCTTGCCGGCCTCGTCACGAGGCGGATCCTGATGCGACGGGACGCTCGCTGACATGATCCGGGAGCCTCAGCATCGTCTGCTGCGGCATCTCACCGGTGCCACCGCCAGCTGAGGTGCAGGCTTCAACCCAAACGACGATCCAGCCATGGCGGAGGCCTTGAACCACCAAGTTCTGCTTGCGCGGGATGTTCTCGCAACTCGGCGCCCAAACCGGGAGCTGGGGGCAGGGAGCCCTCGCCATTGGAGAAGGCGAGCGAGTGGCCTTGCAGCAGGGTGAAGAAGGTCTCGCTTTCGCCGAACTGGACTTCCAGTCTTCCGGCATTGGGAAGCACCGCTGCGGCATGGAGGGAATGGAGGTGACAGACCGGCCCGGTGGGGTTGTGCGGTGCGACCTCGATACCTGCCGTCTGAGCAAGCGCCGCGATGTGCTGCATCTCGGCATGACCGCCGCAGTGCTTGATATCCGGCATCAGCACATCGTAGCAGCCCGCTTCCACCAGCGGGCGGTAGCGGGCCAAGCCGCAAAGCGTTTCAGCCCCTGCCAGCCGCACGCCACGCGCGTTGGCCATCGAGCGTAGTCGCCGGATCTCGGCGTGGTTGGCCTCCGCCAGGGGACATTCGAGCCAGAACAGCCGGAACTCCTCGAGGTCGCGCAGCAGCGCCGCGGCGCCACCGGCCGAGAAGCGCCAGTGTGCGTCCACCATCAGGTCTATCGACGATCCCACGGCCGCACGCGTCGCGGCAACGCGCGCCAGCCCTTCGGCATAGGCCGCAGCCATCGCGGGATGCGCTGCGTCCTCCCAGATGAATGGATCGAAGGGGGCGAGCTTTACCGCCCGGAACCCGGCTACGACGGCCTGGGTGGCGGCCGCGGCGAAGCCCGCCGGCGTGCGCTCCGCCCCGCGGTTGATGTTGGCGTAGAGGGGTACCGTGGGGTGCAGCGCACCTCCCAGCAGCGCGTGCAGCGGCAGGTCCGCGGCCTGGGCCGCGAGGTCCCAAAGCGCTTGCTCCAAGCCGCTGCGCAGCGTTTGTGACACCAGCCCGCCCGGGGCGTGCGGCAGCACCCGCGTCAATCGCGCGCGCTCGAGCGTGCTCTCCCCGACGATCTCACGTATCAGGCTATCAGCAGCGGCACGTAGCTCGTTCTCCTGATCAGGCAGCGTACATTCACCCAGCCCCACCCGCCCGTCCGCCGTTCGAACTCGCAGGAAGCACCAGGTGGTGCGTGGTGTGACCTGGATGGGCAGGAACGCTGCATCGGTGATGCAACAGGCGGCGTGATCGGTCATGACACGGTTCCTCGTGGCATCGCTTCAGACCTGCAACCGGATGGCATCGACGGGGCGGCAGACAGGGGCAACCCGAGAACCGGCCACGTAGGTGACGCGCGCGGCCGGTGAGGAACTGACGCCGGATGCCTCGCATCCCCCACGAGGCGGATGCGCGACATGATGCTTCTCAGGCTGCCAGGTAGTTCTGCGGGAAATCGCCCTCCACCACATCGACCTCTGGCGTGCCGCCGAAGGTGGGGTGACGGTGCCACGGCGTGCCGTGGCGATCGGCCAGCGCATTCAGCCGTTCAAGGTTTGCGCGGCTGCCGGAGGCCAGAGCGGCTTCCATCGCAGCGTAGTCGGGAAACCGCCCGAAGGCCTCCGCCCAGATGGCGCGCCCGGCCAGGAAGCCGGAGGAGCCCGCCCGGAAGGCATAGCGCAAGGACCGTTCGAAATCATCCATGCCGGCGCCGGCCGACAGCATTACCCAGGGCCTTTGCAGCATCGCGGCCATGCGGTCGTAGGCGGCCTGCAGCCCCGCGGCATCGGGCCCATCCGGATCAGGCACGTCGTGCACCGCGCCGGGTGGCTCCAGCTTGAAGATGTCGACGCCGAAGGACGGATCGGCGAAGCGACGGATACTGTCGAGCACCAGCGCCTCGCGACGCGCCTCCACCGCCCTGGGGTTCTCGCCCGGCAGGGGATAGATCAACACCTCGAGCAGAAAGGTGCAGTCTTCCTGCCGACAGGCCTCGCCCGCGGCGCGCACGAAGGCTTCCTGATGCGCCACGATCTCGGGGGCGGCGTCGGCACGATGCCAGACCAACACCTTCACCGCGTCGCCGCCGATACGGCGGATCTGCCCCACCGACCAGCCCGGAACCGGCGAGGACTTGCGGCCCTGCGGCGTGTCCTCGGTGACGGAGTGCTCGTAGGCCAGGACCAGGCCCTTGTGCGACGGCACCTCGGCAATGGCGCGGCCGTAGGCGTAGATCGGGTCCATCAGCACGGCCGAAGCGGCGGGTGCGAGGTGGCGCGCCAGCAGCTGCTTCACGCGCGCCACGTCGTCGAAGGGCGGCTCGGCCACCCCGCGCCGGGCGGCGATGGGACCGAAGAGCGGCGTGCGCTGGTCGATGGCCACCATCTTCCAAAGCCCCGCCTCGTCGGCGAGCCGACGCATTCCCCACAGCTTTCCAGGCGAGAGCTTCATCCCCGTTTCTCCTTGAGCGTTTCCCTGACCGTCGCGCGGCCGGCTGGTTCGTCAGCCGCCGCGCGGTCGAGCAACTCGTCCACCGCCGCCCGGTCGGGCATGCCGCCCCAGCCGCCGCCCCGCGCCGCCTTGAGGGCTGCGGCCGCGGTGGCGAAGCGTGCCGCGGCGGGAACGTCACGGCCTTCGGCCAGTGCCAGGGCATAGGCGCCGTGAAACACGTCGCCGCAGCCGTTGGTGTCGCGCACCGCGACGCGCGGCGCCGGCAGCGCGGCGGTCTCGCCATCCTGCCACCACAGGCTGCCGCGCTCGCCCAGCGTCACGGCGAGCACAGTGCGCGCTCCGGGGCACCACAAACGCTCCGCTGCGACGCGCAGGCCGTCTCCGGGCTCCGCCACGCCGCTGAACTCCGCCAGCCCGCGTTGCGAGAACACGACGTGGTCGGCCAGGGGCGCCAGGATGCGGATCTCCGTCACCGCGGCGGTGTCGGCGTCGAGGACGCGGGGCAGGCCGCGCGCGGCGGCGAGGCGGAACAGCTGCGCCGCCCCTTCGGTCCAGCGCGGATCGGACAGCACCGCGCCGGCACCGTCGAGCCAGCTTTCAGAGAAGCGCGGCTCGTTCGGCAATCCGCTGCCACGGAAGACCGCGAGCATCCGTTCCCCGGCATCGTCCACCAGGATGCCCGACACCGCCGTGCGGCTGCCTGGTGCCCGCACCGCGCCGGCGGGATCGACGCCGTACCGTTGCAGCAGCCCCAGGACCGTGTCGCCCGCGGCGTCGTCGCCCAGCCGCCCATGCCAGGCTGCGCGGCCGCCCAGCGCTGCCACCGCCACCGCCGCCGTGGCAGCCATGCCGCCGCCGCTCTCGCGAAAGCCGTGCGCCACGAACTTCGCCGCGGTGTCGGGCAGGGCGGGCAGTTCCCAGACCTGGTCGAGCACCGCCATGCCGAGGCAGCAGACGCGCGCGCTCATGCCTGGGGAACCATGATGGGCTTCAGCCGCTCGCCCCGCGCGAAGGCGGCGAAGAGGGCTTCCAGCCCGTCCAGCCCGGCGCGGTCGTCCACCAGGCGGGCGTAATCCTCGCGGTCGGCGCGCAGCAGCGAGAGGTTCTCCGCGTAGTCGCCAATCGGGAAGTAGAAGGAGCGGATCAGGAAGAAGTCCTTGAGCCGGATCGAGCGCGTTTCGGTCACCGCCCAGGCATCGGACTCGCCCAGCTGCACGATCGCGCCCTCCGGTGCCACGGCTTCCAGCGCCACCTGCCGTGCGGCGTCCTTGCCAGTGGCCTCCACCACCAGCGGGTAACGACCGGTCGCCGCTTCCTCGGGCGTCAATGGAACCGCGCCCAGGCTCGCCGCGAAGCGGCTGCGATAGGGTGCGGGATCGACCACCGCGACCGGCGAGAAGCCCATGCGGCGCAGCACCAGGATCGCGCCGAGGCCGATCGGCCCCGCGCCCAGCACCAGCGCCGCGCCGCCCGTGACCACACGGCGCGCCAGCCGCACGCCATGGGCGGCGGTGCCCACCGTGTCGAGCAGCAGCGGTGCCAGATGGTCGGGCACGTCGTCGGGCAGGGGCAGCAGGCAGCGCTCCGGCACCGCGAGCGCCTCGGCGTAGCCGCCCGGGCGTTGCCAGCCCAGCAGCGTACGCTCTTCGCGGCACAAATGTGTCAGGCCGCGTCGGCATTCCTCGCACCGGCCACAGAAGACGGGGATGTAGACGACGGCGCGTTCCCCGTGGCGCGGGTGGCCCGGCTGGTCCACGCGGCCGGCGATCTCGTGTCCCGGGGTGGTGGGCCAGCCACGCCGCAGTGGCCGCAGGTCGCTGCCGCACAGGGCGCAGGCGGCGACGCGCAGCGTGACCTCGCCTTCGGCCGGGACAGGGAGCAGGGCATCCTCCACCGTGATGCGGCCTTCGCCGTGGAAGCGTGCTGCCCTCATCCCTTGACCGCCCCCGCGGAAAGGCCGCCCACCAGCCGGCGCTGGATCAGCAGCGTCAGGATCATCGGCGGGGTGGCGATCACCACAGCCGCCGCCATCAGCGCGCCCCAGTTGGTCACGCCTTCGCCCACGAAGTTGAAGCTGGCCACGATCGCGGTTTTGCTCTCGAGGCCTGACAGCACCAGCGCGAACAGGAAGTAGTTCCAGGAAAAGACGAAGGACAGGATCGCAGCCACCACCACGCCCGGCATCACCACCGGCACCACCACGCGCAGCAGCAGGCGAAGCGGCTTCGCGCCGTCGATCTGCGCGCTTTCCACGAGCTCCCGCGGCATGGTGTCGAGGTAGGGCAGCAGCACCCAGACCGCGATCGGCAGCGTGATCACCGCGTGCGTCAGCACCAGCACCGCGCGGCCTCCGACGAGGCCCATCGCGCTGAACATCACGAGCCAGGGCAGCAGGAACAGCGTGCCCGGCGCCATGCGCGCGAAGAGCGTCGCGGTGGCGGGCCAGCTCATCCGGTGCCACGACATCGCAAAGGCAGCCGGCACCGCCAGGACGAGGCCCAGCAGAGTGGAGCCCGTGGATACGAGGAGGCTGTTCACGGTGTAGAGCAGGAAGTCGTTGCGCGCGAACAGCTCGACGAAATTGTCCAGAGTCGGGGTGAACAGGAGGCGTGGCGGGATCGCCGCCACCTCGGTGCGGTTCTTGAAGGCCGACAGCAGCATCCAGGCCACGGGCAGCACCAGCACCGCCACCACGAGGGCGAGTTGCGCGACGTCGGCCGCGCGCAGGAGGCGGCGCGCTACCACGACACCGCCTGCCGCAGGCGTGCGAAGCCCAGCACGGAGGCGAAGACGATCGCCGACAGCGTCACCATCATCGCACTGGCGTAGCCCAGATCGTAGAACTCGAAGCCGCGGCGGTAAGCCAGGATGTTGAGCGTGGTGCTGGCGGTGCCCGGCCCACCCTGGGTGGTGAGATAGATGATGTCGAAGAAGCGCAGGAGGTCCACGCTGCGCAGCACCGCGGCGGTCACCAGCGTCGGTCCCAGCAGCGGCAGCGTGATGCGCCGGAACCGCTGCCACCCCGCCGCGCCGTCCATCTCGGCGGCCTCGAACAGCTCGCCCGGCAGTGACAGGTAGCCGCCCATCACGATCAGCGCCACGAAGGGCGTCCACTGCCAGGTGTCGATGCCCGCCACCGTCAGGATCACCGTGTCCGGATCCGACAGCCACAGGTGCGGCGGCAGCCCGGCCCGCCCCAGCAGCCAGTTGGCGATGCCGAAGCTGGGGTCGAGGATCACGATCGCCATCATGCCCACCACCACCGGCGGCAGCATGAAGGGCGAGATCAGCACCGTCCGCACGATGCCCCGCGCGCGGTCGGAGCGCGCCAGCAGCAGCCCGAGCCAAGTGCCCAGCACGAGCTGCGCCGCCAGCGACACGACGTAGAGCGTGAGCGTGAGCCGCAGGCCGTTCCAGAACTCCGCGTCGGCCAGCATGCGGGCGTAGTTGTTCAGGCCCGTGAAGCGCGGCGGCGTGCCCAGCGCGACCTCGCTGAGCGAGAGCCACACCGCGTAGCCGAAAGGGAACACGATCATCGCGGCGGCGAAGAGCACGGCCGGCGCGACCATCCAACGGTAAGACGTCTTCCCGCGCCGGCGGTGAGGGCGCGCCACCGTCGCGGGCCGCGCCAGCGCCGCGTCGTGGCCGAGGCGGCCAGAGGTCTGGCTACTGGAGCTTGGCAAGCTCGGCATCGGCGCTGCGCGCCGCCTCCTCGGGCGTGGCGCGGCCGAGCACCACCTGCTGCACCGCGCCGCCGATCAGGTCGCGCGCCTCGGGCACGCGGTCGGTGGGCGACTGGTACACGCCGGTGCCGTGCTGGCCGAGATACACCAGCGCGTCGGCCCAGGCGCGGCGGATCGGCACCTCGCGCGCCCAGCTCTCGAAGGCCGGACCCTGGAACACGCTGGCACGCGGCGGCGCGACGCCGGCCTGCACGAGCTTGACCTGAACCTCCCGCCCGGTGGCCCATTGGAGAAAGGTCCAGGCCGCGGGCTGGCGTTTGGAAAAATTGGAGATCGCCAGCGTCCAGCCGATCGCCACCGGCTTCGACACGCCGGACTGGCGGCCGGGTGGCAGCGGCTTCACGCCCAAGTCGTCGGCGCGCCCCGTGAAGCGCAGGATATTGGCGAACTCGTTGCTGCTCTCATGCGTCATGGCGACGCGGCCCTGGCCCAGCAGCTCGATCACCTGGGTGAAGGTGTGGTTCAGCGCGCCAGGCGGCCCGTAGTCCTTGAGCAGGTTCGCGTAGAGCTCCAGCCCACGCACGCTGTTCGGCTGCGACAGGCCGGGCTTGCCGTCAGGCGTCGCGAAGGAGCCACCAGAATTGTACACGAAACCCGCGAAGGAATAGGGCAGCACGCCGCGCAGCCCGCGCGCCGCCCAGGGGCCGATCTCGCCACCCTTCGCCTTGATCGTGGCCGCGGCGGCGGGGATGTCTTCGAGGTATTGGGGCTCGCCGATGCCCAGCCGCTCGAACACGTCCTTGCGCCAGTAGAAGAGTGGCCCTTCCTGGTTGATCGGCACGGCCACCACCTGCTGCCCGAAGGTGCTGGCCTGACGGATCGAGGCGGCAAAATCGTCGTAGTCGAAGTCCGGCACCGTCATGGCACGGTCGGCGATCATGGGTGCCAGGTCGGCGTACCAGCCGGCGCGCTGGAATACCGCGCCCTCGCGGCTGGTGAGCGACATGAAGACGTCCACGTCGGCGGAACGGCCCTGCATCAGCGTGGACAGGCGCGCGCGGAACTGTTCCTCGTTGAACACCTCCAGCCGCGTGCGGATCCCCGTTTTTGTGGTGAACTCGGCCACCATGTCGCGCATCGCTTGCGACCAGGGATGGTTGTTGAGCAGCAGGTTCACCGTCTGGCCGTCATGCCGGCGCCAGTCGAAGCCGGCCGTTCCCTGGGCCCGCGCAGGCGCCCTCAGGAACGTCGGGATCATGGCCGCGGAGACCGCGCCGCCGAGCAGGTGCCGTCGCCTCATGGTGCCGTCTTCCTTCCCCTTGCCGCCACGTTGCTCGTGGCTGGTTGCTGTTGCGTCCCGCGCGCTCAACTCGCCACGTAACCCCCGTCCACGGGGATGGTGACCCCGTTGATCAGCGTTGCCGCCGGCGAGGCGAGAAAGACCGCGGTGCCGGCGAGCTCGGCCGGCGGCGACCAGCGCTTGGTGGGCAGGCGTTGCATGACGCGCTCGTTGAAGGCGGGCTCCTCGCGGCCGCGGCGGCTGATCTCGGTCTCGATCCAGCCCGGCGCGATGGCGTTCACGCGGATGCCATCCTCCGCGTAGGCCACGGCCAGCGACTTGGTCAGCCCCACGATCGCCGTCTTGGCCGAGGCGTAGGCCGGGATCATCGCCGAGCCAAAGTAGGAGTACATGGAACCGATGTTGATGAGGCAGCCCTGCGTGCGCGCCAGGTGCGGGCGGAAGGCGGTGGCGAGCCGCATGTTGCCGACGAGGTGGATGTCCACGATGTCGCGGAACACGTCGGGCCTGTGTTCCTCGTGCCGGATCAGCCGGCCGGCGCAGTGGATCAGCACATCCAGCCGCTCGATCCGCGCCGCCAGCGCTTCCACCGCCGCGTCATCGCGCACATCCAGCGGCTCGTAGCGGAACTCCGCCGCCTCGGGGCCGGGCGGCTTGAGGTCGGCCAGGATGGGCGTGGCGCCGCAGGCCGCGAAGGCGCGCGCGAAGGCAAGGCCGATACCGCCCGTGCCGCCACTGATCAGAACCACCTTGTCGCGGACGGAGAAATCGGGCGCTGCGTCGCCGCTGCCTTCGGCTGCCATGACCGTGGACGTTCCCCTGCTTTTCCGCGCCGTTGATCGGCGTCGGATTTTCATTATTGATGCCAGTTAAGCGAAGACTGCTTCGTTTGCGCAAGGTAATTTTCACTTCCGCAACTGCGAAGGACACCATGGCCGTCGACACGCGACACACCCGCATCCTTGAGGCACTGCAGCGGCGTGGCGGCTACGCCTCGGTCGAAGAACTGGCGACGGCTCTCGCCGTCACACCGCAGACCGTGCGGCGCGATGTGGCCGACATGGCCGAGCGCGGGCTGCTGCGCCGGCATCATGGCGGCGCGAGCCTGCCTTCCACCATTGCGAACACCGACTACGCCCATCGCCACGTAGAGCACGCGCGCGAGAAGGCGGAGATCGCCCGCGCCGCCGCCGTACTGGTGCCCGATGGTTCCTCGGTGTTCCTGGCGCTCGGCACCACGGCGGAGGCCACCGCGGCGGCACTTGCGGCGACGCACCGCGACCTGGTGGTGGTAACCAACAGCGTCGCCGCAGCGCATATCCTGGGTGCAGCGCCCGGCATGCGCGTGAACCTCCTGGGCGGGCGCTGGCAGGCGCGCAACAGCGGCCTGGCCGGCGTCACGACCGTGGAGATGGTGGGACGATGGCACTGCGACACCTGCGTTCTCGGGATCGGCGGCATCACCCAGGATGGGTGGCTGCTCGACTACCATGAGGACGAGGTTGCGGTGGTCCGCGCCATGCAGGCGAACGCGACCCGGCTGATCGTGGTAGCGGATCGCGCGAAATTCGGTCGTGTCGCGCCGCACCGGGTGGCACAGGTCAAGCGCGGCGATACGCTCGTGACGGATCAGGTTCCATCGCCAGCCCACGTTGCGTCGCTGAAGCGACTAGGCGTGGGAGTTCTGCAGACGGATGAAGTTCACCTCTCCGGCGATGGGAGCGGGGATTGCTGAAGGACTTGCGGGCGATCCACTCAGCCGGGACGTGCTCGCGGGCAACGTGCCCTTCTACGCCATGGGGCGCGTACCGGAGGATGCGGTGTTCTAGGTCCGGTGCTGCGACCAATGCGGGCAACTCGTGCTCATGACGCTCACCGGTGGGCCGCCGGCACGGGCCAGTAGGCCGTCCAGCAACCGTCCCCAGGCTCCATGCCAGCATCGTGCAAACGGCCAAGCAGGCCGGGGTCGGTACTGTCGGCCCGCAGAAACACAACCCTGTCGGCATGTTTCGGGAGCGAAGCCTGCGCTCGCAGGAAGCACCCCTCGATGCGGCCGGTGAGAAGCCCTAGATCCCGTCGGCGAGGAGGCAGGGGCCGTGGGGAGGCTCAGCCCAGCCGCCCCGCCGGTGACGATGAACAACTTGCCCGCGAACTCGAGGTCCATGGATCGTGCTCTTCGGACCGGTGGCGCTCAGGCGGTGCGGCAAAGCTGCAGGGCGGCCGGGTGGGGGGCGAGACGTGCGGCGTGGGCGGCTTAGATGCGGGCGCCCCCATAGCCGTCCGGCCCGACGAGCAGCATCTCGCCCTCCGGTACATGATGTCACTCTGGCGCCTACCTCCTGAATTCAGCCGGGGCCAAAGTAACGTCGGCGGCTCAACCGCGTCTGCGTGTAGACGTGCTCACCATAGGTTCCCGGCAGGTAGGACCCACTCGCCTCGCTCGTAGGGATCGAGACGTTGCCGCGGCTGGGATGGCGGGCCACGAACGCCTCGTCGATGTCCACGCCCAGGCCAGGAGCGTCGGGCACGGTGATGAAACCGTCCACGGCGCGGGGATGCGGGATCACCGTCTGGGCACGACCTTCCTAGTCATCCTCCAGCCGTTCCAGGATCAGTGCGTTGGGGATGGCGGCCAGCAGGTGCAGCGCCGCGTATTCCGCCACCGGGCCGAGCGAGCCGGAATGCGGCGCCACCATGATGTGGTGCGCTTCCGCCATGGCGGCGATCTTCTTCATCTGCGTGATGCCGCCGGCCCGCCCGGTGTCGGGCTGCACGACGTCGACGAGGTCGTGCTCGATCAGCTCGCGCTGGCCAAAGATGGTGGTCATGCGCTCCCCGGCGGCGAGGGGGATGTTGGCCGCGTCGCGGATGCGCCGGTAGCCATCGAGGTTTTCCGGCGCGATCGGATCCTCCACGAACAGCAGTCCATAGGGTTCCAGCGCCCGCGCCACCAGCGCCGCATCGGCCGGCGTCAGCCAGGGCGGGCCGTGCAGGTCGATCATGATGTCCATCTCGTCGCCCACGGCCTCGCGCAGCTCGGCCACCTTGCGCACGGGATCGGCCACGCCGCCGCACTTGAAGGCGGTGACGCCGCGATCGCGCAGCGACAGCGCGACCTCCGGCGTGTTGGCGTGGCCGTAGATGCGGATGCGGTCGCGCACCTTGCCGCCGAGCAGGTTCCACACGGGCGTGTTCAGCGCCTTGCCCTTGATGTCCCACAAGGCCATGTCGAGCCCGGTCATGGCGCCGCCGCCGACGGTGCCGGTCATGCCGTGGCCCATCAGCGCGACCTGCATCTTCCCCCAGAGGCGCTCGATATGGGTCGGATCCTCGCCGATCAGCAGGCGCGACAGGTCCGCCACCGCGGTTTCCACCACGCGCGGCCAGCCCGAGCACTCGCCGATGCCGGTGATGCCCTCGTCCGTGCGGATCTTTACGAAGAGCCAGTTGCGGGTGCCGCCGAAGGCCGCCGGCCGGGGCGGGGCGCCGGGTGCGGGATCGGCGGGCGGACCGCCGACATGCATGAGAAAGGTGTCAACGGCGGCGATCTTCATCCGACCTGCCTTTCCTGGCTCGCTTCGGGCGTCGGCGCGCGGGGCCCCTCGCCATAGGCTTCGCTCGCCGCGAGCAGGGCGCGCGAATAGGGATGATCCAGCGTGCCGGCGCGCAGCTGCTCGGCACTGAGCTGATCGACGATGTGCCCGGCCTGCATCACGGCGAGGCGGTCGCACATATGGGCGACCACGGCGAGGTCGTGGCTGACCAGCAGATAGGTCAGCCCGCGCGTTTGCCGCAGCGTGGTCAGCAGGTTGAGGATCTCCGCCTGTACGGACACGTCCAGCGCGGAGGTCGGCTCGTCCAGCAGCAGGATGTCGGGGCGCAGCATCAGCGCGCGGGCGATGGCGACGCGCTGGCGCTGCCCGCCCGAGAGCTGGTGCGGAAAGCGGTAGGACAGGGCGCGCGGCAGGCCCACCGTGTCCAGCGCGTCCTGCGCCGCCGCGACGGAGCGGCGCATGCCCTGGTTGCGCAGCGGTTCCAGCAGCTGCGCCAGGATGGTCTGCCGGGGATGCAGCGAGCCGTAGGGGTCCTGGAACACCATCTGCACGCGCTTGAAGAAGCCGCGCGGGCGTCGGTGCGGCATGGCGAGGCCGTCGAGCCGGACCTCGCCGCCGTATTCCGGGTTGAGGCCGGCCAGGGCGCGCAGCACGGTGGACTTGCCGCAGCCGGATTCCCCCACCAGGCCGAAGGCCTCGCCGGTTTCGACGGTGAAGCTGACGCCGTCCACGACGGGCGGGGCGTCATGCGCGAAGCGGATGGACAGGCGGTCGACCTCGATCACGACACGGCTTCCGGCGGCCGCAGCCAGGCGGGATCGCGTTGCAGCACCGGCAGAAAGGCGCGGCGGTGGCGGATGGAGGGCAGGGAGGAAAGCAGGCCCCGCGTATAGGGGTGCTGCGCCCGGTCGAGATCGGCGGCCGCGATGGTTTCCATGATGCGGCCGGCGCACATGATCACCACGCGGTCGCAGAAGTGGCGGACGAGGTTGAGGTCGTGGCTGATAAAGATCAGCCCGAGGCCACGGCTGGCGATCAGCTCCTCCAGCAGGGCCAGCACCTCCAGCCGCACGGTCACGTCGAGGGCGGAGGTCGGCTCGTCGGCGATCAGCACGTCCGGCCCGGCGATCAGCGCCATGGCGATCATGATGCGCTGGCCCATGCCGCCGGACACTTCGTGCGGGTAAAGGCGCGCGACGCGGGCGGGGTCGCGGATCTTCACGGCGTCCAGCAACGTCAGGGCCCGCTCGCGTGCTTCCCGCCGTCCGGCGCGGCCGGGATGGTGCAGCCGAAAGGTTTCGGCGATCTGCTCGCCCACGGGGGTGACGGGGTTCAGGCAATAGCGCGGGTCCTGCAGGATCAGCCCGATGCGCCGGCCGCGCAGCTCCATCATCTCGCGCTCGCTCGCCGCGAGCAGGTCGAAGCCGCGAAAGGCGAGGCGGTCGGCGGTGACGCGCGCGCCCGGCGGCGACAGGCGCATGATGGCGCGGCCCACCATCGACTTGCCCGCCCCGGACTCGCCGACGATACCGAGTTTTTCCCGCCCCAGGGTGAAGGAGACGCCATGGACGACGGGGATCGTCCGGTCGCCCTGGCCGAAAGCGACGGCGAGGTTATGCGCCTCGATCAGCGGGGCGTTGCTCATGAATCGCCCCGCGGGTCGAGCACGTCGCGCAGGGCGTCGCCGGCCAGGTTGAAGGCGAGGCTGACCAGCGCGATGGCGATGCCGGGCGAGGCCACCACCCAGGGGCTGTCGAGCATGAATTCCCGCCCGGAGGACACCATGGCGCCCCATTCCGGCAGCGGCGGCTGCGCGCCGAGGCCGAGGAAGCCCAAGCCGGCCGCGGTGAGGATCACGCCCGCCATGTTCAGCGTGACGCGCACGATCACCGAGGGCAGGCAGATCGGCAGGATGTGTCGGGTGATGATCCGGGCGGGCGTCGCGCCCTGGAGGCGCACGGCGGCGATGAAGTCGGCGCGCTTCAGGCTCAGCGTCTCGGCGCGGGCGAGGCGCGCCATGGGCGGCCAGGCCGTGAGCGAGATGGCGATCACGGCGTTGGTGATGCCGGGGCCGAGCGCCGCCGCGAAGCCCAGCGCCAGCACGAGGCTCGGAAAGGACAGGAAGATGTCGGTGATGCGCATCAGCACCTCGTCCGTCCAGCCGCCGAAATAGCCGGCGCAGGCGCCGATCAGCAGGCCGATCGGGGCCACGAGAACGGTGACGAGGGCGATGATGTAGAGGGTGGTGCGCGCGCCAAAGACGATGCGGGCGAAGACGTCGCGCCCGAACTCGTCCGTGCCGAGCCAGTGCGTGGCGGAGGGCGGGGTGAGCCGCTCGCCCATGTCCTGGATGGTGGGGTCGTAGGAGGTCAGGAGCGGCGCGGCGATCGCCACCAGCACCAACAGCACGATCAGACCCAGCCCGAGCAGGCCGAGCGGATGGCGGGCGAAGCGGCGCCAGCCCGCATAGAACTGCTGCGCCGCCGACTGAAAGGCGCCGCTCGGCGCCTCGGAGGTGAGCCAGGACAGGCGGGACGGGGCCGTGTCGAGCGTCGTCATCGCGTTCGCGGATCCAGGATGCGGTACAGTCGGTCGGAGACGATGTTGATCAGCAGAAAGACGATGCCGATCAGCAGCACCGCGCCCATCACCACGTTCATGTCGTTCATCTGTAAGCCGCGCGTCAGGTACTGGCCGAGGCCGGGCCAGGCGAAGACGGTCTCGATCAGCACGGCGCCGTCGAGCAGCCCGCCGAAGGTGAGGGCCAGCACGGTGAGCAGCTGCACGCGGATGTTCTTAAAGGCGTGGCCCCAGATCATCTGCCGGCGGGACACGCCCTTGGCGCGGGCAGAGATGATGTATTCCTGACCGAGCTGCTCCAGCATGAAGGAGCGCGTCATGCGACTGATATAGGCGACGGAATAATAGCCGAGGATCGCGCCGGGCAGGATGATATGGGCCAGGGCGTCGCGAAAGATGTCCCACTGTCCTTCGAGCGCCGAGTCCAGCAGCAGCAGCCCGGTGATCGGCTCCAGCATGCCTTCATTCAGGATGTCCATCCGGCCCGAGGCCGCGACCCAGTGCAGCTTGGCGTAGAACACGAAGATCGCCATCAGGCCGAGCCAGAAGATCGGGATGGAATGCCCGGCCAGCCCGATCAGCCGCGCCAGGTGGTCGATCGGGCAGCCGCGTTTCACGGCGGCCACCACGCCCAGCGGCACGCCGAGGATCGTGCCGCACAGGATCGCCACCAGCGCGAGTTCCACCGTGGCGGGAAACACCGTCATCAGGTCCGAGGCGACGGAGCGTCCCGTGGTGAGGGAAGAGCCCATGTCGCCGGTGGCGACCTTTTCCACGTAGGAGCCGAACTGCTGCCACACCGGACGGTCGAGGCCGAGCTCGTGAAAGACGCGGTCATAGGTGGCGCGGTCGACCTCGGCGCCGGTGACGGCGAGCACGGGATCGGCCGGCAGCAGCCGCCCCATCGAGAAGGTTAGCAGCAGCAGGCCGAGCAGCGTCACCACCACGGAGATGGCGCGGCCCGACAGCCGGCGCATCCGGAGGAAGCGCGCCGGCCTGTTCAGGGCGTCGACGGCTGTCACGGCGTGCCGCGCGTCAGCTCTTCTTGGCCGCGAACCAGCGCGTCGACCAGGTCGGATGCCCGACATAGCCGGAAACGCCCTTGCGGATCGCGTAGGGGTCGGTGCGCTGGAGCAGCACCACGAGCGGCGGGTTCAGCGCCTTGAAGCCGGCATCCACCTGCTGAAAGATCGCCTTGCGCCGCTCGGGATCCGTTTCGTCCTTGGAATCCTCGACCAGCCTGGTCAGCTCCGGCGCGTCGAAACCGGTGCGCCAAAGGTAATAGCCGCCGAGCTTCGCCTCGTCCCGGTTGTCGGGGTTGTAGGCGTACTGGACGAGGGTGCCGAAGGGGTCGGGCAGGCGGGCGCCGGAATTGCCGACCAAGACCTCGAACTTGCGGGCGCGGAAATCCGGGGTGTGTTCGCCCGGCACGATCTCGAATTCGATGCCCGCCTTGCGCGCGCTCGCCTGGACGGCGACCGCCATCTTCAGCAGCGCGTCCGAGGAAGGAAAGAGGACCTTCTTGAGCCCGTTGGGATAACCCGCCTCCGCCAGCAGCTTCTTCGCGAGGTCGGGGTCGTATTCGTAGCCGGTCGGCGCCTCCGTCGGCGCGCCGATCATGCCCTTGGGGATGATCGACTGCCAGGGGAAGCCGTTGAAGTTCATGGTGGTGGCGGCGAGCGCCTTCCAGTCGACGATGTGCTGAAAGGCCTGCCGGACCTGCGGCTTGGCGAGGTCCGGGTCCTTGGTGTTCATGGCGATGTAGTAGAAGCCGAAGCCCGCCCCGAGATCGATGGTTGCTCCCTTGGCCTGCAAGGCTTCGAGGTCGCCGCTGGCCATGTACTGGCCGACGTCGATGTCGCCCGCCTCGATCTGCAGGCGCAGGCTGCCGGATTCCGCGACGTGGCGCATGACGACGCGGCGCATCGCCGGCGTGCCAGCCCAGTAATCCGTGCGCGCATCGCAGAGCAGGATGTCGTTGGGTCGCCACTGCGCGAGCTTGTAGGGGCCGCTGCCGGCGCTGTTGCCCTTCAGCCAGTCGCGGCCGAGATCGCCGTTGCGCTCGTGCTGCAGCACGACCTTCCGGTCGAGCACGCCGAGCGACGACCCCGCCAGGGAATAGAGCACGAGGTCGGTGGAGACTTTCTCCGGCAGCTTGATGACGAGCGTGTGCTCGTCCGTCGCCTGCACCAGCCCATCCACGTTCTCGGGCGTGAAGCCCCAGAGCGCGATGTCGGTGGCGCCGACCTGCGCCATCTTGATGACGCGGCGGATGGACCAGGCCGCGTCCTCGGCGGTGACGGGATTGCCGGAGCTGAAGGTCGCGCCCCGGCGCATCGTCATCGTGATGGTGCTCTTGTCGTCCGAGACGTCCCACTTCTCCGCCGCCATCGGGCGGATGGTGGTGAGGTCGTCGGGCGCGAGCTGCACGAGGTTGTCGTAAAGGTTGGACACCACCTCCGACGGTGTGCGGGCGTTGATCGCCGCAGGGTCGAGCGAGGGCACGGCGCCCAGGTTGGTGCCGATCACCAGCACGTTGGGGGGTGAAGCGGCACGGGCTCTCGTGGTGCCGGCGAGCAGGGTGGCGGCGCCCAGCCCGACGAAATCTCTCCGCTTCACGTTTTCCTCCCTTACGCCCTGGCCGCGGTCTTGCGCCGCTTTGACCCCCAGACGCCCGCGGAAAGGCTGGCTATCCGTCGGGCCGGGTCGGAACGTTACGCTGCCAGTGGATGTCAGCCGAGTCCAGTTCAGTTCGACGGGGTGTGTTGAGGGGCGGAGGACCGCGTCTTTGGATCGGTTAGGAAGGTTGAGCAGAATAACTTTTGCAGGCTCGCCTTGTCGTCGACGGCTAACCGAGTGCAGTCGGAACGGCAGCTATGTCGGTGGACTGTCGATAGGAACCAAACAGCTTCCTGATTAAGGAGTTAAGCAGCTTTCCTCGCTGAATGCGGCGATGGGGAAATTTCCATGGGCAGACGAAAATCACATCTTGGAACCACTCGGACGAGTTCGCGAACAATCGGCTTGAGGTGGTCGTGAATGGTTGGTGTAAAAAGCTTCGAAAACGGGGCTAATTTCGTAATTTCCGCTTGATGGCATTTCGGCTTTGTGCTTGCGACAAAACCATATTGCGATTATGTGCCCGGCCTCGCGGACAAACTGTTTTGACTAAATCGCACACGGTGGCCGGCCGGACTGTGACTATTCCATTCGTTCCGAGCAAGCGGCGGTTCAAATCAGACGTGGCGACCACTTGGTCGCCGTCATTCTTGCCGTCACCGTCACCGTCACCGTCACCGTCACCGTCACCGTCACCGTCAGCGCTTGGTGCGACGGCGTGCCGGGCGCTTGGTTCGTGCCTTGGGCTTCGTGTCCGTCCGCGGGATGGGCACAGGCTTGGCGGCGGGGATGCCATCCGTTCCAGCGTAGCGCTGCAACGTTGCCCCAGCGGCAAGGTGCGGATAGGACCTAGCGCCTTTGGACCATGTTTTCGCGAAGGCGCTCACCTCGGCGTGATCATGTCCACGGATTGTCTGGACAAGGACGGACGCCGCCTGCGCCGGCCGCAGCCGCTCCCGGCGCAGCAGGTGAAGATGCCATTCGCGGGTGCGCAGGGGGCACCAGTCCACCAAGGCTTCCTGCAAGGCACGGCGCACCTCGAGCGGCAGCTCCTCATATGCTTGGTAAGGATCGCCTTTGAGCTTGCTGTAGGGCTTGGCGGCCATGCTGTTGTCCATGCCGTCCTTCTAACGAAGGGAAGACCGCAGGGAAATCGTGGCGCCAGCCCTCCAGTACCCGACAGCCATGCCGCCATGCCGGACACGGCTGCGTTCCCGCCCGCAGTCCTAGCGGTTCCCGAACAAAGCTCCTCATAACGCGTAAGCCAGGCTCTTGGTCCGACATAACTAAGCCTGGGGAGCCAGAACAATCAGGCGACTACGGCCAGGGCCGCTGGCAAAGTCCCAGGGAGGTTGTGTGGCGAAGTCGCTCCACGGGGCGTGCCGCTCCTCCGCTTGGGCCAGCGGCGTGCTTCGGGTGGTGACGTCTTCCTGTGGGTCACAACGGCCGATGCTGGTTGCACAAGTCTCAAGGAACTCTTTGTTGTCCTTCGGCGGGTCCCAAGGCGCCTGCTCAGCTTGCAAATTCCAGCAAATCGGGTATGTAGCTTGCTAACATTAGCAAGCTAACATCCAACGTGAAGAGCACGAACGCCTCCCTGGCCGCCGCTTTGCGCCGCGTCACCCAGAAGTGGCGCGCCCGCTTCGACAGCGAACTGAAGGGCAGTGGCCACACCCTGAGCCGGGCGCGCGCGCTGATCGCTCTGTCGCGTGAGGGCGGCAGCATGATGCAGCGTGACCTTGCCGCCGAGCTTTCCGTGGAACACCCCACGCTGGTTCGCCTGCTGGACGGGCTGGAAGGCCAGCAGTTGATCCGGCGTGAGCCCGCAGCCGGCCAGAAGCGCGCCAACCGCATCACGCTGACGCCGGAGGCCGCCTCCGTGGTTCAACGGGTGAACGCCTTGTTCGAGGATCTCCTCGACGGGATGCTGGCCACCGTACCAGAAACCGATATCAAGATTGCCGTCCGCGTCATGGACGCCATGGTGGACAATCTGGAACTCATCCCCGCTCCCCTCCGTGCCGCTCCACCCGCGGAGGAGCAAGGCCGATGAGCGGTACGGCCCTGCCGGCTGCTGCACCGCAGCCGGTCACCGAGGCGGTGTCACCGCCGCCGGCTCCACCCGTTCCTGCCCCCATGCCTCTGTGGCGCATGGGCCTTTACGTGCTGGCGTCCCTGATCACGGGACTGACCCAGGGCCTCGTGAACAACCTAGTCGCGGGCAACCTGCTGGCGGTGCAGGCCACCTTCGGCGCCACCACCAATGAGTCGGTCTGGCTGACCGCCGCCTACTCCTCCACCAGCATCACCGCCTCCTTGCTGCTCTACAAGTTCCGTACGCAGTTCGGCCTGCGGCTGTTTGCCGAGCTCGGACTGTGCCTGTTCGTCGGCGTCGCGGCGGCGCACTTCCTCGCCCACGACCTGCGCTCCGCCGTGATCGTGCGCGCCGCCGCCGGCTTTGTGGCAGCACCGCTCGGCACGCTGGCCTTCCTGTACATGCTCGAGATCATGCCGCCGCAGCATAAGCTGACGATTGGCGTCACCTTCGGTCTGTGCGGCTCGCAACTCGCAACGCCTCTGGCGAGGTTGGTCTCGCCCTATCTCTTGGACACCGGCCTTTGGCAGAACCTGAACTTGCTGGAACTGGGCTTGGCGCTGCTGTCACTGTCCTGCGCCTTCCTGTTGCCGCTCACCCCGATGCCGCGCGCCAAAATCTTCGACCGGGTGGATGCGATCAGCCTGCCGCTCCTGGTGGTGGGCATGGGCCTCCTGAGCGTCGTGCTGAGCCTTGGCCGTTATTACTGGTGGTTTGAGGCGCCCTGGCTCGGCTTCTGCCTGGCCGGCGGCATCGCGTGCCTGGCGCTGCTGGTCGCGGTGGAAGCGAACCGCGCCAACCCCCTGCTGCACCTGCGCTGGCTTTCCTCGGAAACCATGATCGTGTTCGGCGGCGCCATGCTGCTGTCCCGCTTCGTGCTGGCCGAGCAGACCACTGGGATGATCGGGTTCTTCCAAACACTCGGCCTGCTGAACGATCATATGACGGGCATGCTCTGGGTCGTGTTCGCTGCCACTGCAGCGTCCTTTCCCGTGCTCGCCGTGGTCAACCGGCCGCAGAACACCCCGGCAATCCACGCGGTCGCGCTCCTGATGATCGCGATCGGTGCCTGGATGGACGGGGATGCCACCAGCCTCACCCGCCCGCACGACGTGTACGTGTCCCAGGCCCTGGTTGCCTTCGGCGGGGCGCTCTTTCTGCCATCGGCGCTGACCTGGTGCTTCACGCATACCATCCGCTCAGGCATGCAGTACCTCACCAGTTTCTTTGCCGTGTTCCTGGCATCGCAGAATCTGGGTGGCCTCCTGGGCTCCTCGATGCTGGGCACGTTGCTGACGGTGCGGGAGAAGTTCCACTCCAGCCAGATTGTCGAGCATCTGACCCTCGCGGATCCGCTCGTGGCGCAGCGCGTCGCGCAGTACGGCGCCACCTACGGCCGGGTACTGGGCGACGGCGCGCTGCGCAGCGCCGAGGGCGCGGCCCTGCTTGCCCAGGTCGCCACGCGGGAAGCCTATGTTCTCGCCTACAACGACCTGTTCCGGGTCGTGTCTGGCGTGTCTGGCGGCTGCCTCCTCCTCCTCTTCATCCATCTGCTGGTCCGGAAGCTGCGCGACATCGCCGTGCAGCGACGGGCTCAGCCAGTTTGAACCGCCATCACAGGTCCTCATGTCGTTCCCGAAGCTATTGCCCGGCTCGCGTGTCACCATCCCGGCCCTGCTGGCCGGTGCGGCGGGTGTCCTGGTGGTCCTGTACGCGTGGCAACTCGCGCCCTTCACCTCGACGGTGCAAACCACCGACGACGCCTACGTGCGCGGTCTCGTCACCGTGGTCAGCCCGCAGGTGGCCGGATACCTCGTCGAAATCCCCGTGCAAGACTACGGTGAGGTGAAGGCGGGTGACCTGCTGGCGCGGATCGACGATCGCATCTTCCGGGAGCGTCTGGCCCAGGCCGAGGCGCAGCGTGCCGCCAGCCAGGCCCTGCTCGACAACCTGGACCTGCAGCGCCGCACCAAGGAGGCCAGCGTCGCCGTCGCCCAGGCACAGGTCGAGAACGCCGCGGCCGTACTGGCCAAGGCACAGGCGGATCTCCGGCGTATGGAACCGTTGCTGCAGGCCAACATCCAGTCAGTCGCGAAGGGTGACGAGGTGCGTGCTTCCCTGCGTCAGGCGGAAGCCAGCCTGGCGCAGGCCGCGGCTGGCAAACTGGTGGCGCAGCAGGCGCTGGCAGAAACCACCGCCAACCGTGCCGGGCTGGAAGCCGCCGTCCACGGTGCCGAGGCGCTGGTGCACCTAGCCGAGATCGACCTGAGCAATACGCGCGTGATCGCGCCGAGCGATGGCCGCCTCGGAGAGGTTGGCGCCAGGCTGGGTCAGTACGTCACTGCCGGCACCCAGCTCACCACCGTGGTGCCCGAGCATAAGTGGGTCGTGGCCAACTACAAGGAAACGCAGATCCCCGACATGCGGGTGGGACTGCCGGTGTCTTTCCAGGTGGATGCATTGCGCGGTGCCGTGCTGAACGGTCACATCGAGCAGTTCTCCCCCGCGACCGGCTCGGAGTTCAGTGTGATTCGCGCCGACAACGCCACCGGCAACTTCACCAAGGTGGCGCAGCGCCTGCCGGTACGGATCGCCATCGACCCTGACCAATCCCTGGCTTCGCAACTCGCCCCTGGCATGTCGGTGGTTGTGCGCGTCGATACGGCGGCACCTGCGACATCCACCGTCAGCGACAGCGGGTCCGCTACCCGGACGCGTGGCGGATAGCGTCCACTCGCGTGCCGGGAGCGCGTCACGGGGCGATTGTTTCCCAGCCGCCGCCGAGCGAGCGGTAGATGGCAACGAATGCAACGGCGATGCGCGTGTCGGTTTCCGCCAGCGATCGGCTGCTTTCCAGCACCGCGTTCTCGGCCGCGATGACGTTGAGGAAGTCCACCGTGCCTTCCACGTAGCGCTGCCGCGCCGCGGTGAGGGCCCTGGTATTCTGCTTGACCGCTTCCGCCACATCGTCCCGCCGGCGGCGCGCCTGCTCGAATGCGGTCAGCGCGTTATCCACCTCGTTCCAGGCACGGAGCACCGTTTCGCGGTAGCTGATCGCAGCCTGGCGCTGCTGGGACTCCCGCAGTCGCAGCGTGCCGCGCAACCGGCCGCCTTCGAAGATCGGCAGGTCGATGGAAGGCCCTACGGAGAAGAAGGCCGAGTGCAGGTCGAAGGTCCGACCGAATTGCAGGGACTCGGTGCCCGCATTCCCCATCAGCCGCACGTCGGGATAGAAGGATGCCACCGCGAAGCCCGTTTGCGCCGTGGCGGCGTGTAGCCGGGCCTCGGCCTCGCGCACGTCGGGGCGGCGGCGCGCCAGATCAGCCGGCAGGCCGACCGGGATGGCTGGAGGCACGACCGGCTGCGGCAGCGATCGCGACAGCTCGTCCTCGAGGGCACGGGGCGGCTGACCCAGCAGCAGGCCGATCGCGTTGACCAACTGCGCTTCCTCCGTTCGCAGCTGGGGCAGGGAGGCCTGGATGGTGGCGCGCTGTGCCTCGGCATTGGCGATGTCCAGGGTGGTGCTGACGCCGTTGGCGAAGCGGTCGCGCACCAAGCCGACATTCTTCCGGGCGTTGGCAAGATTGTCGCCGGTGATGGCCAGCAGCCGCTGGACGCCGCGGAGCTGGATGTAGTTCTGAACCAGATCCGCGACGGCCATCAGCGCGATGCCGTGCCGCGCCTCGTCCAACGCCTCGGTGTTGGCCGTTTCGGCCTCCACCGCGCGGCGAACTCGTCCGAACAGGTCGAGCTCCCAGGAGGCGCCGAGGCTGTCCCGCCAGTCGTCATATTCCCGCGGCGCACCGGGCACCTTCTCGAACAGGGAGCTTGGCCCGGTCGGGCTGCTGCGCATACGCTCATAGGAGTCGTGAGCCTCGATGTGCGGCAGGCCTTCGGAGGCGACCACCTTCCGCTGCGCCCGTCCTTGCTGCACACGCTCCGTCGCCTGCATGAGGTCGAGGTTCTCGGCCGCGAGCCGTTCCACCAGGGCCGACAGCACCGGATCGCCGAGCCCCATCCACCAGCGCGCATCCACGGCGGCGCCGTAGGTGATGCCCGCTGGGCTTGAAACGCCCTGCCGTCCGTCCTGCCCCCACCAGCGCGATGGTGCCTGGTTTGCCGGCGGCACGAAGTCCGGGCCCACGGTGCATCCCGCCAGCCCGATCCCGAGGCCCAGCGCGAGCCATGTTCCGGAAAACCGCATCGCTCAGCGCTCTCCCGTGACGCGCTGCGGATTGCCCTGCTGCCGGGTGGACACGTCGGCCAGGCCGGTATCGACGTAGGTTTCGACCGAGAAGCCGATGCGGAGCAGCTTCGCCAGATCCTGACCCGGGGACACCACGATCTTGACTGGCAGGCGCTGCACGATCTTGGTGAAGTTGCCGGTCGCATTGTTCGGCTGGATCGGCGAGAAGGCGGCGCCGGAGGCGGGCGAGATGCTGTCCACCACGCCGTCGATGTCGATGTCGTAGGCATCCACGTGGATGCGTGCGGGCTGGCCGGGTAGCATGTGACGTAGCTCGACTTCTCGATAGTTCGCCTCGACGTACACATCGTCCAGCGGCACCACCGCCATCATCGCGGCGCCCGGCGCGACGATGTTGCCGACCTGGACGGAGCGTCGGGCCACCATGCCGTCGATCGGCGCCACGATCCGCGTATAGGACAGGTCCAGGCGTGCCTGCTCCACGCGTGCCTCGTCGGCTTTCACGGTCGCCATGGCAGCGCGGCGCTGCGCCTCCTGGATCGGCACCTGCCGACGCGCGGCCTCTTCGGAAGCCCTGTTGCTGGCGATGGTCGCTTCGGCCTGCTGCACGGCGGTGTCAGCCTGCTGCCGATCCTGCTCCGTTCCGGCACCCGTGCTGGCCAGGTTGCGGTAGCGCCGCTGATTGGCCCGGGCGAAGGAGAGCTGCGCCGCAGTGGAGTCCACCTGCGCCTTCGACTGGTCGATGACCGCCGGTTGCCGCGCGATGGTGCCGGTCACGTCTTCCACCTGCGCGCGGTCCCGCTCGAGCTGCGCCTCGGCCGTGCTCAACGCGGCACGGTAGTCGCGGTCGTCGATCATGGCCAGCAACTGTCCTGCGGTGACGCGCTGGTTGTCGTCCACCAGCACGGCGGAAACCTGTCCGGAGATGCGCGGCGCGATCGTGGCATAATGCGCGGTGACGTAGGCATCGTTGGTATAAACGACGCGGTGCGGCAGGAACACGTAGAGCAGCACGCCGCCCGTGAAGAGGATCGCCACGGCAAGGGCGACAAGGAGGGGCCAGCGGGACCTCGGCTCGGCTTCTGACCTGCTCCCGGCCTTCTCGTCGCCACCGGACGAGGCCTTCCCGTCCTTCTCGCCATGTTCGGCCGCGTGGCGCCCGCCGCCCTTTCCAGGCGCGTCGTCGTTCTCCGCCATGCTACTTTCCTTACTTTTCGGCCAATTCGATCCGCGGCGGATAGGTTCGAACCGGCAGGATCAGGAGAACAACCACCAGGGCGAGAGCAAGGCCCGCAATAATCAGGAAGCCGTCCGCCAGGGTCAGCACCATGGCCTGTGCCTCGACGGCGGCGCGATAAACCTCCGCCCCGCCGCCGGGGCCTGGTTCCCCATTTGGCAGGAAAGGCGGAGGGTTCCCTGGCAGCAGGCCCGGAGCCTGCAGGACGCTGAAGCGATTTAGTCCGGCCTGATCCGCCAGCCGATTGTAGTGCAGGCTGCCGCGCCAGCGCGTGATCAGCTGTACCATCCAGACGCCCGTCGGTTGCGCGATGGCGCGCATGGTGTTCACCAAAGTAGAGGTGAAGGGGCCATCGGCCGGGTCACGGATGGTGTTGGTTGCCATCATCAGAAGCGGCATGACGATCAGCGACTCGCCCAAGGCGGCGCAGGCCTCCCATAGGTAGAACTGCTCAAGCTGCCAGCCTGAGGTGATGAAGCTGTTGCCCAGCGCCGCCGCCATGACCAAGAGGATGCCTGCGAAGCTGACCACCCGCGGGTCCACGCGGCGGAAGTCGAGTAGGTAGGCGACGGCCGGCAGGGTGATGAGCTGCGACAGGGCGATCGGCAGGCTGATGAACTGGATCTGCTCCGGGCGGAAACCGGCCTCGCGCAGGAAGCTCGCCGGCAGCGTGCTGACCCCGAGGTTGAGGAGCAGGAACACGAAGAGCGCGATTAGCGCGTAGGCGAAGTTGCGCCGCTTGAGCAGGTCGAAGCGATACAGCGGCAGCTCCTGCCGCGTCTCGTTGACGAGCAGCAGCCCGAAGCCTGCCACGCTGAGCGTGGCCAGGACGCAGATCGTCGGCGAGTTGAACCAGTCGTAGCGGTTTCCTTGCTCCAGCATGGTCGTGAGCGATCCAGCGCCGATGACGATGAGCAGGGCGCCCGGCCAGTCGAACTTGCTGATCCGATCGTACTGAGGCGGGTCCTGTGCCACACCGTACCAGATCATCGTTCCGGCTAGGCCGCAGAGCGGCAGCGCTTCCCAGAACACGAAGCGCCAATCCACGAGGTCGGTCCACAAGGCGGCAAGCGTCGTCGCGATGTTGGGTCCGAAAGTCGCTGTGAGCGCGTAGGCGGACAGGCCGTAAAGACGAATGGGTGGCGGCAGCACGCGGAGCGCGACCGTGAGCAGCAGTGGGATGGTAAAGCCGGCGGCCATGCCTTCAATGATGCGCAGACCGTAGAGCCAGGCGAGTTCGGCCGACAAAGGGATCAACACCGTCGTGACCCCGTTCAGGATCACGGCGAAGATGGCGAAACGTCGGACCGAAACCGTGACGGCCCAGAAGGTCGCCATCGACATACCGATGACCTGCCCCGTGGCGTACAGGCTCTCGATCCAGGTCCCTGCGTCATGGCTGATGCGGAGGCCGCCTTGAATGTCGTTCAGGGCTGCATTGGTCACGCCATCATTGAACTCGGCTGTCAGGGCAGCGAGAAGAATCCCCAGAAGGCCTACGAGCGATTGCGCCTTCATGGGAGAGGATGCGGTCTCAGGCGCAGGCGCGGTTCGATCATGAAGGCTGCATTGCCGCATCTAATGCAATGCAGCAAAAAAGAATTTCGTGTGTTCCAGCGGGATAGGTTACTGGAGAGATTGCACGGGTTGCCATCGTAGTTCATCAGGCCTCGCAGTTCGTGGCCGGGGCGCAGATGCTCCGGGGATCTTAGGCTGATCTCTGCTGTTTCCGCATGGGTTTAAGAGCCCGCTTCATAACGGCTGGGCGAGACGCCTGACGAGGATCATGGTGGCGGCGAGGGTGAAGAGGGCGACGGCAGAGCTGGCGGTGGTTTCGTGATCGCGGGCTAGGCGCCGGCATCGGCCGAACCAGGCGAAGAACCTCTCCACCACCCAGCGCCTGGGCTGCACAGCGAAGCTCTTTTGTCCCGGTGCGCTGCCGACGATGGTGACGGCGACAAACGAGGCTTGTGCCACGCGGGATGCGGTGTAGGCGCGCTCGGCGAAGCAGCGGGCCAGGAACGGCCACGGATGGCGCGACATGGCCAGGAGGGCCGCACCGCCGCGGCTGTCGTGCAGGGAAGCTGGTGAGACGGCGGCCAGCAGGAGCCGACCGTCGGTGTCCACCAGGGCATGACGCTTGCGCCCCGTCACCTTCTTTCCGGCATCGTGGCCGCGAGCCCCCTTCATGCCGACACCGCCCGGGCGGGCGGACTGGGCATCCAGCACCGCCGCTGTCGGTGACGCCTCCCGGCCGACACGCTCGCGGTCGGCCATGGTCAGCGCGTGGGCCAGCCGCTCGAAGGTGCCCGAGCGCGAGAGGCGCAGGAACCAGCGATGCGCGGTCCCAGGGGGTGGGAAGTCGCGAGGCAGGTGCGCCCAGGCGCAGCTGGTCCGGAGCACGTAGAGGATGGCGTCGACCATCAGCCGCATCGGCCAGGAGCGAGGCCGTCCAGTTCCCACAGGCGCTGGCAAAAAGGGCTCGACCAGCACCCACTCGGCATCGGTCAGGCAGGTTGCATAGGGCTGTACCCGTCGCGCAAGCTGCGCGCGGGTGGCGGGGGTCCACATGAGGCACCTCGAAGGACACACAGACACCCTCCGAACGCGCAGAACCCTCGCCGCTCACCCAATCTCAGCCGTTATGAAGCGGGCTCTCAGCCGGCGAGCAGGCATCTACTATCTCGCAAAGCACCTTCCTGAAGAGAAAACATGTTCACTCATGTCATGATCGGCAGCAACGATATGGAACGTTCCAGGGAATTCTACGATGCCACATTCGCCGCGCTAGGGGGCAAGCCTGGCGAAATGGATGCCAGAGGTAGGCTGATCTATACCCACGAGGGCGGTCGGCTGATGGTCACGAAACCGATCGATGGTAATCCGGCGACCGCGGCCAACGGTGGGACTATCGGCATTGCCGCTGCGAGCCGGGACCATGTTCTCGCATGGCACAAGGCCGGCACCGCGCATGGCGGTACCGCGATCGAGAGCCCGCCCACTGAGCGTCCGAACGGGGCATTCGTCGCCTACCTTCGTGATCCGGACGGGAACAAACTCACAGCACGATCTCAAGCCACGAAGTGATAAAGTCGCTAAGCGGATACGAGATCCGACTAAGCCGTTGCCGCCCTCATACGGTTCAACGAGCCCCGAAGAATCGCGACAGTGTTTCCGCGACCGCTTCGGGCTGTTCCTCCGGTTGGAAGTGTCCGCAGTCCTTGATCGTTTCCCCTCTTACGTCAGCCCCGAAGGCGCGGATCGCTGCGGCCATGTCCGGAATCGATCCCTGATCGGCGCTGAGCCCGAGCACTGGCATGGAGAGTTTGCCACGCGCCGCCAGGGCGCGGTTCTGCTCCGCTGAGCGGTCAGTGGCGCGGTAGAAAGCCAGGCCAGCCCGCATGCCTCCGGGAGCCGAGTAGATGCGATGGTACTCGTTGATCTCCGCTTCGCCGTAAGGGCAGGGACTGGCAGTCTTGTGCCAGAAGAACCACTCGAGGTAGGGCCGTTCCCGTCCTTCGAGCAGGATCTCCGGCAGGTCCGGAACGGCATGGAAGGCGAAGTGCCATGTTTTCCACGACCTGTCAGACGCCGACGGCAACATGTCCGGCAGGGTGATGCCCGGGATTCCGGCATCCAGCAGTGCCAGTGCCTCGATCTCGTCGCCGAACATCAAGGCGTAGGGAAAGGCGACCCAGGCACCCACATCGTGCGCCGCCAGACAATATCGGCCGAGGGCCAGCTGCGCGACGAGATCATGCACGCGCCGCGCAACCGTCTCGGTGTCGTAGCCGTCGAGGGGCTTGTCGCTGTCGCCTTGTCCCGGCAGATCGATAGCCAGGACGCGAAAGCGTGTTCCGAGCTTCGGCATGACGTGGCGCCACGCGTACCAGCTCTCCGGAAACCCGGCGAGGAGCACGATGGTCGTGCCAGAGTCAACGCCACCGGCGACGTAATGGAAGCGCAGCCCGCCCGCGGTGGCGAAGTGGTGGCGGAAACCGGCTGGCGCCGGTGGCAGAGTGCCGTGGATCACGGTTGTCTCCTATCGGATCAGAATGGCGCCAGTCAGGAAAAGGTAGGCCGGGAGCACGCGCTGCGGCGTCAGCGGAGAGGCCGTCAGGCCGAACAGCCCGAAGCGGTCGAGCAGCAGCGAGAACAGGACTTGGCCGGTCACGACCATGGCGATCATCGCCGCGACGCCAAGCCGCGGGGCCGCCGCCGTCATGCCTGCAAGCGCCACCACGCCGCACGGCCCAACGGCCCAGGCCCACCACGGCAGTTCGGTGGCACCTGCGGTCCGGGGCAGCCCTTTCGTCACGATCAGGCCGAAGACGAGGAGAGCGACCGTTGTGACCGCACCGGACACGCAGGCCGCCCAGAGTGGAGACCCGAGCAAGCGTCCGGGGCAGGCGTTGAAGAGGGCCTGCAAAGGCAGCATCGCCCCGGCGAGAAGCGCGGTGAGGATGGCGGCTGGCATGGTCAATCGAGGAGCTTTAGGGCCTGGGCGATGAGCGCTTCGCTGCATTCGGTGAGCATCCCGCCCTTGCCGACGACGCGCATGCCTTGCAGCATGGCCAGCAGCAGTTCGGCGGTCGCCCGAGGATCGGCGCCTATCGCGATTGAGCCGTCGCGCTGGCCATCGGTGATCAGCTCCGCCAGCATCTTTCGCCGCCTCAAGAGCTGCGTGCACAGCATGTCCGCAGCACGGCCGACCTGATCGAGATCAGCGATCCCGGCGACCACCAGGCAGCCGAGCCTGCCGTCCTTGCCCTGGCTCAGGTCGATGTAGAGCCTCAGGAGCGCCTCGATCCTGGCGCGGGCGTTCGGCGCCTGTGCAAACAGCGCGGCCAGATGGGCTTCGCGGAGCAGGATGTAGCGTTCGAGCGCCTTGGCGAAGACGCCCTCCTTGTCCTGGTATGCTTTGTAGACGCTGCCGACCGCCAGGCCTGTCGCCGCCGTAAGATCGCTGATGCCGACACCTGAGAAGCCCGCGCCGCTGAAGAGAGCAATGGCGCCATCAAGGAATTTGGCCTCATCGAAGGCGCGTGGTCGACCCCGTGTCCTTTCCCGAAGAGGTCGCGGCACACCAACCACCTATTTAGGAAACGATCGTTCCCTAATTAGGCGGCGCTTCCGACGACGTCAACAGGTCGTGCCGGAGCTCGGCCAGGAGTTCTCCGCCCGCGGAATCTGAAGATCCCGCCCGGCGCCACCCTGACCCTGGGCGATACTGAGGAAGAGGCATACCTCGATGCCGCCGCGACCCGCCTGCGGCAGGTCAGCCCGAGAACTGCCATCAACCTCCATGAGCATATCTGGAGCCGCGATCTGTCAGCCCACAACCCCGACGGGCTACTGCCGCCGATCGGGCCTGACGTGGAAGGCGACGCGGTGTCGGAAAGGCTGGCAGGGCGTTTTGGCGATCGCCTGGGCACCGCAGGGAAGTGGAGCGAAGTGGCAGAGCGGGACGGTCTCTCGAACTGCCGACTTATGATCAGGGTGATGGGGCGCTGGCAGACCGGAAACGGTAGCACTCGGCATCGAGCGCTACGTGTAGGAGGACGCGGCGGTGGCTTCGTTTTCGCACCACGCCTCACGCCCGGCGGCTTCGACGTTTTCGTCCGCAAGGTCGTTCCCGTTGTTCAGCGGCGCGGCGGTTCCGCCGCGACTACGGGGAAACCACGTTGTGCGGCCACTTGGGGCTGGGCTGACCTGCCACGCGGCGCGAAGTTCGAGCGGGGAGGTAGGTGACTACCGTGCTAGCTGGCTGCCAGGCTGGTTATCCGGATCAACACGCATAGGTCCGAAGCTGCCGTCCCCGATAAGGTAAATTTCCGGCGCGACAATCCTACATACGCGAGGTCGCCCAGCTGTCTCGGTGAAGGGGGTAAACCTTCACGGTCACGAGTGTCGGCTTTGAACGGGGCTGGCCTGAGGGCAGGAGTGACGTGGCGCGCTAAGCTCGCCAGCGTTGTCGTTGACGTACCGGAGCGGTGTCACCTGGGTGCGGCGTCGTGCGGGGGAGTCTCAGAAGCGTGCGAGACGTTCCCACAGGAGGTCGAAGAACCCTGCCGCGTCGAGTTTCCACAGAACCGTCGCGTTGACCGGCCGATCCGTGGTGCGCCAGAAGTCTCCCACCGTCTGGCCGTAGGAGAGGCCGGGGTTGAGCTCGATCTCCACGTTGGCCTCGCGTGCCTCGAAAAGTTCCGGTCGCAGCAGGAAGGCGATGACACAAGGATCATGCAGCGGTCCGCCCACCGCGCCGTAGCGCGCCGGGTCGTTGCGGTCATAGAAGGCGATCAACTCCGCTGCCACCGCCGTCACCCGACCAGCGCGCCCGCGCAGATCGTGCACGCGCTCGGGCGTGGCCAGCGCCTGGAAGGTCACGTCGATCGGCGCCAGCACGATGGGAGCACCGGAGTGCAGCACGATCTGTGCCGCGTGCGGATCGGCCAGGATATTGAATTCTGCTGTCGGCGTACGATTGCCGCCCTGCGCGAAGGCACCGCCCATCGCCACGATGCGCCGGATGCCGCGCACCAGCGAGGGATCGCGTGCCAGCACCAGTGCCACGTTGGTCATCGGCCCGGTGACGCACAGCTCCACCGGCGCATCCTCGGCGATGGCGCGCTCCAGCGCCGCTGTCAGTGCGTCCACCGCATGTCCGCCGGCCAGCGGCGCGCGTCCCTCGGGCAGCAGCGTGCCGCCCAGCCCGCTGGCACCGCTGTACTTGCCGCGCCACACAGGCCCGAGCAGTGGTTGCGTGCAGCCGGCATGTACCGGGACATCCTCACGCCCGGCCAGGGTCAGCACGCGCCGCGCATTGTCGGCCGTGGTGTCACCCGGCACGTTACCGGCTACCGTGGTGATCAGCCGCACGTCCAGCTCGGGCGAGGCCAGTGCCAACAGTAGGGCGATGGCGTCGTCCACACCGGGATCGCAGTCGATCAGTACGGGGCGGGAGGATGTGACGGGCGCCATGGTCGTCCTTTCAGAAAACAGCTCAGCCAGGACCGGGCCTGATCAGGACCCGAGCCTGCGGGGGCGCGGCCGGCCGAGAAATTGCTGGGCCGGGTAGGGGCAAATCAGTTCCCGCCCGTATCGCCGATTGTTGCGTTGATCGCCAGCGTGTAGCCGTCGGAGCGCGGGCGGTAATGCACCTTGCCCGCCGTGGCCCAGCTGTTGGCCAGCGAGAAGAGCGGAATCACCGCGTTCTCGCCGATCGCAATGCTGGTGGCTTCCTGCAGCAGAGCTTCACGTTTCGCGTCGTCCACGGTGGTCAGCGCCGCGTGCAGGGCCGCGTCGAAACGTGGGTTGGAATAGCGGCCGCGATTGCCCGAGCCGTCGCCCAACTGCGGGTTCCAGGTGGCGAGCAGGGGCCGCAGTACCGAGGAAGCCTCACCGGTCTCGGCTGCGGCGCCGCCCATGATCAGGCTGTAGTCGAGGTTGCTCGCGCGGGCGAAGAAGACGCTGCCCGGCTGCGCTTCCAACTGCGTCTGGATGCCGGCGCGGGTGAACATCTGTGCCAGCGCCTGTCCCACGCGCCCGTCATTGGGATAGCGGTCGTTGGTGACGTGCAGCGTCATCCGAAAGCCATTCGGCAGCCCCGACGCCGTCAGCAACTGCTTGGCTTTGGCAAGGTCTGCCTTCGGGGCCGCGATGCCCGGAACGAAGCCGAAATAGCCCTGCGGTACTAGCTGACCAGCCGGCGTTCCTTCGCCATCCATCACGCGTTCCACCAGCGCCTCGCGGTTGATCGACAGCGACAGCGCCTCACGCACGCGCGGGTCACGCAGCGGATTGGCGATCTCCTGCCCGTCCTTGCCGCGGACAAAGGGGCTGTGCTCGCGCGCATGGTCCAGGTGCAGGTACATGATGCGATTCGAGGCGCCCGAGGCGATCCCGACGCGCGCATCGTGCCGTAGCCGGGCGATATCGGCCGAGGGAACCTGTTCGATCATGTCCAGGTCACCGGAAAGCAGAGCGGCTACCCGTGCGGCGTCGTTGGTCAGAAAGCGGAAGGTGACGTGCTTCCACGGCAGCGGCGCCGCGCCTGGTTGTGGCTCGGCGGCCTCGGCTTCCACCCGGTCGCCCGGGGCATAGCGCACGAAGCGCAGCGGGCCGGTGCCGATCATCGCCGAACCGTCGTTGAAGGCGGCGGTGTCGGCGTGCTCCACCGTGCGCGGCAGGATGGCGATGCGGCTGAGCGCGTTGGGCAGCAGCGGATAGGGCTCCTGTGTGCGGATGCGCACGATGCTCGCATCCACCACCTCCACGGCGGTGATGGGGCGCACGAAGGGTAGGAAGGAGGAGGGGCTGTTCTTCACCTCCGGCACGCGGCGCAGGCTGGCCGCCACGTCCTCCGCCTCAACGGGCTGACCGTTGTGAAACCGTAGGCCTGGCCGCAGGTGGAATTCCCAGACGGTGGGCTCCACCACGTGCCAGGTGTCGGCGATACCAGCCACGATCTGCTGCCGGTCGTCCTGGTTCACCAGACCGTCGAAGAAGTTCCGTGCCAGGGCGCTGTTGGAGCCTACGACGTGAAACTGCGGGTCGAGCGAGGTGATCGCGGATCCGAGCCCGATGCGCAGATCCTGAGCCTTCGCAGGGGCCTGCGAGGCTGCTGCCACCAGGGCTGCCAGCAAGATCGTGCGCTTCATTGTTCGGTCGCTCCTCCAGCTTTGCCTCGCCTTCTAGGCAAGATGGGCCGAGCGCGGAAGGTGCCCCGCTGTCGTTCTCTCAACCGGGCGCCGGTCGGAACTGGTTGCCTTTGGTGGTCTTGCCTGGATAACGAGCTTGGTCCACGCGTGCGGTGAACAGGATGCCGGGCATCCGGCTGAGGCCACAATCTAGCACTCGCTGTGGCCCGATGTTGTCCAGCATCCTCATGCCAGCCGCGCAATGTTTCGCAGGGCACCCGTATCACTGTGTGGTTCGCGGTGGCCACCGTGCGGGCCGGCCTAAGCTGAGGAGGCCAGTACCCGCCGCGACGAGTTCCTGATCGGCTGAACGCCTTGCCTGGCACCAGGGGACTAGTTTCTGCCTTTCAACCCTCGATGGTGCCAACTTTCGATTGTTCAACCATGACGCCGCCTTCCGCTGCTCGATCTCGCCGGATGGGCAGCTCTCTCGCCCGCATCCTGACGTGCCGAGCACGACCCGGGTTACAGCCGCGCCTGCGTTGAACGCGGCGTAGCGAGCAAAAGGTTGGTTTCCGAAGCGATGATGCCTGGGACGAGCCGAAGCCGTCGCAGGGCTGCGTCAAGATCAGTCAGGCTCTGCGCTGATATCTCGACAACAAGATCCCACTTGCCGTTGGTCGTATGCACCGCCCTGATCTCGGGGAAGCCGGCCAAGGCGTCCACCACCTTGTCGGCCATGCGCCCTTCGACCCCGATCATTGTGATGCCGCGCACCGGAAGAGCCAAGGCGTCCGATCTCAAGATCACGGTGTAGCCGATGATGTCGCCGCGCGCTTCCAGCCGCTCGATCCGGTTGCGCACGGTGGCTCGGGCCAGTCCGAGTTCGTTTGCCAGATCCGAAATGCCACGACGCGCGTCGTGGCGGAGAATTGTGATCAGGCGTTGGTCGATGTTGTCCATGCTTCCGCCGAACTGATAAGGAGGTTATTACATATCGGATAAATACGGTAATCAAACTGCCAATCTGGTCGGCTGATACTGCCGCCCTTCCTTGCTAGCCTTCCTGAGGCGGCAGGGAACAACATGACGAAGCCATGCATCCTGATTGGTGCCCCCGTGCAGGACGGGGCGGGACGACTGGGTTGCGACATGGGACCGAGCGCATACCGAGCGGCTGGGCTCCGCGAAGTGCTTCTCGACTTGGACATCGAGGTCTACGATCGCGGCAACGTCGCTCTGGCACCCCTCCGCCCCATCGTGCATCCGAACGCGGCTGTGAGACTACTCGCCGAGTATGACGCCTGGACACGTGTCCTCTCGCAAGTTGCATTCGAAACTGGAGGCGAGGGTTTCCCAATTTTTCTTGGGGGAGATCACAGTCTTTCGGCGGGCACCATTTCAGGCATGGCTCGGCGCGCCGCGCACGAAGGGCGTCCGCTTTTCGTTCTGTGGCTCGACGCCCACCCGGACTTCCACACGCTGGAAACCACCACCAGCGGTAACCTCCACGGTACGCCAATGGCCTATGTCACGGGGCAGCCGGGCTTCATGCCATTTCTTCCTGCGCTCCACGCCACGACGGAGCCAGAGCATGTCTGCATGATCGGCATTCGAAGCGTGGATCCGGCGGAAAGAACAGCCTTGAGAGCGGCCGGCGTCACCGTTCACGACATGCGCGCGGTCGACGAGGAGGGACTGGCACCATTGCTGCGCGCCTTCCTTGATCGCGTCGCAGCCGTCCACGGTGTGCTCCATGTAAGCCTGGACGTCGATTTTCTGGATCCGGGCATCGCGCCCGGCGTCGGCACGACGGTGCCCGGAGGCGCAACCTTTCGCGAAACACACTTGGCCATGGAGATGCTTCATGACAGCGGTCTCGTGCGTTCGCTCGACCTTGTGGAACTCAATCCTTTCCTTGACGAGCGTGGTCGCACAGCGCTTCTGATGGTGGACCTTGCCGCCAGCCTGATGGGCCGGCGTATCTTTGATCGCCCGACACGGAGCTTCTGACCGATGACCTCGAAGCTGAACGTTGTTCCCTTCGTGAGCGTCGATCACATGATGAAGCTCGTCCTGTCGGTTGGCGTGGAACGATTTTTGACCGAACTCTCAGCCTATGTGGAAGAGGACTTCCGGCGCTGGGAAAGCTTCGACAAGGTAGCGCGCGTCGCTGCCCATTCGCCGGACGGGGTGATCGAACTGATGCCGACATCGGACGGCACCGCCTACGGGTTCAAGTACGTCAACGGTCATCCGAAGAATACGCGCGATGGGCGGCAGACCGTGACGGCCTTTGGTGTTCTCGCCGATGTCGCCAACGGTTACCCGATGCTTCTCACCGAAATGACCCTCCTGACGGCGCTTCGGACCGCGGCAACCTCGGCGGTTGCGGCCAAGCATCTGGCGCGAGGGGATGCCCGCACCATGGCGATCATCGGTAACGGAGCGCAGGCTGAGTTCCAGGCGCTGGCGATGAAAGCGCTATTAGGCATTGATCACCTGCGCCTCTACGACATCGACCGCTGGGCAAGCGAGAAGTGCGCGCGCAACCTCGACGGCTTCGGCTTCGACGTTATCACTTGCAGCGGGACGGAAGAGGCGGTGGATGGGACTGACGTCATCACCACGGTGACGGCAGCCAAACAGCGTGCGGCAATCCTCACCGACAATCTCGTCGGTGCCGGAGTTCACATCAACGCGGTGGGTGGTGATTGCCCCGGCAAGACCGAGTTGCACGCTGACATTCTGCGCCGGGCCGCGATTTTTGTGGAATACCCGCCGCAGACCCGCATCGAGGGCGAAATCCAGCAACTGGCGCCCGATCATCTGGTGACCGAACTATGGCGCGTCATCGCGGGGGAGGCGGAAGGGCGAAGCAGCCGGCAGCAGATCACGCTGTTCGACTCCGTCGGTTTTGCCACCGAGGATTT
The DNA here is from genome assembly GCF_042433915.1 of Roseomonas elaeocarpi. Classification (NCBI taxonomy): domain Bacteria; kingdom Pseudomonadati; phylum Pseudomonadota; class Alphaproteobacteria; order Acetobacterales; family Roseomonadaceae; genus Roseomonas; species Roseomonas elaeocarpi. Next base: position 286,126 of record NZ_JBHLUN010000002.1, on the reverse strand, counting down.
CTCGGCCCTACGTTACGTGCGTGACAAGATCGCCGGCACCCCGTTCTTCGACGAACTCGACCTCCTCGCCGATCCGGATGAGCCGCGCGACCTTTTCGGCATGCTGCTGCGTGCAGCAGCGTGACAACAAACCCGCTTCTTGAGTTCTCACGAGCTGCGCCGTTTCAGGGGGCGGGCGCTGACGCACGCGCCTTCGAACTCGCGAGCAGCCGCAATGAACCCATACCCCGACCGGTGAGCAGGGAGGGAGTGCTGCCTCACCCACCGGCCACGTTTTTCTATGCGAAGATTTCGGTGTCCGTCTCGATCTTCGATAGGTCCAACTCCATGCCGAGGCCTGGCAGCTCCGGGGCGTGGATCATGCCGTCCGTCGGGTCGACGGGGTCGCGCAGGAAGTGTTGGTGAATGGCGTTCCACTTCACCAGGTATTCCTGATACGGCGTGTGGATCGGTGACTGGGTGACGGAGAAATGGATCGTCGCCGCGCCGGAGTGACCGTGCGGAATGGTGATCAGGTCGTGCGCCGTCGCGTAGGCGGCGATCTTGAGCGTTTCCGACAGGCCGCCGCACCAGTAGATATCGGGCTGCAGCACGTCCAGTGCGTTGGCGTCGATGAAGCGCTTGAAGCCCCAGCGGGTGTACTCGTGCTCGGCCCCGGCGAGCGGGATGTTGGTGCGGTCCTTGATGCGGCGGTAGCTGTCGATGCGGTCGGGCATGACGCATTCCTCCAGCCAACGCGGCCGGTACTCGGCGATGCGATCCGCGAGGTCGACGATGTAGCCGACATCCATGGACTGCCAGCAGTCGAACATCAGGTCGTAATCCTCGCCCACCGCTTCCCGCAGGGTGCGGACCAGTTCGACGTTCTTGTGCAGGCCCTCCTTGCCGCTCATCGGGCCATGTCGGAAGAACCACTTCTGCGCCTGGTAGCCGAGGGCCTTGTACTCCTGCGCCCGTTCCCGCACGCGGCCGGGGTCGAGCACGGCGAAGCCGAGCATGGAGGCATAGGCCGGCACCGCCGTGCGGGTGGGGCCGCCGAGCAGCCGGTACACAGGTTGTCCCAGCCACCTGCCCCGCAGGTCCCACAGAGCGCAGTCGACCGCGCTGATCGCCAGCATCGCGTCACCCTGGCGCCCGTGCACCATCGCGCGGTGCATCTGGTCCCACAGCTTCTCCCCCGCGATCGGGTCCTGTCCCATCAGCAGGCGGCGCAGGCTGCCCGCGACGATGGAGGCCACCGCCTCCGGGATCGGACCGGCGCGGCCGGAAACCCCGGCATCCGTGTCGATCTCCAGGAACACGGTGGAGATGCGAAAGCCTTCGGCGGTCTGCACCCCGCCCTCATGGTCCTGCCGGTGGCGGTACTCGTCGTACACGTCGATCGGCCGCACCAACCGCTCCTCCCAGATATCTCCCTTGGTCGGCAGGGTGCCGGTCAGGCGGCGCAGGCGGACGGCGGTGATGCGCATCTCAGCGGGCTTCTTTCAGGACAGGAAGGCTGGGGCGGCCGGGTTCCGCGCGCCCCCAGAGCAGGAAGATGACGGTGATCACGAGGATGGACATGACCGCCATCAGCGCGAGCCAGAGCAGGCCGCCGTTGAAGCTGCCGGTCGCGTCGCGGATCAGCCCGATCACCCAGGGGTTGACCACGCTGGACAGGTTGCCCAGCGCGTTCACCAGGGCAATGCCGCCGGCCGCGGCGGTGCCGGTCAGGATCGCGGTCGGCAGGCCCCAGAACACAGGCATGGCGCCGAACACCCCGAAGGCGGTCACGCACAGCGCCACCATCTTCAGCATGGGATCATCGGTCGCGGCGGAGGCGGCGAGGCCGAGCGCCGAGACCGTCAGCGCGACGTAGTTCGCGAGACCGCGGCGGCCCGGCCGGTCGGCGAGCCGCCCCAGCAGCAGCATTCCGGCCGCGCCGAAGATGTAGGGGATCGCGGCGAGGAAGCTGGCCTGCAGGTTGCTGACGCCGAAGCCCTTCAGGATCTGCGGCAGGAAGGTGCTGACTGCGCCGTTGAGGTTGGTCAGCCCGTAGTAGCCGAGGCAGAGCAGCAGCACGCGCGGGCTCAGCAGGGCGGCGAGCAGGTTGTGGTTGCCGCTGAACAGGCCCTCCCGCTCCCGGCGCTCCGCCGCCAGGCGCGTTTCCAGACGAACCCGCTCCTCCGGCGTGAGGAAGCGCGCCTGCGCCGGGTCGGCCGGCAGAATAAAGGGTAGCACTACGGCGAGCAGCAGCGCGGGCAGGCCCTCCAGCAGGTACATCCACTGCCAGCCGCGTAGGCCAGCAAGGCCGTCGAGACCCAGCAACAGGCCGGACACGGGCGTGCCGAACACCAGCGCGATCGGGATGCCGGTGAAGAACGCAGCGATGATGCGGCCCCGGTAGGCCGCAGGGAACCAGAGCGTGAGGTAGAAGATCACGCCCGGCACGAAGCCGGCCTCCGCCGCGCCGAGCAGGGCGCGCGCGACGTAAAGGCTCGGCGCGTCCCAGACAAAGGCGTGGGCGCTGGAAAGCAGGCCCCAGGTGAACATGATGCGCGCGATCCACAGCCGGGCCCCGAAGCGCGCGAGGGCAAGGTTGGAAGGCAATTCCAGCAGCACGTAGGGCACGAAGAAGATGCCGGCGGCGACCCCGAAGGCGCTCGCGCTCAGGCCCAGGTCGTCGTTCATCGTCAGCGCCGCCACGCCGACGTTGGCCCGATCGAGGATGGCGACGAAGTAGCAAAAGGTCAGCAGCGGCACGAGCCGCCATGTCAGCTTGCGGACGATCTCGTCGTCAGGGTCGTTCATGGATGCCCTCCCAGGCGAGCCGGTGGTTGTCCCGGCGTGCTTGCTGCAACTTCGGCAGACCCGTTCCGGGTTGGACACCAACGGCAGGCGGTGCTGATGCCCAGCACCCGCTCCCTGACCAGAGTCACTCCCGGAAACGTTTCCGGACCTTCCGCCGCGAGGCCGATCCTGTCAATTGCCCCGTTCACGGAGAGGGGTACGCATGGGCGGGCAGGGATCGCGGCACGGGACAGGGCCCCAGGGCACGGCTCCTCAGGGGATGGGACGCCAGGGCATCGGCATTCGTGACTTGGCGCGCCACCTCGGTCTCGCCGTCAGCACGGTGTCCCGCGCGATGAATGACCGTGGCGACGTCAGCGCCGCGACCCGCAAGCTCGTGCGGGACGCGGCGCTGACGCTGGGCTACGTGCCCGATCAATCCGGCCGCAGTCTGCGCCAGGGCACGACCAACACGATCGCCCTGACCATGCGCACCGACATCAGCCGCACCGCGGCGGGCGAGACCTTCTTTCTCGCTCTCTGCGGGGGGCTGCAGCCCGTGCTGGCGGCGCACGACCTCGACCTCGTCATCCTTCCCTGCGGCTCCGTTGAGGAGCAGGAACGGTCCCTCCGCCGCGCCGTGGAACGTCGCCTCGCGGACGGCTTCATCATCTCCGACACGCAGCGGCACGATTCACGCATCGACTTCCTGATCGAGCGTGGCGTGCCGTTCGTCGCGCTCGGCCGCAGCTTGTCCGGCGGCGCCCACGCCTGGCTCGATCTCGATTTTGCCGGGGTGGCGACGCAGGCCGTTGAGCACCTCGCGATGCTTGGCCACCGGCGCATCGCGCTGGGCACCACGCTGCGCGACGTCAACCACGGCCACGTCTTCCTCGAGGCATACCAGGCGGCCTTGCGGCACCACGGCCTCCCGGACGACCCGGCGCTCGTGCTGCGCGTGGCGGACACGCTGGAGGGGAGCCGTGACCTGGCCGATATGCTCCTGGCCATGCCGAAGCCGGCGACAGCCGTCATCCTGATCCAGGAGACCATGGCCATCGGGCTCTACGAGCGCCTCGGCCAAGCTGGGTTGCGCCCGGGGCGGGACCTTGCCGTCATCGGCTTCCGGGAAAACCAGGTCGTCGCGCACCTCGATCCGGCACTGACCTGCTTCCGCTTTTCACTCCGCGAGTACGGCGCACGTCTCGGAGAGATCATGGTCGGCCGCATCAAGGCGGCCGACCCCTCTCGGCCGCCCGTCCAGGAACTCTGGCCGATGACCCTCCGCCCTGGTGGAAGCGACATGCGCTTCGACGTTGAGGCATCCGTTCCTCACCTCAGAAGGGATGCGGCTGGTTGAGGCCCTTAGACCCGACTATTCAATCATCCAGTGCCGGATGACGCGGCGTGAAGTGGTCATGGCGTGGATCGATGCCGTGCATCCGCTTCATGTCCCCGGCAGCATGGTCGATCAGTTTTTCCATCGCCTGCCGCGCCGCGTCTGGCCTTCGTGAGGCAATAGCCTCCATCACCGCGCGGTGCTCGGCGATGGAACGAGGGCGGTGATCCCCCGGCGCCAGCAAGTCGAAGCTGCGGCGGATCACCACCTCGAACATCTGCGCAATGGGCCAGAAGAGCTCGTTGCGGGTCGCGATGTGGATGGCGCGGTGGAAGGCGATGTCGGCGACCACCCAGGCGTCGTTGCTTTCCGCGGCTGCCATGGCGTCGGCGGCAGCGCGGATCTGGGCGATGTCCTCCGTGGTGCCAGACGTTGCTGCGTAGGCCGAAGCCATCGGCTCCACGGCACTGCGAAGCCGAAACAGCTTGACGAGGTAGGTCGCCAGGTCTGCCGTTTCGAACTGCCAGCGCAGAACGTCGGGATCGAACTGATTCCACTCCTCGGGCGGACGGACCCGCGTACCGCTGCGCGGCCGCGCTTCGATAAGACCTTTGCCACTCAGCATACGGATCGCTTCCCGCACTACCGTGCGGCTGACGCCCATGACCTCGCAGATCCGCATTTCGGACGGGATCGCCTCACCTGGTGCGACATCGCCGCGCACGATGCTGACGCCGATCCGCTCGGCCACCTGCCCCTGAATCGTTCGTAGCGTTTGCGCGCCTTCCAGCATGGCCATAACCCCTGTCACCGATCCGGGCTTCCCACAAGCTGCTTGCGAGGCCGACAAATCTGGTCATACAATATTGCAAATAAGGCTGCCACACGATGGACGGCCAGGAGGGGGAGGGGGCCTATGGACCTTGTCAATCGTCGTCATCTCATCCGTGCATCGCTGGGTGTCGGAGCTGTTGCTCTCGCCGCGCCGTCGTTGATCGGGCGTGCGCAGGCCGCGCCCCTGCGCCTGCGCCTCTCGTCCTCGCAGGCGAATGATCCGAAGTTCGGCAATGGCCGCGTCTACTACGACCGGCTCCTCGCCCAGCTTCGCGCGAACGGCTTGGCGGAGCAGATCGAAATCTCCTTCTTCCCCGACAATCAGCTCGGCCAGGAGATCGACGTCATCAACTCGGTCAAGCTTGGCGTGATCGACATGATGGTGTCGGGTTCCTCCATCGCGGCCAACCTCGTCCCGCTGGTGGGCACCTTCGACCTCGGCTACCTCTTCTCCAGCTTCGAGCAACAGACCAAAGCCTTCGATGCCGGAGCGGCGCGGCCCATCGAGACGGCGCTGCAGCGCGGCGCGAACATCCGGATCATCGCCTGGGCCTATAACTTCGGTGCCCGCAGCGTGCTCTCGAAGAGGGCGGTCCATGGACCGGAGGAACTGGTGGGGCAGAAAATCCGTACCTTGCCGAACCCGGTTATCACCGAGTGCCTGCGGCTGATGGGCGCCGCCGCTACCCCGCTGGCCTTCGGCGAGATCTACACGGGATTGCAGGCTGGCGTCATCGACGGGCTGGAGCATGATCCGCCGACGATCGTGGCAAGCAAGTTCTTCGAGACGGCGAAGTTCTACTCACTCACCCAGCACAACTTCTCGCCACTCGCGATCTATCTCAGCGATGCCGCCTACAATCGCATTCCCGCTGCATCACGTGACCGCTTCCTGGAGGCTGCACGGAACGCGGCAACGGACACGCGCACCCACGGGCTTCAGGTGGAGAAGGAGGCGCTGGGGATCCTGCGGGAGCGCGGCGTGACGGTGGTGGAATGCGATCGCGATGCTTTCCGCAAGCGCGTGGAGCCGCAGATCCAGGCCTTCCTGCGCAACCGGCCGGAGTCCAAGCCCGTGATCGAGCAAATCCAGGGCACCACGGTCTGAGGACAGTTGCGATGAAGACCGCCGCCGTCGCGCCTGCCCTCAACCTCGGCCGACCGGTAACGGGGCTCCTGCTGTCCTTGTCGGACGCGATCGCGGCCGTTCTGCTCGCGCTCGATCTCATCGTCGTCATCGGCTCCGTCCTGGCCCGATCCTGGTTCGACGCGCCGGTCGAGTGGTCGGACGACGTTGCGCGGGGGCTGATGGTGGGGTCGAGCTTCTTCGGGGCGGCGAGTGCGGTGGCGCGAAGCGAGAACCCGGGCGTGGAGTTCTTCGCGGCCATGCTTCCTGCCAGCCTGCGGCGACGGTTCGACGCGGCCGCCGCAGTGCTCGTCGTGGTGATCGCGGCCTACGTATCCTTCAACGCCTTTAAGCTCGGCTGGATCACGACCGGGCAGACCACCGGCTCCGGCCTACCGCTGGAATGGACCTTCCTGCCGATGGCGGGCGGGGCGCTGTTCATGACCGTTTTCGCCGCGGAGATCGCTCTCCGGCGACCGTCGCGGGAACTGCTGGAGGCTGTCGCCGTCCTCGCCCTGGTGTGGGGAACCTTCATGGTCTGGTCGATCTTCGCGCCGGACACGCTGCCGCAGGTGGGGTTGCTCATGGCGCTGGGCTTCGTGGTCGCGCTGCTCGGCGGCCTGCCGATCGGCTTTTCCATCGCCCTGGCCGCCCTCGTGTACATCTGGCTCGACGAGTACCTGCCTGGCGTGATCTTCGCGCAGCAGATGGCGCGCGGCATCGATAACTTCGTGCTGCTTGCCATCCCTTTCTTTATCTTGGTTGGTTACCTGATGGAGGCGAACGGCATGTCCGTTCGCCTGATCGAACTGCTGCAACGACTGGTGGGGCGCATGCGCGGCGGGTTGAACGTCGTGATGGTGCTCTCGATGGTGCTGTTTTCCGGCATCTCCGGTTCCAAGATGGCGGATGTGGCGGCGGTCGGCTCGGTGCTGATCCCCGCAGCTCGGCGCTCGAAGCAGGAGCCAGGGCAGGCGGTGGCGCTGCTCGCGGCCTCTGCCGTCATGGCTGAAACCATCCCGCCCTGCATCAACCTGATCATCCTGGGCTTCGTCGCCAACCTGTCGATCGGTGGCCTGTTCATGGCGGGGCTCATCCCGTCCGCGCTGATGGCGGTGGCGCTGGTCGGCGTTTCCATCCTGTTTGGCACCAAGGCGGCGATCGCGGCCGACATCATCCCTGACGGATCGCTTCGCCGCATGTGGGTGGGCGCCATCGTGTCGTTCGGGCTGATCGCCATGATCTTTATCGGCTTCAAGAGCGGCTTCGCGACAGCCACCGAGATCTCGGCCTTCGCGGCGCTCTACGCCATCGTGGTCGGCGCGGCGGTGTTCGGGGAGTTGAGCTGGCGCGCCCTGGCGCGGAGCTTCGTCCACGCGGCCACGCGTTCGGGCCTCGTGCTGTTTATCGTCGCGGCGGCGCAGGCGTTGGCCTGGGTGCTGACGCTGCAGCAGGTGCCCCACGCCTTGGGCGACCTCATGGTGGAGATGTCGCGCTCCAGCGGAACCTGGCTGTTCATGCTGCTGTCCATCGCCATCCTGATCATCATGGGATCGGTGCTGGAAGGTGCGGCCGCGCTGATCATCTTCGGACCCCTGCTGGTGCCGGTGGCATCGCAACTCGGCATCGATCCGCTGCATTTCGGTGTGGTGCTGGTGATCTCGATGGGGATCGGGCTCTTCGCCCCGCCGCTCGGTCTCGGCCTCTACGGTGCCTGCCTGATCGGACACGTACCGATCGAACGGACCGTGAGGCCGATCATGGGATACCTCGGGCTCATCTTCGTCTGCCTGCTGCTGATTACCTTTATCCCGGCACTCAGCACGGGGCTGCCGCGACTGCTCGGCTACTGAGAGGGGACGGTGATGAAGGTTCTTCTGACCCATACGCCGGCAAGCCGGGCCCAGTACTATGGCCCGAAAGCCCTCGCCGCCCTGAGGGAACTCGCGGAGGTGATGCTGCACGAAGGGGAGGCAGCGCTAACGCCTGCAGACCTGGTCGCCACGGCGGCGGAAGCTGACCTGATCGTTGCGGATCGTTTGACGGCGGGACCTGCGGAAATCTTTCCCCGCCTGCCGCGGCTCCGTGCCTTCGTGCGATGCGCCGTTGACATCCGCAACATCGACACGGTGGCGGCCAGCCAGGCTGGGGTCCTCGTTACCCATGCAGCACCCGGCTTCATCGCTTCCGTGACGGAACTCGGGATTGGCTTCCTGGTCGACCTTTCGCGCGGCATCTCGCGGGCGACCGGCGACTACCGGGCGGGCCGCCGGCCGGAGGTGCGGATGGGGAGGCAACTCCAGGGCAGTCGCCTCGGCATCATCGGCTACGGCGGGATCGGGCGCAGCCTCGCCGCCGCCGCCGCTGCCCTTGGCATGGAGGTGCTGGTCACCGACCCTCATGCCAAGGTGGAGGAGCCTCGGTTCCGGCAGGTCGGCTTCGAAACCTTGCTCGCGGAAGCGGACTACGTTGTCTGCCTCGCGGTCGCGACCGAGGAGACGGAAAACCTCATCGACGCGGCGGCCCTGGCACTGATGCGGCCGGAAGCCTTCTTTATCAATCTCTCGCGTGGCAACCTCGCGGACGAGACTGCGCTCGCCGCGGCGCTGCGCGAGGGGCGGATCGCTGGTGCCGCCATGGATGTAGGGCGCGAAACCGACCAGATGCCGTCCCCTGAACTGGCGCAACTGCCGAATGTGGTCGCGACGCCGCATATCGGTGGCCTCACGCCACCGGCCATCGAGGCGCAGGCCTTCGACACGGTTCGGCAGGTTCGTTCCATCCTGGCGGGCGAAGTCCCTGACGGTGCGGTCAACGCGGAAAGCTGGACCCGCCGGCCGGCAGGAGAGGCGTGATGCCGGGCGTCACGCCCGTACTGAAGCCGCCACCAGGGGCCTGCGATTGTCACATCCACGTCTATGATCCCGCGGTTCATCCCACGGTCCTGAGCGCCACGCCCGGTCCCGCAGGTGCTGACGTGGTGGGGTACCGCAGGGTCCAGGCTCAACTGGGACTCCAGCGGGCCGTGGTGGTGCAGCCAAACGCCTACGGCATCGACAACGGCGTGACGCTGGCTGCCATCGCCGCGCTCGGGCTCGCCTCCACCCGCGGCGTGGCGGTGGTGCGACCCGGGCTTGGCCGGGCGGCGCTGGACCGCCTGACGGCCGGTGGCATCCGCGGCGCGCGCGTGCATATGCTCCCCGGAGGCATCCTCTCCTGGGACGAGGTGGAGCCGCTCGCCGCAGAAATCGCGGAGGCAGGCTGGCACCTCCAGCTCCAGATGGACGGCCGGCAGTTGCACGAGCGGGAGGCGCTGCTGCGCCGCCTGCCGGGCACGCTGGTGATCGACCACATCGGTAAGTTCCTTGAACCCGTGGCGCCGAACCACCCTGGCTTCCGCGTCCTGCTACGGCTGCTCGACAGCGGACGGACCTACCTGAAGCTCGCGGCGCCCTACGAGGTGTCGCGCGCCGGCCCCCCGCTCTACACGGATGTCGGCATGCTGGCGAAGGCGGCCATCCACCACAGCCCCGAGCGGATGATCTGGGCAAGCAACTGGCCGCATGTCGGGATAATGGACCGGCCGGATGAGGCGGCGCTCCTTGACCTCTTGCTGGACTGGGCACCGGAAGAACACGTGCGTCGGCGTATCCTGGTGGACAATCCGGCCCGTCTTTATGGCTTCGGAGTCCTCGCAGACTGAAGTGAGATGAGCACCGGGCCTTCTGTGTGGGGCTGTGGAATCTTGGCGGATACCAGACTTGGCAGCGAATTGCAGCAGGCTGCCCTTCAATGCCGACTGCGGTAATCTCGCGTATGTAAGATCATTTCTTCTGCACAAGCCCCAAGAAGAAGAGAGACGCCACGAGGCGGAGTAGCCGCCACGGCAGCGCGCCGCGCCGTCGCTTCCTCGGCAGCACTGCGCCGCACGCCGCTCCTGGCACAGGGCGGCTTCACCTGGGCATGTATCTCACCCGAACTCAGTTCCCGTGTGATCCGGCAAGGCGCGGGGGCGGCTTCGTGCAGGTGCATGGGATCGGGCCGCAGGCGGCGCTGGGGGCTCGGCGCCAAGGAGCACCCTGATCCGCGACGCCGCCGGACTCCTCGCCGAATTCAGTTCATGTGGCGCGGCGAAATGCCCGGTAATGCTTCCATGGTGGAGTCCCCGCGATCCTACCTTTCGGGCGTTCAGGCCCTCGTGCACCTGCCCATGTTGCAGCGGATGCGCGACGAGAGAGCCGGGCTGAACACCGCCGGCTTCGTGTCCGGCTACCGCGGGTGGCCCCTGGGAAACCTCGACCAGTCGCTCTGGCGCGCCAAGCACCAGCTGGTCCAGCACCGTATTCACTTCGAACCCGGCGTGAACGAGGAGCTGGCGGCAACCGCCGTCTGGGGTACGCAGCAGGTCAACCTCTTTCCTGGTGCCAGGTACGACGGCGTCTTCGCCATGTGGTACGGCAAGGGACCCGGGGCGGACCGCAGCGTAGACGTGCTGAAGCACGGCAACGCGGCCGGCAACGCACCGCAGGGCGGCGTGCTCGTGGTCGTCGGCGACGACCATGGTGCCAAGTCCTCCTCGCTGCCGCACCAGAGCGATCACATTTTCACCGCGGCGATGATACCGGTGCTCAACCCGGCGGGCGTGCAGGAATTCCTCGACTTCGGTCTGCACGGCTGGGCCATGTTGCGCTTTTCCGGCTGCTGGGTGGGGATGCGCGCCATCGCCGACACGGTGGAAACCTCCGCCTCCGTCGTCCTCGCCCCCTTCAGAATCGAGACCCTGGTGCCGGCCGACTTCGCGGGACCACCGGGCGGGCTGTCGATCCGCTGGCCGGACCCTCCGCTTGACCAGGAATGGCGGCTGCAGCGCTACAAGGTCTACGCGGCCATGGCCTATGCCCGGACCAACGGCATCAACCGGCTCGTCTTCGACAGTCTGAAGCCCCGCTTCGGCATCATCACGACGGGCAAGTCCTACCTCGATGTGCGGCAGGCCCTCGAAGGCCTGGGCATCGACGGGGAATGCGTGTCGGAGATCGGTCTGCGGCTCTTCAAGGTCGGCATGACCTGGCCGCTCGATGCGGAGGGCGTGCGCCATTTCGCCGAAGGGCTCGACGAGATCCTCGTGGTCGAGGAGAAGCGCCAGGTCATAGAGTGCCAGTTGAAGGAACAGCTCTACAACTGGCGCGAGGACGTGCGCCCGAAGATCACGGGCAAGTACGCCGAGGCCGGCGAGTGGGAGATTTCCGGCAGCGAGTGGCAGCTGCCCGCGGCCGGAGAGCTGACGCCGTCAATCATCGCGCGGGTCATCGCCCGGCGGATCGGGCACTTCCACAGCAACGACCTCGTCCGCGGGCACATCGCCTTCCTAGAGGCGAGGGAAGCGGAGCTGGCGATACCTGGAGCGGACGCGCTCCAGCGCCTGCCCCACTACTGCTCGGGCTGCCCGCACAACACCTCCACCAGGGTGCCCGAGGGGAGCCGTGCGCTAGCAGGCATCGGGTGCCACTACATAGCGCTGTGGCTGAACCCGGACCAGACCAGGACCTTCAGCCAGATGGGCGGCGAGGGGGTGTCCTGGGTGGGGCAGGCGCCCTTCACGGAAACCAGGCACGTCTTCGCCAATCTCGGCGACGGCACCTACGCGCATTCCGGCCTGCTGGCGATCCGCCAGGCGGTCGTGGCCAGGGTACCGATCACCTACAAGATCCTGTTCAACGATGCCGTGGCCATGATCGGCGGCCAGCCCGTGGAGGGCAGCCTCACCGTGCCGCAGGTGATGCGGCAGGTGGCGGCCGCGGGCGTGGAGCGGATCGTCGTCGTGGCCGACGACCCGACCCGCTACGAGGAGATCGCGCTGCCCGCGGGCGTGCCGCTGCACCATCGCCGGGAACTCGACGCCGTTCAGCGCGAGCTGCACGATTACGCCGGCGTTTCCGTCCTCGTCTACGACCAGACCTGCGCGGCCGAGAAGCGGCGCCGGCGCAAGCGTGGCCTGATGCCCGACCCGGCACGCCGGATGGTGATCAACGATCGTGTCTGCGAGGGCTGCGGGGATTGCAGCAGCAAGTCGAACTGCATGTCAGTGGTGCCGGTCGAAACCGAGTGCGGACGCAAGCGCCAGATCGACCAGTCCTCCTGCAACAAGGACTTCTCCTGCGTGGAAGGGTTCTGCCCGAGCTTCGTGACGGTTGAGGGCGGCACGCTGCGGAAAGGGCGCGCCGCGGTACCGGCCGGTGGCCTGGGCGCCGCGGGCGGCTAGGTTTCCGTCGGCGGCGAGAGCGACGGGCATGAGCAGGAAACGGCGGGGCGGCGCCAGCGGCCGCAGGCTGGCCCGGCGGAGCCGAGCGACGACCTGCCGGAGCCGGAGCTCGTCGCGTTGGATCAGCCCTATGGCATCCTCGTCGCCTGCGTCGGCGGCACCGGCGTCGTGACGGTCGGCGCGCTGCTCGGGACCGCCGCCACGCTGGAGGGGCTGAGCGTTTCCGCGCTCGACATGGCCGGGCTGGCGCAGAAGGGCGGCCCCGTCTTCTCGCACGTCCGGATCGCCGCGCGGCAGGACGCGCTGCACGCCGCGCGGATCGCGACGGGCGAGGCCGGGCTGCTGCTGGGCTGCGACATCGTGGTGGCGGTGGCCCGGGACTCCCTCGCGAAGCTCTGCGCACCCCCATGGCAGGGCGCGTGGCAGGCGTGCACTGCCAGGCGGAGGAGCTGGTCGAGGAAGGAACCGAGCTCGTCACCTTCGAAACCGTCGAAGCGGTGGAGGCCGCGTCGTGACCTATCCGGCAAAGCTGCGCGTGGTCGAGGTCGGCCCGCGCGACGGGCTGCAGAACGAGAGCGCGGCCGTTCCGGTCTGCACCAGGGCGGCGCTGGTCGGGATGCTGGCTGCGGCGGGGGCAAAGACCATCGAGGTCGGGAGCTTCGTTTCGCCGAAATGGGTGCCGCAGATGGCCGACACGGCGGACCTCCTCGCGATGCTGCCGGCGATGGCGGGGGTGAGCTACCCGGTGCTGGTGCCGAACCTCAAAGGGCTGGAACAAGCCCTCGCCACCGGGAAGGTCGGTGAGATCGTGGTCTTCGGCTCGGCCTCCGAGGCTTTCTCCCGTCGGAACATCAACTGCTCGGTCGACGAAAGCCTGGAACGCTTCGGGCCTGTGATGGCAAAGGCGCTGGAGCACGGGCTGCGGGTGCGCGGCTACGTGTCCTGCGTGCTGGGCTGCCCTTACGAGGGCGAGGTGGCGGTCACGGCGGTGGTGCGTGTCGCGGCGGCCCTGGCCGGCATGGGCTGCTACGAGGTCTCGCTCGGCGACACCATTGGCGTCGGAACGCCGCTGAAGGCACGCCGCATGGTCGAGGCGGTGGCCGGCGCGCTGCCTGTCGACCGGCTGGCGCTGCACTTTCACGACACCTACGGACAGGCCCTGGCCAACATCCTGGCCTGCCTCGATCTCGGCGTTTCGGTGATCGACAGCGCGGTCGCGGGGCTGGGCGGCTGCCCCTTTGCACGAGGTGCGACTGGAAACGTGGCGACCGAGGATGTCGTCTACATGCTGCAGGGCATGGGCATCGAAACCGGGCTGGACCTCGCGCGGCTCTGCGAAGCCGGGGCGATGATTTCCACGGCCCTGGGGCAGGAAACAAACTCTCGCGTGGCGCGGGCCCGCCTGTCGGTGGCTAGGACGGGCTGACGCCGTTCAGTACCCCGGATCCGTCCGGCAACGATGGCGGCAGGGTTGTGCTCCGCCCCTGACCTTCCTGGCTAAATGGAGTTCAGACCCGCCGACCGGGTCCGTGCCGACGCGCCTTCGGTCGCGGCGGGGCGGCTGCACGGGCCGGCAAGACAGAAGCAACGCCCCTGTAGGCGCCTGCCGCGCTGACCTCCTCACACCCCGCGTCGGATGCGCAAGATCAAGCGTCACGCCGGCGACGCGGCAAGCTCCTGCCAACGCTTCCAGGCTTCCGGAGAAGCTCGACAAACCTAGCCTGAACAGGGGTGGGACGCCAATCCCTTCGCGTGATGATCCCGTCATCGGTACGCCCGTCGACCTCGGCATGATCGAGTGTCGTCAGCAAACCAGCCTCGATATGTTGGCGTGCTTCTCGTGTCGTCAGCAGGGCGATACGGTTGCTGTTGGCTGCGACCGTCAGCATCAATTCCGTCGAACTTGTCTCAATCGAATAGCTGGGTGAACTGAGAGACTTTGCCAGGAGAGCGTCACAAGCCTTCCGACGTGGCGAGCCCGGCCTCGAGATGATCCAGTCGAAGCTGACCAGGTCCTTCGTCGTCACTCGTGACTTACGCGTCAGCGGGTGGCCGGCTCGCACAACGATTGAGTATGGAAGATGAAACAGGGCTTCTTGGACGACGTCCGCCGCAAGGTGAGGCTGCTCTAGCGGTCCGTAGATCAGGTCTATCCTGCCGTATCGAAGATCTTGGATCATCTGTTCGAAGGCGCCGTCCTCGATCCTGATGCGCGCCTTCGGATGGATGTTCAGGAACGCTTCCATCGCTTCGCTTAAAGGCTGCGTCGCTGACGTCCTGCGGATGCCGATGTGAATGCGGGACACGCTGTCGCCCTGCAGTGAAGCGATCTCTTCCAAAGCGTGGCCGATTTCCTTCAGCGCCAGATTGAACCGGCGCGCGAGCTCGAATCCGATCTTGTTCGGCACCATCCCGTCGCTCGACGGATCGAAGACGCTGCGCCCGAGCACCCTCTCGAGATCGCGCGCCATGCGGTAGAGCGTCGGCTTTGAAAGACCGGTGGCGAGCGCCGCGGCCGGCACGCCGCGCTGTTCGGCGATGGCGATCAGGCCCCGCATCGCCGTTGCCGACAGCTTTGCACGCAGCGCTGCCAGCCGCTCCTGCTGTGCGATCGGCCCCCCAACGAGAGGGTTCAGAAGTGCGTCGTCCAGTTGCCCGAAGAGCCGATCAACGCGTGCCAGAAGGAGCCAACCTGCCTCGGTCGGCTGAGAACCACTATGTCCCCGCTCAAGTAAGGGGGCACCGGCGAAGGCTTCGAGCTTGCGCAGTGCAAGTGTCATCGTCGGCTGCGAGCGGCGGACAATGCGCGAGGCTTTGGACACGCTGCCGGCTTCCACAACGCGCTGCAGCATCGCCAGATGGCTGAGATTGGGCAGCTTGCTGCGGTAATCCAAATCCTCCTCCTCCGGCAGTCACCACGCGGGGATCGAAAAACCTATGGCCTGACGCATGCTTCCTAGTACTGCTTCATTTGCCCCGTTGCTACACAGATCCGCAACAAGAACTGTCAGGTACGGCCCAGGATCTCAATCCTCGCTGAACGCTTACCACTTAGGTCTGGCGGCCTATGCTGCGGCACAGCATTCCCGGCACTGGACCTGTGGGATCAAGAAGTTGGTGAGGAAATTGATCCTTTGTCGCAGATCGGAGAGGCCTCATGTTCCGGGACAAGGCGGTGACCGCACCAATGAACGGCATCGCGGAATTGCACCCCGGCAAGGTCTTCGCGCTTCAGAACATCATCGAACTGGACGGGCGGGTGGCCCATTATCCGGTCAGCGCCCGCGGGTTCGCGCCGTGTCACTGCTACCTCCTGCGAGAGGATGATGGCGCGCTGCTGGTCGATACCGGCTTCGCCGCCCACGGCGCCATGATGATCAGCCAACTGGAATCGCTGGTCGGGCAGACCATACCGCTCTCGCTCACCATGATGCGCATCAACGACTTCATGTCGGTCGGCAATAGCCTGGTCATCGCGCGGCACTTCAGAATCGAGCAGTGCTACGGCATGACCCAGAATGCTGCCCGCAGCCTTGACTTCTCCTCGCATACCGTCGAGGAGGCGGCCGAGAACGTGGCTCTGCTTCCGCTGAAGCTCATCACCGGCAACGAGTGGATCGAGGTCGGTCATAGCGGCCGACGGAAAGTGAAGCTGAACCAGTCACCGATGCGGCTCATCAACACGCGTTGGATGTACGATCCAGAAAGCCGCATCCTGTTCACCTCGGACATGTTCGCCCATAGCTGGGGTCAGCAGCCCGATGAGACTTGGTTCATCGATGCCGGCAACGATGCCACCACCGAGGAGGACGTGAGGCGCTTCCTCCTGAGCACGCGCTACTGGTGGCTCGAAGGTGCCAAAACCGACGATCTACGCCAGGGCATCGACCGGATCTTCGAGCAGTTCGACGTCCAGGCCATCGCGCCGAGCTATGGCAAGATCCTGCGAGGCGGCAACGTGGTCGCCCGCCACCACCGCATGCTTGACGAGGTGCTGCGTAAGCTCGACCGCCGTTGTACGCCGCCGCGCTACGTTGCGCGTAACGAGGAGCACTACGCATGAGTGCACTGCCGCGTGAAATCTCCCCAGGGCTGTTCTGGCTTGGCGACTGTCAGGTGCAGCGCGTCCGAGGTAAGGTCTACCACGGCTACAATGCGGCCTACCTACTGATCGGCGGGCAAGCCTCCTGCCTGCTTGAAACCGGCGCGCCGAAGGATTTCCCCCTCCTGAAGCGTCAGATCGACAGCGTTCTGGACAGTAGCCGGCCACCCTTGCGGCACATCTTCCTCAGCCACCAGGAAACGCCGCATGCCGGCGGCCTGTCGCGCCTCATGGATCTGTTTCCCGAGGTGACGCTGCACGGTGATCTGAGCGACTACCATCTGGTGGTGCCCGAGCATGCCCATCGCTTTCACTGGATGGAGGCCGGCCATGAACTCGATCTCGGCGGACGCAGCTTGGTGACGGTGGATCCGGTCATCCGCGATCTGCGCTCAACGCTCTGGGCGTTCGACACGCGCGACCACGTCCTGTTTCCGGCCGACGGCTTCGCCTACAGCCACTTCCACACTGAGGGCCATTGCGGCCTACTGGCGGAGGAGGCGACCAACCTCGACCTCCAAGATGGCTCGGCCGTGTTTGCCGAACGCGCGCTGTTCTGGACAAAGTTCGTCGATATGAAACCATACATCGACAGGTTCGAGCGGTTGGTCGCCGATCTCGATGTGCGGATGATCGCGCCCACGCACGGATTGCCGGTCGGTGACGTCGCCAGAACGATGCCGCTGGTCATGGAGGGGCTGCGCTTCGGCAGCAGAGAGGAAATGCTGCCGCAGGGCGAACTCGCACAGAGCAGCCTGGATCAGGAGGCGCTGGCCGCTCACCGCGTCGTCTGACCTGAAGCTTCCACCGGATTCCAAGAAACAAAGATCGCCGGCTGACCGGCGACGAGGGAGGTTTATCATGGCGTTCGAGGGGGTAAGGACGGGTACAACACGCCGCAGAGTGCTGACGATTGGGGCCTCCGCCGTGGTGGCGCCATTCACGCCGGCGATCGTCTCAGCAGTCGGGCAGACCCGGATCAAGCTGCGCATCGTTAATTCCGGCTCGAACACGGTGCTCACCATGCAGGAGCTCGTGCGGCAGCAGGGATTCTTCGAGCAGTTCGGCCTCGACGTCGAGACCACCAACCTGTCGGACGGCAACAAGGTGGCGGCGGCGTTGATCAGCGGCGATGTCGAGGCCTGCATGCTGGCCGGCTTCTCCCAGGTCATCCCGGCGATCGCCAAGGGCGCTCCGCTCAAGATCATCGCCGGCGCGTTGCTGAAGTCGAACTCGGTGATTTACAGCTCACGCCCTGGCATCCAGTCGGTGAGGGACCTGACGGGCAAGACGATCGGCGTCGGCTCCGTGGGTTCCAACCTTTACTGGCTGGTCTCGGAGGTTCTGCGCCGGCACGGCGTTGATCCCAGGACGGTGAACTTCGTCAACGTCGGCAGCGGCACGGACGTCTTCAAGGCGGTGGCGGCCGGAGTGGTCGACGCCGGACCGGCACAGGTCGAATTCACGGACTCCGCCAAGAAGATGAACGTCCATCCACTCCCGGACGGCGCATTCTGGGAGCAGTTGCCGGACTACGCTGACCAGGGGTCCTACACGGTTGATCGAACGATCCGGATGAAGCGGGACACCATCGTCAGGCTGCTGGCCGCCTATGGTCAGCTCTATCGCTTCGTATCGTCCCCGGATTCAAAGGATGCCTACCTGAAGGCGCGGCTGACGGCTCTCGGGCCGAAATCCAGCGTGCCCGATGGTGTGGCACTCTGGGATTTTATCCAGAAGTACCAGCCCTACGCCGTCAACCTCGCGCTGAGCCCGACCCAGGTTGAGGCCGCGCAGAAAATCAATATCGAGGCCGGTATCCAGAGGAAGATGCTGCCCTACACGGACGTCGTGGATCCATCCCTGGCCGCCGACGCCGTCAAGCTGATGGGTGGACCGGTTTGACGCGGGCGGAGACCGGATCGATGAACCATACGGCGCAGGCGCGCCCGGTGGCCTTCGTCACCGGTGCCTCCTACGGCATCGGCGCGGCCACGGCCTTGGCCCTGGCGGATGCCGGCTACCGCCTCGTGGTCGCCGATCTCAACGAAGGCATGCTGTCGGAAACCCTGGCGGCACTCGCCACCAGGTCCGACGGCCATGTCGGCGTGGCGCTGGACGTCACGCGGCAGGACAGCGTGACGCGGGTGGTGGCGCAGGCCGTTGATCAGCTCGGGCAACTCGACGTGCTGGTCAACAACGCGGGCGTGCCTCTACGCAAGGATGCGGTGGACGTCACGCGCGAGGATTGGGGGCGGACGATCGGCGTCAACCTTGAGGGCACCTTCTTCATGAGCCAGGCCGTGGGCCTCCATCTGATCCAGGCGAAGCGGCCCGGCGCCATCGTCAGCGTCGCGTCGACGCACGGGCTGATGGGCGTGCCGACCAGCTCGACCTACGGTATCGCCAAAGCCGGCATCAGCCACATGACGCGCATGCTGGCGATCGAGTGGGCGCCCTTCGGCATCCGCGTCAACGCCATCGCCCCGGCTTCGACCGTGACGCCCACACGCAAGAACCTGAACGATCCCGACAAGCGGGAGGCCTTCGCCGCACGCATTCCCCTGGGCAGGCTCGGTGCGCCGCAGGACATGGCGGACGCCATCGCCTTCCTTGCCGGTCCGAGGGCCTCCTTCATTACCGGCCAGGTCCTGGCCGTCGATGGCGGGTTGACCGCCGCGTGAGTGTCACGAACGAGGCTGAAGACATGGCCGCAACCGCCCGATACCGTTTCCTCCTGATCCAGGCCTTTCGGCTGCCGGAGGATTCACCCTATCGTCACCGCAGGATCGGCGCGGCGAGGGAGCAAGCACTGATGAACTTCGACTTCGTCGGGCCGCTGCTGCAGGACGTGGACTGGGAGGTCCATGCGGGCGCGCTCACCACCTATGGCGACTGGGCAGTCGAGACCAGGGCCGAATTCGCCTTCTCCGCCGCAGCCCGCTTGCCGCTGGTGCGCGAGGCCTGCGAGTCCGGCAAGTACAACGCCATCGTGCTGTTGGGCGGCGGCGAGCCAGGTTTCCTGGAATCCTGCGAGATCGCCCGACCCTTCGGCATCCCGGTGACGTCCTGCGCCTTCTCCCAGATGCACTACGCGACCATGCTCGGCAACAAGTTCAGCGTCATCGACCTCGCCGAGAACCACAACATGTACTACTACAATCTGGTGATCCAGCACCGGATGGCGGATCGCTGCGCCTCCATCCGCATGATCAACTTCCCGCACGAGCGTCCCGGCCACGAGGTCGAGCGGCAGTTTCACGTCGAACGAGACAAGGCACGCCGTGGAGAGTTTTCCGTCGCGGTCGAGGAGGCGGTCGAAGCGGCGGTCGCGGCGATCGAGGAAGATGGCGCGGAAGTCATCACCCTTGGCTGCTCGGGCACGTTCTGGCTGCAGCCCATCCTGCAGCGGCGGCTGAACGAGCTTGGCTGGGAGGTGCCCGTGCTGGAAGGCTACCGTTGCGCCATCACCCTGGCGAAATCCCTGGTTGACATGGGCCTCACCGCCAGCGGGCTGACCTTCCCGGACGTGAGGCCGAGGCGCTGGCGCAAGAAGAAGGTTTTCTGATACGGGCCATCGTCCACAAAACCATCTTCAACCGCAGCCGCAAAGCTGCCGCGATCGCCGCATCATTGATGGCCGCGGTGCCCAGGTGGCATCCAGCGCTGCCCGGTGCCGCATCAGCAACTCCACGAGGCAGGCTGGGCATGGCGCGGTCGGTGGTGTGGTTCCCGTTCTACCGTGCTTCGGCCGAGAGCCGCGTCACGAACCGGGCTGAGCTCGACTATATCCGCCACGGCGGTGCGCTGGCGGTTTCGAAGGAGAGCACACCCCTTACCTAGCGCTTCACGGCGCGGCTGCTGCGCAACCAGCAGGTGTGCGGCGTCTGCATCAGCAAACTCGCCGGGACCATAACAGACCTTTGGCGAACGACTGTGGGAGCATTGGTGCGTAGACGCGGCCGGAGTGTTATACGGCGACGCGGCGGTGCATCCTTCTTGGATGATCTAAGTCTCCGCCAGATGGTGCCGCGCGAATTAATGGTCTTCGTCACCCCATAGCGCGTCCGGCATCCAAGGCGAGGTGTAGCTCGGAGTTGAAAATCGAACCATCGGTTCAAAAGCTTGACGGGGGCTGCTGATCCGCTCAGGATTTCAGGCATCCGGACCTGAGGTTCCATGAGCGACACAACCCTGCAGTCCCTGACGGCCGCGGTTTCCGCCGAAACGATGATGCGGAACCTGGAAGCCCTGGCCAGCCGCGTGAAGCTGGCCGGCACGCCGGAGGAGCTGGAAAGCCTGCGTGTCATCGAGGCACGGATGCAGGACTACGGCTATCGCACCACCATTCTGCAGCATCCGGCCTTCATCAGCCTGCCCGGCGCTGCACGCCTCTCGGTCGGCCAGCAGGAACTGCCCTGCATCACCCACTCCTTCTCCCTGCCAACGGGGCCAGAGGGAGTGACGGCGGCGCTGGTGGATCTCGGCCAGGGCAGCGCGGCGGATTTCCAGAACAAGGACCTGCGTGGCCGCATCGCGCTGATCGAGGGCATGGCGAACCCGGCCAGCGCCGCCCGCGCGCGCGACGTCGGTGCCCTTGGCCAACTGCACATCTCTCCCGACGACCAGTTGCACGAGATGTGCATCTCCCCGGTCTGGGGCAGCCCGTCCGACGCGACGCGCGGTCAGCTCCCCCGCACGGTGGCCATCACCGTGGAGCGGCAGGCTGGGCTGGCGCTGCGCGAACGGCTCCGTACAGGCGAGGCGCTGTCGGTCACCCTGTTCGCCGACGTGGACACGGGCTGGCGGAACACGCCAATCCTAGTGGCGGAACTGGATGCGCCAGGGGCAGGCGTGGACGCACCCTTCGTGATGTTCTCTGGCCATCACGACACCTGGCACTTCGGCGTCATGGACAACGGTGCCGCCAACGCCACCATGATGGAGGTGGCGCGGCTCTGCGCCGGCCGGCAACAGGACTGGCGGCGGGGCCTGCGCTTCTGCTTCTGGTCGGGCCATTCGCAGGGCCGCTATTCCGGCTCCGCCTGGTATGCCGACGAATACTGGGACGAGCTGGACCGCCGCTGCGTCGCCCACGTGAACACCGACTCAACGGGCGGCCGCGGCGCCGATGACCTGGCCCATTCCGGCGCGGCGGCGGAGCTGTGGGGCCTGGCGGCCGATGCCGTCGGTGCGCAGGCGGGGCAGAGCTACGCCCGTGTCCGTTCCGGCCGAAACGGCGACCAGAGCTTCTGGGGGGTCGGTATCCCCGCCATCTTCAACAGCCTCAGCCGGCACGCGCGACCGGACCATGTCGCGGCGCAGGCGCATATGCCGCTCGGCTGGTGGTGGCACACGCCGCACGACACCCTGGACAAGATCGATCCCGAACGGCTGGTGCGGGACACGCGCGTCTTCGTGCATGTTGTCTGGCGACTGCTTTCCACGCCCCTGCTGCCGCTGAACTACGCCGAGCACGCCCGTTCCCTGCGCGCGGAACTCGAGCCGCTGCGGGACGGGCTGAGCGGCGTGCTGGACCTGTCGCTCCTGGCAAGCCGCGCCGCGGCGCTGGAGGACGCGGCCAGCGCTTTCGCCACGCGCGCGGCGGCCATGCCGGAGGAGGCTCTGCCGGCACTGGATGGCGCCCTGATGCGGGCGTCCCGTGCGCTGGTGCCGCTCGACTATACGCAGGGTGACCGTTTCCGCCACGACCCGGCCCTGGAGCAGCATGCCTGGCCCAGCCTGCAGCCCCTGCGCCAGTTGTTAAAGGCCGCAGGCACCGCAGAGGCGCCGTTCCTGCTCGTTGCGGCGCGTCAGGCCCGCAACTGCGCCGCCCACGCACTCCGGCAGGCGACCGAGGCGCTGGCGGCGGCGGGCTGACCCGGGTGGCTGACCCCCGTGCAGGCTTCTGCTACCGCAAGGGTGAGGCAATGTTCAGGGGCAGGGATGGCCACGACACCGAAGCAGCGATCGGCGCCCACCGAGGCAGCGGAGGAGGACGAGGACGCTTCCTCCAGCTACCTGGTCGCCGCGGCTGACCGGGCGCTGCGCCTGCTGACCCTGGTGGGCGACACGCCGGGGCTCGGGCTTTCGGAACTGGCGCGCCTGTCCGGCAACAGCAAGGCCCGCACCTTCCGCCTGCTGCAAACACTGGAAGCCAACGGCTTCGTGCTGCGCAAGGGAAGCGAGGCGACCTACTGGCTCAGCTACCAGGCCTTGCGACTGGCGGCCCGGGCGGAGCAGCAGATCGACCTGGTGCGGCTGAGCCAGCCCGTGCTGGACGCCATCGGCCCGCGCTGCGAGGAAACGGTGCAGATCCGCGTGCGGCATGAGCTGGAAAGCCTCTGCCTCGGCAAGTGGGAAACCACCCGCATCATCCGCTACCACGCCACGGTGGGGCAGACCTCGCCACTCTATGCCGGCGCCAGCAAAGTACTGCTGGCCTTCGCGCCGGAAGCCGTGCAGCAGACCGTGCTGGACAGCCCGCGCCAGTCCTTCACGGAAGATACGCCCACCGAGGCCAGTGTGCTGCGCCGGGAACTGGCGCTCATCCGCCGCAACGGCCACTGCATCAGCCGGGGCGAAGTGTCACCGGAAGCCTTTTCCGTCGGTGTGCCGGTCACGGACGCGGCGGGGCAGGTGGTGGCCGCCCTGCTGATCGCGGCGCCACTTGTGCGGGCGATGGGGGCAAGGGCAAAGGAGCTGCTCGCTCTGGCAGAGGAAGGGGGCCGGATGCTGTCCCAGGCGCTCGGCCACCGGCCGGACTGATGACCGGAGGATTCCCGGCAGGCGCGCCGAAAAGCGGATTGCTGGCCCGGGCCACGCCTGATAGGACTCCGGTAAGAAAATTGAACCATCGGTTCAATAACGAGGAACGCGCACCGGGCGCCACTGATCCGCGTCTGCCTGGAGGCATCTCCCAATGCTCAGTTCTTTCCGACGCCTGTGCGCCGCAGGCATCGCGGTGACGCTCTCGCTTCCCGCGCTGGCCTCGGCGCAGGAACTGCGGATTGGCATGAAGGCGGCGATCGACAGTGCCGACCCGCACCTGTTGTTCACCCCCAGCCGCGACGTCCAGCTGCACGTTTGGGAACCGCTGGTGGTGCAGGATGCCCAGGTGAAGCCGACGCCCGGCCTTGCCCTTTCCTGGCGACCCCTGGACGACACCACCTGGGAATTCACGCTGCGTGAGGATGCGCGGTTTCACGATGGCTCGCCCCTGACGGCGGAGGACGTGGTCTTCTCCATCCGCCGCGCCCAGACCATTGAGGGCGTGCGAACCTACCGTGCCTATATCCGCGACATCGCCTCGGTGGAGGCCGCCGGGCCGCACAAGGTGCTGATCCACACCAGCGCTCCTTCGCCGCTGCTGCCGAACAATCTTTCCACCTTCGGCATCGTTTCCGCCCGCGCGGCGCAGGGCGCGACGGCGGAGGATTTCAACGGCGGCCGCGCCGCTATCGGCACCGGTCCCTATCGCTGGGGGCACTGGACGCCGGGGCAGGACGTGACGCTGGAGCGCAACGACGATTACCGCGCTGGCAAGCAGCCCTGGTCGCGCGTCACCTTCCGCTTCCTGGGCAATGACAGCGCGCGCGTGGCGGCGCTGCTGTCGGGTGACGTGGACGTCGTCGATGCCGTACCCGCCGGGCTGTACGATCGCGTCCGGAACAACGATGGCAAGACGAAGCTGGAAACCGCGACATCGCTGTTCGCGCTGAACCTGACGCTGGACACCCGAGCGCAGACCAACTTCGTCACCGGTGCCGACGGCAAGCCGCTGGCGGAGAACCCGCTGGCGAAGCGCGAGGTGCGGCAGGCGCTGAGCCACGCCATCAACCGCACCGCCATCGCCGAGCGTGCCATGGAAGGCGGCGCGGTGCCGGCCGGGCAGTACATGCCACCGGGCTTCCTGGGTCATGTGCCCGGCGTGCAGCCGGCCAGCTACGATCCGGCGCTGTCCCGCCGCCTCCTGTCGCAGGCTGGCTACCCGCAGGGCTTCGGCCTGACGCTGCACTGCCTGAACGACCGCTTCTACGGTGACAGCAAGACCTGCCAGGCCATGGGCCAGATGTTCACCGCCATCGGCATCCGCACCACGGTGGATGCCATGCCTTCGGCCATCTTCTTCCGCAGGGCACTGACGGGCGCCAACGGACAGCCGGAATTCTCGGCCTCCATGAGCATCTTCGGCAGTGCCGCCGGCCTGCCGGACAATGCCTTCACCTCGCTGGTCCAGAGCTATGACCCGGCGCGCGGGCGCGGCACCTCCAACCTCGGCCGCTACAGCAATCCGGAGCTGGACGCGCTGATCGACAAGGCCGCCGCCACCTTCGACCCGGCCGAACGGCAGGCGGTGCTGGAGCGCGCCACCCGCATCGTGTTCGAGCAGGACCTGGCGACCATTCCGGTCTTCTACCTGAAGGGCGCCTGGGGCCTGCGGCAGGGCTTGGCCATGGAGCCACGTGGCGATCAGTACACGCTGGCCACCAGCATCCGCCCGGCGAACTGACCGAGGCGACCCCGCAACCGGGCGTTCGGCCCGGTGGCTCCCGCTACCCCGGTGGTGCCGGCACGAGGCCGTGGCGCAGCATGATCTCCCGCGCTGCCGCCGGGTCCGGCTTGCCGGACCGCAGGAGTGCCGCGAGTTCTCGGAAATACTCGGGCCCGAGAACGCCCGGCGTCAGGATGCAGAGGCAACTGGCGACCGCGCCAGTTCGGTTGCTGAAGCCGTGGACCTTGCCGCGGGCGATGAACAGGCTTTCCCCCGGGCCCACCTCGTGCGCCTCACCCTCCACCGTGTAGCTCACCGTGCCGGTCAGGCCGTAGATCGTTTCCTCCCAGGCTTCGTGGTGGTGTGGCACGGGCATGCGGCCTTCGGGCTGAAGGATCAGCTCGAACATGTCGAGGCTTCCCGCCGTACCGTGCTTGTCGCGCAGGAAGCGGAGCTGGAACGATCCGAAGTCGATGATCTCAGGCATTGGAGCATCCCGTCAGGAGACGGGATCGTAGCGGTTGCGCAACGGTATGAACATAGGACGGCCCGACGACCGGCTGGCATGTCTTCCCGCCCTTGAGGTCAATTGGTTACGCCGGAGATCAGCCTCCTACAGCCAGAGCCGTGATGGCTTCATCTGGGGCAGCTGCGCGGCCCGGCAGGGATCTGTGCATTCCCGCCCGAGGTCGAGCAGCCTCCCGCCGCCTCGCTTTCCTGAAGGACCTCCAGGCTTCCCCCGTCCTCAGGCCGCAGCCCGCGCCGGCTCCAGCCCGGCCAGGAAGGCGCCATGGGCGAGGGGCAGCGAGAACATCGGGAAGTTCTTCTCGATCGACGCCCGCTGCTCCTCGGGGCTCAGCGTCGCCACGCAATCCGTGAGCGTCACGACGCGGTAGCCCCGCTCGTAGGCCGAGCGCATCGTGGATTCGACGCAGCAGTTGGTCAGGAAGCCCGCGATGGCGAGGTTGGCGATCCCCCGCTGCCGCAGGATGAAATCCAGGTTGGTGCTGGCGAAGCAGTCCAGGCCGCGCTTGCCCTCGACCACGATGTCGCCCTCCTGCGGCGACATTTCCACGCAGATCCCGGCGCCCCAGCTGCCTTTGCGGAACGCCCGCGACTGCACGATCCCGGCCAGGATGCCGTAGGGTTCCGCCGGGATCTCAGGGTAGTTCTCGGCGAAGGAAATCGGTGCGTGCAGGATCGTCACGCCGCGCCGGCG
The DNA here is from genome assembly GCF_042433915.1 of Roseomonas elaeocarpi. Lineage (NCBI taxonomy): Bacteria > Pseudomonadati > Pseudomonadota > Alphaproteobacteria > Acetobacterales > Roseomonadaceae > Roseomonas > Roseomonas elaeocarpi. The sequence goes on along the minus strand of NZ_JBHLUN010000002.1, from coordinate 259,981 downwards.
TGCTTCCGCGGCGACGGCCTGGCTGTGGGCCAGCATGTCGGTCTGCCGCATGACGGCCTGCACGGCGGCGTGCTGGGCGCCCCCTTCCGCCGTGAAGTCGTTCTGGAACTCGATGAGCAGCAGGGCGGTCTTGCGCGGGTCCATGAGCGTTCCTTTCCTGGCCGTGACGGCCCCTGGTGTCCAACCACTCGCACCCCCGGTGCGCCGGAGGGGTGGCCCCTCTCGCAACCCGGAAGAACGCTCACGGTATCACCCGTGGCTTAACGCGGGCGGCTAAACTTGTTTGACAGGACCTTGAGGAACGCTCAGGCGGCACCGCCGCTGTTGCGCGTTCACCCGCTCAGGAACCGGCGCCATCGCTGCAGACCTTCCGGTCTTCAGCCCCCGACGCGCTGCAGGTGGAGGTCCAACGGGGCAACTGCCCGCTCCAGCACGCCCAGCAGATGCTCGTGGTGGCTCAGCAGGATGACCTGCGTGGTTTCGCTCAGCCGCAGCAGGCTCTGGAAGGCCGCCGCGGCGCGCCGGTCGTCGAAGCTCTGCAGGATGTCGTCGCCCACGAAGGGCAGCACCGTGCCGCTGACCGCCTGATCGGCGATCGCCACCAGCCGCAGCGCCAGGAAGAGCTGGTCGCGCGTGCCTTCGGACAGTTGCTCGACCTCCACCTCCTCGTCGGGAAAGTCGCGGGTCCGCAACACCAGGCGCGCTACGCCGCGCTCATCCTCGCGCGAGGACACGCCGGTGTAGGTGCCCTCGGTCAGTTCCGCGAAGCCGGCGCCGATGCGCCCCAGCAGCACGTCGTTGCCACCCTCCTGCACCGCCCCGAGTGCGGCATCCAGCAGGCCCACGGCAACCTGCATCAGCAGCGCGTCGTCCAGCGTCTGGCCGAGCTGACCTGCCGCGGCCGCCTCGCCGGCCGCCGCCCGCACGGCGGCCTCGTCACCCGCGAGCTGCCGTAGTTCGAGCTCCAGCGCCGTGACGGTGGCCACCTGGGCCTGCGCGGCGGCGACGTGGTGCTGCTGGGCGCTCTCCGCCTCCTGCAGGGCGTCTTCCAGCGCATCCGCCGGCTGCGCGGCCGCCTCGGCCCGCAGCGCCTCCAGCCCGATCCCGCCGCCCGCGGCGAGGAGGTCGACCTCGGCGGCGCGCAGGAGCCCTTCCTGGCGGGCACGCTCGGCGGCCAGGGCAATACGTGCTTCCGCGGCCTCGGCCGTGGTGGCACCCGCCTCGGCGATCGCCGCCCGCAGCGCTGCTTCCGCCGCGGCCAGGGCCTGCTCGTGCTGGCGCAGCGCCGCCAAGGCCTTTTCGCGCTGATCCAGCAGCGCGGCGCGCCGTTCCGCCAGGGCCGCTTCGGCGCGCTGGCGGCGGTCCAGCTCGCCGAGGCCGGACAGGGCGTCGGGATCACGGGCTGTGCCGAGACGCTCACAGAGCGCCGCGTAACCGCTCCGGAACCGCTCCACGCCCTCCCGCCAGGCCCCGGCGCGTTCCGCCAGTGCGGCGGCCTCGTGCAGGCTCTCGCCGAGGCTGTCGTAGGCGTCCAACACCTCGTCCAGCGCCCCGGGCGGCAGGTCCGGCGCCTGGCCCAGCGCGGTCAGTGCGGCGCTCCACTCATTCTGCCAGCGCCGCAGCGCCTGCGCCGCCACCTCGCGCTCCCCCTCGATCTCGCGCAGGGCGTCGCGCGCGGCCGTCGCGGCCGCCTCGTGCGCCCGACGTCGCTCCCCCGTGGCCTGGCGCTGGCGCACCACCCCGTCCGCCTCGTCCATCAGGGCCGACAGCGCCGGGGCGCCCGTATCGGAACCGCCGCTCCCCAGCAGCCGGCGCAGCCTCGCGGCCGCATCCTCCTGGCGCGCCCGCAACTCGGTCAGTGCGGCGCGTGACACGAGGAGGGCCTGACCCGCGCTCAGCCCCGCGTCCCGCGCCGTCAGCACCCGCTCTGCCTCGGCGGGACCGGAGCCGGCATCGAGGCCCAGTGGCCGGATCGCCGCGCCCCAAGCCGCCTCGGCGGCCCCGCAGGTCTCTTTCGCGATGGCGCGGGCCTGCGTGGCGGCGGCGAACTCGGCCTCCTGCCGCGCCTGCTGATGCAGGAGCCGTTCGGCCCGGGTGGCCCGCTCCGCATCGGCCCAGCGAGCATCCGCGATCCGGTCAGCGGCCGCCACCGCCTCCGCGTAGGCCAGGGCGAGGGGACGCGTTCCGCCGTAACGCTGTTCGCCTTCGGGATCGGGCCCTTCGCCGGACAGCTGGCGGAACACGAGGTTCCAGCCCGCCTCGCGATGGGCGCGCGCCCCGGCCAACGCTTCCGGTGTGGGCGGCGCGCCCCCGGCCTCCAGCGCCGCTCGCTCGGCCCCCGTCGCGGCCAGCGATTCACGGTGCCGCTGCACCACCTCGTCCTGGCGCTCCAGCGCGCGTTGCGCCGCTTCCCGTGCCTCGGCGAGCCGATCGAGCATCGCCATCGCCGGCGGGTCTAGCGTGACCAGCGCCTCCGGGGCGCGCAGCGGCACCGGAAGGCGGGCGAGAAGCATTGCATGCTGCGCCTCGGCCTCCGCCACGCCGCGCCCCGCCGCGGCCAGGAGGCGTGCCGGATCGCCCTCCCGGCGGATATCGGCCAGGAGGTTTTCCAGCCGGTGCATGTCCTCCGCCGGTGGCAGCGCCGCCAGGGCGCGCTCGGCCTCCTCGAGGCGCGCCCGCTGCTCGCGGGCACGGCGTGGCAGCGCCGCCAGGGTTGCTTCCCGCGCCGCGTGCTCCGCGGCCAGGCGGCGCAGCTGTGCCACCAGCGCCGGCGCCGGGATCAGGGCGGCGGCGTCGTGATCCGGGTGGCACAGCGCCCCGGCCTGCGCCGCGACGCGGTCCCGCATCGCGGCGAGCTCCGCTTCGGTGCCGGGCAGCCCGGCCACCGCCTGCTCGACGAGCGCCGCCATTCCGGTCAGACGCCCGATCTCCCCGGCCGCCTGCAGCAGGGCGTCGTCCGCCACCAGCGCCGCGATGTCCTCCTCCAATTGCGCGAGCGAGGCGCGTGCCGCCCCCAGGTTGTGCCCTGCCTGCGCCACGGCCCCGCGCGCCGCGGGCAGCCGCCCGGCCAATTCCGGCGGGAGGTGCGGCGCGTCCGGGTTCTCCCGGAGCCAGGCCGTGGCCATGGCCTGGGCCGCCAGCAGGGGTCGGGTGCGGCGGATGCGCTCCAGGCGGCGGAGCTGCACGCCGGCTTCGGCCGCGGCGCGGTTGCTCTCGTCGCGCGCGGCTTCGGCATCGCGCAGAATCTTTTCGCGCTCGGCCCATTCCCGTGGCCGCACCAGGCTTTCGCGCAGCTGGCGGCGGCTCTCGTTCCAGCGGTCGAGCGCGACGTAGAAGGGGCGTGTGGCCGTCCGGCGCAGCGGCGCCAGCGCGTCGCGCTCCGCTTCCAGGGTGCGACGCAGGGCAGAGGCCTCGCGCAGGCCCCCGGCCGCGGCGAGCAGCGCGTCGGCCAGCACGCCGCCGGAGGACAGCAGGTCGCGGCCGCCCTGGCGCAGCCGCTCGGTGTCGAGCGCGAAGAGCTGCGCCAGCAGCTTCGCGTCGGCGCGGCCGAGCAGCCGGTCGAGCCAGGCCTGATCGAGCGGCGCGTCGCCCTCGCCGGCGAGGGTGTTCTTGTTGCCCTTGCGCCGCGTAAAGGCGAAACCCGTTCCGTCGGCCCCGATCCCGGTCGCCGAGAGCTGCATTCCCGCGTAGCCGTGGCGAAAGCCCATCGGCGTCTGTGCGCCGATGCCGAACAGCAGGTCCGCGAAGGCCTGCCGCAGCACCGACTTGCCGGTGCCATTGGGCGCCAGCACGAGGTTGATCCGCCCCGGCGCCGGATCGAAGCGCAGCGTGGCGTCCTCGAAGGGGCCGTAGCGGCGCAGGCTCAGGCTGGTCAGGCGCACCGTCGACCCTCAGCCCTGCGCGAGGCGCGCGAGCAGCAGGTCGCGTGCCCGGCGCAGCAGCTCCAGCGACAGGTTCCCCTGGGCGGCCTGGGCGGCCGCGTGCTCGGGCCCCAGCGCCTGGAGCAGCGCGCCCGCGCCCCGGTTCAGCAGCGCGTTGGCGTAATCCCGCGTCGCGGCCGCGGGGCCCCCCGGCGCGTCCAGCGCCTCGGCCAGCGCATCGATCGCCCGCGCCAGCCGCCCCACCGCGTCCTCGCGCGCACGCAGGGTGCCGAGGTCCTGCGTCGGCCGGGTGGCGACGCGCAGCTCCTGGATCCAGATCGCGTCCGCTTCCGCCACTTCCAGCGCCGCAGCGATCAGCTTCTGCCGCAGGGCGGCGGGATCATGGGTCAGCGCGAGGTGGGCCGGGCAGGCGCCCTCCAGCCGCAGCCGCGCCGCCAGCAGGCGTCCCCCGGCGGCATCCGCCGACTCGCCCAGGGCGCGGCGGCACAGGGCGAGTACGGCGTCCTCGTTGGCCGCCCCCGTGCAGTCCACGGTCACCCGGGCCCAGCGCACGGCGTCCAGGGCGCGGTGCTCGACGGCCGTGACGCGGCCATGCTGCACGGTGACGAGGCTGGCGCCCTTGGCGCCGGGCTCGTTGACGTGACGGCCCTGAAGGTTGCCGGGAAACACGATCCAAGGGTCGCGCAGCAGCTCCTCGCGCGTGTGCACGTGCCCGAGCGCCCAGTAGTCGTAGCCGTGCGAGGCCAGCTGCTCCACCGTGCAGGGAGCGTAGGAGGCGTGGTCGGGGCGGCCGGTGGCGGCGGTGTGCAGCAGGCCGAGGTTGAAGCGGTGCGCGGCCGGGGCCGGGTAGTCCCGCGCCAGGTTCTGCTGCACGTCGCGGGTGATGAAGCTTTGCCCGTGCAGCGTGACGCCGAGCTCCGGCCAGTCGATCGTTTCCGGCCGGTCAGCGCGCATCAGCACCGCCCCGTCCGGCAGGCGGAGCGAGCGGGTCAGCACGCTCTCGGCGTCGTGGTTGCCGCGGATCGCCACCACGCGGATGCCGGCGCGGGTGAGGCGCGCCAGCGCCGCCACCAGGGCCTGCCCGGTGCGGAAGTCCGGCCAGTCGCCGTCGTACAGGTCCCCGGCGATCACGACGAAGGCGACCTCCTCGCGGATCGCGAGAACGACGAGGTTGGCGAGCGCGTCGCGCGTGGCCTGTCGGATGCGGGTGGCCGGGGCATCCGTGCCCAGGCCGCGCAAGGGGCTGTCCAGGTGCAGGTCGGCGGCGTGCAGGAAGCGGAAGCTGTTCAAGGTGCGCCTATTCTGCGGGGCGCTGCGCCACGCAGCAAGCGACCGGCCCCGTGGGTCATCCGGCCGCCTCCTAGGTCGTTCGTAGATTGCCTATGGTTTGCCCGTGGGTTGTAAGACAGCCGCTTACACCCAGATGGCCCCCATGACCCCGCGGCGTACCATCACCGTCTCGATCACGCCGCTGCAGGACGACCTGCTGCGGGCCTGCATGAAGTCGGGCCGTTTCGCCAGCGTCAGCGAGGTGGTGCGCGCGGCCCTGCGCCTGTTCGAGCGGGAAGAGGCCGCAGCCCAGGGTCGCGTTTCCAGGCATCCGGATACCACGCCGACCGATGTCTGAGCCTTCGGAGAACCGTCTCGCTGCGCCGGCAGGCGCCGGTGCCCGCGCCCTGATCCATGGCATCGACTGGGCCCGGTCACCCCTGGGGGATGCGGCGGCCTGGCCTGCCGCGCTGCGCGTCGGCGTCAGCCTCATGCTCGACAGCATCGGCCCGGCCTGGCTTGCCTGGGGGCCGGAGCTGACCTTCCTTTACAACGACGCCTATCGCGGCCTCCTGGGCGGCAAGCACCCGTCCGCGCTCGGGCGGCCGCTCGCCGAGGTCTGGGCCGAGATCTGGCCGGAAGTGGCGCCGCTTGTCGGCAGCGCCTTGCGGGGTGAGCCGGTCATCGTCCACGACCTGGCACTGCGGGTGGAGCGGGGCCACGGCCCGGAGGAGGCCTATTTCACCTTCTCCTACGCCCCGCTGCGCGACGATGACGGCACCGTCCGGGGCCTCTTCTGCCACGTGCTGGAAACCACCACCGGGGTGGTGACCGCGCGGCGCCGGGACGTCGCCGAGAGCGCCTTGCAGGCCACCAACGTCACCTTGGAACAGCAGGTCGCCGAAGGGGCGGCCTCGCTGCGCCTGTACCGCGACATCATCCAGGCCCATGGCGAACCGATCTGCGCCTTCGACACACAGTTCCGCCTGACCGCCTTCAACCGAGCCCAGAGCGAAGAGTTCCACCGGATCTTCGCCCACCGGGTGCAGATCGGCGAGGTGTTTCCTGACCTGTTCCCCCCCGACCAGGCGTCCGTCATCCGTGGCTTCATGGTCCGCGCGCTGGCGGGGGAAAACTTTACCGTCACGCAGGAATTCGGTGATCCCAGCTTGGCGAAGCCCTGCTGGGAAGTGTCCTACACGCCCCTGCGCGACGAGCACGGGCGCATCGTCGGGGCTTTCCACCACGCCAAGGACATTTCGGAACGTCTGCGCCGTGAGGCGAAGCTGGCCGCCACGCAGGAAGCCCTGCGGCAGTCCCAGAAGATGGAAGCGGTGGGGCAACTGACCGGCGGGGTTGCGCACGACTTCAACAACCTGCTGACGGTGATCCTCGGCAGCCTGGAGATGCTCCGGCGGCGGATCCCGCACGACCCTGTCCTCACACGGTTCATGAGCGCTGCCCAGGAGGCGGCCAGGCGCGGCGCGCGGGTCAACGCGCAGCTGCTGTCCTTTTCCCGCCGGCAGCCGCTGGAAGCCGCCACCGTCGATGTCGGGGACGTGGTCCGGGGCATCAGCGAGCTGCTGCAGCAGACGCTCAACGGCGCGGCGGGGCTGGAGATCTCGTTGCCCGACGAGGCGCTGCTGGTTCATGTGGACCGCAACGAGCTTGAAATGGCGCTGCTCAACCTCGTGGTGAATGCCCGCGACGCTTCCGCGACCGGGGGGCGCATCCTGATCGAGGCGCGGCGCGGCGCGGTGGACGGAACGGGATGCGGCACCTGGCTCTCGGTCGTCGACCACGGCCAGGGCATGACCCCCGACGTCCTGGAGCGCGTCTTCGAGCCCTTCTACACCACCAAGCCCAGCGGGGTCGGAACCGGGCTCGGCCTCAGCATGGTGTACGGCTTCGTGCGCCAGTCCGGCGGCGAGATCGACATCGACAGCACGCCCGGGGAGGGGACGCGCGTCCGCCTGTGCCTGCCGCCGGGCAGGCCCGAGGCCCGGGCCGGAGGACACCCGGGAGAGGGCGGGCACGTCCGCGCCGCCGAGGGCGAAAGGATCCTGGTGGTGGAGGATGACGCAGCCGTGCGCGCCGTCGCGGTCGGCGCGCTGGAACAGCTCGGCTATCCTATCCACGAGGCCGCGACCGGCGACGAGGCCCTGCGGATGCTTGAGGAGGGGCTGGAGGTGGACCTGATCTTCACCGACGTGGCCATGCCGGGATGCCTCGACGGGGTCGAGCTCGCCCGGCGGGCGCGCCGGCTGAGCCCCGGCACGCGCCTGCTGGTGACCTCGGGACACCTTCCGAAGGGCGTGGACCTGGACGGGATCAGGGCCATCGGGGCCAGCTTCCTCCGAAAACCGTACCAGCCCGTCGACCTTGCCCTGGCCATCCAGTCCATCCTTGACGGGCAGGCCTAGGTGCAGGGTTCCTCCTTTCCGGCCCCCTCCCTTTCGGCTCCCTTGGCCGACCACGCGCGTGAGACTGCCCGATGACCGTCGCGAAGGACCTTCCCAAGACGCCGCCCCCGGCCCATGAGCCGCCCGGCGTGGACCTGACGAACTGCGACCGCGAGCCGATCCACATCCCAGGCAGCATCCAGCCGCACGGGCTGATCTGCGCCCTGTCGGAGCCGGAGCTGTCCATCCTGTCCGTCAGCGCCAACGTGGCCGAATGGACGGGCCGGCCGGCAGCGGCGTTCGGCGGCCAGCCGCTCGACCTGCTTCTCACGAAGGAAGGCGCCTCGGTGATCCGGGAAGCGCTGCGCCACCCCGATGCCGCCGGTGGGAACCCCTACACGCTCAGGCTCCGCGGCCGGGACGCCGAGGCCGGGTGGAACGGCATCCTGCACCGGCACGACGGCCTGGCCCTGCTGGAGATGGAGCCGCGGGGCGAGGGGGCGCTGTCCTACCGGGCCTGCTTCGACCATGTCCGCGCGCTGACCCAGCGGCTGCAGGCCAGCAGGTCGCTGACCGATGCCTGCGCCGCCACGGTGGCGGAGGTCCGGCGCATGACCGGCCACGGCTTCGTCATGGTATACCGCTTCCTGGCCGACTCCTCGGGGCAGGTGATCGCCGAGGACCGGGCCGAGAACATGCCCTCCTATATCGGGCTGCACTTCCCGGCGAGCGACATCCCGGCCCAGGCGCGGGCGCTCTACCTGCGCAACCCCATCCGCAACATCCCCGACGGGGCCTACACCCCGGCGCCGCTGGTGCCCGCGGCCGACCCCCGCACCGGCAGGCCGATCGACCTGAGCCAAGCCACGCTGCGCAGCGTGTCGCCGATCCACGTCGAGTACCTGGCCAACATGGGCATGCGGGCCTCCATGTCCGCGTCCATCATCCGCGACGGCAAGCTCTGGGGCCTGATCTCCTGCATGGACCGGGAGCCGCGCTACGCCAGCTACGAGGTGCGGCAGGCCTGCGAACTGATGGCGCATGCCCTGGCCTGGCAGATCGGGGTGCTGGCGGAGGTGGACGCGGCGAACTACCGGCTGCGCCTGAAGACGCTCCAGACCACGCTGGCCCTCGACATGGGCTCCGCCGCCGACGCGCACGAGGCGCTGCGTGAGCACAGCCCGGCGCTGCTGGAGGCCGTCGACGCCTCGGGCGCCGTGTTCTGCGCGGCGGGAGCCATGACCCCGGTGGGCCGCCTGCCTTCGCCGGAGCATCTGTCCGACCTCCTGACCTGGGTCGGGAGCACGATGCGTGGCGAGATCTTCCACACGGACCACCTGTCCGCCGCCTACGCGGGCGGCGCGGCCATGGTCGGGGAAGCGAGCGGCCTGCTGGCGGTGCCGCTTTCGCGCTCGGGCAACGACATGATGGTGTGGTTCCGGCCGGAACTGCCGCGCACCGTCCAGTGGGGCGGCGACCCGAACAAGGCCGCCACGCCGCAGGGCGCGGACGGGCGCATCCACCCACGCAAGTCGTTCGAGGCCTGGGCGGAGCAGGTGCGTGGCCGTTCCCGCCCCTGGGAAGCCTACGAGATCGCCGCGGCCATGGAGTTCCGCGACGTGGCGGTGGACGCCATCGTGCGCCGCTCCGCCGAGCTGGAGCGCAGCAACGCCGCCATCCGGCGCATGGCCGACCAGCTGGAAACCTTCGTGCACGTGGCGTCCCACGACCTGCTGGAGCCCGCCCGCCAGGTCGAAACGCTGACCGATATCCTGCAGGACATGATCCCGGCCGATCTCGCTGCGGAGGACGACATGGCCGAGGTCGTGGACGGCATCCGCGGCGTGTCCGGGCGCCTTCGCCAGCTCATCGGCGACCTGGCCGACTATTCCCAGGTGGGGCGTCAGGCCCAGCCCTTCGAGCCGGTCGACCTCGACGAGGTGCTGCGGGAAGCGCGCGAGATGCTGGCCCGGCCCATCGCCGAGGTGGGGGCTCGGATCGTGCCGGAAAGCCTGCCGATGGTGGTCTGCGACCGTCGGCAGATCCGGCACGTGTTCCTGAACCTGCTCTCAAACGCCCTGAAGTACCGCTCGCCCGCCCGCCCGCCGGTGATCCGGGTGTTCGAAGGGCGTGGCCAAGCGGGGCTGCCAGCACCGGAGGCACCCCGGGGTCCGGACCAAGCCGGCGAGCGGATGGTAACGGTCTGCATCGAGGACAACGGCATCGGCTTCGACCAGGCGCAGTCCGACACCATCTTCGAGCCGTTCCGGCGCCTGCACGGGTCCGGCCGCTACGAAGGCACGGGCGTCGGGCTGGCGATCTGCCGCAAGGTGATCGAGCGGCACGGCGGCACCATCAGCGCGAGCGGGCGGGAGGACCAGGGCTCCACCTTCTGCTTCAGCCTTCCGGTGCGCGACTCCTATCCCTCGAACTCCTGAGGCGGCGATGTCAGCGGAAGCCCTTGTCGCGACGGACCAGCCGGCGGTGCTCATCGCCGAGGATGACCGCTTCGACCAGATCATCCTTCGGCGTGCCTTCAAGGCGGCCCGGTTGGGCGTGTCCGTGCGCTTCGTCGAGCACGGGGAGGAGTTGCTGCGCTACCTGCGGGTCGATGCCGGGCCACCGGAACCCGGCAGTGGCACCTTGCCCGCCGTGATCTTTCTCGACTTGAACATGCCGGTGGTGGACGGCTGGGCCGCCCTGCGGGAACTGCGCTCGGAGCCGCGATGGACGAGTATCCCTGTGGTCGTCATGTCCACCCTGGCCAACGAGGAGGACATCGCACGCGTCTACGCCAGCGGCGCCAGCGCCTACTTCACCAAGCCGACGAGTTTCGACGACATGGTCGAAGCCATCCGCCGTTCCGCCGCGCCCTGGCTAACGGCGCCCGAAGCGGCAGGGCGGGATGAGCCGCGCTGACGGCGCACCCGGCGCCGGAAGATCATTCACAGCGAGTGCCCCTTCCGGATTCATTCCTCGACGCTGACCGGCACCGCAGCCTCGTCGCTCGGTGACGCCGCCGCCCGGGGCGACACCGGGCAACCTGCCGGCCTCAGCGCCCGTACTGCGCGTCGGTGACGTGTTCCATCCAGTCCACGGGCGAGCCGTTGAGCTTTTCTTGGATGGCGATGTGGCTCATGGCGGTGGTGGGGGCGGCGCCGTGCCAGTGCTTCTCGCCAGGCGCGAACCAGACCACGTCGCCGGGGCGGATCTCCTCGATCGGCCCACCCTCGCGCTGCACGCGGCCGCAGCCGGCGGTGACGATCAGCGTCTGGCCCAGCGGGTGCGTGTGCCAGGCGGTGCGGGCGCCGGGCTCGAAGGTCACCAGCGCGCCGGCGACGCGCGCCGGGTCGGGCGGGCTGAACAGCGGGTCGATGCGCACCGTGCCGGTGAACCAGTCCGAAGGCCCCTTGCCCGAGGGCTGCGTGCCTGCGCGCTTGATCTCCATCGCCTGACCTCCATCACGTCTCGAAGCGGAGCACCCGGCCGGGTGACCACCTTGTCCGGCCAGGAGGTAGTCGATGGATTGAACGGAGATTAGAGCGTGGTGCCAGCATAGACTTTGAAGGACTGCTTCAGGATGGCGCGGCCGAACCTGAACGATCTGAATGCCCTGCTCGCCGTCGCCCGGGAGCGGAGCTTCACCAGGGCCGCCGCGAAGCTCGGCGTGTCGCCCTCGGCGCTGAGCCAGACGGTGCGCGGACTGGAGGCCAGGCTCAAGCTGCGGCTGCTCACCCGCACCACCCGAAGCGTTTCTCCCACCGAGGCGGGTGAGCGCCTCCTGCGCAACATCGGGCCGCGGCTGGACGAGATTGACGCCGAGCTCACCGCGCTGAGCGAGCTCAGCGAGAAGCCGTCCGGCACCATCCGCATCTCGGCGACCGAGAACGCGGCCATGTCGGTCCTGATGCCGGTCCTGCGGCGCCTCCTGCCGGACTACCCGGACATCAAGGTGGAGATCGTTGTCGACTACGGCCTGACCGACATCGCCGCCGAGCAGTTCGACGCCGGCGTGCGGCCCGGCGAGACCGTTGCCAAGGGCATGATCGCGGTGCCCATCAGCCCACCCATGCGCATGGCGGTGGTGGGCTCCCCGGCCTATTTCGAAACGCGGCCGCATCCGCGCAGGCCGCAGGACCTGACCGCGCACAACTGCATCAACCTGCGCCTGCCGACCCGTGGCGGGCTCTACGCCTGGGAATTCGAGAAGGCGAAGCAGGAGGTCAGGGTCAGGGTCGAAGGGCAGTGCGTGTTCAACACCGCGACCCTGATGCTGCAGGCCGCCCTGGACGGGCTTGGGCTGGTCTACCTCGCCGAGCAGCAAGTACAGCCCTACCTCGCCGACGGCAGGCTGATCCGGGTGCTGGCGGATTGGTGCGAGCCGTTCTCCGGCTACCACCTTTATTATCCCAGCCGCCGCCAGCCGACCCCTGCTTTCGCGCTGGTGGTGGACGCGCTGCGCTACCGGGGCTGACCGGCCGCCCCTGAGTGGAGCATCCGGGAGGGCGGCCCTCAGCAGCGTGCCGCGTTCTGTGCTCCCGGCACCGCTGCCGGAACCAGCCGTGCGGGTTGCGGTGACGTGCCTGGCGGCTATCGTGCCACCCTGTCCGGAGCGAACATGGATAGCACCTACAGCCTTATTCCCGGGACTCCCACGGTCGAGGATTACTGCCGCCTGAGGATCGCGGCGGGCCTCACCCCCCGAAGCGACACCGCCGCGAGGGCGGCGCTTCCCAACACCATCGTGGGCGTGGTGGTCAGGCATGGCGGTGCCGCCGTGGGAATGGGGCGGGTCCTGGGCGACGGCTTGTTCTATCAGCTCGTCGACATCGCCGTTGAACCGGACCATCAGGGGCGAGGCCTGGGCAAAGCCATTGTCGGCGGGTTGATGGACGCCCTGAAGCGTCAGGCTCCCGCCGAGGCTCACGTAAGTCTGATGGCCGATGGGCAGGCCTATAGACTTTATGAGCAGTTCGGCTTCAGGCCGACCGCGCCGGCGTCGATTGGCATGGCGCAGTGGATCGGCCGTTAGGGACAACTCCCCGGCCGCCACGCGCCAGTTACTGGCAGCGTCGTGGTGCTGCCCGCGAGCCGTTGCGGAGGTTGAGGCAACGAGCGATGGACACCGCATGCGGGTGATCTGCGTCGAATGTGCGGGCGTGCAGTCCGCGGGCGACTTCTGGCAGCGCTACCTCGATGCGGCGAAGCCCGAGGGAGCGGAGCTGTTCGGCCGTAACTTCGGTGCTTTCTGGGATGCGCTCGAAGGGGGCAGACCAGGATACCCGGGCGAGGCAAGGATCGTATTCAACCACTCGAGCCAGCTGTCCCTGCTTCACTCGAGGAGCGGAACTTCGTTCCTGGATCATCTGCGTGAGATGGCCGGCAAGCTGTCGCACGCGCAGATCGAGCTGGCCTGACGCAGCCTCCGCTCACCACCCGGCGCCAGCTCCGCCTGGGCAGCGTGCTGCTTCCGGTCCCCGGCAAGTGCGGATCTCCCGTCCGGGCCGGCGCCGATATCAGGCGGGCGGGACGGGCGCCCGTCAAACGGTCTGCCCCGGCGTTGAAATGCCGTCGCGTGGATGATGGAGAAACAGGATGAGTTGGTCCGCAGCCCAGTACACCCGCTTCGAGGATGAGCGCACGCGCCCGGTGCGGGATCTGCTGGCCCAGCTTCCCGAACGGCCGGTGGCCGCCGCGATGGACCTCGGTTGCGGACCCGGCAACAGCACCGAGTTGCTGCGGGCGCGCTTTCCCGGTGCGGCGGTGTCCGGCCTCGACAGTTCGGAGGACATGCTGACGGCGGCGCGAAAGCGCCTGCCCGACGCGGCGTTCGTGCTCGGCGACATCGCGGCGTGGCACGGCCCCGAGCGATACGACGTGATCCTGGCCAACGCCTCGCTGCAATGGGTGCCCGACCATGCCACGCTCCTGCCGACCCTGATGCAGCGGCTGGCGCCGGGCGGGCAACTCGCCGTGCAGATGCCGGACAACCTCGAGGAACCGGCGCACCGGCTGATGCGGCAGGTCGCGGCCGAAGGGCCATGGACCGCGAAACTGGCCGCCGCCGGGGCGGCGCGGGCGCCACGCCGTGGGGCGGGCTGGTACTTCGAGGCACTGCGTCAGCTCGGTACGCGGGCGGATGTCTGGATCACCACCTATCACCACCCTCTGGCCGGAGGCGCGGCCGCCGTGGTCGAGTGGTTCAAGGGCAGCGGGTTGCGTCCCTTCCTGCAGCCGTTGGACGAAGCGGAACGCGCGGAGTTCCTGCGCCGCTACGAGGCGGAACTGGCCCAGGCCTACCCGGCGCTGACCGACGGCACCGTGCTGCTGCCCTTTCCGAGGCTGTTCTTCGTGGCGACGCGCGTATGAACCGGCCGCCTCGGAAACGTTAGCTCCTGGAGCTACAGGACTGCCAGGGGCGCGAGGGGGTAGTCAGACCGCCGTCCATGTTTGGCCCTCATCCCGACGTCGGACCGGGTTGGGTTCGTCTCTGCACCCCCCCTCCGGCGTTTGGACCGGGGTTGGCTCGGCCAGGCTCAACGAACCCGCGCGTAGCTGACGCAGTCCCGTGGCTCATCCCCGAGGTTCGGACAGACCAGCCATCGACGCAGGACACCTTCACGCACGAGCCCGGCCTTCTCCATCACGCGGGCGGAGGCGCCGTTCTCGACGTCGCATACGCTGCCGATGCGCCAGATGGAGGGCTGCGCCAGCGCCCAGTCCACGGCATGGCGGAGAACTTCCGTCATTAGCCCGCTGCCCCAGGCCTGCCGTGCCAGCACGTAGCCGTAGCTCAGGCCGGTCGGGGATTGCTGTCGCAGGTCGAAGGCGCCGACGAGTTGGCCGTTGTCCCGACGCAGCAGGGCATAGGTCCGGATCGCACTCGAGGCCATGCAGGCTTCGATGTAGGCGCGCGTCTGCTCGATGGCGGTATGAGGACGCCAGGTCAGGTAGCGGCTGACCTCCGGATCCTGAGCGTAGCCGTCGAAGATCGGCTGCGCGTCGTCGGGCGCCAGCGGCCGCAGCAGCAGGCGCGGTGTCTGGAAGGCATCTGGGAACATGGGCCACATGCTGGCAGGTGGTGTCGGCAAAGCCCAGAGCTTGGTGCTGTCACTGGGGCTTCCGGCCACCGGCCTGCTGATGGTCCTCTGCCAGTTCGCTGCGACGATCCCGGCGAAGGACGGCCGGGTGGGGAATCAGGACGCTGAGTCAACCTGATGTCACGTTGCCGAGCCTGAGCGCCAGGTAACGGACCGTCTTCACTCCGCCATGAATGGCTGCCGCGCCAACCTCCTTGAAGCCGAGTGCTGCGTGAAAGGTATCCGAGGCCGGATTCGGCGGATCGGAATTCACCTCGCACACCAGGAGGTCGTGGCCAGCAGCCAGGGCACGCTCGATCAGGTCGGCGTAGAGCCGCCGCGCCAGCCCCTTTCCACGCATCGCCTCAGCGACGACAACCCGATCCACGTAAACGAAGCGGCCGTAGCGCGCGCGAAACCAGAGGTAGTTCGGACTGGCATAGGTGGCGTGGCGCTCATCGAGAGCGATGAGCACCGCGTCGAGCGCCCCGATGCAACGCGCGGAAAAGGCGCCGTCAAGCAGCGTGCGTAGCCCGGCGCCGTCGAGAAGCGAGAGTTCCACCGCGTGCGCGTTGTTGAGCGCGAGCAGGCCGTCCTCCCAGGATCGTGGGATGTCCCGCACCGCTGTCGTGCTGTTCCCCGCCCTGATGCTCATGCCGCTCAGATCGCCCATGTCAGCCCACCATCAACCCGGAGGTCTCGGCCGGTGATGTAGCCGGCATTGTCGTATGCAGGGAAGCTGACAGCGGGACCGTCCAGAGTATCGAGCACGAGGTCGCGAGCGACGTCTTCCGAACTGGTCTTGGTGTAGTCGATGAACTCATCGGCACTGCGCTCCGCGCAGGAGCGCAGTGCCGATGCCACTTCCGAGCTCCGTCAGCAACAATGGCGATTGTCAGATCGGATTCTTCACCGCGACCGCCATGCCATCCCGCTGCGGATCGGCCCCGCCGAAGAAGCGGCCATTCTCGATCAGAATGCCGTGCAGCGCCGCGAAGGGGTAGCTCTGTGCGGAGCGTTTAACGTCGTAGCCCTGGGCGGCGAGTTCGTCGGTCACCGACATCAGCACGCGGTTCGAGACATCGATGCTGTCCGACACGGCCACGACGCGTGGCGCTGTCACCGCTTCGAGCATGGACATTTGGAAGTCGATCACGTTCATGATGCCCTGTGCCACGGCCGGCGCGATGTAGCTGCCGCCGGGCGCTCCGATGACGATGTACGGCCTGTCCTCACGAAACACGATCGTCGGTGCCGCCGAGCTCGATCGGCGCTTACCCGGTGCGATCGAACCGGCACGGCCGGGACGCGGGTCGAAGCGGCTCATGGTCCCGTTGTAGATGAAGCCCAGCCCGTCGGTGATGGCACCCGACGGGCTGCCCAACGTATGCGTCAGCGCCACGGCGTTGCCGGCATCGTCCACCACCGAGATATGCGTGGTGTCGCGCTGCGAAGCGTCGAGGCGCTTCACCACGGCGCGTTCGCCGCGCCGGATCGCCTCGGCCTGCGTCGCGGCGTAATCCCGGGAAAGCAGCCGTTCCACCGGCACTTCGACGTAGGCCGGGTCGCCCATGAAACGATCCTTGTCGATCGTCATCCGCTTCATGGCCTCGGCCAGCAGACGGACGTGCTCCGCGCCGTTGTGTTCCAGTGCGCCGAGATCGAAGTTTTCCAGGATGTGCAGCAACTCCAGCATCAGCATGCCGCTGGCCGGCGGCGGCGTGGTGGAAATGCGGTGCCCGCGGTAGCTGCCCCAGATCGGTGCCACGACCGAGAGCTCGTAGCGCGCCAGATCCTCCCGCGAGATCAGGCCGCCGTTACGGGCGAAGTCCGCCGCGATCTCCTCGGCCAGCTCGCCATGGTAGAACAGCTCCGGCCCCCCGGCGGCCAGGCGTTCCAGCGTGCGCGCGAGGTCAGGATTGTGCAGCACGTCGCCCGGCCGCTTCGGGCTGCCGTCGGGGCGGAAGAACACCTCGCGGCCGGTGCGACTCAGCCGCAGCTTGTCGACGGTGTTGACCTGACCGCTGCCGCTCTGATCCTGCGACCAGAACCAGTGCATGTGCGGCCGGACGGTGACGCCGCGCCGCGCCAGCGCGATCGCCGGCGCCATGGCATCCGCCCAGTCCAGCGTGCCGTAGCGCCGCAGCGCTTCCGCGTAGCCCTTGACGTTGCCCGGCGTGCAGACGGCGCCGTAGCCCGCCTCGCTGACGCCGCCCTCCAGCAGAAAGGCGAAGCCGTCACGCGACTGCCCGCGCAGCTTGCTCACCCACATGTCCGGCGTGGCGTGGAGCGAGGCGCGGGCGTAGAACTCCAGCACCTCGTGCAGGCCGCGCCCGGGCATGAAGACCTGCATGGAGCCGAAGCCGCCGATGCCGCACATCAGCGGGTCGGCCACGCCCTGCACGAAGGCGGCGGCCACCGCGGCGTCCACCGCGTTGCCACCACGCCGCAGTACCGCGGCCCCGGCCTCGGCGGCCTCGGGCTGCGGCGCGACGATCATGCCTCCCACGGGTCTCAGCCCTTCCGCCGGGCGGCGAGCACGTCGGCCAGGAAGTCCTTCACCGCCGGCAGGGCCTTGATGCGGTCGTGCGACACGCCCGGCAGCAGGTCGAAGCGCACCGAGACGCCGGCATCCTCGAAGGATTTCGCCAGGGTGCGCAGGCGCTCGGGCCGCGTGCGGCCGGCGTCATTGGCACCCTCCATCCAGGTGGCGCTGCCAGGCTTGTGGGTGATCTCCCAGGTTTCGAGATCGGCGTCGCCCACCACCATCTGCACCGGCACGCGGGCCAGCGCTTCTCGGTCAAAGGTGATGCCGAAGCGCTGGGGCAGGTCGCGGATGCCCACCCACCAGTCGCGATCAGGATCGAGCAGCGTCACCGAGCCGGATGCGCCGATGCTGGCGGCCCAGAGCTTCCCGGGGTGCAGGATCGCGAAGCGGTGCGTGAAGTGTCCGCCGCCCGAGAAACCGAACATCGCGAAGCGATCCCAGTTCTGGCCGTACTTCGCCGCCACCTCATCCACCATGCCGAGCACGACGCGGTCGTAGCGGATGTCGCCCTCGGCCAGGTACTTGTAGCCTGACCGCGCCCCGTCCCCCAGCACCCCAATCGGAAAGATCGGGCAGAGCACGGCGACGTCGTTCCACCGGCCGAACTCCGCGAAGCCGTCGCGGAAGTCGAGGAAGGAGGTGCGGCTGGTGCCATGGACGGCCACCAGCAGGTCCACCTTCGCGCCGCGCCCGACCGCGGGCGGCACGTAGAGACAGTAGTGGAAGCGCGGGTCGACCTTGCTCGCGAAGATCGCGGTGGGACCCAGGTCGTAGATCGCCCGGGCGCGGCTGCCGGGATCGCTGGCGGGTTGAGCCGGGGAGGCGTCGGCGGCGGCGGGCCTGCCGCCGGCAGCGGCCAGGGCATCGTCGGCAGAGGTACGATCCATTGTGGGATGCTCCTGTATTCGGCAGGGCACTGAAGTGCGCAAACGTGCCCCCGGTCGAAGTGGCCAGGCTTCCGCGGCCCGGCCCGAAAGGATCAGGCGCGGCCGATGCCCATGGCCAGCGTGTACTGGTCGGCCCGCGTGACGTAGGTCACGTCGCGCCGGGCCGCCCAGACCGAGACTTCCTGATGCAGCGGCAGGATCGCCTTGTCCTCGAACACGGCCGTGCAGATCTCGCCCAGCAGCCGGTTGCGCGCCGCGTCGTCCATGGTGCCCAGCGCCTGGGCGAGCTTGGCGTCAACCTCCGGGTTGCTGTAGCGCCCGGAGTTGCTGGCGCCCATCCCAGCCTTGGGATCGTAGGTCGCGACGATGGCCTTGAGCGGGTTCGAGGTTTCGCCCGTGTTCACGCCCCAGGCCGACAGGTAGAAGCTGAAATCCCCCTTGGGATTGCGCGTGGAGAACACCGACCAGGGCATCACCTCGGCCTGGGTGTCGATGCCGACCCGCGTGAACATCTGCGCGACGGCCTGCACCAGCTTGGCGTCGTTGATGTAGCGGTCGTTGGGGCCGTGCACGGTCATTCGGAAGCCGTCGGGGTAGCCTGCCTCCGCCAGCAGCGCCTTGGCGCGCGCGGGATCGTAGCGCGTCGGCTTCACCGTGGGCGAGGTTCCGGGCGCGCCTTCGGGCAGGAACTGCCCGGCGATCACCCCGTCGCCCTCCATCACGCGCTCCACCAGCGCCTGGCGATTGATCGCCATGTCCAGCGCCTGCCGGACGCGGAGGTCCTTCAGCGGGTTCCTGGGCAGCGGCTTGCCGTCCTTGCCGGTGATGAAAGGGGTGGTGTCGCGCTGATGGTCCATGCCGAGATAGACCACGCGCGACGAGGTGCCGCGGATCAGGTGAAAGCGGTTGTTTTCCCGCACCCGCGCGGCACTCTGAGACGGCATGGCTTCGATGATGTCCAGGTCGCCCGAGAGCAGCGACGCCAGCCGCCCGCCGTCATCGGTGGCGAAGCTCAGCACCACCTCCTCCCAAGGCAGCTTGCCGCCCCACCAGCTGTCGTTGCGGGCCAGCACCACGCGTGTGCCGGGGGTGTATTCCTTCAGGATAAAGGCCCCGGTGCCGATCGCCGCGCGCCCGGCGTTGAAGTCCGCCGTGTCGGCATCCTTGAACTTCGCGCTGATCACCCGCACGCGGCTGAGCGAGTTCGGCAGAAGCGGATCGGGCACGCTGGTCTCGATCAGCAGGCGCTGCGGATCGGGTGCCGACAGGGCCTTGATCGTGCGGGTATAGGTGCGGAACGAGGCGGGTGAGGTGGTCAGCGCCGTCGGTCGCTCCAGCGAGGCGATGGCGTCGGCAGCGGTGAAGAGCGTGCCATCGGTGAAATGCACGCCCGGCCGAAGCGTCAGCTCCCAGTGCGTGTCGTCCAGGGCATGCCATGACTGTGCGAGCCCCGGCTTGGAGTCCGAGGTCTCGTCATTGGTCACCAGCGCGTCGAAGATGTGGCTGGCCACCGCGTTGTTGGGCGCGTTGCTTTGAAAATGAGGATCGAGCGTGGTGTTGGGCGCGGCCATACCAACCCGCAACCGCCCGTTGCTGCCCGCGCCCTGCGCCAGGGCGGCGCCGAGCCAGCCTGGGGACATGGCAAGCGCGGGGGCGAGCCCCAGCGCGCCACGGGTGAGCCAGCGTCGGGTTGGGCGGAACTGCGACATGTTACAAACGCTCCAGGCTTGCTTGTTGCCGCCGGCTCAGCGGAAAGGCAGGGATGCCGTGACATCGCCATCAGCAGGCTCTGAAAACGCCGCTGCGACACGCCCTCGGCACGTTGGAGTCAAAATTGGTACCAATCAACCTCGATCTTCTGGAAAAGCATGAGCGGGATCGCTGAGAAGCCGTCTGCCAGGCCACCTTCCCGTCGCCGGGTGACGGGCTGGCACGAGCTGGTGGACCGAATAGCGGCCGACGTGCAGGGCGGCCGCCTGGCGCCCGGAACCTGGCTCAAGCAGATCGACTTGGAGCAGCGCTACGGCTTCAGCCGCGGCGACGTGCGACGGGCACTGGATGAACTGGTCGCACGGCGCCTCGTGCGGCACGTTCCCAACCGCGGCCACCACGTCTTCGAGCTGGCCGGGAGCGATATTGCCAACCTCGTGCAGGTGCGCGCCATCCTGGAAGGTGCGCTGGGCGAGGTGATCCACGATCGTGCGACGCCCGCCGCGCTGGCGGCACTGGAGGCAGCGCAACAGCGTTTCGAGACGGATGTGGAGAAAGGAACGCCCCTGGAGCAGCACAACAGCAACCTGCTCTTCCACCAGCTCCTCGTGGAGCTTTGCCCGAATCCGGAACTACGCCGCCTGATCACCGAGACGCGCAACAGGATGCCGTCCGCACTTATTTATCAATGGTCCACGCGCGGCTGGGTGCAGCAATCGATCCGCGACCACATCACGATCATCGAGGCCTTACGGGCCCGCGACAAGGACGCCTTGCGAGACGCGATGGTGGCCCATTTGCGCGTCGGGCAGCGTTTCCAGGGTCTTGGCTCGTGAGAGCATGCAGCGCAGCTATTTTCCGCCACGAGGAGAACCGGAAATTACCAGGCGTTCAATATCCGGCCGATGGAGGATGAACCACGATGGAGTCGCAACTGTGAGCCACCGGCTCATGCTTTAAAGAGGAGGATTGTACTTAAGGGCGGTGCTCCCCTCTCCGGATAGCTCATCGCGCGCCCCCTTTACTCAGGCTTGGACGATGCATTGGCAGCCCTCACGTCGCTTTCAGTCACCGGGTGCGACTTTCCGGGAAACCAGCACGTCGGCAGGAGCACCGGTGTTGATCCTTTGCTGCGGCGGGACTTACGAGGATATCATAGTTATTCGCCCTGACTTTCCTTGACGAAACATTCTGACCAGAACAACCTGCGGTTTCCCTAGCCGGTAGAAGCGCATGAGTGAGCCTCAGCTAGAACTCCGGACCACATGCGACATCATGAAGGATGGTGTGACCCTCATCCTGTTCAGCGAGCAGGGCCGCGTCCTGGCCGAGATCATCGGACCGGAAGGCTGTGAGGACGCGATCAGGATAATGCCGGAAGCGATCCTGCAGGCACTCAAGCGCACCATCGATCGAGATGCCATCGCGGTCCTCGACGATGAAGGCTTGTGGCGACAGGAATGGGGCATGTTGCGGAGCGATAAGTCTCGCGCCGCTCTCGCACGGCATCTGTCCGTCTGAGGTCACGCGAGACCCGGTTTCGGCCAGCTCCGGCGGCGCCACTCGAAGTCAGCCGGACGTACCTTTCGCCGCTTTGCCCGGCGGCAGGAAACGCGCGCAGCAACTCGCCCTCGCGTAGCCCTGTAGGCGAAGCGAGTTCGACCAAGCTGATCACCGTGTCACGACCTTGGAACTGGATCAGGCTCAGAAGCAGCCAGGAGCTTCTCGCTTGTCACTGAAAGGCATGTTCGCTGTTTCCGAACCTGGCGCGCAATCTGTCGGTCAGCTTCGCGAGTTGCCTGACGGAACCACGACGAGGTTCCCGCCAGCGTTCACCGGGCAGGATCTGTCCTTGTGTGACCCTCCTGGGTGCGTAGTGGATGCAACCCATCGCCCATCACCGCCGACGATGCCTATCACTGCTGTGGGTCTGCCACCCGGCCGCGGTGAGCTATGGACCCGGCGCTCGCAACCTGGGCAGCCGCCGCAGGTCCTTATTTCACCCCGATCAGCGCCAGCGTCTCGGTGCGGGCTGCCACGGCCCGGCAGAATGCCTGGGCATTTCCGCCGCGGGCGCAGGCTTCGCCCAGCAGCAGCATGGCCGGCCCCTCCTGCAGCCAGTCGGGCGCGTTTGCCACCACCTCGGCGAAGGTGCCGCGCAGGGTGCGCTGCGCAGGGCTGCCACCGCGCTCGATAAGGGCAGCCGGGGTGGACAGGTCGTAGCCGGCATCGCGCAGCCCGGCGGAAAGCTGTGGCAGCGTGGTGGCGCCCATGTAGACCGCGAGCGTCTGCCCCGGACGGGCGAGGGAGGCGAAGTCCACGTCCAGCCTGCCGTCCCGCGTGTGGCCGGTGACGAAGGTGACACTGCGGGCGCAATCCCGGTGCGTCAGCGGGATCCCTGCCTGGGCGGCGCAGGCGAGCGCCGCGGTGATGCCGGGCACGACCTCGTGGGCGATGCCCACCTTGGCCAGGGCTTCCGCCTCCTCGCCGCCGCGGCCGAAGATGAAGGGATCGCCGCCCTTCAGCCGCACCACGCGCCGGCCCTCGCGCGCCAGTTGCACGAGCAGGGCGTTGATCTCCGCCTGCGGCACACAGTGGTTGGCGCGTGCCTTGCCGACGAAGATGAACTCCGCGTCGCGCCGTGCGCAGTCCAGCACCTCGGCCGAGACCAGCCGGTCGTGCACCACCACGTCGGCCTCGCCCAGCAGGCGCTGGGCGCGCAGGGTCAGCAGGTCGGCCGCGCCGGGTCCGGCGCCGACCAGGTGCACCATCCCGGCGGGCCGTTCCTCGGCGCGCTCCAGCGCCTCGGCGAAGGCAGCGGTGGCCTCCTCGTCCCGCCCCGCCAGGGCCAACTCGGCGGCGGGGCCGGTCAGCACGCCGTCCAGGAAGCGGCGGCGGGCCGCCAGATCCGGCAGGCGGGCGCGGGTGGCGCGCTGAAAGCGCCCGCAGAGCGCCGCCAGCCGGCCGATGCCGGGGGCCAGCACCGCCTCGATCTTCTGCCGGATCATGCGCGCCAGCACCGGCGAGGTGCCGGCGGTGGAGACCGCCACCAGCACGGGGTCACGCTCGATGATCGCGGGCATGATGAAGCCGCAGAGTTCCGTGCGATCCACCACGTTGCAGGGGATGCCGGAGGCACGGCAGGTCTGCGACAGCGCCACCATCTCGTGCTCCGGCGCGCCGGCGGCAACGGCCAGGGCCACGCCTTCCAGCATCTCCGGCGCGAAATGGTCCACGTGCCGGAGGCGGGCGCCGG
The DNA here is from genome assembly GCF_042433915.1 of Roseomonas elaeocarpi. Classification (NCBI taxonomy): domain Bacteria; kingdom Pseudomonadati; phylum Pseudomonadota; class Alphaproteobacteria; order Acetobacterales; family Roseomonadaceae; genus Roseomonas; species Roseomonas elaeocarpi. The sequence goes on along the minus strand of NZ_JBHLUN010000002.1, from coordinate 236,949 downwards.
CACGGCGCAGCAGCGCGGCCTTGCCTTCCAGCGCCTCGCCCCCGCCGAGCAGCAGCACGTCGCGGTCCTGCAGGTCCAGGAAGAGCGGGAAGTAGCGCATCGCGGCGGTTCTCCTCAGGCCGCCACGGGGGCGGCAGCCGCCGGCAGCAGGGCGGCAAGTTCGGGACGGCAGGCACCGCAGCCGGTGCCGGCGGCGCAGGCGGTGCCGACCGCGGCCACGGTGGCGGCCCCGGCGGCGATCGCGGCGCGGATCGTGGCCTCTGTGACGCCGTGGCAGGCGCAAACGGTGCGCGAGGGCGGCGGGCCATCCGCGGGGCCGCCGCCCAGCAGGGCGCGCCGGGTCGCCACGGCGGGCTGGCCCAGCAGGGTGGCGAGCCAGTCGCGTGCCGGCAGCAGGGCGGGGTCTGGCGCCAGGAACAGGGCGGCGCGCAGGCACCCGCCGGCCAGCAGCACGGCGCGGTGCTGCCCGGCCGCGGGGTCCTGCAGCACGCGCCAGGCGGCGCCGGGCTCGGAGAGGCTGTCGCGCAGGCGGACGAAGGCGTTCTCGGGCGCGTCCTGCCCCGCCAGCTCATGCCGCCAGAAGCCGCCGGGGAGCGGCACGCGGGTCAGGGGCGTGGTGCCGCCCGCCGGCAGCTCGGCGGCGGCCAGGACGAAGCCGTGCCAGCGCGCGGCCCAGGGGCGGACGGAAACGGGGGCGTGCTTCAGCTCCGGCTGCGCGCTGACCGGGTCCACCGCCGCGGGCAGCAGCGGGTTGGAGCGCCCGGTGGCGGAAAGCCGCGCGCCCCAGTGCATCGGCAGAAAGGCGACACCGCGCGGCAGGCCGGGGTCGGTGGCCAGGCGCAGGATGGCGGGCGTCCCGGCGCCGGTGACCTCCACCAGCGTGCCGGAGGCGGCCGGGGCATCCGCCGGGTGCAGGGTGACCAGCGGCTCCGGCTGCCCCGTCATCAGGCGGGGCACGAAGCCGGTGCGGGTCATGGTGTGCCACTGGTCGCGTAGCCGCCCGGTCAGCAGTGTCAGCGGGCGTTCCGCCGAGGCTTGGTGCGCGGGCGCACGCCAGGGCGTCGGCACGAAGCGCAGCGCGCCCGTGTCCAGCAGCCGGCCGCCGCGCATCCCGGCCTCCGGCACCGGCCAGCGGGTGGGTTCCAGCACGGCGTAGCCGGCCTCGTCCAGCCCAGCCAGGCCGCCGATGTCGAAGACCCGGCCGCGCCGCGCGGCCAGGGCGGAAAGCGCCGCGTGCTCGCGGAAGATGTCGGCGGGCGACTGCCAGGCGAAGGCCTCCGCAAAGCCCAGGCGCTTCGCCACTTCGGCGATCATCCACCAGTCGGCGCGCGCTTCGCCGGGGGCAGGGAGAAAGGCGCGTTGGCGGCTGATGACGCGCTCGCTGTTGGTGACGGTGCCGTCCTTCTCGCCCCAGCCCAGCGCCGGCAGCCGTACATGAGCATAGGCCAGCGTGTCCGAGGCCCGTGAACAGTCGGACACCACCAGGAAGGGCGCGCGGGCGAGGGCGGCGCGCACGGCGTCGCTGTCGGGCAGGGACACGGCGGGGTTGGTGGCCATCACCCAGAGCGCGCCGAGCCGGCCCTCGCCGAGGGCGCGGAACATGTCCACCGCGCGCAAGCCGGGGCCGCGCGCCAGGGCGGGCGCCCGCCAGAACTGCGCCAGGGCCCCCGCATCGCCGGGCCGGTCCCAGTCCAGGTGCGCGGCGAGCGTCGTGGCCAGGGCGCCGACCTCGCGCCCGCCCATGGCGTTGGGCTGGCCGGTGACCGAGAAGGGCCCCATGCCCGGCCGGCCGATCCGCCCCGTCGCCAAGTGCACGTTGATGATGGCGTTGGCCTTGTCCGTGCCGGCGGTGGACTGGTTCACCCCCTGGCTCCAGAGCGTGACCGTGCGCGGCGTGGCGGCGAACCAGCGGAAAAAGGTGGCGAGGCCGGCCGGGTCCAGCCCGGTCAGCGCCGCCGCCTCCGGCGCGATGGCGCGGGCGGCCTCCAGCGCGGCGTCCAGCCCGGCAGTGCGGCTGGCAATGAAGCCGCGGTCCAGCGCGCCGCTCTTTTCCAAATGCGCCAGCAGCGCGGCGAAGAGCGCGACGTCGCTACCCGGGCGGAGCGGCAGGTGCAGGCTGGCGCCCTCGACGCTGGCGGTACGGCGGGGGTCGACCACGACCAACCGCATCCCCGGCCGCGCGGCGCGGGCGGCGATCAGGCGCTGGTGCAGCACCGGATGGCACCAGGCCAGGTTGCTGCCCACCAGCACCACCAGATCCGCCTGCTCCAAGTCGGCGTAGAGGCCGGGCACCAGGTCCTCGCCGAAGGCGCGCTTGTGCGCGGCGACGGCGCTGGCCATGCAAAGGCGGGAATTGCTGTCGATGTTGCCGGTGCCGAGAAAGCCCTTCGCCAGCTTGTTGGCGGCGTAGTAGTCCTCGGTCAGCAGCTGGCCGGACACGTAGAGCCCGACATTCTCCGGCCCACCCTGCTCCAATGCGCGGGAGAAACCCTCGGCCACCGCGTCCAGCGCGGCGTCCCAGGACGCGCGGCGGCCACCGACCTCGGGAAACAGCAGCCTGTCGGGCAGGGCCAGCGTTTCACCCAGCGCTGCGCCCTTGGAGCAGAGCCTGCCGGCATTGGCGGGGTGCGCGGGGTCTCCCGCCACGGTGCCGTCCGGCGCGGCCAGCACGCCGCAGCCGACGCCGCAATACGGGCAGGTTGTGCGAATGGCGGCCGAATGGTCGGCGTGGGGAAGTGCCATCTCAGTAAACGTCGCGCTGGTAGCGGCCCTGGCGGGCCAGGGCGACGATCCAGTCGCGCGCCTGCGCCTCGTCCAGTCTGCCCTCGTCGCGGGCGATCCCGCGCAACGCTGCGTCCACGTCCTTGGCCATGCGCAGCGCGTCGCCGCAGACGTAGAAATGCGCGCCGTCCTGCAGCCAGCGCCAAAGGTCGGCGGCGTTCTCCCGCATGCGGTCCTGCACGTAGACCTTTCTCGCCTGATCGCGGCTCCAGGCCAGGGAGAGGCGCGACAAGGTGCCGGTCTGCTGCCAGGCCTCGACCTCGGCGCGGAACAGGAAGTCGGTGGCCTCGTGCTGGTCGCCGAAGAACAGCCAGGACGGTCCCTTGGCGCCCATGGCGTGGCGGTGCTGCAGGAAGGCGCGGAACGGCGCGATGCCGGTGCCGGGGCCGACCATGATCACCGGCGTGGCGGGATCGGCCGGCAGGCGGAAATGGCTGCTCTGCACATGCGCCAGCAACGGCACCTCGGCGCAGGCGCGATGACCGAGGTGGCAGGAGGCGATGCCGTCCCGCACCCGCCCGCGCCGGGTGGCGCGCACCACGCTGACACAGAGCTCGACGCTGGTGGGGCAGGCCAGCGGCGAGGAGGCGATGGAATACAGCCTTGGCTTCAGCGCCGGCAGCGAGGCCAGCAGGTCGGCCACCGGCGGGCGGGCGGAAGGAAAAGCGTCGAGCAGGTCCAGCAGGTCGGCATCCGCGGGTTCGGCGCCATCCTCCGCATCGGCCAAGCGGCGCAGCGCGGCGGCCTCGGCGGGATCCCTGGCAGCGCCGGCCAGCAGGTCCAGCGTACGGTCCAGCGGGCGGGCGATGTCCAGGGCTTCCGCCAGCCGCGCGGCCTGTTCCGGCGTGGCGCCGAGGCGCGCCACCACGGCCTCCACCAGCGCTGGATCGTTGGGCGCCAGCACGCCGACCGAATCGCCGGGCTCGTAACGCAGCCCCGATCCGGCGAGGTCCAGCACGACGTGCCGCACGTCCTTGGCGGAGGCTTCGCCGGTCAGGCGCGCGGCGCTGGCGAAGCGAACCTTCTCGCCTTTCGGTCCGCTGGGGCCGGCGGGCACGGGGGCCGGGGCGGCGGCAGGCGCCTCGGCCAGCAAGGCCTTCAGCGTCTTCATCGTCTGCTTGCCGCCGGGCACGCAAAGGGAGGCGGAGGTCTCGCGCCCTTCCGCCAGCGCCTCGGCATAGGTCTGGCAGAGATAGCCGCACTGGCCGCAGTCGAGCTGCGCCATGGCGGCCATCAGGCGCCGCCGCATCGGTCGGCCCTCCGCCAGCGCGAGGCGCTCCTCCAGCTCGATCGCCGGATCGTGCCAGGGGAAATCCTCGACCGGCGCGGCGGGGCTCGCCGCCGCGGGGGCGGGCGCTGCCGCGGCAGCCCCGTAGAGACCGGCCAGGAAGCCGTTCAGCCAGGCGCGCTGCGCCGGGGTGAACGGCGCGTTTTCCGGGATGACCGGCACGGTGGGCGTGGCCGGGGCGACCGGCGTCAGGGCGTTCACGCCACGCTCTCCCCGAGCATCGCGTCCAGTGCGGCCTCGTCGTGCCGCGCGCAGAACTGGTGGAAGCTTTCCCCCTCCCGGCGCTGCACCAGGAAGGTGCCGAGCAGGCCTGCCACCAGAGGTCCCAGCTCGTCGTGCGCGACCTTGGGGCGGATCAGGCGACCGATCTTCTGCTCCACGCCGGCACCGCCGCCGACATGCAGGTCGTAGCCTTCCACCAGCTCCTCGCCGCGCTCCACCTTGGCGCCGAGCAGGCCGATGTCGCCGACGTAGTGCTGCGCGCAGGAATTGTGACAGCCCGTCAGGTGGATGTTGATGGGGTGCGGCATGACAAGGCGCGCGTCGAGGTAATCCGCCAGCTCCGCCGCGTGCTTCTTGGTGTTGGAGGCGGCGAACTTGCAGCCGGCATTGCCGGTGCAAGCCACCAGCCCGCCACGGATGTGCGAGGCTTTCGTAGACAGGCCGAGTTCCGCCAGCGCGGCCACGACCTCCGGCACGCGTGCTTCAGGCACGCCGGAAAGCAGGAAATTCTGCCAAACCGTTAGGCGGATCTCACCGCTGATGCGTCCCGCGATATCGGCCACGCCGCGCCACTGCGCCGCGCTCAGCCGCCCCAGCGGCGTGACCACACCGACGTAGAACAGCCCGGCCTGCTTCTGCGCATGCACGCCGACATGGCCGTGCTTGGCAGGATGCACGCCCTGGGCAAGCGCTTCCGCGGGCACCTTGGGCAGTGCCGCGCCCAGCAAGGCCTCGGTCTCGGTGATGAATTTCGGCAAGCCCCAGCGGTCCAGCAGGTATTTCAGCCGTGCCTTCTTGCGGTCCGTGCGGTCGCCATGCGCGATAAAGACGCGCAACACCGCATCGGCCACGCGGACCGCATCTTCCAACGGCACCACCACGCCGGTTTCGCGCGCGAAATCCTGGTGGCCGGTGATGCCGCCGAGGTTGAGCCGGTAGTACAGCCCGGCCGGAACGCCGAATCCGTCCAGCACGCGCACGGCATGGAAGGAGATGTCGTTTGTTTCCTCCAGCACCTCCACCGCGCCGCCGCCATTGAAGGCGATGTTGAACTTTCGCGGCAGGGCAAACAGGTCGCGCGTGTTCATGATGTGGTGGTGCAGCTTGCGCACCACCGCGCGGGTATCCACCAGCTCCGCCGCGTCGATGCCGGCGGTGGGGCTGGCGGTGATGTTGCGGATGTTGTCCGCACCCGTGCCGCGCGGCAGCAGGCCCAGGTCGCCCAGGCGCATTACCACCTCCGGCCCATGCGCGGCCCCGATCTCGCGGATCTGCAGGTTGGCGCGGGTGGTGACGTCGGCATGGCCGCCGCCGAGTTCTTCCGCGATGTCGGCGATGCCGCGCAGCTGCCAGGGCGACAGGATGCCGCCGGGAATCCGCAGCCGGCACATGAAGGAATCCTGCGCTGGCGCCACGTAGAACAGCCCGTGGTAGCGGCCGACGAAATCCTCCAGCGCCTTGGGGAAGCGCCCGGCATCGGCGCGCCCCACCAGCTCGTCCCAGCGGTCCAGTGGGTGCTTCTCGGCCTTCACTTCCTCCTGCGGCACCAGCTTGCCGCCGGCGGCCATGGTCGCTTTCTGCGCGGCGCGCAAGGCGTCCGGCGGGGCGGCATCGGCGGGTTCCGCGTTCGGCAGCAGCGCGCCGCGCGCGTCGATGCCGGCGAAGAAGCCCTTGACGTATTGCTGCTGTTCCTCGGTGAAGCTGTCCTGCATCACGCGGCGTCCCCGCAATATTCCGGCCCCAGTGCCAGCGCCGCCCGCAGGGGCGGCACGGCGCGGCCGGAGGAGATGAGATCGAGGTAGAAGCCGCTGTCGTCGGTCTGGCCGAAGAGCACGGCGCCCACCAGCTTGTCGCCCCGCAGCCAGAGCCGGCGGTATTCGCCGCTCTCCTCGCAGGCGAGGGTGATGGCTTCCGCGTCGGCCGCGGCGATGGCGCCCGCCGACCAGACCGGGATGCCCGACACCTTCAGCGCCGCCGCGTCCGGGCGCGGGGCGTAGCGGGCGGCTTCGCCCGCGATGGCGGCTGCGGCCACGGCGGCCTGGGCCAGCGCGGGCGCCACCAGCCCGCAGACCTCCCCGTCATGCTCGGCGCATTCGCCGATGGCGAAGATGGCCGGGTCGGCCGTGCGCATGGCGTTGTCCACCAGGATGCCGCGCCCGGCGGGCAGCCCGGCCTCGCGCGCCAGCGTCGTTTCCGGGCGCACGCCAACGGCCAGCACCACCAGCCGCGCCGGCACCAATGCGCCGTCCTTCAGCCGCACGCCCTCGGCCTCGATGGCCGCCGTGGCGGCGGGCATGGCGAAGCGCAGGCCCTGCGCCTGCAAGGTTGCCGCCAGCCGAGCGCCGGCGCCGTCATCCAGTTGCCGTTCCATCGGCCAGCCCATGGGGTGGATGACGGTCACCGTCATGCCCAGGGCGAGGAGACCCGCCGCCGCCTCAAGCCCCAGCAGCCCGCCGCCGATCACCGCCGCCGCGCCGCCTTCCGCCGCGGCCGCGCGCATGGCGTCCACGTCGACGATATCGCGGTACAGCACGGCGCGTTCCGCACCCGGCAGCGGCAGCCGCACAGCGCGGGAGCCGGTGGCCAGCACCAGCACGTCATAGGGCAGCGCGGTGCCGTCCGTCGCGATGGCCTGCCGCATGTCGCGGTCGATGCGGGCGATGCGCTGGCCGGGGCGGAACGTCACGCCTGCTGCCGCGAGTGCGGCGGGCGTATGGGTGGTCAGCGCCGCGAGGTCGGCAGTGCCGGTCAGCAGTTTTCCCAGGGCCACGCGGTCGTAGGGTGCGACGGCTTCCTCGCCCACCAACGTGACACCGGCGGCCGCCAGGCGTTCCGCCAGCAGCGTCGCGCAGCGCGTGCCGGCCGGGCCGGCGCCGACCACCAGGATGTTCACGCCACCTTCTCCGCCGGCAGGGAATGGCGGTGATGAAGGAACTCCAGCACCGCCGCGCGCGGCCCGGTGAAGCGCGGGTCACTGGCCAGCGCGATACGGTCGCGCGGGCGCGGCAGGTCCACCGCCAATACCTCGCCCACCTGGGCATTGGGGCCGTTGGTCAGCATGACGATGCGGTCGGAGAGCAGCACCGCCTCGTCCACGTCATGCGTGATCATGATGACGGTGGTGCCGAGCTCGGCATGGATCGCCATCACCTGGTCCTGCAGGTGCGCGCGGGTCAGGGCGTCCAGCGCGCCGAAAGGCTCGTCCAGCAGCAGCACCTTGGGCTTCATGGACAACGCGCGGGCAATGCCGATGCGCTGCTTCATGCCGCCGGAGATCTCGCCCGGGCGCTTGTCCCGCGCGTGGGTCATGCGCACCAGGGCGAGGTTATGCTCGATCCAGTCGTGCCGCTCGGCCCGGCTCATGCCGCGCCCCGCCGTGCGGTCCACCGCCAGCTTGACGTTCTCGTAGCAGGTCAGCCAGGGCAGCAGGGAATGGTTCTGGAACACCACGGCGCGGTCGGGGCCGGGGCCATCGATCTCGCGTCCATCCAGCACCACGCCGCCGGCCGAAGCCGGCAGCAGACCGGCCACGATGTTCAGCAGCGTGGACTTGCCGCAGCCGGAATGGCCGATGATCGAGACGTACTCGCCTCGGTTGATGCGCAGCGTCACGTCCCGCAGCACCGGCACGGGCGAGCGCGGAAACTGGATGGACAGGTTGGAAATGTCGAGAAAAGCGGTCATGGGCCCGTTCTCCGTCAGCTCGCGGCGACGCCGCGGGTGGCGAGGCGCCCGAGCAGGGCGACGCAGCGATCCAGCACGAAGCCGGTGATGCCCACGTAGAACAGCGCGACGATGATGTCGGACAGGTTGGAGCTGTTCCACGCATCCCAGATAAAGAAGCCGATGCCGACGCCGCCGATCAGCATCTCCGCCGCGATGATCGCCAGCCAGGACAGGCCCACGCCGATGCGCAGCCCGGTGAAGATGTAGGGTGCGGCGGAGGGCAGCACGATCTGCCAGAACCAGGACAGCCCGTTCATGCGGATCACCGCGGCGACGTTGCGGTAATCCTGCGGCACGTTGCGCACGCCCACGGCGGTGTTGATGATGATCGGCCAGATCGAGGTGATGAAGATCACGAAGATCGCCGAGGGCTGCGCCTCGCGGAAGGCGGCCAGGCTCAGCGGCAGCCAGGCGAGCGGCGGCACGGTGCGCAGCACCTGGAAGATCGGGTCCAGCCCGCGCATCGCGAAGGCGGAGGTGCCCACCAGCATGCCGAGCGCGATGCCGACGACGGCAGATAGGGCGAAGCCTTCGAAGACGCGCGTCAGGCTGGCGGCGAGGTGCCAGAACAGCCCCTTGTCCAGTCCGCCGCGGTCGAAGAACGGATCGAGGATCAGCTCGCGGCTGTCGCTCCAGACCTGGGATGGCGGTGGCAGGGTGGCTCCGCTGCTGCCCGCGGCGATCTGCCAGGCCAGGCCCAGCACGAGCACCACCAGCGCGGGCGGCAGAACCCGGCTCAGCAACGGGGCAAAACGGGACGGCGTCTTCAGCGCCGGCAGCGGGGCGGAGGCGAGGCGCGGCGCCGCCTCCGGCTTGCGGGTGATGGCGTTCACGGCATTCAGCTCCGCACGGTCTTCTTGATGTCGAGCGAGGCGAGATAGGCGGCGGGGTTCTCGGGATCGAAGACCTTGCCGTCGAAGAAGGTCTCGCGCCCGCGGCTGGTGCCGGAGGGCATCTCACTGTTCGCCACACCGGCGCGGGCGGCGGCGGCGCGCCAGACCCCTTCGCGGTTCACCTCGGCGATCAGCTTCGCCGTGTCCGTGCCCTCCGGCAGCACGCCCCAGCGGATATCCTCCGTCAGGAACCACAGATCGTGCGAGCGGAAAGGATAGCTGGCGTGATCGCGCCAGAACTTCATCAGCAGCGGGGAGTTCTCGACCTTGCGGCCATCGCCGTAGTCGATGTTGCCCTGGGACCGGCTGAGGATGTCCACCACGGGCACGTTGAACCAGGCGCGGCGGCCGACGATCTCGCACATCTCCGCCTTGTTGCCGGCGTCGTCGCACCAGCGCTGCGCCTCGATCACCGCCGCCGTCAGCGCCTCGGCCGCCTTCGGGTTGGCGGCGACGAAATCGGCGCGCAGGGCGAAGGACTTTTCCGGGTGGTCCTTCCACAGCTCACCCGTCACGGCGGCGGTGTAGCCGAGTTTCTGGCGCACCAACTGGTCGTTCCAGGGCTCGCCGACGCAGAAGGCGTCCATGGTACCGACCTTCATGTTGGCCACCATCTGCGGCGGCGGCACCACGATGGTCTGCACGTCCTTGTCCGGGTCGATGCCGGCGGCCGCCAGCCAGTAGCGGATCCACAGGTCATGCGTGCCGCCGCGAAAGGTCATGGCGACCTTGCTTTCGGCGTTCAGGGCCTTTTTCAGCGGGCCGGCATCCAGCCTGGCGCCGGCATGCTTGCTGGCCACCGAGAGCGCTTGCCCGTTGGTGTTCAGCCGCGCCAGGATCGCCATCGGCACAGGCTGGTTGTTCTGGGTGATGCGCCCCGTGTGCATCATGTAGGGCATCGGCGTCAGGATATGCGCGCCGTCGATGCCGCCGCCGGCCCCACCCAGCACCAGGTTGTCGCGCGTGGCGCCCCAGGAGGCCTGCTTGGAAACCTCCACGTCCGGCATGCCGTGCTTGGCGAAGAAGCCCTTCTCCTTGGCGATGATCAGCGGTGAGGCGTCGGTGAGCGCGATGTAGCCCAGCGTAGCCTTCTTCACTTCCGGCGTGGTGCTGCCTTGCGCGAAGGCTCCGCACGGCGTGGCGGCCCGCGCGGCGGTCAGCAGCGCGGCGGTTGCGGCGATCGCCCGGCGGCGGGTCATGGCGTGATTCATGGAGCGTTCAGGCCTCCGGCAGGGAGTTGACGTGGGGGATCGGGGTGCCGAGGCGCGCGGCGGCCCGGTTCCAGATGTCGTTGCGGAAGGGGCTGAGGGCGGCGACGTCCGAGGCTTCCGCGGGCAGGTGCCCCCAGCGCCGCATCCGTTCGAGCCAGGCTTCGGCCTGCGCCGGGTCCGGCCGCGTCGCGGCGGCGAAGCGCAACGGGTGGGGCAGGCTGTGCCAGCCGCCGCCAGGCAGCGGCACGCGGCCTGCGAAGGCGGCACCCACCGCGCGCGGATCGAGGTCGGGGAAGACCTCGGCCATGGCGCTGGTGGCCTCGGACCGGTTCTGCGGGTCGTCAAGCCACTGCGCCGCTTCGATCACCGCGGCGGTGGCGGCGACCGCGGGGCCGGGATCGCGTGTCACCGTCTCGCTGGTGAAAGCCAGCAGCTTTTCCGAATGGTCCGGCCAGATGGAGCCGGTGCCCAGCGCGATGCGGCCGTGGCCCGCCAGCACGGCCTGGCTGCCCCAGGGCTCGCCGGCGCAGAAACCGTCGATGTGCCCGGCCGCCAATTTGTGCCCGACCAGTGGCGGCGGCACCACTTCCAGCGCCACGTCACTGTCTGGATCCAGGCCGGCGCCGGCCAGCCAGTCGCGCAGCAGGTAGCCATGGGTGGAATACGCATGCACGATCGCCAGGCGCAGCTTGCGCTCGGCGGCAATACGGCGCCGGGCCAGTTCCGCGAAAGCCACGGCGGACAATGGTGGCTGCGAGAGGCCGAGTTCCTCGGCGGCGGCGTGGGACAGCGTCAGGGTATTGCCGTTACGACCCAGGCCGCAGGCCGCCACCAGTCCGCGCGGCTGCTGCCCCAGGCCCACCGCCGCTGCGACCGGCATGGGATAGAGCAGGTGGGAGGCGTCCAGCGCACCAAAGAGCAGCCGGTCCCGCAGTGCCGCCCAGGCGCCCGTCGGCACCAGCGTGACGCGCAGCCCCTGCTTGGCGAAGAAGCCCAGTCGCTCCGCCAGCACGATGGGCGCTGCGTCGATGAGCGGCAGGAAGCCGATGCGGAGATGGGGAGCAGTGGCGGCGATCTGCGGCAAGAACGCGACTCCGGCTGCATACGCAGCGTGGAGACGGGCCGCCGTTGGTCCGCCAGAACAGAAGGAGGAAGCGTTCACGCCCGGCACGCCATTGCACCGGACGAGCAAGGAATTGCATGTTCAGCTGGTCGGCGGAAGCCGGAGCTGAGGCTGATCTGCTGTATTTTTGACCTCGCAGTCGAGGCTGAGATTAAAACATGCGCTTCTTGTTTATATTTTGTGCAAGAAGGCGCTGGGCAGCTTCGACGAGCCGGATGCCTTCGTCCATGGCCGCCCGGCGCAGCGCTTGGTGTGCCTCATCTTCGGAGAGGCCACGCGCCTGCATCAGCAGGCCCTTGGCCCGCTCAATCAATTTGCGCTCTTCCAGCTGTGTTTGGGTGCGCAGCAACTGTTCCCGGAGCGCCTGATAGGCACGGAACTGGCGAATAGCGACCTCAATGACCGGGCGCACACGCTCCGGTGCCAGACCCTCGGCCACGTAGGCGGCAACGCCGGCGTCGATGGCGGCTTCGATTTGTTCCGGCGCAGCACTTTCCGTGAAAAGGACGACCGGGCGGGGTTCGTCCCGCTGCAGGGCGCGCATACTGTCCAGCGCGTCGCGCGAGGGGTCGTCGATGCCGCAAACGATGACGTCGGCGCCGCTCTGACGAACCCGTTCGGTAAGGCCGATGATGTCAGTGGTCAGCGCCACCACCTGCAGCCCCTGCGCCTCGAGGCCGACGCGAACCGCCTGGCCTCGCGCAGCGTCGGCGTCGATCAGCAGGACGCGCAGGGCAGAGGCTCCTCGGGTGGGCACACGGGCCGAGATGCAAAGACCTCGCCACCGGAGGGTTGGGCAGCCGGGTGCGTCCGGGTCTAGCCCGGATTACCCGCGCCGGTAGAAAGCTCGGCCATGTCGAAGAGGTCCTGGACGCGAAGCTGAGGCCCGCGAGCGGATTGCCGGGCGCGCCGGCGAGGCGTGGCTGCGGGCCATGGATCGAGGCGTTGAGGCCAGCGGTCACTGCCGCGACGTGAGATCGCGAAGCACGAAGGTCGAGTGTGACCTTCCTTCATGCTTCCGGGCACGCAACCTCGCCAAGGTGGAAGGGGACGATTTCCTGGCGATCTCGCCCCACCGGGCAGCCTCAGGCAGCAGCCTTCTGTGCCACCGCGGTGGCGGCGCGCAGGGCTGCGAGGAAGCGGTTTTGGCCGCGCAGAAGTTCCACCTGACCGCTGCGGCGCAGACTCTCCGGCAGTTCCGGCAGTTCCGCCGCGACTGCTAGGGTGGGCAGCGGTGGAACAGTGTAGGCCGGGTCGTGGCGAAAGCGCGGTTCGCGCGTCGCGTTGAGGGGGATCAGCAGGCGGGCAATCGCCAGCGAGGCGCTGTTGCGGTCGGTCGGCGCCCGGCTGGCAAGACCCTCCAGCGCACGCAGGAAGCCTTCCGTGGCCTGCCGTGCCGGGGTGAGGTCGGCCATGCCCTGCGAGGAAGCCTCGTAGCGTGCGATCGTGTCCAGGAACTCCTCCGCCGTTGCCTTCCAATCGAAGGGCAGAAGTTCGACGGCCGCGACGCGCAGCACGGACAGGAGGTAGATCCGCATGTCCGTCATCAGCACGTCGCGGTCGGCAATCTCGATCGTGTCGTTCTCGGTGTGCCAGGCGATATTCGCACCGCAGCCGGACACGTCGTAGTAGCCTTTCTCCTGCCGCAGGTGCTCCGGCATGGTGGACGACAGCATGAAGAAGCTGGGCAGGCCGATGTTGTTGAAGGAATAGTCGCCGGCCTGCGGCGGCCGCAGCGTCTTGATTTCGGCATCAGGAACGATGTCGCGGATCGCCGCCGTGGCGATCGCGGCGCTTTCCGGAAAGGCGCGCGTGTCGTGATAGCTGGTAGCCCAGCGGCAGCCGGGACTGTCGCAGTTGATCTGTGCGACGCAGTGTTCGTCGAGCTCCTGCGCGAAGCGGTCGGCGAACCAGGTGGAGCCGGCGTAGCGGCCGGTGGAGTGCCCGGGCCACCAGGCGATCTTCACCGAGCGCCGCAGCCCCGCGCGTCCCTGCCACAGCACACGGGCCAGTTCCATGAGCGTGGCATCGCCGGTGGCGTTGTCGCCCACGCCGACGTCCCAGCTGTCGTAATGGCCGTGCACCAGGACGAAATCGTCGGGCTCCACCGTGCCTGGGATCGTGACGACGGGGATCTTCTGTGGAAACCAACCTTCCAGCATCTCGGTGGTGATGGTTGCCTCGCCACCATTCTCGGCCATCTGCATCAGCACCTGGCCGTCCGGGTTGTTCACCGCCACGACCGGGATCTTCGGCTTTCGCGGCAGATCGGCGAGGTCCGGACTGCCCCAGATCGTGGTGCAGGTCCCCCAATGGATGTCGACGCCCGGGTTGACCGCGATCAGCCCGGCACCACCCCATTCCTCGATCAGGGAAGTCAACGCCGGGTTGCCGAAGCCTTGCATGACCACGATGCGCCCCGCGACCAGCGCCCGCACCTCCTCCACCGAGCGGATGCTGCCGCCGAACAGCGTGGCGATGTCGCGGTTGTAGCTGCGCAGCGCCTTCGGGTTGGCCTGCAGCCGCACCAGCGGTGCTGTTCGACCGCCCGGAACCGGCAGCGAGGAAGAGGGTGGCTTGGCACGGAAGGAGCGGCCGCCGGCGGTCACCGAAGCGGAGAGTGGTACCGAGAGGCTGATCTCCGGCTGGTGCATCTCGAATGGCACGCCCAGCGCCGTGAGTGTTGCGCCGATCACATCGGCGGCGGCGTTCACGTCCTCGGGCCGCCAGCGCGGCATGGTGGAGAAGCGTTCCACCAGCGCCCAGGGCGTGACGAGGCTGACCTGTTCCAGGAAGCGCTGTTCCGCGTCACTTATAGGCATCGGAGCGAACCCTCTCATCGCGGATGGTACGGTGAATGAACCGATGTTTTACTCGGTGCGGCATCGCGTCAATCGATTTTTCCGCGTCCACCTGCCGAATCGATGATTTGCATTTTTCCTACTCATGTCCTGCACTCATCGGTAGCAAGCGATATTTGAAGCGGGCATTTCGCCGGCCCTTGCAGGAAAAGATTGACGTGGCACGAGATGGTTCTTGAGAAACCTGGAAACGTCGGTTTAGCGTTCCCACCGGGACGCGACGGTGCGTCCGACACGCCCGGAGAATGCCGTCGTGCCCGCACCCACGCTTTCACGCCGCGCCCTGCTCGCAAGTTCCTCACTGTTCCTCGTGCCGCTGCTGAGCAGCCACGACGCGTCTGCTGCGACGCCCGGCGACCGTATCCGCAAGATCAGCCTTCTCTGCGCCGCGCAGGCGAGCGACCCGCAGGAGTTTCAGGCGGCGCAGCTGATCGCGGCGGCCTGGCGCCAGCTGGGCCTCGACGTCGAGGTAAAAGGCCTGCCGCGGCCGCAGCTCTCGGACGTGGTCTGGAACAACCGCACCAAGTGGGATGCCACGATGTGGCGCATGATCGGGCGGCCGGAGCGCAGCGACCCGGACGAGTTCACCTATAACCTCTACAATCCGTCCACGATCGCGACCGGCTACAACTTCATCGGCTACAACAACCCTGAATTCCAGAAGCTGGCCGAGGAGCAGCGGGCCGAGCCGGACCAGGAAAAGCGTCGCGCTCTGCTGTACCAGGCGCAGGACATGATCGACCGCGACCAGCCCTACCTGTTCCTAGTGTATCCGAAGAACGTGCTGGCCTACGACAAGAATGTGTGGAAGCCGGCGAGCATTGTGGAGCAGAGCGGCATCGGCATCCGCTGCTTCTGGACCTTTCTTCGCGCCGAGCCCGCGGGCACCCAGCGCGACATGATCTGCAATGCCGCGGAGTCGCTGATCGCGCTTAACCCGCTCTACATCAGCGGCGCCATCGACAGCTGGGTGACGGAGCTGATCTGGGACCGCCTCATGCGCGTGGGGCCCGACGGGCTGCCGCAGCCTTGGGCGGCGGAATCGGTGACGCAGGTGGACCCGCTGACGATCGACGTGGTGCTGCGCCCGAACCAGACCTGGCACGACGGCAAGCCGGTCACGGTGGAGGACGTGGTGTTCTCCTTCGAAGCGCTGTCGGCCGGCGACAAGTCGCCGATGTACAAGCCCTTCGTGGAGAACATTGCCTCGGTGACAGCAACCGGGGAGCGCAACGTGCGCTTCGTGCTCAAGACCGCCAGTGCGGCCTTCATGACTTCCACCCTGGCCAAGATCAACCTGACGCCCAAGCACGTCTGGGGGCCGATCCTGGAGGGTCTGGCGAACAAGCCCCAGAACGCTGAAACGGTGCAGGAGGAGCGGCCGATCGGCTCCGGCCCCTTCAAGGTGTCGCGCTTCAAGCTGAACGAGGAGATTGTGCTGGAAGCCAATGCGGCGCACTGGGAAAGGCCGCGCATGGACCGGTGGATCATGCGCGTGATCACCAACACGGGCGCCGCGCTGGGCATGCTGCCGCGCGGCGAGATCAACTTTCTCACCGACTATCGCGGTGACCCGAAGCTGCTAGCTGACCTGGCCAAGAACAACCCCAACGTTGAGGTGGTGGCGACCACCGACATGGGCTTCCGCTTCCTGGCACCGAACCAGCGCCGACCTCCGTTCAACGACGTTCGCTTCCGGCGCGCGCTGTCGCTGGCAATCAACCGGCAATTGATGGTGGCGGCAGCCTGGAACGGCTTCGCAGCGCCGGCCAACTCCTTCGTCTCGCCCGCGCTGCAATACTGGGCCAAGCCCGGCATAGATGACCTGAAGCCCAATCTGGCGGAGTCGAAGAAGCTGCTGGAGGAGGCCGGCTACGTGCTGGTGGGCGGCAAGCTGCACTACCCGGCAGGCGTGAAGGAAAGCACGACGGAAGGCTGACGCGCCGTGCCCTACCTGCTCCGGCGCCTGCTGCACATGATCTTCGTGCTGTGGGCCATCGCGACGGTGGTGTTCCTGATGTTCCGGCTGATGCCGGGCGACCCGACCACGGCGTTCATCGACCCCACCTTCACCGAGGACCAGCAGCGGGAGATCCGCGCGCAGTTCGGCCTCGACCTGCCCTTGCCGCAGCAATACCTGATCTTCCTGGGCAACCTCCTGCGCGGGGAGTTTGGCCTGTCCTTCCGACAGCGGCAACCGGTCATCGAACTGGTGCTGCAGGTGCTGCCGAACACGCTGCTGCTGACGGTGACGGCGCTGCTGATCGCCTACGTGTTCGGCACGCTGCTGGGCGCGGTGCTGGCCTGGAAACGGGGCGGGCGGTTCGAGGCGGTGGCGGTGCCGCTGGTGCTCACCACCCGCGCGGCGCCGGAGTTCTGGGTCGGCATGGTGCTGCTGGCGGTGTTCGCCTTCGGGCTGGGCTGGTTTCCGTCCGGGGGTGCCAACAGCGCCGGCGCGAGCTTCGGCTCGGAATGGGGCCGGGTGCTGTCGTTCGACTACCTGCGGCACCTGGCACTGCCGGCGCTGACGCTGGCGATCTACCTCCAGGGACTGCCGGCACTGCTGATGCGCTCCTCCATGCTCGAGGTGATGCGGGAGGAGTTCGTCACCATGGCGCGCATGAAGGGGCTGTCGGAACGCTCGATCATGCTGCGCCACGCCGCGCGCAACGCCCTGCTGCCGATCGTCACCGCCTTTGCCCTGGGCTTCGGCCAGTCGGTGGGCGGCAATGTGGTGGTAGAGAACGTGTTTTCCTGGCCGGGGCTGGGGCGGCTGCTGGCCGATGCCATCGCCGCCAGCGACTACCCGCTGGCGCAATGCGCCTTCCTGTTGATCGCGCTGGTGCTGGTGCTGATGAACTTCCTGGCGGACCTGTTGTACGGGCTGCTCGACCCTCGGGTGTCACATGGCCGAGGGTGAGGTGGTGGCCGGTGTGGGCGCTGGCTCCGGCGCCCTGCCGGCCGGAGCGGCCCAGTCCAAGGGCGTGGGGGTGGCGCGGGGCGGGGCGCTGCACGCCTTTCTCCAGCAGTTGCGGCGCGACCCCTACGCACTGGTCGGGGTGGGTATCTACCTCGTCTTCATCCTGGTGGGCCTGGGGGCGGGCTGGCTGGCGCCCTACGACCCGATGGAGATCCTGTTCACCGAGGACGGCAACCTCGCCGCCTCGCTGCCGCCGGGTGCCGGGCACTGGCTGGGCACCACCAATCTCGGCCGCGACATCTTCTCGCAACTGGTGATGGGTACGCAGCCCTCGCTGGTGGTGGGGCTGTCGGCGGCGGTGGCGGTGGCCACTATCGGCACGCTGGTGGGGCTGCTGGCGGGCTACTTCGGTGGCTGGGTCGACCAGGTGCTGATGCGCCTCACCGACATCATCCTGGGATTGCCCTTCCTGCCTTTCGTGATCGTGGTCACGGCGCTGCTCGGGCCGGAGCTGCGCAACATCGTGGCGGCCGTGGCGCTGCTGCTGTGGCCCAATGCCGCGCGGGTGATCCGTGCGCAGGTGCTGACACTGTCGCAGCGGCAGTTCGTCGAGGCCGCGCGCGTCACCGGTGCCAGCGAGTGGCGCATCCTGTTCGTCCACATCGCGCCGGGGGTGTTGCCCTTCTCCGCGCTCTACGGCGCCTTCGCGGTCGGCTGGGCGATCCTGGTACAGGCCAGCGTGTCGTTCCTGGGCTTCGGCGGTGGCGACGTGATCTCGTGGGGAACCATGCTGCAGGATGCCTATGCCAGCCAGGCGCTGGACCGCGGGCAGTACGCCTGGTTCCTGCCGGCGGGCCTGTGCATCGTGCTGGTGGTACTGGCCGGCTTCCTGGTCAGCCGTGGCTACGAGGAGCTGCTGTTCCCGCGGCTGAGGGACGAGTGATGGACGATCTCCTCGTAGTGCGCGACCTCGCGGTCGCCTACGCCAGCGGCAGGGTGCGGGCAGTGGATGGCGCCGGGCTGCGGCTGCGGCAGGGTGAGATGCTGGGCCTGGTGGGCGAGTCCGGCTGCGGCAAAACCACGCTGGCACGGGCGCTGATGGGTGTTCTGCCGGGCGGCGCCCAGGTGGTGCGGGGCGAGATCCTGCTCAATGGCACCGACCTCGTACAGCTGTCGCTGGCGGAGCGACGGGCGCGGCTGTGGCGCGAGATCGCCTTCGTGCCGCAAACGGCGATGAGCGCGCTGGACCCGGTGTACCGCCTGCGCGACCAGATGCGTGAGGTTCTGTGCGAGCGGGGCGGCCTCCGTCGTGCCGAGGCGGATTCGCGGGCGGAAGAATTATTCCGGGCGGTGGGCCTGCACCCGCGTCGTTTGGCCGACTATCCGCACCAGTTCAGCGGCGGCATGCGCCAGCGCGCCGCCATCGCGCTGGCACTGGCGCTGCACCCCAGGCTGGTGATCGCGGACGAGCCGGTGACGGCGCTGGACGTGATCGTGCAGCGGCAGGTGCTGGACACGTTTCGCACGCTAAGCACCGAGCTCGGCCTGTCGGCGATCATCGTGACGCACGACATCAGCGTGGTCGCCTACCTCTGCGGACAGGTTGCGGTGATGTATGCGGGACGCGTGGTGGAGCACGGGCCGGTGGCCGCTGTGCTTGAAGCGCCGGCGCATCCCTACACCATGGGGCTGATGAACGCCTTTCCGGACTTGGACAGCGAGGAAGCCGTACTGGCCTCGATCGAGGGGGCGCCGCCGCCGCTGTCGGATCCGCCGCCGGGTTGCCGCTTCGCGCCCCGCTGCCCCTTCGCCCTGCCGGTCTGCACCACGGCGGTCCCGCCCGAAGTGGTGGTGGGTGCCGTGCCGGAGGTGATGGAAGCGGGGCTAACAGGGCCGGACGCGACCGGTCCGGCCGCGCCCGGGAATGCCGTGGCGGCGCCCGATGCCGCGCGCGGACGGGCTGACACGCACTGGTCCGCCTGCCACCGCGCCGCCGAGGCCGCGGCGCTGCGCCCCGTGGCGCGCCGCCCCGGCACCTGGCAGGGCACTGCGGGCCAGGGCGCCGCGGGGGCTGCGGCATGAGCGCCGTGCTGGCCAGTCCCGGAACCATGACTCCCGCGGCCGCGCCACGCGCCGGCCATCCCGCGGCGGCGGCCCCGATCGTAGAGGCATGGGGATTACAGAAGCACTACCCGGCCGGGCGCAGCCTGCGACAAGCGTTGCAGGGGGAGCGTCCGGTGCTGCGCGCCGTGGATGGCGTCGACCTGACCCTTCGTTCCGGTGAAAGCGTCGGGCTGGTGGGGGAATCCGGCAGCGGCAAGACCACGATCGGCCGGCTGCTGCTGAAGCTGACGGAGCCCACCGGCGGGCAGCTCGCCTTCGAGGGGCAGGATCTCCGCCAGCTGAACCGGGCGGCCATGCTGCGCTTCCGGCAACGGGCACAACTGGTATTCCAGAATCCCTTCGACGCGCTCAACCCCCGCTTCACCATCGGCCGCAGCTTGGCGGAGCCGCTGCTCAACACCGGCGTCGCCCGTGCCGAGCACGAGGCGCGGGTGGCCGAGAGCCTGCGCACCGTCCGTCTGGGCGACCCGGCGCGGCTGCTGCAGCGGCTGCCGCACCAGCTTTCGGGCGGGCAGCTGCAGCGTGTGGTGCTGGCGCGTGCCCTGGTGTTGCAGCCGCGCTTCCTGGTGGCGGATGAGCCGGTGTCGATGCTGGACGTGTCGGTGCGCGCCGGCGTCCTGAACCTCCTGCGCGAACTGCGGGAGCGGCTGAACCTGACCACCCTGGCCATCTCGCACGACCTCACCCTGGTGCGCTATGTTTGCGAGAGGACGCTGGTGATGTATCTCGGCAAGGTGGTGGAGGATGGGCCGACGGCGCGGGTGATCACGGCGCCGGCGCATCCCTATACCACGGCGCTGATCCGCGCGGTGCCGCGGCCGCAGGTGGCGCAGCCGCGCGACGCCCTGCCTCTGCACGGGGCGCTGGGCGACGCGGCCGGGCTGCAGGGCGGCTGCCGGCTCCGCAACCGCTGCCCGCATGCCTTCGCGCGCTGCGCCACGGAGGAACCGCCTCTCGTTGAAATCGCGCCGGGCCACCGCGCCGCCTGCCACCTGCATACGACCTGAGAGGGGGCAGCGCGTTACAAGGTGGAACGGGAAGGAAATGTCATGGACTACACGATCGCGGCCGTGGACCGCGCGCTGGCCTTGCTGGAGCTGGTGGCCGAGAACCCTGGCATCGGGCTGAGCGAGCTGGCGCGGCGGAGCGGCGACACCAAGACCCTGGCCTTCCGCATGGCGACGACGCTGGAAGCGCGCGGCTACCTCCATCAGGACCCACAAACGCGCGGCTATACCCTGGGCCACAAGCCACTGCTGCTGAGCGAGCGGATGCAACACCAGATGCCGCTGCTGCAGGTGGCGGCCCCGGTGATGGACGATCTCGTGGCGCGGACGCGCGAGAACGTGTCGCTGATCCTGCGCGACGGACTGCAATCCGTTTGCGTCGCGATCCGCCAGTCGCCGCAGCCGATCCGCCTGTATGCCGAGGTCGGCCGCCAGGGCCCGCTGCACGTGGGCGGCGGGCCGAAGCTGCTGCTGGCCTTCGCGCCGGAGGAAGTGCAGGCCGCGGTCGCCTCAACCCCGCTGGAGCGCTTCACGCCCGAAACCATCATCGACCCGAAGCGCCTGCGTGAGCGGCTCCGGCGCATCCGCGCGCAGGGCTACAATGTCAGTCATGGCGACCAGGACGCGGGCGCCTTCTCTGTGGCGGCGCCGGTGCGCAACCACGCGGGTGCGGTGATCGCCTCGCTCTCGGTGGCCGGGCCGCAGTCGCGCCTGACCGAGGATCTGGAGCGTCTCTACATTCGCCTGCTGCTCGACGCCGCCGGCGCGGTCTCGGCGACGCTGGGCTGGCGGGACGTGGCGGCGTGAGGTGCCCGGTTCGGCCGCCTCGCCGCGCAACCCGGACTGCCGCCCCGCTGCCTGATGCGACGGCGCCGTTCCTGTTCGCCCCGGCGCACGGGCCTGCAGGCGGCCCGCGCCCCCGAGATGGCCATCGCGCCGCCTCCCACGCCACGACGGAGTTCCCGACATGAGCGACGCCGCCATTTCCACTCCTGCCAGCTGTGACCCGGTGACGTTGGAAATCGTACGCGGTGCCATTCGCGCGGCGCAGGCAGAGATGGAGGCGCTGATCGAGCGCACCGCCATGTCCGCCTTTATCCGCGAGAAGAAGGATTTCTATACCGCCCTGTTCGATGCCGACGGCGTCATGGCGGTGTGTTCCAACAACCCGATCTTTGGCGACATCACCGGCCCGGTGTTCCGCGACTTCCCGCCGGGTGAGATGCGGGACGGCGACCTGTACTGGTATAGCGACTGCTACGGATCGCGCGGGGCGGTCAGCCACTCCAACGATCAGGTTTTCCTGGCACCGGTGTTCCTCCATGGACGGCGCGTCGCCTTTGTCATGGGCTGGGCGCACTTCGCCGACATCGGCGGGATGCGGCCGGGCTCGATCAGTCCCGACGCCACCGACATCTTCCAGGAAGGCATCATCGTGCCTCCGACGCGGCTCGTCGCGGCCGGCGAGGTCAACGCCGCGGCGCTGAACATCTTCTTCCGCAATTCGCGCTTTCCCGGAAGCGCACGCGGCGACACCCGCGCCATGATGGCCGCCGTGACGCTGGGCGTCGCCCGGATGCGCGAGGTCGCGGAGCGTTTCGGCCCGCTGATCCTGGCCGACGCGCTCCGGCAGCTGCTAGACCGCACGCGGGAACTGGTGCGCGCCAGGCTGCGCGACACCTTCGCGGTCGGAACGCACCGCTTTACCGACCGCATCGACGGTGACGGCCATGGGTCGGGCACGCTCCGTCTGCGCTTCGCGCTGACGCGGACGGAGGACGACCGCTTCATCCTCGACGCCACCGAAACTGACGACCAGTCGCCGGGGCCGGTGAACTTCCTGATGAATCCCGACGTGCCGGGCATGGCGCTGGGCCTGTTCTTCCTGGGCGGCGATCCCAACCAGGTGATGAACGCAGGCGCGCCGCGCGCCCTGGACGAGGTTCTCCTGCGCGACGGATCGCTGCTGCAGCCGCGCTTTCCCGCACCGCTCGGGATGCGCGGCCTGACCATGATGCGGATGCTGGCCGCGATGAACGGCCTCATCAGCGTGGCGGGCGGCGAGGCGCCGGCGGCGCACGCGGCCTACGTGGTGATGCTGCTGCGCGGCGTCATCAACGGAAAGACCTTCCTGATGAGCGATGGGATCGGCGTCGGCTACGGCGCGCGGCCCTTCGCCGACGGCAACGACGCGGTCTACTTCGTGGCGCAGGAGAACTACCCGGTCGAGTTCCTCGAAAGCGAGTACCCGATCCGCCTGCGGGAATACGCGCTGAACCGCGACAGCGGTGGCCCCGGGCGCTGGCGCGGCGGCTGCGGCATCGTGCGCGAGTACGAGGTGATGGCCGAGCAGGCCGTGCTGGCCATCCGTATCGACGGTGTGGAAAACCCGCCCTGGGGCGCCGATGGCGGCCGCTCGGGCGGTCCCGGGCGCGTGCTGGTCAACCCCGGCACGGCGGCGGAGCGCGTGCTGCGCCCGCTTTCCGACGGCAACCGCGTGGTGCGGGGCGAGATCCTGCGCATCGAGACCGGCGGCGGTGGGGGACGTGGCCACCCCTACGACCGGCCGGCGGAGCTCGTGCTGCGCGACGTGCTAGGTGGCATGGTGAGCGAGGGCGCGGCCCTGCGCGACTACGGCGTGGTGATCCGCGACGGCGCCGTGGACGAGGCCGCCACCGCCGTGCGGCGCGGCGACCGCCCCGAAGCCCAGGCCTTCCACCGCGGGAGCTACAGCAATGTCCTCGACTGACACCGCCGCGCGTCCGCTGTCCGTGGCGGTGGATATCGGCGGCACCTTCACCGACATCACGGTGCAGGACGCCGCCACCGGCCAAGCCTGGACCGCCAAAACGCCCTCGACCCCGCACGACCCGTCGGAAGCCTTCCTGGAAGGCGTTCGCCTCGCGCTGCTGGCCGCGGGCGGCGAGGCCAGGGCCGTGGGCCGGGTGCTGCACGGCACCACCGTCGCCACCAACCTGATCCTGGAAGGCAAGGGCGCGCGCACCGCCCTCGTAACCACCCGGGGCTTCCGGCACGTGCTGGAGATCGGGCGGCAGGACATTCCGCGCCCGGTCAACCTTCATGCCTGGGTGAAGCCGCAGCGCCCCGTGCCGCCCTCGCTGGTGTTCGAGGTGGCCGAGCGCGTGGCCCCCGACGGCACCGTGCTGCACCCGCTGGAGGAAGAAAGCGTCCGCGACGTGGCGGAGCGGTGCCGCGCCGGCGGCGTCGCGGCCGTGGCGGTGTGTCTCCTGCACGCCTTCACCGCGCCGGAGCATGAGCGCCGCGTGGCCGCCCTCCTGCGCGACGCGCTGCCCGGCGTGGCGGTCACCGCCTCCTCGGACGTGTTGCCGGTGGTGCGGGAATACGAGCGCTCGCTGGCCACCGTGCTGAATGCCCAGGTGATGCCGGCGGTCTCCACCTACGTGCGGCGGTTGGAAGAACGGCTGGAAGACCAGGGCATCGCCGCGCCCCTACTGCTGATGAAGAGCAACGGCGGCGTGGCGGGCGCCGCCTCGATCCGCCGGGCGCCGGCGGTGACCGCCCTGTCCGGCCCAGCGGCCGGCGTGGTGGGCGCCCAGGCGGTGTCGGCGGCGGCGGGCTTTCCAGACATCATCACGGTCGATATCGGCGGTACCAGCGCCGACATCTGCCTGATGAAGGGCGGCGCGGTCGGGCTGACCCAGAACGGCAAGGTCGGTGAATGGCCGCTGCCGCTGCCGATGGTGGACATGGTGACGATCGGGGCCGGCGGCGGCTCGCTGGCGCGGGTGCGGGACGGCGCGCTGACCGTCGGGCCGGAAAGCGCCGGGGCACAGCCGGGGCCGGCCTGCTACGGGCGCGGCGGTACCGAGGCCACCGTGACTGACGCGCACGTCGTGCTGGGCCACCTGCCGCCGAGCCTGCTGGGCGGGCGCATGCAGCTCGACGTCGCGGCGGCCGAGGCGGCGGTGCGCAACACCGTGGCCGCGCCGCTGGGCCTGTCGCTTCACGCCGCGGCGCGCGGCATCCTAGCGATCGCCGACAGCAACATGGTCGGTGCGGTGCGCGTGGTGTCGGTGGAGCGCGGCCACGACCCGCGCGACTTCGCGCTGGTTCCCTTCGGCGGCGCTGGGCCGCTGCACGGATGCTCGCTGGCGATGCTGCTGGGCATCCGCACCGTGCTGGTGCCGCCATCCCCCGGCGTGCTCTGCGCGCAGGGGCTGCTGGCCGCCGACCTGAAGGCTGAATTCAGCCGCAGCCTCCGCGGCGGAGAGGACGCGGCGACGGTGGAAGAGGTCTTCCGGATGCTGGAAGCGCAGGCGGATGCCTGGTTCGCCGAGGAAGAGGTGCCCGGGGCGCGACGCGACACCCGGCGCGTGGCGCTGATGCGCTACGCCGGGCAGGGGGGCGAGCTGGCGGTGGACTGGCCCGGAACGCGCGAAGGGGCAGCCGGGAACTTCGCGGCTCAACACCGTGCCCTCTACGGCTTCGACCTGCCGGGCGCCACGGTGGAGCTGGTGACGCTGCGCGTCGAGGCCGCGGGGCGGCTGGCGGGCGGCATCACCGCGCCGCTGAAGCCGGGGACGGGCGCCGAGCCGGTGGGCCGGCACGCGGTGCATTTCGAGAATGGCACGCAGGACGCCGCGCTCTACGACCGCGAGGCGCTGGGGGCGGGCGACCGCTTCAGCGGTCCCGCGATCGTCACGCAGCTCGACGCTACCACGCTGGTGCCGCCGGGCTGGCAGGGCGCGGTGGATGGTTCCGGCGCCCTGATCCTGCGCTGCGAAGGAGCAACACCATGAGCCGCGACGCCGCCGTGGCCGCCGCCCGCGCCCTGCTGGACGACGGCCCCTTCCTCGACACCATGGCGCGCCGCGTGGCCATCCGCACCGCCAGCCAGGACCCCGGCAGCGGACCCGCCCTGCACAGCTACCTGGCCGACGAGATGCTGCCCGACCTGGAGCGGCAGGGCTTCACGGGCGAGATCTTTCCCAACCCGACCGGTGCCGGTGGCCCCTTCCTCATCGCCCGCCGCATCGAGGACCCGGCGCTGCCCACGCTGCTGACCTACGGCCACGGCGACACGGTGCTAGGCCTCGATGGCGGATGGTCGGAGGGCCTCTCGCCCTGGGTGCTGACGCGGCGGGGCGACCGGCTCTACGGACGCGGCGTGGTGGACAACAAGGGCCAGCACACCGCCAACCTGATGGCGATGGAGGCGGTGCGGCGGTTGCGCGGTGGGCGCCTCGGCTACAACGTTTCGGTGCTGCTG
The DNA here is from genome assembly GCF_042433915.1 of Roseomonas elaeocarpi. Lineage (NCBI taxonomy): Bacteria > Pseudomonadati > Pseudomonadota > Alphaproteobacteria > Acetobacterales > Roseomonadaceae > Roseomonas > Roseomonas elaeocarpi. The sequence goes on along the minus strand of NZ_JBHLUN010000002.1, from coordinate 211,542 downwards.
GAAACCAGCGAGGAGGTCGGATCCCCGGGCATCGAGGAGATCTGCCGGGAACAGCGCGCACTGCTGGCGGCCGACGTACTGATCGCCTCGGACGGGCCGCGGCTGGTGCCGGAGGTGCCGACGCTGACGCTGGGCACGCGGGGCGCGGTGAACTTCGACCTGCGCGTGCGCTATCGCGAGGGCGGGCATCATTCCGGCAACTGGGGCGGGCTCCTGGCCAATCCCGGCATCCGCCTCGCCCACGCCATCGCCACGCTGGTGGGGCCGGAAGGGCAGGTCCTGCTGCGCGATCTCGTGCCGGAGCGTATCCCCGACAACGTGCGCCGTGCGTTGGCCGGTTGCCGCGTGGACGGCGGCGCCGACGGCCCGGAGATCAATGACTGGTGGGGCGAGCCCGGACTTTCGGCGGCCGAGAAGGTGTTCGGTTGGAACACCTTCGAGGTGCTGGCCTTCCGTACCGGCAACCCCGACGCGCCGGTCAACGCGGTGCCGCCCGAAGCGGTGGCGCGCTGCCAGATCCGCTACACCGTGGACCGCGAGGTCGAGAGCTTCCTGCCCGCGATCCGCCGGCACCTCGACGCCGCCGGCTTCCGCGACGTGGCGGTGGAGCCAGTGAAGAGCGGGGCGGAATGGCGGGCAACCCGGATGGACCCGGACGGCGCCTGGCCACGGCTCGTGGCGGATTCGATCCTTCGCACGACCGGGCGGGCGCCGATGATCGTGCCCAATGCCGGAGGGTCCCTGCCCAACGACAGCTTCGCTGTCACGCTGGGGCTTCCCACGGTCTACATCCCGCACTCCTACAGCGGTTGCCAGCAGCACGCGCCGGACGAGCACGCGCTGATCCCGCTGGTGCGCGAGGGGCTGGAGATCGCGGCCGGGGTGTTCTGGGACCTGGGCGAGCAACCCTGGCCCCTATCCAGGCAGGCTGCGGCGGCCTGACCGATGTCGCGCATGATGAAGCTGGGCGCCTTCTTCTTCACGCCCGGCAGCCACGCCGCCGGCTGGCGCCACCCGGAAGCCGTGCCGGACACCGACATGTCCTTCCGCCACTACGTGTCCATGGCGCAGACGGCCGAGCGCGGGCTGCTGGACTGCGTGTTCTTCCAGGATACCGCGGCCGTCAACGGAACGGCGGCGTTGAACGGCGGCTCCCCCTGGCGACCTGGCAACGGGCGACAGGTGTTTCCTGAACCGGCAACGCTGATCGCCGCGCTGGCACCGATGACGGAGCGCATCGGCCTGGTGGCCACGGCCACCACCACCTACGGTGATCCCTATACGCTGGCGCGGCGCTTCGGCACGGTGGACCACATCAGCGGCGGACGGGCGGGCTGGAACCTCGTGACCTCGCAGATCGAGGACGAGGCCGGGAATTTCGGCTTCGACCGCCATCCCGACCACGCCGACCGCTACCGCCGGGCGGAAGAATTCTTCGACGTCACGGCCGGGCTCTGGGACAGCTTCGACGAGGACGCCTTTCCGCGCGACAAGCAAAGCGGCGTGTTCCTCGACCCCGCCAGGGCGCACATCCTCCATCATCGGGGCGAGCACTTCCGCGTCCGCGGCCCGCTGAACCTGCCGCGCTGCCCGCAGGGGCGGCCGGTGATCGCCCAGGCGGGATCGTCGGAACCGGGAATGCGACTCGCCTCGCGCGTGGCAGACCTCGTCTTCACGGCGCAGAGCGACCTTGCCGAGGCACAAGCCTTCCGCCGTGACATCCACGCGCGCGCCGCGGCGCACGGGCGCGACCCGGACCACCTGCGCATCCTGCCGGGGCTGATGGTCATCCCGGGCGAAACCGACGATGAGGCGCAGGCCCGCTACCACGGGCTGGCGGCACTCATGGACGAGGCGGTGGCACTACCGCTGCTGGAGCGCCTTTGCGGCGGCCTCGACATCCGCCAGTACCCTCTGGATGGCCCGCTGCCGGACCTACCGCCGAGCAACGCGGCGCGGGCGCGGCAGGCGCGGATCGTCGCCATGGCCCGGCGCGGCAACATGTCGATCCGCGAGGTGATGCGCCACATGGCGACGTCGCTTGGCCACAACATGGTGGTGGGATCGGCGGCACGGATCGCCGACCTGATGGAGGAATGGTTCCGCGCGGGGGCCTGCGACGGCTTCACGCTGCTCTTCCCCTTCTATCCCCGCCCATTGGAGGATTTCGTACGGCTGGTGGTGCCGGAACTGCAGAGGCGCGGCCTGTACCGCACCGCCTACGAGGGCCGGACGCTGCGCGAGAACCTTCAGATCCCTCCGCCATCGAGCCTCTTCCGCAACCAGGGAAGCTGAAGCGTCGGCAGGAGAGAAGCGCCCGGCATCGTGCCTGAAGGAGGCTGGCGCTGTAATCTTGAGTAGGTGAGGTCGACGGGTTGCTTCGGTGACTGGTCAACCTTCGCGTCCACACGTATCGGCTTTGACGTGTCCCGGCCTGACAGCAGGGATGACGCGGCGTGCTAAGCTCGACAGCGTTGTCGTTGGTGGGTCAGAGCGATGTCACCTGGGCGCGACGCTGTGCGGGAGGAAATCCCAGAAGCGCGAGATGTACGGTTGCGACCCTGCGTGAAGGCGCCACCCGTCGTCGCGATGCGCCGGATGCCGCGCACCGGCGAAGGAGCGCGTGCCAGCACCAGCGCCACCTTGGTCATCGGGCCGTTGACGCCAGCTCCACCGGCACATTCCCGGCGACGGCGCGTTCCAGCGCCTGTCCGCTGGCCAGCGGCACGCGTCCCTCGGGCAGCAGCAGTTGCCCATCGCGTCAACGGAGGGGGCGGCGCGGGCGACCAGCCCAGGGGACCGCCCAACCGGCCCCGGGCTGGCGAACCACAAGTGCCTGATATACCGGTGGGAATATCTGTGGCACGCTGAGCAAATGGTGCACGCGTTCCTTCATCGCATGGCCGATGGTACGAAGCGCGATCCAGCACGTGCAGGGATGGAAAGGTCAGGCCCATGAGCGCGAGGATTTCCGAAGCGCCGGCACAGAAGCGGGCAAGGAGCGGCACCGGTGGGACGGCGCGCCGACCCGCCAAGGTCTCCTCGCTCACGGAGAAGGTCTACGCCCTGCTGCGTGCCGAGATCCTGAGCTGCGAACTCGAGCCCGGCCGCGAATTATCCGAAGCCGAGCTGGCCGACCGCTTCCGGGTGAGCAAGACCCCGGTGCGCGAAGCCCTTGCCACCCTACGCTCCGACGGCTTCGTGCGCACTTATCCACGCCGCGGCTACCAGGTGGTGCCGATCACCTTCAAGGACATGAACCAGCTCTTCGAGTTGCGCACCATCCTTGAGGCGGGCGGCGCCGAACTGGCCTGCGAACGCATCTCGGAAGCCGAGCTGGATCAGCTCAACGACCTGGCAGACGTCGTGTACGACCGTGCCGAGCAGCCCAGCCTGAAGCGCTTCATAAAGGCGAACCGGGATTTCCACCTGGCGATCGCACAGGCCTCCGGCAACACCCGCCTTCTACATCAGCTCGAAAGGATCGTGGACGAGCTGGAACGCTTCTTCTACCTCGGCGCACGGATGCGAAACGTCAGCGGCGAAACGCGTGACGACCACCATCAGATCGTGGCCACCCTGCGCGCCCGCGACCCTGCAGCGGCGCGTGCGATCATGACGCGGCACAACGATGTCACGCGTCAGGGGCTGGTGCAGCAGTTCGCCGCTGGGAAAGGGGCAGGTCAAATTATTCTCTGAGCGGGTGCGATCGTAGCGGCGGGCCGTGAGAACAGCGGCTTTGCGCCGGGTGGCGCGATGTCGCTGCTGGCGAACGGTCCCTGCCAGTTCGTCGACGGCGGCACGTCACTCGTTGCTGCGGGGGCCGCCACCTTCAGCGAGGAAGAGGGCACCTGCCAATCAGGCCGCGTTCCGCCGCGTGATCATCGCGGCGGCGCGTTCGGCGATCATCATGGTGGGTGCCTGCAAGGCGGCGTTCATCAGGCGCGGAATGATCGAGCCGTCGGCCACCCGCAGCCCTTCTACGCCGTGAACGCGGAGGGCGTGATCGACCACCGCCTCCGCATCCGTGCCCATGCGGCAGGTGCCGCTCTGGTGATAGGCGCTGCCGCTCAAACGACGGATGCTGCTTTCCAGCGCCGCCGGCGTGTCGAACTCCGCCTCCGGAAGTTCCGGTCGCAGCCCGGCCATGGCGGGTTGCGCCATGATGTCGCGCGCCATGCGGATGGCCCGGCCCAGCACTGCGACGTCGCGCGGGTCACTGAATGCCCCGGTGCGCACCCGCGGCGGCGCCAGCGGATCGGCCGAGGCCAGGGTGACTTCCCCCCGGCTGAATGGGCTGCCCTGCTGTACCGCCAGCGTCACCCCGTGGCGGCGCGGCAGCAGAGCCAGGCCGCGCGCCGCGTCGGCCGGGAACAGGACAGGGCTCATGACGATCTGCGCGTCCGGCGCTGCCAGCGAAGGATCGGTGCGGACAAAGCCCGCCGCGTTGAAGATGTTCTCCGCCAGCACGCCCTGCCGGCGCGTCAACCAGGACAGCGCGGCGCCGACCGCCGCCAAGGGCCGCGCTTGCCGCGCCAGGGACACGGGTTCGGTCGTGACGTAGCGCAGCGGGAAGGAGGGATGGTTCTGCAGGTTGCGCCCGACGCCCGGCAGATCCAGCAGCACCGTGACCCCCGCGGCGCGCAGCATCGCCGCGGGTCCGATGCCCGATAGCATCAGCAGGTGCGGCGAGCGCAGGCCTCCGGCGGTCAGGATCACCTCGCGGCTGGCAGCGATCACCTGCTCACGCCCGTCGCGCGCCACCACGACGCCGCAAGCGCGCGTGCCGGAGAAGGCGAGGCGCCGCACCGGCGTGTTCGTCATGACCGTGAGGTTCGGCTGCGCCATCGCGGGGCGCAGCAGCGCCAGCCGCGTGTTCGCCCGCATCCCGTTGGCGACCGTGACGTGCGTCAGGCCGAAGGCGTCCACCACGTCGGCGTTCAGGTCATCGGTGAGCGCAAAACCCGACTGCTCCGCAGCGAGCAGGAAGCGTTGCGGCAGCGGGGATTGTGGCCGTGACGGGCGCGTGGCAACCGGCGGGCGGAACCAGGGCAGCACATCCGCGGCCGTCCAGCCCGGGCAGTCCCAGGCATCGTAGTCCGCGGCGTGGCCGCGGGTATAAACCATGCCGTTGACCGCCGCCGAACCGCCCAGCACGCGGCCCTGCAACAGGGTGACCTGTCGCCCTGCCAGATTGTTCTCGGACTCGGTTACGACGCGCCAAAGGTGTCGCCCGTCCTTCGCGGCGAAGGGGGCTAGGCCGGGGATGGTGTGCAGCGGGGACAGGTGTCCCAGTCCCGCCTCGATCAGCGCGACGCGGCAGGCGGGGTCGTCCGACAGCCGGGCGGCAAGGAGACACCCCGCCGCTCCGCCGCCGACCACGACGTAGTCGAAGCCGGTCACGCCGGAACTCCGCTCACTCCCGCACCAGGGACCAGTCCAGCTGCTGACCGACATACTTCTCGGTCAGCGCCTTGAGAGAGCCGTCCGCCTTGTACTGCGCGATCAGCGCGTTAATCCGCGCGGTGAGGTCCGAGTCCTCCTTGCGGATCACCAGGCCGGAGGTGGACACGGTGATCATGCGGTCGAGCATGGCCAGCGGCCGCTTGCCGCTGTTGATCATGTAGGACGGCGTCAGGTAATTGCCGACCAGCACGTCGACGCGGCCGTTCTGAAGGTCCAGCAGCAGCTCGCTCCAACCCGGATACTCGCGCACATTGTCCAGGCAGCCGGCCGGCAGTGCTTCGCGCGCGGTGCGGATCTCGTTGGCGCCCTTCACGATGCCGACACGCTTGCCGCAGGCGTCTTCCCAGCGCTTGATGCTGCTGTCATTCGCCCGGCGCGCGCCGGCAACGCCGTTGACGACGTAGGGCTGCGAGATGGTGAAGCTGGCCGAGGCGACGCGGTCGGGCGTGCGCGCCACGGAGGAGGCCACCATGTCGAAGCGGCCCGCCTGCACGCCGGCCAGCATGGCCGACCATTCCAGCGTGACGAATTCCACTTTGAGGCCGAGATCGGCGGCCAGCTTCCTGGACAGGTCGATGTCGTAGCCCGTGAGCTCGGCCTCGGCGTTGTACATGGTCGCCGGCGGCGAGGCGCCCGTGGTGCCCACCACCAGCGTTCCGGGCTTGATCAGTTCGGACTTGTAGTCATCGGCGTACGCGGTCCCGATCATCAGGCCGAGCAGCGCGACGGCGGCCGTCAGGCGGCGAAACAACATGGCAGACCCCTTGGTCCGGCCGGTGCGGGCTGGCCCCACGGCGCGGCAGCTACGGAAACGGACCGCCCGGTGCGCTCGTGTTCCCCGATGCGCTTCCGGTTGTGACTGGCTCATTGTGCGAAGCGACCGCAACATATATCAGCTGATATGTCAACGAACTGCGGAAGGGTTGTTTCTTGCGCATCACGGCCGTTCGCGCCTGGCTGGTCAGCATCCCGCTGGCCGCGCCCTACGTGATCTCGCGCGGCTCGCTCGACCGCTTCACCAACGTCGTCGTGCGCGTTGACACGGATGCCGGCCTCAGCGGCTTCGGGGAGGCGGTGCCGGTCTCGCTGCTGGGTGACCCACGGGAATACGCGCGCATCATCGAGACGCTCTACGCACCCGCTCTGCTCGGCCGCGATCCGCGCGAGATCGAGCCGATCGTGGACGCGCTGCTGACGATGCCGGGCAGCACCGCCGCCGTGGCCGGGATAGATCTGGCGCTGTGGGACATCGCGGCATCGTCGCTGGGGGCTCCCGTCTCGGCGCTGCTGGGCGGCGCGGGCGTCGCCGCCGTCGCCGCCGTCGCCGTGGACTATACCATGAGCGTCGATGCGCCCGAGGCCATGGTGGCGACCGCCCGCGCGGTGACGGCGGCGGGCTTCCGCGGGGTGGTGGTCAAGGTTGCCTGCCGCGATGTCGCCGCCGACGTGGCCTGCGTCCGGGCGGTGCGGGCGGCGCTGCCGGCCGGCAGCAGCCTACGGGTGGACTGCAACGGCGGCTACGGTCGGGACGACGCCCTGGCCTTCCTTGCCGCGATCGACGGTCTGGCGGTGGAGTTCGTCGAGCAGCCCGTGGCCGCGGCTGACCTGGAAGGTATGGCGCTCTGCCGCGGGCGCGGCGTCGCGATCGCGGCAGATGAAAGTCTCAGCACCCCGGCCGATGCCCTGGCGCTGCTGCAGCACCGCGCCTGCGACGTGATGAACGTGAAGGTGCCCAAGGCCGGCGGGTTGCTGCAGGCCAAGCGCGTCGCTGCCATCGCTGCGGCGGCCGGCCTGCCGCTGGTGGTCGGCGGTGGGCTGACCTTCGGCATCTCGCGGTTCGCAAGTCAGCACCTGGCGGCCAGTTCCACCGCTGCCCAGGGCCGCTGCCATCAGGGGCCCGGCCCTGCGTCGCAGGCCCTGACGGACGACATCACCACGCCGCGCGTGACCCGCGCTGTCGTGTCCGCCCACGCAGGTTGCGTGCCGGTTCCCACCGGCCCCGGCCTCGGCTTCACGGTGGACGAGGCGAAGCTGGCCGCCTACGCGGCCTGAGACGACGCGGCGCACCCTGGTTCCGCGAAGCGCGAGGGGCGGTAGGGCTCCAGCGGCACCGGCGGGGTCCGCCCCGCCACCAGCGCGTCGATGATGCGTCCGGTCATGGCGGCACCCGTGACGCCGATATGGCCGTGGCCGAAGGCGTGGAAGGCATTGGCGGCACCGCTCGCCTGCCCGATCGCCGGCAGCGAATCCGGGGTGCTCGGCCGCATTCCCATCCAGCGCGTCGTCTTGCCCGATGGCTCCCGCAGCGCCGGGAACAGGCCGCGTCCTAGGCGCAGCAACCCCTCGGCCCGGCGCCAGTCCGGCGGTGTCCCGGGCCGGGCGAATTCCGCCGTGCCCGCGAAGCGCAGGCCGGAGCGCATGGCGGCGGCGAAGATCTTCTCGCCCGTGGCGAAGACCGGGCGGCGCAGCTGCACGGGGCTGTCGGGGATCTCGGCGTGGTAGCCGCGCTCGGCTTCCAGCGGGACGCGGTCACCCAGGAGCGCGGCCAGCGGGGCGGAGGCGGCACCGGCGGCCAGCACCACGGCATCCGCGGGCAGGTCACCTTCCGGCGTCCGCACCGCGCGCACCCGGCCATCCGCCAGCACGAAGCCGGTGGCTGGCAGGAGGCGCAGGGTTCCGCCGTCCCGTGCGATCGCCTCGGCGAAGCGGCGGGCGAGACCGCGGGGGTCCGTGCAGTGGCCGTTGCCCGGCACCAGCCGCGCATAACCGTAGGCAGGGTCCAGCGCTGGCTCCATCTCCTGCACGGCGCCGCCGGACAGTTCGGTGACGGCGATGCCCAGCTCGGCGCGGCGACGCCAGGCTCCCGCTTCGGCTCGCATCGCTTCCGCGGAGCGGTACACCATCAGGTGGCCGTCATGCCGCACCAGATCCTCTGCCCCCGCGCGCGCCAGGAGGGGCGCGTAGGCTTCCAGCGCCGGGGCGGTCAGGGCATGCAGCGCCCGCATCGCGCGCTCGACCTGGGCAGGCGTGGCCGCACGAAGGAAATGCCACAGCCAGGGCGCCAAGGCCGGCAGGTGCCGCCAGCGTATGGAAAGGGGGCCAAGCGGGTCCAGCAGCCAGCCCGGCACCTTGCGGTGGATGCCCGGCACGGCCGTGGGGAAGATCGAGCTGACGCTGAGGCCGCCGGGATTCCCCATGGTGGCGCCCTCGCCGGGGCCCTCGGGGTCGAGCACGGTGACGGTGTGGCCGCTCGCCTGCAGCGTCATGGCGCAGGCCAGGCCGACAAGGCCGGCACCGATCACCACCACCTCGCGGGGTTCCGCCATCGATGAAGCCCGCCTTGCCTGCTGCCACGCTGATCCACCGGGGCTAGCATCGCGGATCAGCTGTTGCAATGCCGCGTGATATATCACTAGCTTGGCTCACGGTACGGGAACGGGCATGACCTACGCCTTCGACTGGGACTTCATCCTGCGCGTGGCACCCCGCTTCGGCGTGGCGCTGCTGACCACCCTGCAGGTCTTCCTCACGGCCCTGGCGATATCGACTTCGGGTGCGGTGCTGCTTGCCCTGATCGGGCGATCCCTGCCGGGGAGAACGCTTCGCTGGGGACTGGCCACCTTCTCCTGGCTGTTTCGCGGCCTGCCCGAGCTGATCGTGCTGCTCTTCGCCTACCTGGCACTGCCGCAGCTGGGCCTGCCGTTGCCGTCCTTCTGGGCCGCCGTGTGCGGGCTGGCGCTGATCGGCATGGCCTACGAGTACGAGATCTTTCGCGGCGCGCTGAATGCCGTGCCGGGCGGTCAGTTCGAGGCGGCGCGGGCGCTCGGCCTCGGCCGCGTGCCGCTCTACGCCCGGGTGATCCTGCCGCAGGTGCTGCGCGTCGCCGTTACGCCCTACGTCACCTTCGCCTGCAGCTCGCTCAAGCGCACCTCCGTCGCCTCCGCGGTGGCGGTGCCGGAAATCATGGGCCTGTCCCGGCGCTTCAACGAGGCTTTCCAGAAACCCTTCGAGCTGATGCTGATCGCGCTGGTGCTCTACGCCGCCTTGTCCAGCCTGCTCATGGTGCTGGAACACGTCCTCGACTCCCGGCTGCAGCGGGGCCTGCGCGCACGATGAGGCTGGACATCGTCCTCGACAACTGGCTGCTGCTGGCCAGGGGTGCGCTCACCACCGTGCTACTGATGCTCGTGGTCGGCACCGTGTCGCCGCTGCTGGCCATCCCGCTGGCGCTGCTGCGAAACAGCCGGGTGCGCTCGCTCGCCATCCCGGTCGCGGTCTTCAGCTGGTTCACGCGTGCCGTGCCGACGCTGGTGCTCCTGTTCTTCTGCTACTACGGCCTGCCCTTCTTCGGGATCTTCCTGGACCCGCTGCCCTCGGCGCTGTTGGCGCTGGTCCTGTCGGCCACCGGCTACAACGTCGAGTTCTTCCGGGCCGGTCTGCGAGCCGTGCCGAAGGGGCAGTACGAGGCGGCCGCCGCACTGGGCCTGCCGGCTTCCGTGGCCTTCCGCAAGGTGATCTTCCCGCAGGCGCTGCGCATCGCCGTGCCCGCGCTGTTCTCCAACTTCACGCTCAACCTCAAGGGCACCGCACTGGCGAGCCTGGTGTCGGTGCCCGAGCTCAGCGGCGCCGTGCAGGGTCTGATCTCCGACACCTACCGGCCGGTGGAGTTCCTGTTGGCGGCCGGTGTGATCTACCTGGCGCTGAACAGCGTGCTGATCGCGCTGCAGCACTTGGTGGAGCGCTACCTCGACGTCGATGCCGCGCCACGCTCAACGAAGGCGCGATCGTCAAAGCCTGCCGTCACCAGGCCGAAGGCGGTCAGCGCCGCGAGCCGGTGAGGCATCATCACCGGGCAGCCCAGCATCTCCTCCAACGTCGCCGTCAGGTTGCCGGGGTCGCGCCGGGCCAGGCCCAGGCCGAAGCTCCAGACCACGACGACATCGGGCCGGAACCCTGCCAGGGCACGGGCTGCCGGCAGGATGTCGCCCTCGAAGGGTTCGTAGCGGATGTCGAGGCGATCGGCGAAGGGCTGGTCGCGCCAGAGCTGCACGTCCTGACGGCCGTGCCCGGCGGAGCTCATCACGCCGAAACGAACGGAACGGTCGAAGCCGTCGATGCGATCGGTGACGGCGGCGAGCATCAGCCTGGACGGCAGGATCAGCGGCACCGGGCATCGGAAGGCGCCTGCCTCGAACAGCGTGGCGCAGCAGAACAGCACGGCCGTCGCGCCGCGCGCGACCAACCTGTCGATGGCTGCCTGGAAAAAGGGGATAGCCCAGTCGAGGCGGACGTAGACGTGGTCCCAGCCATCGCCGAGCCGGTTGCCGGTCGCGCCCGGCACGCGCACATGCGCGCCCAGCCTTGCCTCGTGCTCCGCGCCGAGATGGGGCCGTACGGCGGGCCAGTCCAGTTCCTCGAGGATGTGCTCGTCGATGATCTCTATCGTCAGACCGAGTGCCGAGGCGATGCCACGATGATAGTGGACGTACTCGTCACGCGGCCCCTGGCCGGTTGTGATGATGCCAAGGCGCATCGGCTGCTTTCCCAAGGGTCCTGGCGCCGCTGTGAGACGCCTAGTGATACATCAGATGTTCCGGGAAGCCGGTCAATGCCGGTCTCTTCGCTCCCCGGCCGGACTGCGTCTGGCTGGCCGAGCGCAGCGTCGCCCTGAACCTGCGCGGCCTGCGACTGAGGGGGAGAACACCAACAGCGTCTGCGTCCCGCCAGGGCCGGCAGGCTGACACGCGAACCGTCGCGGACAGCCCCGTTCCCAAGCGCGCTCCGACGCATCCGGAACAGGCGGCGCGCGGAGCAGACGCTTCCGTTGCGGACCGGTAGGGGCAATCCACTTTTAACGGGCCAACGGACGTCTCAGGCCATCGTCGATGGCACCGCCTGGACCGTGTCTCCGACCAACCAGAGATGCCGCGAAACCTGCCGCACTCCGACGCGAAAAGGCGGAGCATGGCCGATGGGCTGAGACGGGGCGGATCACGCCGCCGGCGAGGTCGCGCCACCGGGCTTATGGCGATCCAGCTCCTCTAGGTGCCGGTCGCGATCGGCCCCGGCCATGAAGGCGCTGGTGAAGCTGTTGCGGGCAAGCTGCCACAGCTCCGCGTCGGAGAAGTTCAGCGCCTGCTGAATGGCGGCGTAGTTCTCGTTGACGTAGCCGCCGAAGTAGGACGGGTCGTCCGAGTTCACGGTGATGCAGAGCCCGGCCTCGTGCAGGCGGCGGATGTTGTGGGCCTGCATGTCCGGGAACACGCGCAGCATGATGTTGGAGCAGGGGCAGACCGTGAGGGGGATGCCCGTCTCGGCCATCCGGCGCATGAGGTCCGGATCCGCCTCGCAGCGCACGCCGTGGTCGATGCGGTCGACCTGCAAGGCGTCCAGCGCTTCGCAGACGAAGTCGGCGCCGCCTTCCTCGCCCGCATGGATGGTGGTGCGCCAGCCGAGATCGTGCCGCGCCTTCGCGTAGGCCCGGCGGAACTTGGCGGGACGGTTGCCCATTTCCGGGCCGCCGGTGCCCAGGCCGATGATCCGGTCCCGCCAGGGGCGAAGCCCGTCGAGCATGGACAGCGCGTCCTCCTCGTCGAACTGCCGCTGGATGCCCACGATCAGCCCGCCGGTCATGCCGTGGGCGCACTTCGCGTCGTCGAAGGCGCGCAGGATGTTGTCGATCACCGTGCCCATCGCGATGCCGCGGCGCAGATGCCCCTGCGGGCTGATGAAGACCTCGGCATGGCGCACCCGGTCCTGCGCCGCGCGGTCGAGGTAGGCGCGGGTCATCTCGTAGAAGTCCTCACCGGTCTGCAGCACCGTGAGGCCGAGATAGAACAGGTCGAGAAAGGACTGCAGGTCGGTGAAGCTGTAGGCGGCCCGCAGCGCCTCGGCGCTGGCATAAGGGATGCGGACGTTGTTGCGGCCCGCGAGGCGCATGATCGTTTCGGGCTCCAGCGAGCCTTCCAGGTGCATGTGCAGCTCCGCCTTGGGCAGCGCGGCGATGAATGGCGAGATCGGGGCGTCGAACATCAGGGTACTCGCGGGGAGGGACGGGGGCTGGGCGGATGGACGGAATGCCGCTCGACCAGCTCGTGCGACAGGACGGTGAGGGGGGCGGGCGCCCGCCCCGAGAGCAGGGCGAGCAGGCCCTCGACCGAGGCCTCGCCCATCCGGTCCCAGGGCAGGCGCACGGTGGTGAGGGCGGGCTCCACGTAGCGGCCGAGGTCGGTGTCGCCGCAGCCGATGATGGACAGGTCGCGCGGCACGGCCAGGCCGCGGCGCTGGCACTCGGCCACCAGGCCGAGGGCGAGGATGTCACCGGTGCAGGCGACCGCGGTGGGGCGTTCGGGGCAGCCCAGCAGGCGGGCGGCACCGTCCCGCACGGCGGCGTTGTCGTAATCCGCCGTCAGCATGCGCCAGGCCTCCGGCATCGCAAGGCCGAGGGCGTGGATCCGCCGCTCCGCGCCGCGGAAGCGCTCCGCGACGGACGGGGTGTTGTGCAGCGGGCCGGACAGCAGGGCGATGGCACGGTGGCCCTGGTCATGGAGGTGCTGCACCGCCAGCGCCATCGCGCCGGCATTGTCGAAGGCCACCGCCGGCGCGTCGCCGGGCTGCAGCAGCGCATCCTGCACCACCACAGGCGTGCCCGTACGGGCCAGCAAGGCAGCAAGGTCCGGGTCGACGCCGTGGCCGGTGAGGATCAGCCCGTCGACCCCACGCCCGAGAAGATGGCGCACCTGCTTGATCTGCCGGGCCGGATCGCGCTGGGTGCAGTGGATCAGCAGCGCGTAGCCGGCCGCGTCCAGCACCCGCTCGATCGCCGCGATCACCGGGGCGAAGAGCGGGTTGGCGATGGTCGGCACCAGCAGCCCGATGGTGGCCGAGCGCTGCGAGATGAGCGACCGCGCCTGCCGGTTCGGGATGTAGTCCAGCGCCGCCACCGCCCGCTGCACCGCGTCGCGCTTGTTCGGCTGAACCAGTTCCGGCTGGTTCAGCACGCGCGACACGGTGGCGATGGACACCCCGGCCGCGGAGGCGACCTCCCGCACCGTGACCTTCGGTGGCGAGGACGCCGGCCCGGCCACGCGATCAGGCCGCGGCGTCGCGATACTTCTGCACCGTGCGGAAGCGGCTGAGCAGGTAGTCGCCCGCGTTGATCGGCTCGTACTTGGGCGGGTTCTCAGGCGACTGGCAGCTGGGCAGGCAGGCCACCGGCGCGGTGTAATCGAGGTTGAAGAACATCGGGATGGAGAAGCGCTCCTTGCCCGTGCGGTTCACCACCCGGTGCAGGTTCGAGCGGTACAGGTCGTTGGTCCAGCGCTGGAACAGGTCGCCGAGGTTCACCACCAGAGTGCCGGGGATGTAGGGCGCGCTGACCCACTCGCCGTCGCGCTTCTGCAGCTCAAGCCCGCCGATCGGGTCCTGGGAGAGCAGGGTGATCATGCCGTAGTCGGTGTGCGGCGCCACGCCGAAGGCGTTCTCGTCCACCACGGGCGGCTGCGGCGGGTAATGGAACAGGCGCATCTGCACCATCGGGTTGGTGCACCACTGCAGGAAGTGGTCGGGCGGCATGCCGAGGCTGACGGCGAAGACGCGCGTCAGGCGCAGACCCAGCGCCTTTGCCGCCTCGAAATAGGCCTCCGACGCTTCCCGCAGCCAGGGGCATTCGGCGGGCCAACGGTTGGGCCCGTGCAGCGGCAGCCCGGCGGCGACGGCGGGATGGTCGAGCGGCAGGTCCACGCCGATCTCGTAGCTTTCCTTCAGGTCGGGTGCGTAGCCGGGGTGCTGATTGATGCCCTGGGGCATGAAGCCACGGCGGAAGCGGTCATCCATCTTGTGCGCCATCCGCTGCTCCTCCGGCAGGTCGAAGTAGCGCTTGGTGGCCTGGAACACGCCGTCGAACACGTCCTGCGGGATGCCGTGGTTCTTCACGTAGAAGAAGCCTGTGGTCAGGCAGGCCTGGCGCAGCCGCTCCGCGAGCGGGGCGAGGTCACCGCCCTCGTTGAGCGCCGTCAGGTCGAGAACGGGAACCTCGTCCGCCGTGGCGGCGCGGGGCGCGTTGGATATTGCGGCTTGGGACATCGGGGACTCCTCCAGCATGGTTGGGGTTTTCAAACGGAGATGGGCCGGTCGCCGGCGGTGTTCATCCAGAAGATGACCCGCCGCTGCACCGCCTGCACGATGACGTGCAGCACGACGCCGATCAGCGACAGCACGACCAGGATGGCGAAGGTGCCGGCCATGTCGAAGTTGAAGTTCTTCTGCATCAGCAGGAAGCCGAGCCCGGCCTTGGCGCCCACGAACTCGCCGACGATGGCGCCGATGACGGACAGCACGATGGCGACGTCCAGCCCCACGAAGATGTAAGGCAGGGCCGCCATCATCCGCACCATGCGGAACACCTGCCAGCGCGTGGCGGTGCAGGACACCAGCATCTCGATCTGGTCGGCGGGCGCCGAGCGCAGGCCCATGATGGTGTTGGCCAGCAGCGGAAAGAAGGCGATCGTCGCGGTGATGATGATCTTGGAGGAAAGGCCGTAGCCGAACCAGATCACGATGATCGGCGCGACGGCGACCTTGGGCAGCGTCTGGAACGCGACGATGTAAGGATACACCAGGCGCTCGGCCAAGGGCGACAGCGCGACGAGAAAGCCGAGCAGCAGGCCGCCGATCGCGCCCAGCGCAAAGCCCGCGACGATCTCCCACAAGGTGATCAGCAAGTGCCAGTGGAACTCGCTCGACCCCACTGCATCCCACAGCGCCAGCACGATGGCGGAAGGCGGCGGCAGCACGATCTTAGGGATGCCAAGCAGCCACACCGCCGCCTCCCAGCCGCCGAACACCAGCACCGCCATCAGCACGGGCAGCAGCGGCCCTGTCAGTACGGAACGGCGGTTCATGCTGCGAGCATCCCGCCGGCGCGGAAATGCGCGCGCAGGTGGCTGACGTAGCGGCCGAACTCCAGCGTGTTCTGCATTTCCAGCGTGCGCGGCCGCGGCAGGTCGACCTCGACCACCTCCACGATATGGCCGGGCCGCGGCGCCATCACGACGATGCGGTCGGCCAGGTAGATGGCTTCCGGAATGCTGTGGGTCACCAGCAGCACCGTCTTGCGCCGTTCCCGCCAGATGCGCTGCAGCTCCTCGTTCATGGTTTCCCGCGTCATCGCGTCCAGCGCCCCGAATGGCTCGTCCATGAGCAGGATGGACGGGTCGTGCACGAGCGCGCGGCAGATGCCGGCGCGCTGCTGCATCCCGCCGGAAAGTTCGGAAGGGTAGCGGTTCTCGAAGCCGTTCAGCTCCGCCATGGCCAGCAGATCCCGCGCCCGCGCACGGGCGGTGGCGAGGTCGAGCTTCTGCACCTTGGCGGGCAACAGCACGTTCTCCAAGATCGTCAGCCACGGCAGCAGCACCGGCGCCTGGAACACCACGCCCAGCGCGGCGTTCGGCCCGGCCAGGGGGCGTCCCCCGATCGTCACCTCGCCCGCCGAGCGCGGCAGCAGGCCTGCCAGGATTTTGAGCAGCGTGCTCTTGCCGCAGCCGCTGGGGCCGACCACCGTCACGAACTCACCTTCGCGGATGTCGAGGTCGATGGCAGTCAGCGCCTGCACGCTGCTGCCGTCCTTGGCGGCGTAGGTCTTTGCTACGCCGCGGATCCGCAGGAAGGCGCCCTCCGCCATCAAGGCTTGCACGCGGCCGCGGCGGCCTGCACGGCGGCGACGTCGAAGCGGCCGACTTTCTCGAAATAGTCGGGGATTTTCACCATCATCGACGAGGCCGCGACCGGCTTGTCGATCTGCTTGGTGTCCAGCATGAACTTCACGAGCCGGTCATAGGCGGCCGGGTCCGCGTTGCCCCACAGCTTGCCGCCGTTCAGCGTGAAGGCGTCCTTCAGGCTGTCGAGCTGCGCCTGCTGGGTGTTGAGGTCCCAGCGCACCAGCGTTTCCGGATCGGCGCCGGTGGGCTTGGTGGACGGGTAGCGGTCCCAGTGCAGCTGGCGGGCGCAATCCGGATTGGCGAGGGCGTAGACCGTGGCCTTGGCCATGCCGCGGGCGATGCCGACCACCATCTCCGGGTCCTTGTCCACCGTGGCCTGCATCACCGCCAGCGTGTAGTCCGGGTACTGCCGCCAGTCCTCGCCGACCAACTTGCGCAGCTTGAGGCCGGCATTCTCGAAGGAGGCGATGGCGGCGGCCCAGTACAGCAGCCCCTGCACCTTGCCGGAGCGGAGCGCCTCGATGGGCGGGGCGCCGAGGCCGAGCGGCACCAGCTCCACGTCCTTGGCCGGATCCAGGCCGTTGTTGCGTAGGAAGCTGTTGAAATAGGCAATGCCGCCCGTCGCCAGGCTGAACACGCCGATCGTCTTGCCCTTCAGGTCCTTGGCCGAGGTGATGGGACCGTTCGCATCCACCGCCACCGACCAGTCGATCACGCCGTTGCCCATGGCGATGCGCACCGGCAGGCCGTTCTTCGAGTTGGCCTGAACGATAACGCTGGCGTTGACCTCGCCGAACTCGGCATTGCCGCCCACCATCTGCTGGATGGACTGCAGCGAGGCGCCGACCGGCATCAGCTCGACGTCGTAGCCCTCCTCCCGCCAGTAGCCGAGGGTGAGGGGCAGCGTCAGCATGGGGTAGCCGACGTTCAGCACCGTGGTGCTGACGGCGATGCGGACCTTCCGCAGCGGCTTGTCCGCGGCGGCAGCCCTGCGGGGCATCGCCAGCGGCAGGGCTGCAAGCGACAGGCCAAGCTGGGCGAATGACCGACGATGCATAGGTTCTCCGATCGAAATGGCTCGCGGGAGCAGTCAGGGATGTTTGAAAACGCTTTCAGCAATCCCCATGCCAACCGTTTTCCCGAGTGGCCGCCTGGGGAAGGGCCCCAAGTGAGCCAGGGCCGGCCGTCGGCAAAGCCAGGGGAAGGAGCAGGTCGCCTCCTGATCGGGCACCAAGCTGGGTGGCTGCCTTGCGCAACGGGGGGCGGCCACTGGGCCCCTGAACGCGGCGAGCTCAGCCACCCGGCTCGTACTTCCGGTTGAAGCTTGTGCCGTCGTCGTCCTGCCCAAAGCCGGGCAAGCGGAACCCTCGGCGCACCTATCACACGGTCATCCCGCTACCGGCAGGATTGGTCCGCTCGCGCAGGGTGCGGGCTTGGTCCGGGGGAGAGCTCGCGATAATCCTGAAGGAAGCAGAGCCCGTCCTCCTGAACTACGGCTGCGCCGCTGGTATCGACGGCAAGCTGCTGCGCAACCTGTCGGGAGTGGCCGAGGCGGGCGGCCTGCTCTGAACCGTTTCCGATGAAGGGCGGACCGTCGAGTGCCTGGAGCCGTCCGGCAATCGATGGCAGCATCACCCGTCATTCGCGTGGGCATCGCGTGATGCGGCCCAGCCCGTACCACGCCGTGCGGGTTGGCCTAGTCATCACAACCTCGCATCCGACCGAACGACGCGTCCGCTTCTGGGATGCCGAACATGGTCGAAGCATGACCCGTACGGGCGCAAGGCGGTCGAGATCGTGGTGGTTACCGCAGCGCTGACCCGGTCCATAGTTCGGTGCCGAGCCCACACAGCAATGCCTCGTGCCTGGGTGCCCGAACTGCCCCGAGCTATGCGGTGATCTCGCGTCGGGACACCGTATGGGGCAGCAGGACTTCCGGCCGTATCTCGATGCCGAGCCCGGGTCCGGTCGGGACCGACACCGTACCGTCGCCGTTCACGACCGGCCGTCCCGCGAGGTCCAGCAGCGGGTTGGGCCCCGCGTCGAATTCCAGAAACGGAAAGGGCACGGCGCCGCCAGCCCGGTGGGCGGGAAGGGTTGCGACGAGGTGCAGCGCCGCGTGGAAGTTCACCGTGCCGCCCCAGACATGTGGCACCACCGGCCGGTCGTACAGCTCCGCCAGGGCCACCACGCGACCCACCCCGCTGAGGCCGCCGCAGATGGCGATGTCGGGCTGCAGCACGTCCATACAGGCAGCATCCAGGAAGGGCTTGAACTCGGCCGCGCTGCCGTAGGTCTCGCCCCCCGCCAGCGCTGGCCGCAACTGGCCGGATAGCATGTGGTAGCCTGCCAGATCCTGCGGCGAAGCGGGTTCCTCAATCCAGAGCAGACCGGCCGGTCCCATCGCCTCGGCGGCCGCCAGGGCGGCGCGCGGGGTGTAGGACTGATTGAAGTCCAGCATCAGCGTGCCCTCCGCACCCATCAGCCGCCGGATGGCGATGGCCATCGCCGCGTCGTCCGCCGGGCGGAAGCCGCTGCGCAGCTTGATGGCGCGGAAGCCCGCCCGCAGGTAGCCCTCGGCCTCCCGCTCGAAGTCGCGGTACGGGTGGCCATCGGGTTTGAAGAAGGGGCCGCTGGCATAGGCGGGAACGCGGTCCCGCAGCGCGCCGCCCAGCAGGGTCGAGAGTGGCACGCCCTGCAGCCGTGCCGCCAGGTCGTGCATGGCCATGTCCAGCGCGGCCACTGCCGTCATCGCCGTACCCTGGGTATCCGAACCCGCAGCATCGCACATCCCGCGCCACAGGCGGCCGAGATGCGCCGGATCCTGGCGCAGCACGCCGCGCGCCAGATGTGCCTCGATGATGGCGGCCGCCGCCGCCGGCGCGGCCCAGGTCTCTCCCCAGCCGGACAGGCCGGAGGAGTCCACCACCTCGACCAGCAGGGTTTCTCGCCGGTCGAAGAAGATCAGGGCATTGCCGATGGTCTCGGGCAGTGGCGCCACCAGGTGGTGGAGCCGGATGGCGGCGATGGTCACGAACGCACCTCACGAGGCGTGGCAGACAGGGGGGCGGCGGGCCGTTGCATCATCTCACGCATCGAGCGGCCCAGGATCAGGATGGCGGTGGCGGTCACCGCCATGACGCCCGCCAGCACCAGCTGGGCGCCGCTGAAGCCGCCCGTGGCATCCCTCACCCAGCCGATGATGCTGGGGCCGAAGAAGCCGCCGGTGCTGCCGGCCGAGTTGATCAGGGCGATGCCGGCCGCCGCCGCCGCGCCGGTCAGCAGGGTGGTGGGGAAGATCCAGATGTTGGGCGAGGCGCCGCCGATCCCTGCCGCGCCGATGGTCAACCCGACAAGCCCCATCAGCGGATCGGTGCTGAGTGCCGCCAGCACGAAGCCCACCGCGCTGACCAGGAAGGGACCGGCGGCGTGCCAGACGCGCTCGCCCGTCCTGTCAGCGTGGCGGCCCACCAGGATCATGGCCAGCGCCATGAAGGCGGAAGGGATGGCGGTGACGAACCCGGTCTGCACGGTGCTGAGGCCAAAGGCTCGGACGAATTGCGGCATCCAGATCGCAATGCCCGTGGTGCCCATCACCAACCCGACCGCGATCAGGCACATCAGCAGCACGCGCGGATCGGTCAGGGCGCGGCCGATGGTGAAGCGCTCCTGCTTCTCCTGTGTCGCGCGCTCGGCCTCCAAGCGGCCGGACAGCCAGTGGCGCTCGTCCTCCCGCAGGAAGGTGGCGGTGAGCGGGCTTTCCGGCAGGCCCAGCAATACGACGACGCCCATGATCACCGCAGGCACCGCTTCGATGACGAACATCCACTGCCAGCCCGCCAGACCCTGCAGCCCGTTCATGTACTCGATGACCAGGCCGGAAACCGGCGCACCGATCATGGAGGACAGCGGCACCGCGATGTTGAAGGTAGCGAACATGCGGGCGCGGTATTCCTGCGGGAACCACAGCGTGATGTAGAAGATCATGCCAGGAAAGAACCCGGCTTCCGCCGCGCCCAGCAGCACGCGCACGATGTAGAAGCTGGCCGGATTCCAGACAAAGGCCGTGGCGGCGGACAGGATGCCCCAGGTGATCAGGATGCGGGCGATCCAGATGCGGGCGCCGAAGCGCAACAGCAGCAGATTGCTGGGCAGTTCGCACAGGATGTAGCCGAGAAAGAAGATACCGGCCCCAAAGCCGAAGACCGAGGCAGAGAAGCCCAGGTCCTGATTCATGGTCAGCGCCGCGAAGCCGATGTTCACGCGGTCCAAGAAGGCGGCGAAATAGCAGATCATCAGGATCGGCAGAATGCGCCGCGCTGCTTTGGCGATGATGTCAGGCCTGTTGTTCAACAGCTGTTCCCCCTGTTCGCGAGCTTCGCCGCGTTCCGAAGGCCTATTTATCCAGGCATTGACTCCGCCAATCAAATGGGATGT
Organism: Roseomonas elaeocarpi; assembly: GCF_042433915.1. NCBI lineage: Bacteria > Pseudomonadati > Pseudomonadota > Alphaproteobacteria > Acetobacterales > Roseomonadaceae > Roseomonas > Roseomonas elaeocarpi. The sequence goes on along the minus strand of NZ_JBHLUN010000002.1, from coordinate 190,921 downwards.
TCCAAACTCGCTATATTGGAAACCCTGAAGATGCGGGTGACGCTGGCGCAGTTGGAGGCCTTCTTCTGGACAGCCGAGCTCGGCTCGGCGCAGCGGGCCGCGCAACACCTGAACCTAGCGCAGCCCACCCTATCCCTGCGGCTGAAAGATCTGCGCGGCGCGCTGGGGCACGACATGCTGGAGCGCACCGGGCGCGGCATGCGCCTGACCGCCGAGGGACGGGCGTTGCTGCCGCGCGTCGCAGCCATCATGGCCGAGCTGCGTGGCATCGGTGGCGCCGACCCGGCGCGCGACGTGGCCGGTCCGGTCCGCGTCGGCCTCGCGGAAGGGTTCGCCGTCACCTGCCTGCCGCCCCTGCTGGCCGGGCTGTTGCAGGATCATCCCGCCCTGCAGCCTGAATGGGTGGTCTCCACCAGCACGACGCTGGAGCAGGCGCTGCTGCGGGACACGCTGGATCTGGCCGTGCTGCTGAACCCGATCGGTGACGAGCGGCTGCACCTGAGGCCGCTCGGCGCCCAGCCGACGAGCTGGGTGGTCCCCGCCGCCTGGGGAATGGCGGGGCCGGTGGCGCCACGCGACCTCTGGTCCCTGCCGGTGATCAGCAATCCGCCGCCTTCGGCGATGCACCGGCAGATCACGCGCTGGTTCGGTGCCAGTGGGCTGGCGCCAACGCGGCTGAGCGTCTGCACCAGCGTCGCCATCATCGCGGAACTGGTCGCTGGCGGCATTGGTGCCGGTTTGTTGCCGTTGCCGATGGCGGCGCGCTACGTCGCGGAGGGAACCATGCAGGTCCTGGCGGCCGAGCCGCCGGTGGAGAACGGCCTGCTCTTCACGGTGTATCGCACCGGCGTGGACGATCCGAAGGTCCTGGCCGTGGCGCGGACGATCACCAGGGTCATGCAAACCATAGATTACGTACAAACCTGAACTCTCGGATGCCGATCACGTCCTGCCCGACCTCAGGCAGGACCTGCAGTACGTCGATAGGCTATGTGGATGTGGAACTGCCCCACGGGAACCGTGGGTGCGTCAGCGAGGCGGGCGACTGAACCTCTGCCGCGATCCTGGTGCGTTCAGCAGGCTCGGTGGCGTCGACCCAGGACTGCACCAGCGCCTCCTTGGCCGGGCTCGCGTACCAGCCTGCCATGCCGCGCGCCCTGGCCCCGGACAGTGCCTTTGCGGATCGACGATGCTGCCGCCGTTGTTCCAGGTGTGAAAGATACTTCATCCTCCCTGGTCCGCCGGACCATGGTGATTGCCGAGCTGTAGGACGCTTCCCTTCCCATAAAGGCTGCGTACGGACTTCAACGCCTGGGTTAATAGGATCAGTAGCGGGACGGTGTGTCGGAAGTGGCAGAGCTTCGGAACGTGCGGGAGACGATGCGGTGAACCATCGCCAACTCGAGGTGTTCAACGCCGTCATGATCAGCGGATCGGCGTCCAGGGCGGCGGAGTTGCTACAGGTCACCCAGCCTGCCGTAAGCCGTGCCATCGCCGACCTGGAGGCGGCCATCGGCTTCTCCCTGTTCGATCGCGTCCGCGGCCGTCTCGTTCCCACGCCGGAAGGGCAGATGTTCTTCTCGGACGTCCGCTCCAGCTTCATCGGGCTCGACCGGCTCAGGACATCGGCGGCACGCATTCGCGACTTCGGTTCCGGGACCATCCGGATCGCCAGCCTGGCAGCCTACGGCAACACTGTCGTGCCACGCGCTATCAGGATGTTCCGCGGCCAGCACCCGGACATCGCCATCACCTTCCAGATTGCCTTGTCAGCCCAGGTGCGGGATCTGGTGGTGAACGGCAACTTCAGCATCGGTCTCGCCGCCGACGAGGTGAACCTGACGGGTGTGGAGCACCGGGTTTTCTCCACTGGCCGTGCCAGCTGCGTGATGCCTCCCGGGCACCCTCTGGCGGCGAAGGCAGTCATCCGGCCAGCCGACTTGGATGGTGTCCCGTTTATCGCTCTTTCTGCCGAGGACCGCGCCAGGGCGCGGTTCAACACGGTGCTCGACGCGGCTGGAGCTCGGCCGAACGTGGTTGTGGAAACACCCTTCGCCGCCACGGTCTGTGCCCTGGCGCTGGAGGGGATCGGCGTTGGGCTCACCCAGGCCGTGGCGGCGGAGGGATTCCTCGAACGTGGCCTCGTGATGCGACCCTTCGAGCCTGAGGTTTACTTCAAGACTTACCTGCTATTCCGACCGGACACGCAGAAGTCGATCCTGGTGAAGCACCTCGTGGCAGCGCTGATGGCGGCGCGGGACCAGGGACCAATCAGGACTGCCCCCTCGCGTTCACGCTCTTCCGCATGCGAGAAGGCATCGGTGCAGCGTCCCGCGACCTCAAGGAGGACGCGGTAGACACAGCCTGTCACCTGATCGAGTGCGTCGATAAGCGCAGCAACTCCTAGAGGAACGACGCCGTGCGGCTCGCACTGTCGCTCATGCCGCGGCACGGGCTCCGCTCTGAGCCAGCGCGGCCAGAAGTGCCTCCAGGTCGGCCCAGAGATCGTCCTCCTGCTCCAGCCCGACACTGATGCGCAGAACAGTACCCTCGTGCGTCCAGGGGTTCACCGTACGATCGCCCTTGACCGACATCGGCGCAATCAGGCTGCGCGTGCCGCCCCAAGAGGCGCCGATGGCAAAAACCTTCATCGCCGTCAGAGCCGGGTTGAGCCCGATCTCCGCACCGGGCTTCAGCACGATGCTGAACACGCCGCCCGAGCCTTTGATGTCGCGCACCCAGAACGCGTGCCCCGGACAGGAGGGCAGGCAGGGGTGTAGCACCCGGTCCACCAGCGGGTGATCCTGCAAGCGGCGGGCGAAAGCCTCCGACACCCGGCCCACATGCGCCAGGCGCACCCCCATCGTCTCGATGCCACGCAGCGCCAGCGCCACCTCGTCGGGCGAGACGCCGATGCCGAGGCTGCGCAGAACCTCCTTCATACGCTGCCGCAGGTCGATATCCTTGACCGTGATGGAGCCGAGCAGGAGGTCGGAGTGCCCGCCCACGTACTTGGTGAGTGCTTCCGCTGCGAAGTCGCAGCCGTGGTCCAGCGGCTTGAACAGCAGCGGGGTGCACCAAGTGTTGTCGCAGCCAACCAGCACGCCCTTGGCCTTCGCGGCCTGCACGATGGCCGGAATGTCCTGCACTTCCATGGTGCCCGAACCAGGGGACTCCACCCAGACCAGCTTGGTGCGTTCGTCGATCAGGTCGGCGATCCCGGCACCGATCAGCGGGTCGTAGATCGTGTAGTCGATGCCGCGAGGCGCCAGAAAGTCGCGGCAGACGCCGCGTACGGGACCATAAGCGCTGTCGGGCACCAGCACGCGGTCACCGGGCATCAGGAAGGTCAGGAAGACCAACGTGACGGCCATCTGACCCGAGGGCACCAGCACGGTGCGAACGCCGTTGTGCAGGGCGGTCAGTTGCGCCTCGAGCGTGCGCGTGGTCGGCGTGCCGTGAAGGCCGTAGGTATAGCCGTCGAAGCCGCGCTGGCTGCGCGCCGCGAAGCTTTCCCCGTCCTCGTAGGTGATGGTGGAGGCACGGTAGGTCGGCACGGCAAGGCTGCGGAAGCCTTCCTGAGACACTTCCGGGTGCTGAACGCAGCGGGTCAGGTCGTGCATGGGATTCCTCGGGTCAGGGGCTGAAAACAGGAATAGCCAGGTGGTGCCAGGACGTCAGCGGATAGGGGGGGCGTATTGGAGCCCGCCCTTGGTCCAAAGCTGGTTCTGGCCGCGGGGAACCCCCAGGGGCGCGATGGTGCGATCCCAGACTTCCGCGAAGTTGCCGACCTGGCGGATGACGTTGAAGGCCCAACGACTGTCCAGGCCCATGGACCTCCCGAGATCGCCATCGATGCCCAGCAAACGGCGTACATCCGGGTTGGCGCTGCCGAGGGAGCCTTCGACATTGGCGCTGGTCAACTCCAATTCCTCCGCCGTCAGCATGGCGAAGTGGGTCCAGCGGACGATGTCGAACCACTTGTCATCGCCCTTGCGAACGAGGGGGCCGAGGGGTTCCTTGCTGATCACCTCGGGCAGCAGGACGTAGTTCTCTGCCGCGGCACCCTCGCTTGAGCGGAACGAAGCCAGTGCGGAGGCATCCGTCGAGTAGCTGTCGCAGCGACCGTTCCGGAAAGCTGCCCGCAACTCAGCCACGTTGTCGATCAGCACGGGCGTGAAGTGCATGTTGGTCCGCCGGAAGTAGTCGGCCACGGCGAGCTCGGTCGTGGTTCCGGGCAGGATGCAGATGGTGGCACCGTCCAGTTCCTTGGCCGAGTGGACGCCCGAGGAATTGTGCACCATGAAAGCCGTCCCATCGTAGAACGTGATGCCTGCGAAGAGCAGGCCGAGGCTGCTCTCGCGCCCGAGGGACCAGGTCGCCGTGCGCACCAGCAGGTCGATCTCGCTCGATTGCAGGGCGGTGAAGCGATTTGTGGAGGTCAGCGAGACAAACTTCACCTTGGAGGCATCGCCAAGCGCGGCGGCGGCGACGGCCCGGCAGAAGTCAGCCTCGCTGCCGCGCAGCTCGCCGCGGCTGTCGGCGAAGGCAAAGCCTGGATTGGTGCCAGACACGCCGCAGGTCACCGCCCCACGCGCACGGATGGCGTCCAGGGTCGGCGAGCCAGAGCTCTGAGCCCAGGCGCTTGAGGCGAGCAGCGTGGCGGCCAGACACGACAGTATGGTCCGGAGCATGGATAGGTTCCTGCGGCAGGTGCGGCCTGCGGACCGTGTCGCAAGTCAGCTTGGTTTGGGAACTGAGCGGAGGCACAGACTTGATAACCAGATGTTATACGCGGAGGTCGACGGGCGGACGTAGCAGGAGGTGGACCAGAGCGAGGTCACCAGACTGTCAAACAGCATCGAGATCTGACCCCTATCGGCGTGGAAAATCGGCTCTGACGCAGTTCTGGTGAACCTGGGTATCTCCTGGCTGCCTCTCCTCGAAAGGAGGCGGCAGCATGCAGCGGGTTTTCCGGTCAGCGGCCCTGGTCCCGGACGGGCTGATCGTTGAAAGCTGTGTCATGGATGGTGATCAGGCCACCGTCACCGTTCGGGCGTCGGCGCAGGAGAGTGTCTGCCCCGCCTGCGGCCTATCCGCCGCCGGGTTCACAGCCGCTACCTGCGCCGGCTGTGGGACCTGCCTGTCGCCGGACGGGCGGTTCGGCTGTTGCTCCTGGCACGGCGCTTTCGCTGCGACACGGTGACGTGTCGGCGGCAGATTTTCACTGAGCGCTTCGGCGCCGGGGTGCTGGCGCCCCGCGCGCGACGCACCACCCGGATGGAGGGTCTGGTCCATCATCTCGGGCTGGCGCTGGGCGGGCGTCCGGCTGCGAGCCTGGCTAGGCGCCTGAGGCTGCGGGTCAGCCACGACACGCTGCTTCGGCTGGTCCGACGCCGGGCCGTCCTGTCCGCTGCGGCGCCCCAGGTGATCGGCATCGACGGCCGATGCCTGCCTTCGACGAGGCTGCACGCGGGCGACCTGTTCAAGGAGGAGGCGGAAGCTGCTGTGTTGGGGATGAAGACGCCGGAGACGGCCATGCGGAGCTTGGTAATGCGCGTGCAACCCTTGCTGCCAACTCACCAGCACTGCCACGCCTGAGGTCATGACCATCCCGGTGCAACCTATGCTTGACCACCGTCGTGTTGTTAACGGACAGAAAGAAACTGGCTTGCGGCCTGAAAAGCATGGTTTCGCCAGATCCGGCAAGGTCGGCCTCGCGCCCATCTCGATCATGCTTTGACCACATTCAGCATCCCAGAAGGGGACGCCTCATCCGGCCGGACGCGAGGCTGGATCAACAGGCGCTTGCGGCTCAGGCCTTGCGCGCCCTTCGCCGCGGTGAATGGCCGATCGTGCGCTTGTAAGCGTGGCCGAATGCGCTCTGCGATGTATAGCCCACGCGGGCGGCGACGATTGCGACGTCCACGCTTCCCTGCTCCAGCAGGCGGCGTGCCAGTGTCATGCGCCAATGCGTCAGGTAGTCGAGCGGCGGGCGGCCAACCCGGCAGGCGAACAGGGCGGCGAAGGCCGAGCGCGACATGCCGACCCGTGCCGCCAGTTCCTCGACGGTCCAGGGATGGGCGATGTTGCCGTGCATCAGGCGGAGGGCCTCGCCGGTCCGGCGGTCCGCCAGGGCCCCGATCCAGCCATGGCTCTCCTTCCCATGATCGGCCACGTAGGTGCGGATCGCTTCCACGAGCAGGATCTCGGCCAGCCGGGCCATAATGAGGGTGCTGCCCAGCCCGGGCCGCTCGGTCTCGGCTTCCAGCAGGCTCAGAGTTCGCACGACCGCGGTAGCCGAGGGCGCCTGCCTGGCGATGTGCATGAAGCACGGCAGCGCATCCAGCAGGAAGTCGGCCTCCCCGTTCGCGAAGGCAATGACACCGCCGACCGAGACGGTCTCGGCTCCGCCCAGGCAGACGACATCGCGGCCAGGACCGGCGAACAGGGGCATGCCGTCGTCCGGCGTAACATCCGGATGGCTCGCCACCGTGTAGGCGGTGTTGCCGAGCAGGAAGGTGTCGCCCGCCGAGAGCGCGCGCGGCGGCTGGCCTGGGACCATGATCCAGCATCTTCCCCGGAGGAGGGCGACGAACTTCAGCCGCGCCTGGGCCGGAAAGGTGAGCGCCCAGTCCCCCGCAGCCTCCAGCCGCGTGCGGCGGACGCTTCGCGCGCCGAGCGTGACGAGCACGTCGGATAAGGGGTCGTCGGAGTTCCTGGACGAATGCGACAAAACCATGGCGACTTGAGTATAGATCATCCGGCTTCGTGCCCACACCTTCTCGTCGGCAGAAGGATGCAGCCATGAGCCTCGAGAAAGTCGTCGCCATCACCGGCGCGGGCAGCGGCATCGGCCGCGCCAGCGCGAGACTGCTCGCCGCGCGGGGAGGCAAACTTGTCCTCGGTGGGCGTCGCGACGCTCCCCTCGCGGCCGTGGCGGCCGAGATCGAAGGTGCGGGTGGCACGGCCGCCTACCGGCAGACCGACGTCACCCGGCGCGCGGATCTGGACGCCCTGGTCAAACTGGCATGCGACCGCTACGGCCGCCTTGATGTTCTGGTCAACAATGCGGGCATCGGTCCCATCTCGCGCTTCGACGCGCTGAAGGTGGATGAATGGGACGCGATGATCGACGTCAACATCAAGGGCGTCCTCTATGGCATCGCCGCCGCGCTGCCTGTTTTCCAGCGGCAGGGAAGTGGCCACATCGTCAATGTCGTTTCAACGGCCGGGTTACGGATCGTGCCGACCATGGGGGTCTATGCCGCCACCAAGAACGCGGTCCGGACCATCACGGAGGCCTTGCGGCAGGAGGCCGGGGCTCATCTGCGGGTGACCGAGGTGTCGCCCGGCGTGATTGCCACCGACTTCGCGGACTCGATGACCGACGAGGCGGCGAAGGCTGCCGCCCGGCAGCGGGTCTCCGCCATCGCGATCCCGCCAGATGCTATCGCGCGCGGCATTGCATTCGCGATCGAGCAGCCGCCGGAGGTGGATGTCGGCAGCATCGTGATCCGTCCTACGGCACAGGACTGAGGAGCGGCAGGCAAGCGACAAAAGCAGCATCGGGTTACATGACGAACGTCTGCTCTGGTCATCCGCTTGCCTGGAAGCAGCGGTTTCGCTTGCGACCAACTCCGGTCATGTCGCCTGAGCGTGCCTTGTCCCAGTAGCCTCCTGAGGCTCTCTTGGACTGCCGACGAGTTGGGGCAGGAAGCTTTCGGCGGCCTGATGGATGTCAGGCTGGATGTGGGAAGCGAAATCGATACATTCCGGCCGGTCATCCATGTCTGGTGAAGCCCTGATCGAGTCCTCCAGCACTCGCATGAACGCTCCGTGAGCCTTCAGGGTACGCACCACCTCCAGCAGGCGCTCGAGTGAGCGGGCGAGGCGGCCGAGCTTGACCACCACCAGCGTATTGCCGCGGCCGAGCTGGCGCAGCAGGTTGACCAACACGGGGCGGGCGCCGTTGCCGCCGACGGCGTGCTCCTCGTGGCAGCCGCTGCAGCCGGCCGTGCCTGAGCCGTAGGGTGCGCCTGACTGCTCGCTACTTGAAGTGGTAGTCCGTCAGGTCCACCCCCACGATGAGGGGCGCATCCGCCACCGTGTTGTCTAGGTTCCTGGGAAAGATCCGGAACCGCGAGTACAGCGTGATACCCTGTACCTCGACCGGCTCCAGCAGGTAGCGGGCGGCGGCGTTGTTGCCCTGGATTTCCACCTCGTAGTCGTGGCGGCGAACGAGGCCGTGCTCATCAATGTAGAAAGTCTGTTCGCGGCTGTGGGTGGCTATGTCGGGTGGGAAGGTGACGCGGAGCCGGCGCCAGGTCTGACCGGCCTCGCTCCAGGGCGCGACTTCTTCCGAGACTACGCCTGGCTGAGCCAGGATGAAGGGGGCCGTCAGGTAGGTCCACATGGTGTAGCCCGCAAAGTAGGCGAGCTGGGCATTGCTCCACGGCGTTTCCATCGCGAAGCCGGCAAAGCTTCCCCGCGGGTTCGGCAAGGTTTCCACGGCTGTGCCGTCCGGTGTCACGATCGTCACTTCCTCCGGCGTGAAGCGCGAGCGGTTCTGTGTGGGGCGGAACGGCCCGTGCGATACCTCCTCCTGCCGGAGGTTCAGGCGGACTTCGGCGTTCGTCAGCACTTCCGCCTTGCCCTTCAGCGCCCACAGCAGACCGGTGTGGTGGAGGCGCGCCGTCAGCGAGGAGAATTTCCGGTAGCGATCAAGCCCGCCGTGAGCATCGATCGTTCGCACCGCGAGAGAGTTCATATCGGGTTTCCAGTTCTGCTTCGCTGCTCAGAGGTCGAGAAAAGTGCGGGCATGTCCCGCGAACAGGTCCGGGACCTGGAACAGCGCGCCGTGACCTGAATCCGGGTAGAGGATGAGCTGGGCCGCGCTCATCGCCTTGAACATCCGGTAGGCGTTGATGCTCGGGAACATGGTATCGTCGCTGCCGTGCACGATCAGGGCGGGCTGCCGGATGGCGCGGAGCGTGCGCTCGCCCTCGTCCTGCCGGGCGCACCAGCCGATGATGGCCCTGGCCTGGGCTTCGCCGACTGCCTTGCTGCTTTCGGGATCGCGGTCCTGCGTCCGGGCCGTTGCGCGGCGGATAAAGGCTAGCCCGGCCCCTTGGCTGCCCTCGGACGGGGTGAAGAAGAGGGGCAGACGGACATCGGCGGCGTTGCGAGAAAAGGCATCCTCAACCACGGCTAGGAGGTGTTCCTCCCCACCGCGCGGCGCCGCCCCGGCGATGATGAGCCTCCGGACCAAGCGGGAATACTCCGAGGCGAGAACCTGCGCGACCATACCGCCGAGGGAGAAGCCCAGGAGATCGACCACCGGCAGGCCCAGGGCCCCCAGAAAGGCGACGGCATGGGCTGCCATCGCCTCGACACTGTCTGGCGTCTGCCCGGAAGAGCGGCCGATGCCGGCATTGTCGAAGACGATCACGGTACGGCTTTCCGCCAGCGCGTTCACCACGGCCGGATCCCAGTCGTCCGTGGTGCCGGTGAAGTGCTGCAGGAAAAGCAACGGTGTTCCTTCGTTCCGGCCATACCGGCGGTAGGCGAAGCGGATGCCGTTGGTTTCGACGAAGCGCGTCGGCGCGGTCTCAAGCGACATAGGGGGACTCCTCTCGCACCGACATCCTCGGCAACGGGAGGCGCATGAGCTTGAACCGATGTCTGCCGTTCGGTGTTCCTCTGCTTGTTCTCTGGTATCCCCCAGCGTCGGGACCGGTGCGACCGGCGAATGCGCCACGTTTCGCGAGATCACCAGGACGCGGGCTGCTTTCCATCAGCGCCGTGGGCGATGGCCGCCGATTTACATCATCGCGATCATCTCTCGCCGCAGGCACGCTGAGACCGGGATTTTGCGAGACGGCGCGCCAAGCTCTACCGCTTGGTCTGATGCATTCCAAGCCATGTGAGCGCGCTCGCGCTGCAATGCCGAGCGCCTGAACCTGACTTCTTCATGGAGAGGCACCATGCACATGACCGGCAACACCATCTTCATCACGGGCGCGACCTCCGGCATCGGGCGCGGCTTGGCCGAAGCGTTCCACAAGCTTGGCAACCAGGTCATCATTGCCGGCCGGCGCCGCGCGTTGCTCGACGAGGTGGCCGCCGCCAACCCCGGCATGGCCGCGCTGGAACTCGACATCGCCGACCCGACCAGCATCGCTTTCGTGGCGGACAAGCTGATGCGCGACTATCCCAGGCTGAACGTGCTCATCAACAATGCCGGCATCATGCCCTTCGACGACGCATCGGGAGTGATCGACGACTCGGTGAGCCAGAAGATCCTGACCACCAACCTGCTCGGTCCGATCCGCATGACCTCGGCCCTGATCGAGCATCTGAAGCGTCAGCCCCGCGCCACGATTATCAACAACACCTCCGTGCTTGCCTACCTGCCGCTGGCGACCACAGCGGTCTACTCGGCCAGCAAGGCAGCCCTGCACAGCTACACCCTGTCGCAGCGCTTCATGCTGCGCGACACCTCGGTGCGGGTGCAGGAAATCGCCCCGCCCTGGGTCAACACCGACCTGGTCGGCAAGACCAACGATCCGCGCGCCATGCCGCTCAGCAGCTTCATCGCCGAGACGATAGAGAAGCTGGCGGGCAATGACGAAGAGATCGTGGTGGATGCCATCATGGCCATCCGCGACAACCCGGGACGCGGCGAGCACAGGCTCATCAACGACTTCAACGCCGCCATGATCGCCAATCCCATTCCGGCCTGAACCAGGGCCACCGTTCCGGCCGCCGTCCGGCGGCCGGGATGGGCAAAGCGAGTTTCCCACCATGTCGAACATGCCTGCGCTGACCTTGGCCGCCCCGCGGCCCGGCAGCAATTCCCTGATGCCTGCTGCCTTCCTCGGTCTCGGAACCTTCGCAATCGGGATGGAAGGTTTCATGATCGCGCCACTGCTGCCCACGATAGCGGCCGACCTCGGCATGAGCCTGCCGGCGGTCGCCATGCTGGTCGTCGTTTTCACGCTGGTGCTGGCGCTCAGCTCCCCCGTGACCACCGTGCTGACCGGCCGGCTCAACCGGCGTGACACGCTCGTGCTCGCCATGGCAGTCTTCACCGCCGGCAACCTCGTCGCGGCGTTTTCCCCGGGCTTCGGAACGCTGCTCCTGGCACGGATCCTGATGGCGGTTGCGGCAGGCCTCTACGCGCCGGGCGCTAGTGCCCTGGCAGGTGCCCTGGTCGAGCCGGAGAAACGCGGACGCGCGCTGGCCATCGTCAGCGGCGGCATGACGGTGGCCATCGCGCTCGGCCTGCCGCTCGGCTCCATGATCGGGCACGCCTTCGGCTGGCGCTCCACCTTTCTCGCGGTCGCGGTCATGGGGCTGCTGGCCATTGCCGGAGTTATCGGCGGCGTCCATCGGACGGCCGGATCGGGAATGGCCGTTTCCGGCTTCGGCGAGCGGATCGGCGTCATCCGGCAATCCGCCATCCTGCGCCTGCTGGCCGTCACCCTATTCTGGTCGATCGGCGCCTACACGGCCTATCCCTACATCGCGCCCTATCTCAGTTCGGTGCTGGGCTTCGGTGCCGGCGGCGTCGGGGCCACCGTTTCCCTGTGGGGCGTCTTTGCCGCGATCGGTGTCATGACGGGTGGTGCGCTCAACGACCGCTTCGGCTCGGCGCGCGTGGTGGCAGGCTCGCTGCTCCTGCTGGCGGCCGCTTTCCTGGCCATGGCGGCCAGCACGCTCCTGCCCGCCGGCTTTGCCCTTGTTCCGATCCTGGTGGCGGTGGCTACATGGGGCTTCAGCGTCTGGTCCTTCTTTCCCGCGCAGATGGCGAGGCTGATCGCCGCCGGCCCGTCGTCGCAGGCCTCGGTCGCCCTGTCGCTCAACACCTCGACCATGTATCTCGGCTTCTCCATCGGCAGCGCGATAGGGGCCGGTATCCTGGGCGCGGGCGCAATGTGGGGCATTGGCCTCCTCGCGGGCCTTTCCGAAATCCTCGCCTTCGTGTTGAACAAATACCGTATCTGACGATCGCGGATGCCGACCGTGGCCATTTCGGACGCAGAAGGCCTGGATCACCGGCTGGCCCTGCGTGCCGGTCTACTCCGAGGACCGGCCAGTCGGTGATCAGCCACCGGCGGCCGGAAGCCCTTTACACAGGTGGTCGGACGCCGATCACCTGCTGCCATCTCCGATGTCGCGACGCGCGCGGGTCCTGCGGCTCCATTCGTGGCACAGTCGAGGAGGTGGCATTGTTGTCCAAGCCACCGCCGTTCGTTCCGTCCAACCTGCGGGCACGAGAGCTTCTTCGGGAGCGCCCGGGAAACGAACAGCAAAGGCTACATCATGAAACTCGCTCACACCATGCTCGCGCTTGCCATGGCCACCACGGCGCTGTCGCCGGTCAACACCGTGCTTGCCCAGACGCAAGCCGAATCCGGTCTGCCCATCATCCGCGGTGAGGCGAGGCTTCAAGATCGTGGCGCATATATCGACCAACTGGTTGCCGACTTCATCGCGGCGCATCAGCTGCCAGGTCTCACGATGGCGATCGTGCAGGCACCCTACATTCCGCGTTCGGCCGGCTACGGCAAGACCAGCCTCGACCACGACGAGCTCGCCTCCACCCGCACCCTGTGGAATGTCGGGCCGATCACCCAGGCCTTCACGGCGGTCGCAGTGATGCAGCTGAAGGAGCGCGGAAAGTTGCGGCTCGAGGACCAGATCGGCAGCATCATCGAGGATTTGCCGGCTGCCTGGCGCCGGGTCACGCTGTTGCAGCTGATGCAGCACAGCTCCGGCATTCCCGACTATCGTGACCAGCTCGATCAGAATCGTCGCTACGCACCCCGCGAACTGATCGACCTCGTTGCCGGCAAGCCGCTGCTGTTCGAGCGCGGGACGGAGGTGCGGCTCAGCGCCACGGACTCCACGCTGCTGGCTATGGTCGTCGAGCGCGTCAGCGGGATGAGCTACCATGACTTCGTGTGGAAAAATCAGATCGAGCCCGAAGGCCTGACGGCGACCATGTTCGCGAACGACATCGCCGACAAGGCCGCGGTTGACCGGCCGGTTCCGACGCCGGTTCACGACAACCAGCACGCGCGCTTCAAGTCCGATGCCCGCTTTATCAACCCGGTCGAGCCGGCGACGGGCTATCGGTCGGTGGACGGGCGCATGGCTGCCGTCGCACCGGAGACGTCGGCAAACCTGTTCGGCTTCGGTGATCTCTGGTCCTCGGCCGAGGACATCAGCAAGTGGGACATTGCCCTCGCCGGCTCCACCCTCATCAGGGACCCGGCCGACCGGGACGTGGTTTACAAGCCCGCCAGGCTCACCAATGGCACCGTGGTGCCTGCCATGGCGGGATGGGAATTCACGCACCATCCCGGCTTCATGGAGGTGAAGGGCAGCGCGCCAGGTTTCAGCGCCTATCTCAGCCGCTTCACGGAATCGGCCGAGCTGGTCTGCGTGACCCTGCTGACCAACAAGGAAGGCGTGGATCTCACGGTGCTCGCCCGCGACATCGCCGCCGCCTACAAGGATGACCTGGGACCGCTTGCCGCCGACCGGGACATGGTCGCGCAGGAAAGCAAGTTTGGCGTCACGGAAACGGTGTCGCGGATCAAGGCCGGGCTCACCGCTGCCAACGTGCCGGTCTTCGCCACCGTCGACCACGCGGCCAATGCGCGAGGCGTCGGCGAGACACTGCGCGCCACGACGGTGATCACTTTCGGCAGCCCCAAGGTGGGCACCAGGCTGATGCAGGAAGACCAGACGATCGGCCTCGACCTGCCAATGCGCGTCCTGGTCTGGGAGGATGCGATGGGGCGCAGCTGGATCGGTCATTCCGACCTCGGCGCCCTGGCCGAACGCCACGGTATCAAGGACCCTGCCACCATCGCGGCGATGGGCAGGGCGATGGACAGCATCGTCGGCCGTGCCGCCAATGTTTACGCCTACTGAGTGGAGGCAGTAATGGTCAACCTGTCCCGACGTTCAGCATTGCTGGGGCTCGGCGGCGCGGGAGCTCTCGTTGCCGCAACGGAGATGGGACCGGCCTTCGCGGCCGGTCAGAACGGCCCAGCGCTGGAGAAGCTTTCGCGCGAGCTCGCCGCCGCGCCCCGCCGCCGCGGCTTCACCGCCGTTCCCTTCATGATCGACCAGCCGGATCTGTGGGACCACGAGGCCTCGGCCCTGCTGCTCAATTACGGAGGTGGACCGAAGCAGCTCTGGGAGTGCAGCGACATTGGCGCGGCCTGGCCAAACCTCATGCGGGAGTCGCTCAACGGGCAGGTTTTCGCGCACGGTCATCCGGACTTCCTGGAGATCTCGGCGACGCACGGCACCGCCCACCTTGCCTTGTTCAGCCAGGTGATGTGGGACAAGTACGGCCTCGCCGCCGGCACGCGCGGCCAGTTCAGCCGGAACGACCTCATCCTGGAGCGGCCCGGCGTATCGGCAATGGATGACCGGCAGAAGACTGACGGCTTCTACGGCCCGGGCAACAACAACATCGTGTCGTTGCAGAGGCGCGGCGTCGTGTTCGTGGCTTGCCATGATTCGATCCACGCCATTGCCCGCGGCATCCAGGCCGCTTCCGGCGCGGAGGGGCCCGGCGCGGATGTCGTCGCGGCCGACCTGACCAACAACCTCATCCCCGGGGTGGTGCTGGTGCCCAGCGTGGTTGCCTACCTGGTGGAGGCGCAGCGCGCCGGATTCACCTACGCCAAGGCCGCCTGACGCGCCGCGGCGTCACTGCACGCGCCGCGGTGAGCCGGCCCGGGGCGCAGCGTCGGGGCCGTCACGCCGCTGCCGCAGGACCGGCCTGGCGCCAACCGCATGCCGGAGCATGACGAGGCGAGCTGCTCACGGAGCAATCCTTCAAATGGCCGAACGCGCGCCTGCGCAATCCTTTCCGTGCGACATCCGCTGACCAGGAAGGGACGATCCGTGTCCGACACCACATCTCACGGGCGTTTCGACGTCGGGGCGATTATGCGCAGCTTCCCCGAAACGGCGGACACGCTGCTCGTCGACCAGTACCTCACGCGCGAGGACGCGGCGAGCGCGCGGGTGTCCCGCGTGTATCACGGCACGCCGCCGCATTAACACGCGGGCTGCGACGAATACCTCTACGTGTTGTCCGGGCGCGGCACCTTCTGGATGGAAAGCAAGGACAGCCAGGCCGAATTCTGGCCGAACCAGCTGCTGTTCTTCCGACGGGGAACCGTGCATGCGCTGCCCGACATCCTGGAGGGACCGGTTGTCTTCCTGTCCGTCGACACGCCGCGGCGCGACCCGGCGGACATCGTGTTCGTCGACCCGGCCGATGGTTCACCGGAAAGCTTCATCAGCCAGCGGGTTGCGTGAGCCGTTTCGGCGCGGGGTGCGTCGCGCTCCTTTCAGAGGAGCCGCGCCGGAATCGCCGCCTTGCACCAGCAGGGCTAAACCCCTGCCGGTGCCCCGGCGCCGCATGGTCCGGCAACGGGGCGGCCCGTTCCGGGGGTGGCCCAACTGGCCGTGCCGCGTGGAGCCGTGGCAGGGGCCGCTTCCCTGACCGGGAGCAGCCCTCGCGCGAAAACTCAGCCTTTGATGAAGGCGAGTAGGTCGGCGTTGATCACCTCTGCATGGGTGGTGGCCATGCCGTGCGGGAAGCCCGGGTAGGTCTTCAGCGTGCCGTGCTTCAGCAGCTTGACCGACAGCTGCGCCGAGTCCGCGATCGGCACGATCTGGTCGTCCTCGCCGTGCATCACGAGGGTCGGCACTTGGATGCGCTTCAGGTCCTCGGTAAAGTCGGTTTCGGAAAAAGCTTTGATGCAGTCGTAGTGCGCCTTGGCGCTGCCGATCATGCCCTGCCGCCACCAGTTGTCCACCACGCCGGGGATGGCTTCGACGCCCGGGCGGTTGAAGCCGTAGAAGGGGCCGGCCGGCACGTCGCGGTAGAACTGGGCGCGGTTGGCGGCCAGCGCCTTGCGGAAGCCGTCGAACACCTCGATTGGCAGGCCGCCAGGGTTCTTCTCGGACTTCACCATGACGGGCGGCACGGCGCCGATCAGCACGGCCTTGGCCACGCGCCCGTTGCCGCCGTGCCGCGCCACGTAGCGCGCTACCTCGCCGCCGCCGGTGGAGTGGCCGACATGGATCGCGCCCTTAAGGTCGAGATGCGCGGCAAGCGCTGCGACATCGGCGGCGTAGGTGTCCATCTCGTTGCCGCGGTCGGTCTGGCTGGAACGGCCGTGGCCGCGCCGGTCATGGGCGATGACCCGGAAGCCGTGCTGCAGGAAGAACAGCATCTGCGCGTCCCAGTCGTCACTGCTCAGCGGCCAGCCGTGATGGAAGACGATCGGCGTGCCGGTGCCCCAGTCCTTGTAGAAGATCCGGGTGCCGTCCTGCGTGGTGATGGTGTCGCTGCTCATGCTCATGCGTCCTTCGCTGTGGGTGGCGCCCGGGTTGGCGCCGTGGCTGGGTTGGACCGTTCGCGGGCTAGTCTGCGCCGGAACCGTGACCGGGAAGGTCAGGGCCGCGACGGCACCAACCCCGGCCAGGATCGCGTCGCGCCGCGTAGTCCTGGCGGGTGTGATGTCCTTCTCGCTCATGTCGGTCCTCCTGAGACGGCGCCGTCCAGCGGCAGGGCAGGCATATGCCGTTCCCGCGCGGTGATCTTGAACGGATTGGCCCCCGTCACAGGCAGACGCGAACAATGCGCTGCCCGCCCCATCTACCAGATGGCAGGCAGCGGACCGCTGCGCCGATGGTCCGGCGGCGCGAAGCACCGGCGTTACGGTGCGGCGGGAGGGGGCTGTCCGTCCGGCAGCCTGGCTGGGTGCAGCGGCCGCTGCTCGAGCTTCAGCCCACCGCGGAACAGCAGCAGCAGCGTGCCGGCCATCAGCAGCCCGATGGCGATGTTGGCACCGAGGAAAAGCACCGGCGCCAGCGTGGCAACGGCCCCATCGTCGCCACGCCCCACCATGATCAGGGCGGCGTTCGCCAGGGCCGTGACGCCGAAGCTGAAGGCCCAGTAAGACGGCGCGAAGGGTTGCTGCCGGATCCAAGGCAGCAGCCGCAGGAGCAGCAGCGCCTGCAGCAGCCCGTAGCCGAGCAGCGCGTGCGCCACCAGGTCAGGTGGCCCCGCGGTGACGGAAAGGTAGCACACCGCTCCTACCACCGGCGGCGCCAGCTGGATGCCCAGGGTGGGCCGCAGGGCGGCCGGCATGACGGGACCGTGGTACAGGCGGTGGAGCAGCACGGACTCGATCGCCAGCCAGGAGAAGAGCCCCGCTCCGAAGGCGAGCTGTCCCCAGTCCGTGAAGCCGAGTGCCGCGGCACCCGTGCCGGTGACGAAGGAACCCGCCACCGCCGGCAGGTAGAGGATCGCTGTGGTGGCGCCGGCCTCGCGCTCGCCCTGCCAGAGCTGGCCGGAGCGCCAGAGGGCGAAGAGGAGGGTGACGGCGGCACCCGCCGCGTAGAGCACGGTGGCCAGGGCCTGGGAGAGCGGCAGGAGGGCCGCGGCGACGAGCATCGTGGCAACGCCCGTCAGCCCTGCGAAGCAGCACTGTACGGGATGGGCGATCTCCGCCCGCGCGGCGTCGCGGGCCAGCAGCCACTTCGCCGCGTAGAGCACAATCAGCACGGCCCAGACGAGCACGCCGAGTGCCAGCAGCACCTCACCGATCACGGCGGGCAGGCCCCAGACCCGGTGCGCCAGGCGCCAGCCACCGCCGAGGCCCACGAGGCCGAGCACCATGCCGAAGAACGAAACGGGGATGAGGGGGAGGGAGCTCATGACCGTTCTCACGCCGCGAGTGGAGAGCGACGGTTCCGCGACAGCCGCTCCACCGCCTCGTCGGTGAACCACAGGGCATTGGCGAACCAGCGGAAGTTGGTCAGGGCGGCGAGGTAGCCATCGCCTTCCGGGATCTTGCCCGCCGCGGTGGCGTCGCGCACCACCGCCACCTCGAAGCCTTTCTCCACGAGGTCGCGCAGGTGGGATTCGACGCAGAAGTTCGCGGCCATGCCAGCGAGGATCACCTGATCGATCCGCTGCTTCCGAAGCTGGAACACCACGTCGTTGGTTTGCGGACCGGCGATCTTGTGGGGCGAGCAGACGATCGTTTCGCCGTCTTGGATGTACGCCTTGAACTCCGGCATCCAGTCCGCACCCGAACCGTCGAAACCTTCGAGTGAGAGGGGATCGCGGCGGTCGAACATGTGCAGCCGGTGCATTAGGGTCTCGCCGGTGGCGGCAAAGTTCCAGCGGTGGTCGAAGGGATAGTAGTAGTGCGGCGAGATCACCACGGGGATCGCGGCGCGCTTGGCCGCCTCGAACAGCCGGCCGAGATTCTCCACGGTGCGGTGCTCGGTCACGCTCTCGCCGAAGACGCTCCAGGCGGCGCCCTGGGGGCTCAGGAAGTCGATCTGCGGATCGATGACGAGCAGGGCGGTGCGGCCGAGGTCCAGCGACATTTCCACCTTCGGCAGAAGGGGGTGCGGCGGGTCGGCATAGGCCGGGTTCTGCGATGGCATGGAAGGAACCTCCGGTGCGGCGACGATGTTGCGCAGCGTGGTCCCGGCTGTCTGCCTTCTCTTGAAGGATTGTCGGATTTTTGCCCCCGGGTGAGGGTGATGCGGCGTCGGACGTGGTGAGCACGCGGTGGGATGCGGCCCACGGTTGCGGTGCCCGGCCCGGAGTCTTCGCGCACGGCGCGCCTTCGCGACGCGCGCGCGGGAGGCTGGCGAGGCGGGAAGGCGCTCGTTCAGAACTGTGCGCGGGCAGGCCGCCGGCGATATCCGCGGCCCTAGATCACCGCGAGCGGCCCCGCATTGCTCCGGATGGCCTGCGGCGCCTCGCCATAGGTGCGCATGAAGGCGCGTCGCATCCTCTCACGGTTTCCGAAGCCAGCCTCGTGCGCGATCTCCTCGATCGGCAGCCGGCCTTGTTCCAGCAGCAGCCTGGCGGCCTCCAGGCGCAGCGCCTCGATAGCCTTGGACGGTGACGTGCCGGTTTCGGAGCGGAACAGGCGGGTGAACTGCCGTGGGCTGAGCCGGGCAGCGCGGGCAAGCTCCTCGGCGCCCAGGGGCTTGCCGAGATTCGCCTTCGCGTAGGCCAGGGCATCCTGGATACGGTCCGAGCGGGTGGCGAGGTTCAGCAGGGCGGAGTGCTGCGACTGCCCGCCGGCGCGCCGGTGGTACATGACCATGCCCCGCGCCACCGTCCGGGCCAGCTCGGCGCCGTGGTCATCCTCGATCATGCCGACCGCCAGGTCCGAGGCGGCGGACATGCCGGCCGAGGTCCAGATCGACCGGTCCGCGATAAAGATCTTGTCGATGTCGACCTGGCACTTCGGGTAACGCTCCTGGAAGGAGCGGGCGTAGAGCCAGTGCGTCGTGGCGCGGCGACCGTCGAGGAGCCCGGCATCGCCGAGCACGAAGGAAGCCAGGCAGATCGAGGCGAGGCGCCGCGTCGACTTCGCCACGCGCTGCAGGTAGCGAGCGAGCACGGGCGAGGTCGTGGGCACCTCCATCCCGACAGCGATCAGGATCGTGTCGAACCCGCTTTCCTCCAGCGGCCGCGTGGCGACCTCCATCCCGAAAGAGCTTCTGACCGGGCCGCCTTCCTCCGACAGGACATGCAGGTCGTAGAGCATCTCCCCCGCCTCCTTGTTGGCGACCTCGAAGGCGGAAAGGGCAACGAAGCCCATGATCTGGAATCCCGGACAGACCACCAGCCCAACCCTGCGCATACGTCCCTCATGACCCGCCGCCGACACAGTTAACGCGCTGTTTCGAACGGCTGAAAGGGTGTGCGGGCGTGTCACTCCGACGTTCGGCTTCATGGCCGAAAAGGAGGCAAATATGGCCTTTCGGATTTCCGGGTTCAGCTGGTAGGCCAGGTGCCTAACGTTTACGAGAGCGGCATGTTTCCACGAGGTCGTGCGCCAGGCGCCCCCACCGGCATTTCACGGCCGGGAAGGCCGGCGGGCGGCCATGACGTCGGGTGAGGTCCCGGCTAAGCCGGACGGCGGTGAGTTCCGCGCGAGCTGGCCTGTGCTGCTGGCGGCAACCCTGGGCTCCGCAGCCGGGCTGACCTCGCTGCCCTTCTATACCCTCGGCACCTTTATCGGCCCGCTCCAGGCCGAGTTCGCCTGGGGACGGGGGGATATTGCTTCCTCCTACCTCTACACAACCCTTGTTCTGGCGATCATGGCGCCGCTGCTCGGTCTCCTGGCGGACCGGGTGGGCGTGCGGATCGTGACGCTGGTCTCCATCCCGCTCTTCGCCGGATCGCTCTTTCTCCTGAGCCGCTTCTCCGGTTCGCTGATGACGTTTCACCTGATCTTTGCGCTGGCCGCCCTGGTGGGAGGCGGCGCCACGCCGGTGAACTACACCCGCGCGGTGAATGCCTGCTTCCGGCAGTCCCGCGGCCTCGCCCTGGGCATCTCGCTGGCGGGGATCGGCGTGGCCGCCGTCGTGCTCCCGATGCTGCTGGCCGAGGTGAACGCGCGGCACGGCTGGCGGGCGGGTTACCTCCTGCTGGCGGTGCTGGCGCTGGTGCCCTGGCCCTTCGTGCTTCTGGCCCTGCCCAGAGGGGAACGGCGGGACGCGGCCTTGGCGGCGGGCAGCAGTGTGGAGGCGCTGCGCAGCGGGTTGTTCTGGGTCATGGCCCTCGCCTTCTGCGCCGTGGCCGTCGCCGTGTCCGCCCTGATCGTCCATATGACGCCCCTCCTGCGCGACGCCGGGCTGGATGCCATGGCGGCGGCACGGACGACCTCCGTGATCGGGATCGGCGTCCTGGTGGGGCGGATCCTCGCGGGCTACGTGGTGGACCGGTTCTTCGCACCGTACGTGGCGGCAGTGATGTTCGCGGCCGCGGCCGGCGGCTGCGCGCTGCTCGCGCTGGGAGGCGTCGCCATGGCGCCGGTGGCAGCGCTGATGATCGGCCTTTCCCTGGGGGCCGAGGTGGATCTGATGGCCTACCTCACCGCGCGCTACTTCGGGATGAACCGCTACGCCTTCCTGTACGGGATCATCTACGCGCTGTTCAGCCTCGGGGGCGCCATAGGTCCCGCACTGGCCGGCGTCAGCTTCGACGCGACCGGCGGGTATGCGGCGGTTCTCTGGGGCGTCATCCTGCTGCTGCTGGCCGCAGCGGTCGCGCTCGGCAGGCTGCCACGCTTCGGGCAGGTTCCGCTGACCTCCGAGGCCATAGGCGGGATCGTCCCAGCCCACGGCACAGCCGACTGAGGCGCGGGTCACCGTGCAGCAGGAAGCCCAGGTGAGGGAGGCAACGCTGCCTCCACAGTCCCAGCGTTCGCTGGCAGCTGGCTCCGTCACGATCGACCTGGAAGGGCGGCAGGCGCTGGAAGCCGGCCAGCCCCTGCAGCTGGGAAGCCGGGCCTTCGACATCCTGGCCCTCCTCGTGGAACACGCCGGCGAGGTCGTGTCCAAGGAGGAGATCTTCCGACGCGTTTGGGGCGACCTGCACGTCGAGGAAGCGAACCTCCGCGTGCACGTCACGGCGCTGCGCAAAGCGCTGGGCGACGGGCAGGGGGAACGCCGCTTCATCGTCAACGTTCCTGGGCGAGGCTACAGCTTCGTGGGCGCCGCGGCGCCGCAGGTCGTGCCACCGCCGGCGGCCCCGGCTGAGGCCACGAAATCTCGGGGATTGCGGGCGCCGCCGCGACAGCGCACGCGCGTGGTCGGCCGCGACGCGCTGGTGGCCGACCTCGCGAAGAACCTGCTGCTGCGCAGGTTCATCTCCATTGTCGGCCCGGGCGGCATGGGAAAGACCACCGTGGCCCTCGCGGTCGCGGCGGTGCTGGAGCGGGAGTTTCCCGGAGCCATCGCCTTCGTCGATCTCGCGTCACTGCAGGATCCGCGGATGGTGCAGAGCGCGGTCGCCGGTGCGCTGAACCTGCCGATCCGTTCCGACAACGAGAGCGAGAGCATCGTCAGGGCGCTGGAAGAAACGCGCACGCTGCTGATCTTGGACAACTGCGAGCACGTCATCGACAACGTGGCGCTGCTGGCCGAGCTCATCCACGCACGGGCGCCGGAGGTCTATCTCCTCGCCACCACGCGCGAGCCGCTGCGCGTGGCGGGCGAGCACGTCCACCGCCTCGCCGCGCTGGCCAGCCCGCCGCCCGCTGAGGCCATCACGGCGGCCGAAGTCGCGGCCTATCCCGCTGCGGAGCTCTTCATCGAGCGCGCCTCGGCCCAGGCCGGCGGCTTCGCGCTGAGCGACGACAGCGCGGCGGCCGTGTCCGAGATCTGCCGTCGCCTCGACGGGCTGGCCCTTGCCATCGAGTTGGCGGCGGGCCGGATCGACTCCTTCGGCGTGAAGGGCTTGGCGAAGCGACTCGATCAGCGCTTCGAGGTGCTCAATCGGGGCCGGCGGACGGCACTTCCACGGCAGCAGACGCTGCGCATGACCCTGGACTGGAGTCACGACCTCCTGCTCGACACCGAAAAGGTCCTGTTGCGCCGCTTAAGCGTTTTCGCCGGATCCTTCACCTTCGAGGCGGCGCAGGCCGTGGCCTGCGGAACGGACATCCCGACCGCCGACCGCATCGAACACCTCGCCGACCTCGTGCTGAAGTCGCTGGTCGTCGCCGAGAGCGTCGCAGATGGCGTGCGCTACCGCCTGCTGGACACGACGCGGGCCTACGCGCTGGAGCGGCTGGCCGAGCACGGCGAGGCGCCGATGTTCGTGCGGCATCACGCCCTGCATTTCCTGCAGGTGCTCGAGCAGGCGATCAGGGATCGACCCGACGAAACGATGCTGGGCTTCCGCCCGGACCTGGACAATGTCCGGGCCGCCCTGAATTGGGCGTTCTCGGACGAGGGTGAGGCGGCGGTGGCGGTGCGCCTGGCCAGCGCCTCCGCCTTCCTGTTCATCGACCACTCGCTCCTCGCCGAGTGCGCGACCTGGACGGCGCGTGCCCTGGAGATCCTGCCGGAGGCCGAGCGCGGCTCGCACCGGGAGATGGAGCTGAGCACGAGCTACGCCATGCCGCTGCTTTTCACGCGCGGCAATCTCGAAGAGGTGCGAGTGGCGCTCGAGCGCGCGCTTTCCCTCGCCGAGGCACTCGGGGACGCGGCCTACCAAGCGAGGACGCTGGACGGACTCTTCACCTTCCACCTGCGCGGCGGGCATTTCCGTTCCATGTTCACCGTTGGCCGGCAGGCCGAGGCGCTGGAGCGCGCCCGTGACCTGCCTAGTCAGGGCGGTGCCGATTGGATGCTGGGCCTCGCACACCATTTCGCCGGGAATCACCGGAAAACGCGCGAGCATCTGGAGCGGGCGATCGTGACGCTGCCCCGCAAGCGCTCCGTCGACGTGCTGCGGATGGGTGTGGACCAGCGGGTGAACGTGGGCAATGCGCTGGCGCGTTCCCTATGGATGCAGGGCTTCGCGGACCGGGCGCGCGTGGTCGCGGCGCGGAACGTGGAGGAAGCCGAAGCGTTCGGCGACCCTGTCACCCTGGCCGTCGCGCTGATGTGGACGTTGCCGATAGCGCTCTGGTCGGGCGAAATCGAAGTGGCGGAGCAGTGGCTGGCACGATTGATCGAGTGTTCCGCGCGCGGCGGGCTGACGCCGTCACGCTTCGCCGCGCAGGGTTTCCAAGTTGCGGTCGCGATCCACCGGGGCGATCCGGCGGCGGGTTTGACCTTGCTGGAGGAAAGCATCGCCAGGCTGCGCGGCGTCAACAGCCGCCTCTATGAGGTGGTGCTGCTGACGCACCTGGCCGAGGGACTGACCGCGGCGGGACGTCATTGTGAAGCGCTCCTCGCCATCGAGGAGGCACTGGCCGCCGTGGAAGCGCGGGGCGAGACCGTTTACACGCCTAACCTCCTGCACCTGAAGGCGGAGGTCATGCTTGCCGGTGGTTCGGAGAGGGCACTGGCCGAGGCCGTCCTGCTCGAGGCGCTAGACTGGGCGCGGCGCCAGGGCGCGATGGCTTATGAGCTGCGGATCCTGATGAGCCTCGTGAGCCTGCATGCGGGCCAGGAGCGCGCCGCCGAGATGGCGGCGGAGATGCGCGCGCTCCATGGCCGCTTCAGCGAAGGCTTTGACACGGCGGACCTCCGCCGCGCGGCGGAAATCCTGGAGCGGGGCGCCTCCGCTTAGGGATTGCTCCGCAGCGGGGGCTAAGACTTCGCTCTTCACGCGGCCATGGCCTGGGGCGCGGTGCCGGCGGCGCGGGCGTGACGGCGCCAGGCACTGGGCGTGCAGTCAACCTGACGACGGAACAGGCGGGAAAGATGCGCCTGATCGGAAAGGCCGCAGGCCACTGCAATCTCCGCCAGCGGCTCGTTCGTGTCGAGCATCATGGCCTTGGCGCGCGCGATGCGCCGTTCCATGACGAAGGCGTGCGGCGAGTTGCCGAAGTTCGTTCCGAAGGCGCGGGAAAAGAAGCTGCGGCTCAGCTTCGCCACCGCCGCCATGTCCGTCACGGAAACGCTCTCGTGCAGATGCTCCTCCACGAAGGCGCGCACCCGCTTTTCCTGCCATGGTGCCAGGCTGGCGCCGCCGCGTGACGGTGTGGGCACCGTGTTACGCGGCAAGGTCGTCGTGACCATGGCACTGGCCCAGTCTTGCGCCGGCGTCAGGATCGGGGCGGCGTGGCCGGGGCGGTGCTGCCGCCCATCCAAGAGTCCGGCGACACCGCCCATCTGCCTGGCGGGGATGAAGCGGCGGCCGGAGACGATATCGGATGGGGCGGTCAGGGTCGTGGTCTGCATGGGAGGAGCCTTTCCTGCTCGGGTCCGCTCTCGGTGGCCGTTCTCGGCCTGTGCGTCCCGTGGCCCTCCTCATGGGGCGCACAGCCTCCTTAACGTGAGTAAAGCGATGTAAATCCGCGCGCCTTACGCCCAACGGCGGAGGCTCGCCGGCACTTCCGCTTAACACTAGGAGCAGAGTCCGGGGCGGTGCAGAACGCGCGGCGGGAGCAGCCGAAACGACAAGCCGCCCTCCTCTAGCCGGCCCTAGCCTGGCCACGTCACCGCTTCCCTCTCCCGCGCGGCGCCGTGCCACGGCCGCTCGTGCGACGGCTTCTCGTTTCCCTTCGGAGGTTGCATGATCGAACTGACCATCAACGGTGTCGCCCGACAGGTCGACGTCGAAGGCGACACGCCGCTTCTCTGGGTGATCCGTGACACGCTCGGGATGACCGGAACCAAGTACGGCTGCGGCATCGCCCAGTGCGGCGCCTGCTCCGTGCTGCTTGACGGTCAGGCCACGCGATCCTGCGTCATGCCGGTGGAGAGCGCGGTCGGCGCCCAGATCACCACCATCGAAGCCATTGAAAGGCATCCGGCGGGCAGGAAGATCGTGGAGGCCTGGGTCAGCGGGCAGGTTCCGCAATGCGGCTATTGCCAGTCCGGTCAGGTGATCGCTGCCACGGCGCTGCTGGGACAGACGCCGAAGCCCACGGAGGACGACATCGCCGCGGCGATGACGAATCTCTGCCGCTGCGGCACCTACAACAGCATCGCGGACGCCATCCGGCACGCCGCCACCGCCGCCTGAGGAAAAGACCGAGGTGGACCGCATGATCCCTCCCTTCGCGCGCGATGCGGCCAAGTCGCTCTCGA
This sequence comes from Roseomonas elaeocarpi, assembly GCF_042433915.1. Taxonomy (NCBI): domain Bacteria; kingdom Pseudomonadati; phylum Pseudomonadota; class Alphaproteobacteria; order Acetobacterales; family Roseomonadaceae; genus Roseomonas; species Roseomonas elaeocarpi. The sequence goes on along the minus strand of NZ_JBHLUN010000002.1, from coordinate 165,343 downwards.
CGGTTTCCCCGCTCCCGTCCTTGTCACGGCGCAGCCTGGGCGCAGGCCTCGGCGCGCTGATCCTCGGTGCCGTCCTGCCCGGGCGCATGGCGCGGGCGCAGGGTGAGGGAGCGGCCGCTGCCGCGCCGCGTCCCGGCACGCGCGTGAAGGCCTTCCTGGAGATCCACGCGGACGGACGCGTGCGGCTGCTCAGTCCCTTCGTGGAGGGCGGTCAGGGCATCGCCACCGCCATGGCGCAGATCGTGGGCGAGGAACTGGACGTCGATCCCGCGCGCTTCGAGGTGGAATGCGCTCCGCCGGGCACCGACTACCTCGTGGTCAACGGGACGCGCATGACCGGCGGCTCCTTTTCCACACGCTCCTCCTACGAGATCATGCGTCGCCTCGGCGCCACGACGCGCGACCTACTGATCCGTGCCGCCGCGATGCAATGGAAGGTGAAGCCGCAGGAACTGGCGACCGAGAATGGCACGGTGGTGCATCGCCGTTCCGGCCGCCGCCTCGCCTATGGCGCACTGGCTGAGGAGGCAATGGCGCTGACTCCCGGCGAGAATGTGCCGTTGCGTGACCCGAAGACCTTCCGCTACATCGGCAAGCCGGTGGCGCGCCTAGACATGCGCGACAAGTCTACCGGACGGGCGCAATACAGCATCGACATGCGGGTGGACGGCATGCTGCAGGCGGCCGTGCAGCACGCGCCGCGGATCGGCGCTGAGGCCGATAGCCTCGTCAACGAGGATGAGGTGCGCGCCATGCCCGGTGTGCACTCGATCCATAGGTTGAAGGACGCCGTGGCGGTTCTCGGCGACAGCTGGTGGCGCGCACGTCGGGCGGTGGAGACGCTGCGGGTGAACTGGTCCGCGGGCCAGGGTGGCGTGCCGGAGGACTTCTCCTCGGCCGGGATGCTGGCGGCGCTGAAGACCGAGCGCAGTTCCGGGGCACCGGCGGATAGCAGCGGCGACGTGGAAACGGCGCTGCGCGGCGCGGCCAAGGTGATCGAGGCTGAATACGATGCCCCGTACCTCGCCCATGCTCAGCTTGAGCCGCCATCAGCGCTGGCGCGCTTCAATGACGACGGTACGTTGGACCTTTGGCTGCCGAATCAGATGCCGGAACTGTTCCAGGCCGCGGCCGCCAGGACGGCGGGGCTGGAGCCCGCGCAGGTGAAGCTGCATTCGCCGATGCTGGGCGGCTTCTTCGGACGACACTTCATCTACGACTTCGCCAATCCCTTCCACCAGGCGATCCAGCTCGCCAAGGCGGTCAACCGTCCTGTGAAGGTGATCTGGAGCCGCATGGAGGAATTCGTGCGCGACGCGGTGCGCCCGCTGGGCTTCGCACGCTTCAAGGCGGGGCTGGACGCGAACGGTATGCCGGTCGCGCTGCAGGCCGCCGCGGTAGGGGAAGGGCCGATCGGCCGCTACTTCGGTGCGGCGATGGGCAACCCACCCGTCGACTCCTCCATGGTCGAGGGGATCGTCGAGAAGCCCTACGCCATCCCCAATAAGCGGGTGGACTGCGTGAAACATCCCCATCCCACGGTAATCGCCTTCTGGCGCTCGGTCGGTCATTCCATGAACGACTACTTCTACGAGTCCTTTTTCGATGAGATCGCCACGGCCGGGGGCAAGGACCCCTTCGAGCTGCGGATGGCGCTGCTGAAGGACAGCCCGCGTCAGCGCGACCTGCTGCGCGCGGTGGGTGAGCTTTCGGGCGGATGGAAGCGTGGTCCCTTCGTGGCCGATGGCGAGAGGCGCGCCCGCGGCGTCGCCATGGCCACGCCCTTCAACACGGAGGTCGCGACCATTGCCGAAGTCTCGATCCGCGACAACGAGGTGAAGGTGCACGATGTCTGGGTGGCGATCGACCCGGGCTCCATCGTGAATCCCGCGATCATCGCCAACCAAGTGCAGTCGGCGGTGGCGCTCGGCCTGTCCTCCTCGCTGCTGGAGGAGGTGGTCTACGAGAAGGGCGCGCCGCAGGCTCGCAACTTCGACAGCTACCCCATCCTCAGCCGGACGCGGATGCCGCGCGTGCACGTGCGCGTGGTCGAGAGCGGTGCGCCCATGGGGGGCGTCGGCGAGCCCGGCCTGCCCGGCGTGCCGCCCGCCGTGGCCAACGCGGTCGCGGCCCTCACCGGCCAACGGGTCCGCAGTCTGCCCTTCAGCAAAACCCGCTTTGGAGCCGTGTGATGCGAGTGTTACCTTCCTTCCTGTTGCTTGCCGCCACCGTTGTTCCGGCCGCTGCAGCGGATGCCGATCACGGCAAGACGCTGTTTCAGCGGCAATGCGCGGCCTGCCATCAGGTGGCGCAGCCGCGCAATGGTGTGGGACCCTCCTTGCAAGGCGTCGTGGGCCGGCCAGCGGCCAGCGTCCAGGGCTTCACCTATTCTCCCGCGCTGAAGGGCGCGGGGCTGCAATGGACGTCAACGGAGATCGACGCTTACCTGACCAACCCCACTGCGAAGGTGCCGGGAACGCGTATGGCCGTGCGCGTCGCGAGCGATGCCGACCGGGGCGATATCATCGCCTTCCTGCAGCAGAACAGTTCGGCGCCCTGAGGGTGCTTTCATCGGGCGTCGCAGCAGCGGCGCCGACAGGGGGCGATGGCCGGGAGAACCTGATCCGCGTCGGTCGGGTCCGTGCGTCCCGCAGGTCGGATCCGGCGGCCGCAGAATGACCTGTGCGCCAGGGGGTGGGAAAGAGTGAATTCCCACCCGGCCATCATGGCTGCCCGGCCTGATGCTTCTCCTGGAAGGGAGGCGGGGCGGGCCCGCGGTTCAGCTCTTCAGCGCGGTCAGCTGCTCCAGCAGGGTCGGCCCGTCCTGTTCATGCGGGAAGCAGATCGCATCGGCCCAGCGGCTATCGACCAGGGCAACCGCCTGCCGGAGGGAAAAACCGCCCGAGGCGATCACGGGCCAGCGGAAGGCGTGGCGCAGGCGCGCCGCGGCCGCCGTGATCCGTACGCCACCTGCCTTGGGCTCGATCGGCTTCGCGTCGGCCAAGTGAAGAAACGCGATCTCCAAGTCGTTCAGCATGGCCAGCAGGGCGCAGAACGGGTCCATCGCATTGTCGTCCACGGAAGGCGAAAGGCGGACGCCGACACGGTCGCTGCCCCAGGTGTCGATCAGGAGCTGAAGGATCTCCGCCGGGAAGGCGACCGGTTGCTGCGGTGCGGCTTCCCCGGCCGCGGAGTCCTGCCGCGTCACGGCCGAATACGAGGAACCGGGGTCTGGCACAACGCAGCAAAGCTCGATGCCGTCAAACTCCAAGTCTCGCATGGCGGTAGCAAAGGCACCACAGTGCGAAAGCGCTTCCTCCGGTGGGGAGCTGGCTCGCCCTTGCTGTGCTCCTCCAGCGGAGGTTGAGAACAGGGCCTGACTCCCAGGGCACTGCATCCGTGCCACCAGCAGGCCGCCTTCATCGTGGACCGACCGGATGGTGGCTCGCCATGCAGCCTGGGACACCGGGTCCAGGAATGACCAGCGCTCGGACAGTGGGGAGCCGCTCGTGGCCGTCGCCGCCGGCCGCGCCGTGATGGGCGTGCTGATGACGAGGCCACCCGGTGTGGCGAGCCGACGGTAGGAGTCAGCCAACGACACCACGCGTTCCGCAGGACGGGTGCCCGACACGACTTGGTGGCACCCGGCCGACAGCACGGCGCGATGGCCGATCTCGATTCGCCCCAACTCCAGCCGCGTCAGGATTTTCTTAGGCGACATCGTTTTGGTTGTTATCCTGAAGGGCGCATTGTATTCGGCTCGATGCTGTCCGGCGATCCGCCAGGATGATTGGCGGAACGTCTCCTGCCGGACGAGCGCCCCCCACGATCAGGCGCGCGGCGCATGGTAACGGGCAGGTCGCACGCCGTGATCGGCGTTGCTGCGGCGCGCGCTCCCTCCAGGCCTTCGGCTGGTGAAATCCCGTCTTCGGATGTATGGCCAACGAGGCCGTGAGTTGGACGGCGCGGCATGGAGCCGTGGCTGACCGGTACCTCGGCGAGGGTGGACCAGCATGACCGACGCTGTTTTCCTGTTCGGCGCCTTCGAACTCTCCGTTGCGCAGCAGCGGCTGAGCCGTGACGGCGTGCCGCTGCAGGTTGGCAGCCGTGCGCTCGCCATTCTCCAGCTCCTTCTCGAACGCGCCGGGGAAACGGTCAGCAACCGCGACATCATGACCCGGGTTTGGCCTGACCTGTTTGTCGAGGACGCGAACATCCGGGTTCACGTCTCAGCGCTCCGGCGGTCGATGGGGGCCGGGGCACGGATCACCAACCATCCGGCACAGGGCTACCGCTTCGAGGGCAGCGTCCGCCGTGGGGAGGCGGCCCTCACGACCGTGACGGTGGAAGCGCGGCACCGGCTGCCGCCTGCGCTGACGCCGCTCATGGGGCGCGAGGATGACCTAGCGCGGCTCGTGGCGGCACTGCCAGAGCGGCGCCTCATCACGATCATCGGACCGGGCGGCATCGGCAAGACCAGCCTGGCCCTCGCGGTGGGCCGCGCGCTGGCGGCGCGCTATCCGGACGGCGTCTGCTTCGTGGACTTAGCCTCCGTTTCGGGCGGAGAGCTCGTGTTCGGCGCAGCGGCGCGGGCGCTGTGCCCGGGCGCGACGCCGCCTGCCGATGTGGTGCAACTCGGCCGGCAGCTCGCGACGCGCCGGATGCTGGTGCTGATCGACAACTGCGAGCACGTGGTCGATGACGCGGCCCTGCTGGCCGAGGACCTGCTGCGGGCTGCGCCGGATCTGGCGCTGCTGGCGACGAGCCGTGAGTCGCTGCGGGCGGAAGGGGAGTGGCTGCATCGCCTGGGTCCGCTCGCGGTGCCGCCACCCGATGCGCCGCTGTCGCCAGACGAGGCGCAACGCTTCTCCGCCGTGGCGCTGTTTCTCGAACGCGCGGCCTCGGTAGGGCTGCGGACCACCCCGGACGACGCCGTGGCGGCCGCCTCGATCTGCCGCAAGCTGGATGGCGTGCCGCTTGCGATCGAACTGGCCGCGGCGCGGGTGGACAGCTTCGGCGTCGAAGGGCTGGAGAAACGGCTGGACGACCGGCTCGCCCTGCTCACGGCCGGGCGGCGCACGTCCGCCGCGCGGCACCGCACGCTGCAGGCGACGCTGGACTGGAGCTATAATCTCCTCTTGCCGGATGAGCAGGCGATGCTTCGGGCGCTGGGCGCCTTCCGGGGCAGCTTCACGCTGGAAGAAGCGGCCGCCGTGGCCGCGGAGGCGGAGATGCCGCTCGGCGAGGCAGCGGACAGGCTGGACAGCCTCGTTTCGAAATCCCTGCTGTCCGTCATCCTGGACGACGACCGGGTCACCTACCGGATGCTGGATACGACGCGCCACGACGCGGTGCGCCGGCTGCGCGGAACGGGCGAGGCCGCCGCCGTGTCGCGGCGCCATGCCGCGCAGGTGCGGCGCGGGATCGCTGCGCTTTCCTCGGCCGACGTCCGGCGCCGCATCGACGACCTGCGCGCGGCCCTGCGCTGGTGCTTTGGCGAGGAAGGCGACGTGCCGCTGGGCCTGGCGCTGACCGCCGCGGCGGCACCGGCCTTCTTCGGCCTTTCGCTGATGGCGGAATATCGCGGGCATGCGGAGCGCGCGCTCGCGGCGCTGGACGGCGCGGACCACGATCCGAAGGATGAAATGGCGCTGCTGGTGGCGCTGGGGCCGGCCATCTACAACACGGAAGGACCGGTGCCGCAGGCGCGGGCCTGCTTCGTACGCGCGCTGCCGATCGCCGAGGCGGTGGGCGACGCGGCCGTTCAGCAGCGGGCGCTGTGGGGCCTATTTCTTTGCAGCTACGGGCACGCGCGCTACGCCCAGGCGCTGGAGCACGCGGAGGAGTTCGTGCGCCGCTCGCGCGAGTGGGGTGACCCGACACATATGGGCACGCGCATGCGGACGCTCTCGCACCTCTATGGCGGCGACGCGCGGCAGGCCCTGGCGCTCGCCGAGGAAACGCTGGCCCGCCCCGTCGAGGCGAAGGGCCACGGGCCGAGCGGCTTCCAGTACGAGCAACGTGCGGTTGCGGGCTCCATGCGGGCGCGGGCGCTGTGGCTGCTCGGGCGGCCGGCCTCCGCCTGGCGGCAGATGGAGGCCTCGGTGGAGGAGGCGATAGAGGGTGGCCACGCGCTCTCGACCTGCTTCGTGCTGACCCACGCGGCCTGTCCGATCAGCTTCTGGACTGGCGACGACGAGGCAGCCGGCCGCTACGCCGCCCTGCTGTTGGAACACTCCGCCAGCCAGGCGCTATCCCACTGGAACCGCTCGGGCCGCCTGTTCCGCCGCGCCCTGGACGCGAAGGCCGGGATCCTGTCGATCGATCCGAAGGAACCGCTCACCGGCGCTGAGTGGAGCGACGGCTACCTGGAAGCCTTTACGGTGATGGATCTCGGCGTGCTTCCTGACCGGCTGGTGACGCGGGCGCTGACGGAGCCGCCGGTGTGGTGCACGGCCGAGGTTCTGCGCGTCCACGCGCTGGCGCTGCTGGAGAGGGGGCCGGACCGTGCGGCGGAAGCGGAAGCGCTGCTCGCCCGGTCGCTGGAGATGGCGCGGCAGCAGGGCCTGCTGGTCTGGGAATTGCGGACCGCCACGGCCATGGCCGCGCTGCGGCGGCGGCAGCACCGGCCCGATGAGGCGCGCGCCCTCCTGAACGGGGTGCTGCGGGAGGGCGAGGAGGACTGGCCCTCGCCAGACCGGCGGCGGGCCGAGGCGCTGCTGGCCTCGCTGGACCTGCCACGGCCTGCTGCAATCCCGATGAAGGGGGAACACCATGCGACGACGTGATGCCATCGGAATGGGTGCGGGGTTGCTGGCGCTGCTCGGGCCGGGCCGGATCGTTCGCGCCCAGCCGGCGGGCGCCCTGCGGCTGGTGGTGCCGAATGCGCCGGGCATCCTGCCGGACATCCTGGCGCGGCTGATCGCGGCGAACCTGTCGCGCGTGCTGGACCAGCCAGTAGTGGCGGAAAACCACGCGGGTGCCAACGGGATCATCGCCGCCCGGCTCGTGGCCCGGCAGCCGGCCGATGGTTCGGTGCTGATGCTGGCCGGCGCTTCGGTGCTGAGCTTCAACCCCGTCCTCTACAGCGACCTGCCCTACGATCCGCTGAACAGCTTCACCTATGTCGGCGCGGTGGCGGACACGCCGTTCATGCTGGTGGCGAGCCGGCGCAGCGGGTTCACCAGCCTGGAGCAGCTGATCGCTCGCGCGCGGGAGCGACCCGGGGCGGTGAGCTTCGCCAGCGTCGGCATCGGCAACACGACGCACCTCGCCATGGAGATGGTGGCCGATGCGGCTGGCATCGAGATGCTGCACGTCCCGATCAGCACGGCGAACCCGATGACGAGCCTCGTGTCAGGTGAGGTGGACAGCTTGGCTGGCCCGGTCAGCTCCCTCCTGGAGCAGGTCCGGGCAGGAACCGTGGTGCCGCTCGCGGTCATGGAGGCGCAGCGCCTGGACGCGCTGCCGGCGACGCCCACCTTGCTGGAGCTGGGCCTGCGCGTGCCCCGGGTGCCGGGCTGGTACGGCATCCTGGGGCCGGCGGGACTGCCCGAACCCGTCACGGCGCGCTTTGCCGAGGCTATCGGCACGGCGATGCGCGAGCCTGCCCTGCTGGCGCGCATGGAGGAGCTGCACCTGACGCCGCTCCTCGCCTCGCCGGCCGAGCTGCGAGCCAGGACGGGCGAGGACATGGCGGTGTGGGGCGACCTGATCCGCCGCAAGGGCGTCCGGCTCGGGTGAGGGACGGCGTAGGGGCGATAGGCAGGTTTGGGCGCCTGTTCCCGGTAGGAAGATCTCCGGCAGCTGAACAGGATTAAGGGCTGCCGCAGCACGGCCAACCGGGCCCGGCAGGGCCGTAGCGGCATGACATTGCCCCTCCCGGCTGTCTCGACTCGGTCGCGGGGCTCACGGCGCGGGGAGGGCACGCCACTTCGCCGGTGCGGCTCCGCACGTCGGAACCGGATCGATGTGCTGCTCGCAGGGCAGGGCGAGCGCCACGATGGTGCCCTGGCCCGGGCTGCTGCTGATCCACACATCGCCGCCGTTGCGTTCGACGAACTCCTTCACGGCGGCTAAGCCGATGCCTGAACCCCCCTGACCCTTGGTGGTGAAATGCCGCTCGAAGGCGCGCGCCTTCACCGCCTCCGACATGCCGGAGCCGGTATCCGAAACCGAGATGCGAACGTGGTGCTCGCACGGCGCGGGGAAGGCGCTCCGCACGGACACGAGTTCCGCGCGGATCGTCAGCGTGCCGGCGGCCGCCATGGCATCGCGCGCATTCACCGCGAGGTTGAGCAGCGCGTCCTCCATCTCGTCGGCGGAGCATGACACGAGAACCGGCCCTCCGCGGTGTTCGAGCCGGACGTCCACCGTGCCGCCCGCGATCATCGCCACCTTGGGAACGATGCTGCGCAGGAAGCCGGCAAGCTCGAGCTTGGCGCCCGTGCCGGAGCGCACCGGTTCCCGGGTCAGCAGGCCGCGTGACAGGGACGCGGCCCGCTGTGCGGCGCAGAGGCCCTGAGAGGACAGGTCGCGAATTTTGTGAGTGGGCGCGGTTCCGAGCTGTCCGTCGATGCTGCGGAAGGCGCCGAGGACGACCTGGAGGAGGTTGTTGAAGTCGTGGAGCGCACCGGCCGCCCCCTGGTTGAAGGCAGCCTGCCGCCACAATGCACCGGTCTGATCAGCCGTGCCGGGGCCATGACCTGGGCCCGGATTGAAACCGGGGTAGGCTGCGAGTTTCGCGGCAGCAGCGTCCTGGTGCGGGGTTGCTGGTGTCGCGGCGTCGGACGATCCGGCGTCGGACGATCCGGCGCCGGGTGAGGCCGGCTGGGACGAGCTCTGGGGAGGCATGGCACGGCTCCTCTCTACGCGCGGGTGGTGTGTGCAGTATCGCCACGAGGCCGCATTGCGCTCTTGAACGGGTGTGGGGTGGCGCTGTCGGCGGTGTGGGCCAACGCGCGCCAGGTGTGTGGGGGCATTAGAAGGCCCGGGTCCGCTGTCCGGCCGCGGTGCCCGTCGGCGTCACGGCGGCTGCGGCGCGCCGCACTCCGCCGCCCGGGCGCGCCGTGAACAGCACCACCAGCGCACAGAGCGCGGCAAGGATCAGGACGCCCGTTATCACCGCCGTGCCCGTTCCCAGCACCGTCGCGAGCCGCCCAAGGCCGAATGTGAGGACACCGGTGAATAGGTAAGATAGCAGGAACGCCGCGGAGGTGGTGGCGCCGCGGACCGCCTCGGGCACGGCTGCGCCGAGGAGGGCCAAGCCGCCGTAAACCATCAGCGCGTAGCCGACGCCCGAGCCCATGGTCGCGACGGCGAGGAAGCCAAGTTCGTGCCGGCTGACGGCTGCGGCCATGCAGCCCATGCCCGCCACCGACGCGCCCGCCCCCCAGAGGATCACCGCTGGGGCACACAGGCCCCGTGCGCCCAGACCTGCCATGCCGAGCGCGACCGGAAATAGGGCCAGCGTGGTTCCGTTGACCAGGAGGTTGTCCGACTGCACCAGCTCATGCGCGATCTGCGCGCCGAGTGAGCCGATCAGGGCCCCGTTCCCGTAGGCGGTCATGACTGTGAAAGCCGCGAGCCAGAAGGGACGCCGCAGCTCGCGCGGGATCTTGGGCAGTCTGGGGCGCCACGCCACCGGGCGGCCGGTGTTCTGCCGCGGCAGCGACCAGGTGCCGAGCAGCAGCGCGACCAGCAGGAGAAAGAGCACCAGGAAGCTCAGGCGCGTAGGATAGGGGGCATACTGCGCCAGGGCCCCGCCGATAAGCAGGGCGGCGGCGAAGCCGAAGGCTTGGGCGATTAGCGTGGCGGCGCTCGCCTTGCGGACCCCGCCCGGACCGGCAGCCTCCACCAGAGCCGCCGCCGACGGCCCTGCGGACAGGCCGACACCGATGCCCATTAGGACACGGCCCAGGAACAGCATGGCGACGTCGGACGCGAGCCCGAAGACCAGCACGCCCATGGCCGAGGCGGCCACGCCGTACAGCATCATGCGGCGACTGCCGAGCGTGTCCGACAGGCCGCCGAACAGGATCAGCGTCGCCACAACCACCAGGGGGTACACGGCAAAGACGCCCGCCGTCACGGTCGGGGTCAGGTCCCATTGCCGGGCATAGAGCGGATACACGATCGTGGGGGCGACACTCGTCCACAGCGTGTGCGCCACCACGCCCGCGGCTAGCAGGAAGTTCTTTGTGCTCGGGCGGTCACTAGGCATCGGCCTCTCCGGGGCGGCATGAAGGCAGGGGAGGGAGGAATGGTCGCGGGAGTGCGGCGGGGCGGCCAGCGGGACGGCCCGCGACCGCCCTCCTGCCGGTTCAGGCACCCTGGGCTACTGCGGCGGCGAGGGGCGTGTAGCCGGCCGCCTCGGTCACCTTGGCGGCAGGGTTGGAAAAGGCGTTCTCCAGCCGCCCCACCACCCGCCCGCCGCTAACCAGAACGGGCAGGTCATGGCCAGGCAGCAGGAAGCGGCTGGTGGTCAGGGCCCGCTTGATCGCGGTCTTCTCGGACAGCTGCGTCGTTGAGCGATTGGCCGTGATCGTGGGCTCGTTGAAATTGATGTCGAGATGCGGCGTGATTAGCTGGTCCGTCACGTTGTAGACGATGTCGCCGCAGATGTTGGCGATACCCTCCGCCGTTTCGACTAGCACGGAGATCGAGCCGTCCGTGTGACCGCCCGTGTGCCGCACGGCGACACCCGGGATTACCTCCTCCTCGAAGGTGCCGTCGACATCGAAGAGGCGCAGGGCATCGCGGGTGTGCAGGCGGTCGATCAGGTGCTTGGTGTCCGCTGCGGTGTACATGCCGGGACCCATGATGCCCGAGGCGGCGAACTCCAACTCCCGTCGTGCGATGCCAACGGTGGTGCTCATCGGGAACTGGTCGAGGCCGCCGACGTGATCGAGATGGGCGTGGGTCTGCAGGACATAGCGGAGATCATTATTGCGTAGCCCATGTCGAGCCAGGTGGTAGTCGATCGTCATTTCACGTGGCTGCGAGGCCTTCATGCCGAATGCTTCGAACAAGGCGGCGTCGCGTGGGCCCGTGTCCACCAAGATCGGCGCCTCGCCGCCCAGGATCAGGAAGCCTAGGAATGGAATTGTGACCATTTGGCCAGGCCGGCGAAAGAGCACGAGGCCGCTGGCGTCCATCTCCAGCTTCCCGAGTTCAATAGGGTAGATCTGAAGGCTCATAGTCGTTCTTTCGTCAGGTCGAGTGACAATGTGAAACCTGTTGGAAGCACGTTCGGTCAGCGCAGCAAGAACAGGTTCTCGAATGCTTTGTGCCTCCTCCTTGCGCGATCTAATTGGCGATCCATCCACAAAAATAGGTTTGGTAGATCATCGGAGCTAGCTTGTTGTCAGGAAGATGGCTCTGGCGAGGATCAACGCCGACTGGAAGGTTAGCGATAGGAAGTCATGCGGTGTGCCAAGCAGCGAACATCTTGAACCATCTTCAGCTTGCCAACCGCGATCTCGCCTGGAACGATGCAACGAAGCGTCAACTGCCTAGACGCTGAACACGCCCGTTCTGGTGCGAACGCGGCCGTCATCACTGTCGTCTCGTCTCAAAGAGCGAAGTACCAGGACCACATGGCGACAGCCTAGATTCGTGCTTCCGAATTCATCGCACACTTCTTCAGTCATCGTTATTTTCGGATGGCCGTGTGGCGGTAGTTCGGTCGAGCCGCAGGCAGCAGAAGTTCCCGATTTTTGATAAAGCAGGATCCTGCCCGCTCATCTCTGCTCCTTCTTATCCGCCGCGGCGAACAACCCTCTCCGTGACGTTATTACCCCACAGATCGGTGGGGCGGAGGTAGCCCAGCGCCACATCCGTCGAGCGGCATGGGGTCGACGTCGGTCGCACGAACCGCGTTGGCGGCGCGCTCGAGATCGCGGTTCTCACCGGTCGCGGTGATGATGACGTCATGTCCGCCGGCGGCGGACAGGCGGGTAAGCTCGTAGCGGATGCCGATCGAAGCTCCGGTCGCCAAGGCAAGTGGACGCACGGACGCAGTCTCGGAAAAGGTCATGATCTATCGTTCCTGTTCTCAGGCGCATGGACGGCATCAGCGAGGCGGAGGTGCCGGGAGCAGCACCGGCGGTAGTGAATGCCGTCGCGGAACTCACCGGGCAGCGGGTGCGCAGCCTGCCGCGCTCCAGGGCCGCCCTGCCGGGCACGGCCTGAGACACGGGCCGAGACAGGGCGACAAGACATCCATCGCGCTCAGCCGCCAACCTCACGGGCGGAGCGCAAGCTCCCCGCACACGGGCTGACAAGCATTGAGACAACTTTCCGCACTCCTGGCGATCCTGGTGGTCGCCGCCGCAGGCACGTGGTGGTTCGCCACCTGCGTCCCTTCCTCTCCCTTCGACCAGGCCGCGCCCGCCGGCGCGCCGATCCCGCTGGCGCGCGGCGAGTACGTCGCGCGGCTGGGCGACTGTGTCGCCTGCCACAGCACCGAGCGCGGCGCGCCGTTCACGGGCGGCCTGGCCATGGGCACGCCGCTGGGCACGATCTTCACCACCAACATCACGCCGGACCGCGAAACCGGCATCGGCAGCTACACCCTGGCGCAGTTCGACAACGCGGTGCGCCGCGGCGTCGGTGCCGACGGGCGGCGCCTCTACCCGGCGATGCCCTATCCTTCCTACGCCAAGATGAGCGACGAGGACGTCAAGGCACTCTACGACTACTTCACCAACCACGTGGCGCCGGTGCCGCGGGAGAACCAGGCAAGCAGCATCCCCTGGCCGCTCAACATGCGCTGGCCGCTGGCCTTTTGGAATCTGGCCTTCGCGCCCGATAACACCTTCCGTCCGGCGGCGGAGCGGGATGAGTTCTGGAACCGCGGTGCCTACCTCGTGGAGGGACCGGGTCACTGCGGTAGTTGCCACACGCCGCGCGGTGTCGCCATGCAGGAAACGGCGCTGGACGCCAGCAGCGAGCGCTATCTGTCCGGCGCGATCCTCGACGGCTGGTACGCGCCCAGCCTGCGCAACGACCACAACACGGGCCTCGGCCGCTGGAGCGAGGAGGACATCTTCGCCTACCTGCGCACGGGCCGGGGCCGCCATGGCGTGGTCTTCGGCTCCATGATGGAGGCATTCAACAACTCCACCCAGTTCATGACGGACGACGATCTGCGCAGCATCGCGCGCTACCTGAAATCCCTGCCGGGGAATGATCGGGACGGTGCGCCGTGGCAATACGAAACGGCGGCCACGCGGCTGGTCGCCAACCCCTCCACCACCGCCACCACGCCAAGTGCCCGCATCTACATGGCGCGCTGCGGCACCTGCCATGGCGCCGACGGCCGCGGGCGGGGCGAGTGGATCCCTTCCCTGGCAGGCGCAAGCTCCCTGCTGGCGGAGGATGCGGTGTCAGCCATCAACATTACCCTGAACGGCGCAGGGCGGGTTGTGGCTGGCGGCATCGCCGACGCTTACCATATGCCTTCACTGCGGAACCAGATGTCGGACCGCGACGTTGCCGAGGTCCTGACCTTCGTTCGCAGCACCTGGGGTAACCGCGCCGCGGCCGTGACGGAGGACCAAGTCCGTACCCTGCGAGAGCGAACCAACCCCGCCAGCAGTGACATCATCGTCCTCCGAATGCGTTAAAAGCTCAGGCATCGTCGATCCAGCGCACATGTCGGGATCATCAGGCGCCATCTACAATCGTTTGTCCTGTGGGCGGATGGTTTGGGAGGCACCCCTCGGTCGGCATTTGCAAAGAAAGATAGCTCTCCGACTGTCCGCTTCTCAGCATCTAGCCTCGGAAGCGGACGAGCCGCCTTCGGCCAGCGGGTGAAGTTGAGAGCGTCACCACCGTCGCTTCGCCCACCGAGGCGCTTGGAGGCGACGCCGTGCTGACCATGAGGTCGTAGGAACTTCGCCGCTCGCGGCGCATCGCGCGCATGAGACACGAGCGGACGAAGGTCAAGCTCACCCGGTGGACTGACGTCCGGCATGGTCGATCCGTCAAGACAACCGTCGCGGCTGTTCACTCTTCGAAACTCCGACAGCGTCAGCATCGCCGTGATTTAACTGCTGCGGATCCGTTCCCGCGCCCAGTTCAGTCTTCGTCCTGCTACCCGCGCAGATCCGTCTGGTCATGGTAGGCCGTACGATCAGGCGTGGTGATGAACTCTATCGTCGTGCCCCATGGCATGCGGCAATAGCAGACCCTGTTTCCAGGACCTTTCTCGGTTGCATAAGGGATAGCGCGCGGCTCGGTGAAGGGGGTGCCTCCAGCCTTTTCGAAGCGCTCAACCGATCCGTCGATGTCGTCGGTGTAGAGAGCGAAGTGCGTGATGCCAAAGTCGCTTGCCCGGATCGGCCGAGCTTACTTGGGGCCGTGCATTTCGAAGAGCTTGATATCGGGTCCGGTTCCAATCTTGACCATCGCCTGCGCACGCACGACTGTTCCGGGTAAAGCGCCAACGGCCCGCTCGAGTTCGGACCCCTGGCGCGGCGGCTCCTGCGGTCCGAAGGATTGGTAGATCACTTGGCCGCCTGAAGCTTCCACCAGGAACAATTCTGCTGCTTCGATATCGGACACCGTTATTCCGATATGATTGACGCCGCGAATGACGGGTACGGTCATGACAATCTCCATTCTTGTTTAGTTGATCCACCCAGCCCACGATGGTGCGTGCGCAGAGTTTCAACTGGCCTTGAGGAATTCGATCAGAGCGGCCGCGACTTCATCCGGCTGCTCCTCTGCGACATAGTGGCTGCACCACACGATCGAGCCGCCCGTCACATTGGTGGCGAATTCCTTGAGCATCGGCACCATCTGCGTGCCGAAGCGCTGGCCCCCACCCAGGCCAAGCAGCGGCATGTCGGGCGGCTGCTTCTTGTACTCGAGCGCAGTCGCATGATCGGCAGCGAGGGTGCGATACCATTCCAGGCCACCACGCGTGCGGCCGGGAAGCGCCATCGCTTTCGCGTAGATCTCGATGTTTGCCGGATTGAAGGTTCCGTGATCGTAGAAGCGCTATGCCATGAAAGTTGACACATAGTCGTATTCACGGCCATGAATCAGGCGCTCGGGCAGATCCCAGTTCATATGGAAGCTGAAGTGCCAGAGCCTGGCGTTCGTCGCCTCCCATTCGGTCCAGCCGGGAAGCGGAATGTCGAGGACGGCTAAGTGGGTGACGGCCTCACGATAGATGTCGGCCTGCGGCAAGGCGACCATTCCACCGATATCATGGCCGCACACGGCGTAGCGTTCATGCCCAAAGGTAACCATGACCTCGTGCGCGTCGCGCGCCGTCGTCACCTTATCGTAACCGTCGAGCGGGCAGTCGGAAAAGCCCGTACCGCGCAGATCGATGGACACCACGCTGAAACGCTCGATCAGCAACGGCATCACATTGTGCCATTCCCACCAGCTTCCGGCCAGCTGTGAAGCAGAAGGCCCGGGGGCCTGAGCCGTCCGTGACAGTGTTGATCTTGATGCCGTTCACCGGCACCAGTTGCTGAGTAAACCCCTTCGAAGTAGCGATCATGGTCGCCTTCCAGTCAGATGTTGACGTTCAAGCAGAGCTCTCGGCCAAGGCTCAGGGTTGATCAAAATCGCTGGCGATCGAGACGTCGCGCTAGGCGTCAATATTGCCGCGGAAGGCAAACAGCTTTCGCTCGGCGATCGCGTGCGCGGTCGCCGAGCGGCAGATGAAGTGGCGCCTCATCGGCGTCGATCGCCCGCAGGATTACCGCGATCGCCTTGTCTGGATCGCCCGCCTGATTGCCGTTGTGGGTTCCGCGGTAGTGCTTGCGCGAGTCCGCGGTGTACTCCGGCATCTCGTTGACGGCCATCGTGATCGAACGACCGAGAAAATCGGTGCGAAAAGGCCCGGGCTTGACGATCAGCACGCGGATGCCGAACGGCTCCAGCTCGCCGGCGAGCGCTTCGGAGATCCCTCCCACGGCAAACTTGGCGGCGTTGTAATAGCCTGCGCCGCCGCCGCCCGCGACGCCGGCGCCGGACGACATGTTGACGATCGTTCCGGCGGAGCGTCGCAGGACGGGCAGGGCGGCTCTGGTGGTTTCGATCAGACCGAAGACGTTCACCTCGAACATGGGTCGATATTCTTCGGGCGTACCTTCCTCGATTGCGCCGAATAGTTCGTAGACTGCATTGTTCACGAGCACGTCAAACCCGCCGAAGGTCTCGGCCGCCTTGCGACCGCTGCCTTGGCTGCCGGCGCATCGGTCACGTCGAGTGGCAAGGTGATCATGCGGCCACCGAACGGCATGGCCATTTCTCTGACATCCCTGGGCTCATCGAAAGTTTCCTCAACGGACGAGCGGTTTTGCGATCGAACGATCGCAACGTTCAGGGGCGTATGTGCAGGCGGGACGTCGGCATTGTGCCCTGCCCCGCGTCGTGGGCAATCAGACCGCAGGTCTACGCAGACTAGAACTGTCGACGCCGCCGCCTGCGCGAGACGTTTGGGTGGGATACCACCGTGACCTACGGCGCCTTCAACGTCTTCGTGCGTTTATCTCGACCGTATCGAACCATCTCATGAACGCGACGGCATGATGAGCGGTCCGGCAAGGACTCAGGATTGTTCGAGAAGCCCCGAGATTGCTGCAATCGTTTGACCGGTCGCTCCCCGGGGAAGCTTCACCTTTTTACGGCAGTCAAACCGAAGTCGTCCTTTTTGAAGATGCGACCCGTTTTCCGGCTCAGCCCGCTTCCTTGTCGGCCGCGAACGCCTTCTCCGTGACATTGTTCTTCCACAGGTCGGCAGGGCGGAGGTAGCCGAGTGCCACCTCAGCCAACCGGTAGCGGGTCTGGCGCATGACCTGGGCGTGGTCGGCGCCGACCTCGCCGGAGGCGGTGGCGAGCCCGGCACGCAGCGAGTGGCCGGAGTACACTCTCCCTCCGGCAGCCCGGCATCCTTGGCCGCCTGCCGCACCAGCCACCACACCGCCTTGTCGGACAGGGCGACGGTAGACAGCCGGCCCGCCTTGCTCATCCCCACGAAGAGCGGCCGCCCGCCGTCCGAGGCGCCGCCGGTGATGTCGGCGCCTCGGTCGCGGATCTTGCGCTAGGCAAGATAGACCGCCAGCGGGCAGAGCGCCGGCTCGGCCGGCTTGGCCCAGACCGCCACCTCCTGGCCAGCGCCGCGCTGGTCGGTCTGGGAGCGGCGGAGCAGCAGGCGCAGGCCCTTGCCCGGCACCACCGTGACGTCACCCCAGAGCAGCCCTACCAGCTCGGAGCGCCGCAGCACCGCCCCGGTGCCGAGCACCAGCAGCGCCCGGTCGCGCGCACCCAGCGGCGTGGTAGCGGGTGGGCGGGTATCGAGCAGCCGGCGCAGCACCGGCAGGATGGCCGCGGCGGCCCGGCGGCGCGGGCGGAGAGGACTTCGAGCTCGGCCGCGCGGGTTGCGCCGCCGGGCACCACGAGGTCGCCGAGCAGCGTGGTGTGCAGGGTCAGCGACCCGTCGGCGGGCGGGGCAGGGCGCGCACGGGTTCATCGGCGTCAAGGCTAGCGGCTCGCATTCGCCCCGAACACGCCGTTTCATCCTGAAGGGCACTTAGCGGACGGAATGTTTTTCGGAGATACGCTGGGCGGACAAGAGCTCAAGCTCGAGCTTTTGTGAACCAAGATATGCAGAGCAACTGAAAATGCCGTAAGCTTTCAGAGCTAGCGTTACAACTCTGCCTTAGCGTGGTGAGAAGCAAGGCGGCCCAGGTGCTTCGGCACTGGTCTGGGGCCCTGCGAAGCAGAGAGGCGCCGCGTGCGCGACGAGTTCGACGACGAGGGGTTCGAGGACGAAGCGGAGGAGACCGGCTGGCCGTCTGCCCGGCCCGCCGCGCGCCCGGCGGTCGAAAACGCCGCGCGGCTACTGGCGCCGCTGGCCGCGGCCGAGGACGCACTGTCGCGCCTCGACGCCGCGGCCGGCGCCGCGCCCGAGGCAGTGCGCGAGGGTCTGGTCGCCCGGCTGAGCTTCGCCGAGGCCGCCGGCTGGCTGGCCGCGGTCAGCGTCACCCTTCACCCGCGCGACCTGGCGCTACGCGCCGAGCGCCTGACTGGCTCCTACAGCGCCGCTGCCTTCGCCGGCCGGCTGCCCCACGTGCTGACCGAGACCGCCCAGGCCCTCCATGACCTGCCCGAGCAGTTCGAGGACGAGCCCAGGGTGGAGCAGGCGCTCACCCTGGCGCGGCTGCTGCAGCGGCTGGCGACCCTGCGGAGCACCGACCCGCTCGACAGCCCGAGTGCCCTGAGTCGGGCGCTGCGGAGCCTGGGCGACAGCGCCTGGCCGTCCGCGGCGCACTCGCCGGCCGCCGCACTGCCGGAGTTCAACCGTTGGCGGCGTGACTGGCTCGCTGCAGGGCGCGAAGCGGCGCCGCTGCTCGCCGCGGCGGAGGGGGTGGCGGTGTGGATGCGCGAGGCGGGGCAGGGCGACAGCGCCGTGCCGCAGCTGGGGCAGGGGGTGTTCCTGGCTGCCGTGCTGCTGCGCCGGCGCGGGCGGCTGCGGCACGTGCCGCTGGTGTTCTGGGCCGGGCCGCGGCGGCTGGGGCCGGTGCTGCGCGGTCCCCTCGACGATCCCGCCGGCTGGCCGCTGGCCTTCCTCGGGCGGGTGCGCGAGGCGGCACTGCGCGGGCTCGACGAGCTCGACCGGCTGAACGAGGTGGCGCAGCGCGCGGCGGTGCTGGCGGCGAGTGGGCGCAAGTCGTCGTCCCTCGGGCGGGTGGTGGAGCTGGCGCTGCGGCGGCCGGTGATCACCGCACCGCTGCTGGCGGCCAAGCTCGCCCTCACCCACCAGGGCGCACTGCTGCTGCTCAACCGGCTGGTGGCCGAGGGGGTGCTGCGAGAAGCGACGGGAAGGAAGAGCTTCCGCGCCTTCGTGGTTGCTGGGTAAGATCTGAGCTGGTCACCGCTACCGCTGTCAGGCGCCAGCGGATCACCGTCCACTTGCGGCATCTCCGGTCGAGCACACATGCCCGACAACGCTCCTCACGACCGGGAGGTCCGTCGGTGTGACATGGAGAGAAGGGAGCTTCTCCTAGGTGACGCGCTTACGCTTCGTCCTCGGCGACCAGCTCACGCGCGACGTGTCGAGCCTGCGCGACCTGGCTCCGTGCGATGTGGTGCTGATGGCTGAAGTCTGCGACGAAGCGACCTACGTCCGCCACCACCAGCGTAAGATTGCCTTCCTGTTCTCTGCCATGCGCCACTTCGCCGATGCTTTGCGGGTGGAGGGCATCACGGTGGACTACGTGGCGCTCGATGACCCAGGCAACACGGGCTCCTTCACCGGGGAGCTTCGGCGCGCCTTGCAACGCCATGGTATCGACGGCCTGGTGGTCACCGAAGCCGGCGAGTGGCGCGTCGCCGAGATGATGGCAGGCTGGGAGGAGATGCTGGGCATTCCGGTGGAAATCCGGGACGATGATCGCTTCTTGTCCTCGCATCGCGACTTCGCACGCTTCGGCCGAACGGGACAGCCGCTGCTGATGGAGAACTTCTACCGCTCCATGCGCCGACGCACCGGCTACCTGATGGCCGCGGATGGTGAGCCCGAGGGTGGCCAATGGAACCTCGACGCTGAGAACCGTGCCCGCTTGCCCGGCAGCGTGACCCCGCCCGAGCGCCCTGCCTTCGTACCGGATCTGGTGACGCAGGAGGTTCTGGCTCTGGTGTCCCAGCGCTTCGGCAACCACTTCGGCCGGCTTGACGGCTTTGACTACCCGGTGACCCGGCAGGATGCCCTCGCTTACCTCGGCTGGTTCGTCCGCGAGGCACTGCCGGGCTTCGGGGCCTACCAGGATGCCATGCGACAGGGCGAGCCGCTGCTGTTCCACTCACACCTCTCCGCGCTGATCAACTGCGGGCTGCTAACAGCCACCGAGTGTTGTGAGGCGGCGGTGGCGGCCTACCATGACGGCGAGGCGCCGTTGAATGCCGCCGAGGGCTTCGTGCGCCAGCTGATTGGCTGGCGAGAGTTCATCCGCGGCATCTACTGGCGCGAGATGCCAGGCTATGGCGAACGCAATGAGCTCGGCGCGACGCGTCCGCTGCCGGATTTCTTCTGGACCGGCGAGACCGATCTCAACTGTCTGCGGCAGTCGGTTGGAGACACGCGCGACAACGCCTACGCCCACCACATCCAGCGGCTGATGGTGCTGGGCAACTTCTGCCTCCTCGCGGGGATCGACCCGAAGACGGTGCAGGAATGGTACTTGGTCGTCTACCACGATGCATACGAGTGGGTGGAGATGCCCAACGTTGTTGGCGTGATCCTTTACGCCGACGGCGGCTTGCTCGCGACCAAGCCCTACGCGGCGTCGGGCAACTATATCCATCGCATGTCCAACTACTGCGAGCATTGCCGCTACGACGTGAAGCAGCGGCAGGGTGCGGAAGCTTGCCCGTTCAACTACCTGTACTGGGACTTCGTGGCGCGCCATCGTGAGCGCCTGGCCAGCAATCCGCGGTTCCGGCAGGCGGTCCAGACACTCGACCGGATGGACCCCGACAGGGTCGAGGCCATCCGGCGTGATGCGCGAAACTTCCTCGACCAGCTTCCGGCAGCCGGGGACTACTAGATCCCGCTCGCCCTCCCCATCGGGCGGAATGTCGCCAGATGAGGAAGATGCCGGATTGCTCCTCCACTACCCACACCATGGCACTCGACCGCTCTGCCCAGGCGCTTCCCCGCGCGGGGCGCGCCTACGCGGCGCGGCGCAACACCGGCCGTGATCCGGAAGCTGAACCCTCCACCACCGCCCTGTCGCCCTAGCTCCGCCGCCGCGGCGAGATCGCCGATCTGGGTCAGGGTCGCCGCGGCGTCGCCGACCGCTTCCTGCAGGTGCTGGTAGTCGCCCGTGGCGTGGGTGTCGGCGTCGGGCCAGGAGAGGACAATCTCGGGCACGCCGCCGGCATCGGCTCGCAGCGCAGTCCCCGTGGCCCGGAAGGGCGTCCAGCCGTTCCTGCCACGCCGGTGCAACTCGCCGACGTAGCCGTTCAGCTGCTCTCGGAGCGCCGCGATCTCCTCGCCGGCCCGGCCCCACTCGCCCTGGTCGAAGTCTTCGCGCGCCTACTGGGCGCGGTTCATCTGCTCCAGCACCGACGCCTTGCTGGTCCTGGCCGACAAGCGGTCGAGGCAGAAGTCGCCCAGGCCTACCTGGCGCAGGCGTCGCTGCACCACCTCGAGGGCGGCACGCCTTTCGGCAACGAAGAGCACCGTGCGGCCGCGCGCCAGGGTGTCGGCGATGATGTTGGCGATGGTCTGGCTCTTGCCGGTGCCGGGCGGTCCGATCAGCACGAAGCTCCGGCCGGCACCCGCCGCCGCCACGGCCCGCAGCTGGGAGCTGTCCGCCTCCAGCGGGCAGACCAGACCAGCGGTGTCCGCCTCGATGTCGGGTGCTGGTGCTTCCGCCGCCGCCTCAACCGGCAGCCCGGGATCGCGCTCATCCCGACTGGCTGGGCCGTCCATCAACCGGCGCGCGACCTCGCTCTCGCGCAGCGAGGCCGCACGGTCGGCGAGGTCCTTCCACATGAGGTATTTGGTGAAGGACAGGTTGGTGAGCGCGACCTCCTCGGTAACCTCCCAGCCCGGGATGTCGCGCAGCTTGGCACGGACCGTGTCGAGGATGCCCCGGACGTCTAGGCCAGCCTCATCCTCCGGCAGACGTTCGGCTTCCAGTGAGGGAAAACGGATGTCGAACTCCTGCTCGAGCATCTCGAGCAGGGTCGAGTTCAGCCGGGTCTCGTCGTCGTGCGCCCGCAGCGAGAAGCCGAAGCGCACGCTGGGCCGCTCCAGCACCACGGGCACGAGGATGATGGGTGCGCGGTAGGGAGCTTCCCGTCCTTCGGCACGCCAGAGGAGCGAACCGACCGTCAGGTAAAGTGTATTGGCCCCGCCCTCCTGCTGGTTGGCGTGGGCAGCCCGGAAGATCTCGGTGAGAGTGTCCTGCAGGGACTTCTCCCTCCTGCAGCCGCCAGGCTCGCGCTGCGATCAAGGGCGGCTCACAGGAGAAGCCGACGGTGACGTCACCCAGGTCCCCATCTCCACTGGCCCTGAGGCTGAGCTCGGTCAGCACCGGCTCATGGTTCTGCCACAGGGCGGCGTTGATCGCAGGCTGGAGAGCCGCCGTGAGTGTCGCTGGTTGCGGTGGAGGTGGTTCCGGAGCAGGGCTGCTGACAGTCGCGTCGCCGAGTATCTCGCCCATTCCATCTCCCTCGCCACAGATGCTGAAGGAGATGCTGCGGCCCTGCAAGGTAGGTGGCTAAGGGACACGTCATCCATCGCAGAGTTGGCAGACTTCGGTGGCCTGGGCTGGGTGCAGCAGCTTGGCATCGAGGTGCAGATCCGCGATGGTTCGAACCGCCACTCGCACCCTCACGGCATGCTGCTCACCCGACAGCGTGCTTCCTTAGGTCATAGCGGTGGCGAGGTTGCGCGTGCCTAAGCGATGTAAATCCCCGGCGTCTTCCGCCGCGTGCTGATGAGCGCGGACGATGGTGCTGTCCACTGTCAGGTACTCGAAATCCGGATCGTCTGGCGTGGCCTCAAAGAGGCGCTGTCAGACACCTCTCTCTAGCAGATGAAGCGACCGAACACGCAGTGCCACTCGCCGAATATCTGTGGAGGATCACGCCAAGGTGCCTCTGATCGCACGCTCCACAGCATGCCCTCAACGAACATCCAATTGTTGCGCTCCGTCGAGCCTCTCTGATCTAGCCGCCCGAAGATCAGCGGCGCCGTCCACTCCCATGCCGCATCGCTCAGCACCAGTCACTCCAGACCACCTAACGCTACCTTGCCAAAGCACCTTTGAATCACCTCAGCAGCAGCCTGGGAAGTCCAAGTGTCCGCACCGCCTTTGGCTTTTGAATCATGAAGTGCTCCTCTTGCTAAAATAAAAAATGCGAAACCTTTCATGTCATTCTCAGTGCAGGTCTTGCGGAGTAGCTGCACCGAAGTCCACCCTCCAGCTGACGCCGTATTCGCTGGCAACATCCTTCCTCGGATCATTTCGCCTGATGGTGGAGTAAACCTCGCTCGCGCGAATACGGAAAAAGAACAATAGGAACAAGAGGGGAGGGGGGATGCTCCTGACAGGCATTCTCACGAGCAGCAGGTTCAAGGACTATACCAGCGGATCGATACTCATCGTGCTGGGCTTGGCTGCCGCTTATCAGGCTCAAAGTTACCGGATCGGCACCTTTACCCGGATGGGGCCAGGCTTCTTTCCCGTATGTCTCGGTCTCATCCTCGCGCTCACAGGACTGGTGCTGATCAGCAGTAACTTTGTGCGCAATGCCCGCCACGGCCGCCCAGCCACGGCCGCAGCACAGCATCCGCCCGAATGGCGCGGATGGATCTGTATCTCTGTTTCCGTGCTAGCCTTCGCGTTCCTGGCAAAGCTCACGGGATTGGTGCCGGCCACCTTCACCTGTGTGTTTGTTGCTGCACTGGGTGACCGCGAAAACAGCCTTCTTGCCGCACTCTCCCTCGCGGCCGCCATCACTGTGGCGGGTGTCGTAATCTTCTGGTGGGGCTTGGGAATTCCCTTCTCCCTGTTCAGTCAGGGGACGATCTGATGTGGCAGTCCGTGATGGACCTCGGCTACGGCTTTGGTCTTGCTCTCGAGCCCCACAATCTCCTCTGGTGCTTCGTCGGTGTCCTTGTTGGCAACTTGATCGGCGTTCTGCCGGGAACTGGTGCCCTCACGGCCATCTCCATGCTGCTGCCACTGACCTATCCCATGCAGCCCGTTCCGGCGATCCTGATGCTCGCCGGCATTTTCTATGGCTCTCAGTATGGCGGGGCTATCGGCGCCATCCTGCTGAACCTGCCGTCGCACCCACCCCATGCCATCACCTGCCTCGACGGCTACCCGATGACCCGGAAGGGCAAAGGCGGGACGGCGCTGGGCCTGACGATGCTATCGTCCTTCTTCGCCGCCTCCTTCGGCATCCTCGTCATGGTGTTCGCATCACCGCTGCTGGTTTCCGTCGCGTTCAAGTTTGGACCGACGGAACTCTTCTCGATCATGCTTCTGGGCTTGGTTGCCGGAGCCACCATGTCGCGCGGCTCACCGATCAAAGGCT
This sequence comes from Roseomonas elaeocarpi, assembly GCF_042433915.1. Taxonomy (NCBI): domain Bacteria; kingdom Pseudomonadati; phylum Pseudomonadota; class Alphaproteobacteria; order Acetobacterales; family Roseomonadaceae; genus Roseomonas; species Roseomonas elaeocarpi. The sequence continues at coordinate 141,259 of NZ_JBHLUN010000002.1, read as the reverse complement.
TCGGCATGACCGTGATAGGCCTGCTTCTGAGCACCGTCGGCACGGACGTTCAGACGGGGCAGCAGAGGTTCACCTTCGGCATAGCGGAACTCTCCGACGGCATGGAATTGGTGTCGATTGCCATGGGTGTCTTCGGCATCGCAGACTTCCTGCGTCACGTGAACCGAATGAAGCACGTCAGCAGCCTGCGTGCGGTTAAGCTGAGCGACATGCGACCCAGCAAAACCGAAGTCCGGGAAGCTTTCTTTCCAATGCTGCGCGGTACCCTGGTGGGAACATTGTTCGGCGCGATGCCCGGGACCGGCCCGACGATCACCACCTTCATCGCCTACGCGCTGGAACAGAAGGTGTCACGGACACCGGAGAAGTTTGGCACGGGCATGATCGCAGGCGTCGCCGCCCCTGAAGCAGCATCGCACTCGAAGACGCAGGTCGACTTCATCCCGACCATGAGCCTGGGCATTCCCGGCGATGCGGTCATGGCACTGCTGCTGGGCGCGCTCTTGATTCATGGCATTCAGCCGGGCCCGCGGCTCCTGACCGAGCACCCCGACATTTTCTGGGGCCTGATCGCGAGCTTCTGGGTCGGCAACATTATGCTGATCGTGCTGAACGTGCCGATGATCGGCATCTGGGTGAAGCTTCTCCAGGTGCCGTATCGTTTTCTGTTTCCATCCGCCGTGTTCTTCATCGCAATCGGCGCTTATTCCGTGAACAACGACGTGTTTGCCATCTACGAAGTGCTCGCTTTCGGCATCTTCGGTGCAATCTTCATGGCACTGGACTTTCCAATCGCTCCCATCCTGCTTGGATACGTGCTGGGGCCCATGGTTGAGGAGAACTTCCGCCGTGCCATGTTGCTCTCGCGCGGAGACCTTACCGTTTTCGCCCGACACCCCATCAGCGGCACGATCCTGGCCGTGATCGCGATCCTGTTGATGGCACAGAGCTACTTCGCGATCCGGGCACGGTTTGGAAGCGGCTCCCGCCTGCCGGCACCACCCACCGACGTCGTTGCCTGACGCGTTTCGAACACGACCGGCAACCTTCCTGCCAGGGAGGTTGCCGACCGACAGCGACCCGCAATTTTCCCTGACCTCCGTAGCCCGGCATTGGCGCGCGGGCGGGCGGGGTGGGGTTAGAGGCGGCTTCTGGCATGCGCGGCCGAGATGGCATCACGGCCGGCGGTCAAAGCGGAGAGCGCCTTCCTGTGCCTCGTGCCTGGCTCCTCCCAAGCTACTCCAACAAAGGCTCACACGCGTGTCCACCCACCCGACGCGCACGTTCGGATCAGGCGCTAGCGAACGCTGATGCGATAATCTCGAGTATGTAGAAATCAAAATCCTGATACTCCTGTTAAAAGCAGGGAATTCATCAGGTGCAGCGTCTGCGCTACGACTTAGCCTGCAGGTCACCATAATCAACCATAACGCGGCCGACAGCCGCCGCACAGAGCATTCCTGGCCATAAAATCAGCTTGAAAAGTTCGGCTTAGGTCTGGCGTTCGATCTGTCTTCCCGCTCACTCATCGCTATTTCAAAGCTTGGAATAGATAGTCCACCAGCGCTCACGGCGTCACGAGGGGGGCGCGCGCTGGCGGGCGCTCTACTTCCGGCGACCGCGTTTGTGACTGTGCAGGTAAAATCTTGGTACTCGGCAGATCTTCCCGACTGTACTGGTGCCTTGAGCCTAAGGAGATCCGCAGTTCTAGGTGCCGGGCTGACCGGACGGTCGCGATCGCTGAATCGCTCTGGTATGTGGCGAGAACCTCGGCAGCGCCGGTGCTGATCCTCACGCATCGCCACCCAGAAGGCTTTGAACTGGCATCACCGAGCAGGCACCATGCAAACTAAGTCACAACTCTCAGGAATGACATGCGGAAAATTATGAATGCAAGGTATCATTGAAGATGGCGCATGCTGCGGCTCGAGCAGCGATCAAGCGTGCGGGATGCTGAAGGGGTACTCATCCTCACCCATTGGTACCTGATCGATCATGCAGAGCGAGCAAGTAAAAAATTTGGTAGCTCTGATTAGAACTGCAGAGATCGCCATCAAGGCGGCGGACTGAGGAAGGAACACCGGGGCGCGGGACACTCCTAAAGGGGGCTTGAAACCGTATGAACCGAGCAGAGCGTGACTTGCAACCACCGGCGCCATCGATAGCCCGTAGGTCAGTTTTAGCACTACTCGGCGCAGTGGCTGCGCCAGCCGTTGCAGCGGCGCAGGGAACCCCTGAGGCACGGTCGTACCCTAACCGACCCGTGCGGCTGATCGTGCCCGCGGCACCGGGTGCTGGTCAGGACATTTTAGGCCGCATCCTCGCACAGAAGCTGGAGCTCCTGTGGCAGCAACCTGTCGTCGTCGAGAACCGCGCCGGCGCCGGCGGCACGCTGGGCACAGACCTGATCGCGAAGGCACCCAAGGACGGCTACACGCTCGGCGTCGTCAATTCCTCCTCCCTGGCCATCTCGCCCGTGTTGATGCCTAACGTCGCGTACGATCCGCTGAAGGACTTCGCACCTCTGGGTCTCGGTGCTTCGAATGATTGCGCCCTGGCAGTCAAATTCGACTCACCGTTCCGCTCCGTGGCTGATGTTGTCGCCGCTGCGAAGGCGCAGCCCGGCATGCTCACCTGGGCCTCGGCCGGGAGCGGCAGCTCGACCCACATGGCGGGAGAGCTGTTTCGCATGACCGCCGGGGTGGACATCGTGCATGTTCCCTATCGCGGCAGCCCGGCCGCCATCACCGACACGCTTGGCGGCCAGGTTAATATGACCTTTAACACGATCAACGCCGTGCTGCCGTCGGTCATGAGCGGCCAGATGCGCGCGCTGGCTACCACCGGTCAGACTCGCGATCCCCTGCTGCCCGATGTGCCGAGCTTCGCGGAGGCGGGATATCCAGCCTACGAGGCGAGCGGCTGGCTCGGCTTCGTCGCACCTGCTGGCACGCCGCCTGAGATCGTCCGAAGTGTCAGCCGAGCGATTCAGCAGATCACCGAGTCCGAGGCGTTCCGCAAGGCCATCATCACGGCGGGCATGCGGCCACAAAGTTCCAGCGCCCAGGCTTTCGGAGACTTCATGCAGGTCGAGATCGCACGTTGGGCCACGGTGGTTCGCAAATCCGGCGCGAAGCTCGACTGATGGCGCCGCGAAGCATGTTGCGGAGCCTTGGCCTGCTCTGCATCGCCCTTGTGGACCTGATGCCGTTGCTGGCAGGGGCCGCGGAGCTGCGCCTGGGACTGGCGCTGGAGCCGAGTTCCCTCGACCCGCACTACCACAACTACGGCGGCAATCGGGCCTTCGCGCCTCACCTGTTCGAAGGGCTGGTTCGCATGGACGCCCAGCAGAAGCCGATGCCCGGCCTCGCCCGTTCCTGGGTTGCGCTGGACGACACAACCTGGGAGTTCCGGCTGCGGCCGGGAGTGCTGTTCCACGACGGCACGCCGCTGACGGCGGAGGACGTGGCCTACTCGCTGGCACGGGTGCCCGATGTTCCCAACAACCCGTCCTCCTTCAATCTCTATCTCGGCACCTTGAACAAGGTCGAGGTCGTGGACGCGCTGACGCTGCGCCTGCACACCGCCGAGCCGGAGCCACTGCTGCCGGTGAACCTCTCGGCCATCGCCATACTGTCCCGCAAGAACGGGGAGGGTGCACCCACCGAGAGCTACAACACCGGCAGAGCGGCGATCGGCACCGGACCTTACCGGCTGATATCGTGGAACCGTGGACAGTCCATCTCGCTGGTGCGCAACGATGCCTACTGGGGCGGTGTGCCCGACTGGGAGAGGGTGCAGATCCGCTTCATCCGCGTGCCCGCCGCCCGTGTCGCCGCGTTGTCAGCGGGCGACGTCGACGCCATCGATCGCGTGCCGGTGGGAGACGTTGCCCGCATCACCGAGGACCCGCGTTTTCGCATCACCGAAAATCCTTCGCCGGATGCGATCGGCTTCATGCTGGACGTCACGGACCGTGTGCCGCCCGGCATCACGGCGTCGGACGGTCGGCTCCTGACCTCCAACCCGCTGAGGAACCTCAAGGTGCGACAGGCCATCAACCTGGCCATCGACCGGCAGGCGATCGTGGGACGCATCATGCAGGGCCACGCCATCGCCACCAACCAGTACATGATGCCGGGGGAGTACGGCTATTCCGACCGGCTGCCGGCGCTGCGGGCGGACCCCCAGGGGGCACACCGGCTGCTGGCTGAGGCGGGCTTCCCGGACGGGTTCCGCCTGACCCTGCAGTGCCAGAACGACCGCTTCGTCAACGATGCCGCCATATGCCAGGCCGTGGCGCAGATGCTGACCCGCGCCGGCATCAGCGCGCAGCCGGAGGTGATGCCGCACGCCGTCTGGGTGGGGCGCGCCAATCGGCGCGAGTTCAGCATGTTCACCTATATCTGGCCGCTCGAAACAGGGGAGCCGAGCGGCGCCTTCCGCAATCATCTGGTCACGCCAACGCGGATGGAGGACCGGTCCAGCAATCGGGGCGGCTACCGCAACCCGGCGCTCGACGCGCTGGTGCAGAAGGCGACCCGCACCATCGACCCTGCGCAGCGCGAGGCGCTGCTGACCGAAGCGGCGGACATAGGCTTCAGCGACGTCGCCCTGCTGCCGCTGCACCGCCAGGTGGACGTGGTGGCCTACAGCAGCCGCTTCCGCGTGCCCCAGCGCGGCGGCGGGCATTTCCGCGCCATGGACGTGGAACCCGCCCCATGACGCTGATCCGACTACGCAGCCCGAACCAAGAAGGCAGCAACGACATGAACAGGAAAGCCCCTGCCCGATGATCCAGACCCGTCCCACCATCACCGGCACGCGTCACGCCGTCGCCGCTGGCCATTACCTCGCGGCCTCCGCCGGCTTCTCCGTGCTGGAGGCTGGCGGCAACGCGGTGGATGCCGCCTGCGCAGCGGGCATCGCGCTGGGCGTGCTGCAGCCCGACATCGTCAGCGTCGCCGGCGTCGCGCCCATCATGATCCGCATGGCGGACGGGCGGGTGGAAACCATCGCCGGCCTGGGCACCTGGCCCGCCTCGATCCCGCCCGACCTGTTTCGGGAAAAGCACGGTGGTAAGATGCCGCCCGGGGTTCTGCGCACCGTGGTGCCGGCGGCGCCCGATGCCTGGATCACCGCCCTGGAGCGGCACGGCACGATGAGCTTCGGCGATGTCGCAAGCTTCGCCCGGCGCTTCGCCGCCGAGGGCTTCGCGGTTTACGCGCTGCTCGCGTCCAACATCGCGAAGCACGAGCGGGAATATGCGCGCTGGGATGCTAATGCCGCCGTGTTCCTGCCCGGCGGCCGGCCGCCGGCGGTGGGCGAGAAGTTCGTGCAGGCGGACCTTGCCCGTTCCCTGGACTACATGATCGAGCAGGAGCGTGCGGCCGCGAAGCACGGCCGCGCGGCCGGGCTGGCAGCCGCCCGGAATGCCTTCTACCGCGGTGATCTGGCGCGGGAGATCACGGCCTACCAAGCGCGCGAGGGCGGCTACCTGACCATGGAGGATATGGCCGGCTACCGCTCCCCGGTGGAGGCACCGCTGAGCGTGAACTGGGAAGGGCACCGGGTGCTCGGCTGCGGCCCGTGGTGTCAGGGCCCGGTGCTGCTGGAGGCGTTGCGGATCGTGGAGCGCGCCGGGCTGAACGGGCTGGCCCATAACAGCGCTGGTTACATCCACTTGGTGGCGGAAAGCCTGAAGGCCGCCTTCGCGGACCGCGAATACCATGTGGGCGATCCGCGCTTCGTGGACGTGCCGGTCGAGGTGATGCTGTCCGACGCGCATGTTGCCCGCCGCGTGGCCGCCATTGATCATGCCCGTGCTCATCCGGGCATGCCGGAACGGCTGATCGGCTTGGGTGAAGATGCCGATCCCGAGGTATCGCGTGAGATTGAGCCGCCCATTGAGGCCGGAACCTCCTACGTTTCCGTGGTGGATCGTTGGGGCAACGCCGCCTCGGCCACACCCTCGGACGGATCCTGGACCGGGCCGCTGGTGCCAGGCCTGGGCTTCCTGGTGTCCGGCCGCGGCTCGCAGAACCGGGTGGACCCTGCGCATCCCGCTGGCTTCGCACCCGGCAAGCGGCCGCGCCTGACGCCTAGCCCCGCGATGGTGGAACTGCGCGGTGGCGGCATCATGCCCTTCGGCACGCCCGGCAACGACGTGCAGCCGCAAGCCATGCTGCAGGTGCTGCTGAACCTTCTGCATTTCGGCATGGAGCCGCAGGCTGCCATCGAGGCGCCACGCTTCGCCACCTACGCCTATCCGTCGTCCTCCGCTCCGCACGACTACTTTCCCGGGCGGCTGGCGCTGGAAGGCCGCATCCCGACTGAGGTACGGCGGGAACTGACTGCCCGCGGCCACGCCGTCGCGGACTGGCCGGACTGGACCTCGGTTGCCGGCTGCGTGGAACTGGTGCGGACCGATCCTGCCACGGGCCTGATCTCGGCCGGCGCCGATCCACGTCGTCCGGCCTACGCCATCGCGATCTGATCGTCACGCCAGCGCCGGCGAACCACTTCGGCCGGGAAGCCGTTTGACCCGGGTGGCCACGGGCGGCAGGCAGGTTGGCCTCTCCCCTTGCCGCCCCCAAGCCCGTCCTCTCGCGAGGCCCCGGGCACGACGAGGCGTTGAGCAGGTCGAAACTGCCACTGAGTCGGTCTTCAACGGCTTCAAGACCAGGCTTGACGACCGAGTTCAACGCAGGCCCGCATATGCCCACGCCGACGACATGCCGTCGCACTGTGGTCCTGGGCGCAGGCCCGATCGGTCTCGGAGGCGCGGCTCTCCCATATCACGGAGGGAGCCGGACCTCGAACTGAAGCGGCTTCATGACGGGCCCGTGGGCCGATCGCCCGGCCGCGGGACCACCGCGGCTGAGCCTGCCGGCGAGTACGAAGCTTAACCGCGGACGTCCATCGCGCTGCGCAGCCCGTCGCTGACGAGATTGAAGCAGAGGCTGGTGGCGAAGATGCAGAAGCCAGGCAGCATGGTGAGCAGGGGCTGCGTGTAGATCGCGCTGCGCAGGGTGTTGAGCATCAGGCCCCACTCTGGCTCTGGCGGTCTGGTTCCCAGACCCAGGAAGGACAGGCCAGAGGCCACGATCATGGATACGCTGATCAGCCCGGTGGCGTAGACGAAGATGGGCCCGAGCACGTTCGGCAGGATGTGCACACGCACGATCGTCAGGCTGCTGGCACCCGAGGCTCGTGCGGATTCCACATAGTCGAGGTTGCGCACTGCCGTGGTGGTGGTCTCGGCCACGCGGATGATCTGCGGGATGAACACCAGTGTCAGCGACAGCATGGCGTTGAAGATACCGGCCCCCAACGCACCACTGATCGCCACAGCCAGAAGTACCGACGGAAAGGCATAGAAAACGTCAGTCGCGCGCATGATGAGCATGTTGAGCCAGCCACCGGCGAAGCCCGCCGCTACCCCTAATGCACCGCCGACCACGAAGGCGATCACCACCGGCGTGATGCCAAGGAACCAAGAGTAGCGCCCACCATAAAGCAGGCGCGTCAGCATGTCGCGGCCGAGCTCGTCGGTGCCCAGCAGGTGACCGTTAAAACCCACGGGCTTGAGGCGGCGAATCATGCTGGTCGCGTAAGGGTCCGCTGGCGCAATCCAGGGTGCCAGGAGGATGGCCAGCAGCATCAGGATCAGCACGATGCCGCAGAACAGTGTGGTCGGATCGCGTCGCAGCCGACGCCAGACGCCCTGCCAGTAGCCGGAATAGGAGCGGGGCGGCGCGGCAGGAGCCAGCGTGGCCGGCACGGCGGTGGAGGTCATGCTCATGGCCGGTCCTCAGGCTCGCTTGATGCGGGGGTCGAGCGCGGTCTGCACGAGGTCGACCACGAGGTTGAGGGTGACGAAGAACAGTGCCAGCACTAGGATTGTGCCCTGCAGCACCGGGATGTCGCGCTGAAAGATTGCACTGTTCAGCAGGAAGCCGGTGCCGGGCCATGAAAACACCGTCTCTACCAGGATGGAGCCACCCATCAGGTAACCGAGCTGCAGCCCCATGACCGCCAGTGCGGCGGGCGCGGCGTTCTTGGTGACATGCAGAAGGATGCCGCCGCGGCGTAGACCCTTCCCCCGCAGGGTGTTCACGAAATCCTGGTTCAGTAATTCTGCCACGATGCCACGCACCGTGCGCGTCACAATGCCCATGGGGATGACGCTGAGCGTAAGTGCTGGAAGCACCAGGAAGCGGATGTGCTCTGCGTCCCAGACCCACTCCCCCGAGCCGCCGGGACCCGCACCCATGGCTGGAAGAGCATTCAGAAACACACTGAACACGATCACCAGCACCATGCCCAGCCAGTAGTGGGGCACCGAAACGCCTGCGGCCGCAACCGACACCGCAGCGCGGTCGAGCCAGCTGCCGCGGTAGACCCCGGCGACGGCGCCCAGCAGCGTGCCGACGGCAAAGCCGATCGTCGCCGCCACCAGCGACAGGCGCAGCGTGTTGGCCACCGCCACCGCGAGGTCGTCGGTCACCGGCCGCCCGGTGGCAAGCGAGCGGCCGAGGTCTCCGTGCAGCACGCGCAGCAACCAGAGGCCAAACTGGACGGGCAGTGGCTTGTCGAGCCCGTAGGCGATGCGGATCTGCTCCACCACGGCCGCGGGGGCGTCAGCCGGCACAATGGCGTTGACGGGGTCACCCGGCGCAATCTGCACCAGAAGAAAGCAGATCAGGCTGACCGACAGGGCGATGGGAATGGCATAGAGAACGCGGCGGATGATGTAGAACAGCATCGTCGTTTCCTTTCCACGGTCAGGCCAGCGGCCCGGCATGGATGCAACGCACCCCGCGGTCCGGCAGGGTACGCAGGAGTGCTGGCACCCGCGGCAGGCACTCGTCGGTGACGCGCGTGCAGCGCGGCGCGAAGGCGCATCCCTGAGGCAGGTGCTCAAGGTTCGGGGGCGCTCCGGGAATGGTGGTCAGCCGCTGTCCCCGGAGGCCGGCATGAACCGTGGCGCCCATCAGGCCCCGCGTGTAGGGGTGCAGCGGCGTCCGCATGAGTGCACCCACTGGGCCTTCCTCGATGAAACGGCCGGCGTACATCACGGCAATGCGGTCCGCGACCTCGCCGGCCACGCCCAGGTCGTGCGTCACGAAGATCACGCCCATGCCGAGTTCCTGCTGCAGCTGGCGCAGCAGCAGCAGAATCTGGATCTGCACGGTGGCATCGAGGGCCGTGGTCGGCTCGTCGGCCAGCAGCAGCTTCGGGCGGCAGGACAGCGCGATGGCAATCATCGCACGCTGCCGCAGGCCTCCCGAGAGTTCGTGCGGGTAGGCCGCCAGGCGGCGCTTCGCCGAGGGAATCTGCACGAGTTCGAGCAGCTCCAGCGCCCGACGATCGGCGTCGCGGCGACTGGTGCCCTCGTGGCGGATGATCGTCTCGGCGATCTGCCGGCCGATCGTGAACACCGGGTCCAGGGCGGTCATCGGCTCCTGGAAGATCATGGACACCGTGCCGCCGCGGATATCATCCATCTCGCGCTCGGGCGTTGCGATGATGTCATGACCACCGACCCGCACCGTGCCTTCGAGACGTGTCCGCGCAGGTGGGTTGAGCCGCATCAACGCACGGAGTGTGACGGACTTGCCCGATCCGCTCTCACCGAGGATGCAGAGCGCCTCGTTGCGTCCTAGATCGAAGTCGACGCCGTTGACGGCGTGTACCGTAGCGTCGCGCGACACGAAGCGAACCTGAAGGCCGCGTACGTGGACCAGCGGCTCCTCGACCCGAGCCGGATGAAGCAGGGTGGTGTCAGGCTGCACGGGCGCGCGCCTCACTATGGCCGCTGCCCGGCACCAGCATCAAGCAGGCAGCGTTATGGCCGGGCGACGCCTCCGCGAAAGGTGGTGGCATGTTGGCGCAGATCGACTCGGCATGGGTGCAACGCGTGCGAAAGCGGCAGCCGGAGGGCGGATTGACTGGATTGGGCGGATCGCCTGACAGCGGTGCTGCAGTACGGCGACGCGAAGGATCCATAGAAGGTCGGCTGTCGAGCAGCGCGGCGGTGTAGGGATGTGCCGCTCCGCCGTAGATCGCCTCCACTGGGCCAAGCTCGGCCACCTGGCCCAGGTACATCACCAGCACACGATCCGACATGTACTGCACCACGTTCAGGTCATGGCTGATGAACAGGTAGGTCAATCCGTACTGCGCTTTCAGGTCCACCAGCAGGTTGAGCACCTGCGCCTCCACCGACTTGTCAAGCGCGGACACTGGCTCGTCCAGGATGATGAGACGTGGTCGCAGCGCCAGGGCACGGGCGATGTTGATGCGCTGCCGCTGCCCGCCCGAAAGTTCGTGAGGGTAGCGGCGGGCAAACTGACCGGGCTCCAGCCCGACCGCCACCATCAGTTCCCGGGCGCGGGCCACGGCATCACGACGGGCAAGACCATGAACCTCCGGTGCGAAGGCGATGGATTCCTCTATTGTCAGGCGAGGGTTCAGCGAGGCGTAGCTGTCTTGGAACACCATCTGCACCTGACGCCGGTATTCCTTCATGGTCATACCGCCCGGTCCAACGGTCTGCCCATCGAAGATGACCTCACCTGCTGTGGGCGCCATCAGCGCCATGATCAGGCGCGACGTCGTGGACTTGCCGCAGCCGCTCTCGCCCACGATGCCCAGCGTCTCGCCCTTGCGGAGCTCGAAGCTGACATCATCCACGGCCCGCACCACGCCCCGGGTACGGTTGAGCAGCCCGCCCTTCAGGGGGAAGTGCTTGGTCAATCCACGCACCGTCAGCAGGGGCTGCGCAGAGCCCCCCAAGTCAGGCAGGGGATGCGACAGAGAGTCACCGGCCATGGGCTTCAGGCTCCTTTCATATCGCGCATCGAGCGCGGAAAGTCTCTGCAAGTCTTGGACCACAGGCCACGCACCAGCATCGTGGCCGGCGCGCAAGCGGTCTCGGTGCGGTCCACAACGAGAGTCGAAAGGACACAAGGAGGCCTGGCGACGCATATTACGCGTCAACCTGACGCACTCTCCCGAGCAGCCCAATCCGCACCGCCGTCTCGTACAAGGGGGCGCTCAGCAAAACGATGAACAGGATCCGTACGAGGTGGAACGAAGTCACCGTCGCCACGCCGAGGTGGAGGGCCTTCGCCGTCAGGCTGGTTTCCGCGACGCCGCCCGGCGCGTTTGCCAGTACCAACGTTTCCAGCGAGTCCGACATGAACACCGTCAGGATCAACGACAGGAGCGCGTTGAAGAGCAGGATCACCACCGTGCTCGCAATGCTCGCGGGGATAAAGCGTCGGAGCTTGTGCACGGTCTCTGCGGTGAAGCGAGCACCTAGAGCGGTCCCGATCAGCAGCTGGCTGAGGTCGCTTACCGGCGTCGGGATGCTCGACAGCGGAAGGCGGAAATACGCCGTGCAGGCGCCCACCAGGATGCCGCCGAGCAGCCAGTTGTTAGGGATGCGCCGAAGCCCAAGCAGCCAGGCAAGGAACGCTGCGACAGCGAACATCGCGATCATTGCAGGAATATTGAGCGGCATGGACGCCGCCACCCAGTCGAGCGTACCGGGGCGGCCGAGATAGAAGACCAACGGCGGGATGCTCAGCACCACGATGACGATACGCAGCGACTGCGTGAGCGCCACGATTGCCGTATCGCCCCCGTAACGCTCGGCCAGCACCGACATCTCCGCCACTCCACCCGGCAGGCTCGCGAAGAACGACGTCGTGCCGTCGATCCCGGTCAGCCGTGCAATCGCCCATGACACCACCCCCGAGAACAGGATCGAAAGCAGCGACACCAGAGCGATGGCGGGCAGGTTCGGCAGCAACTCGGCTACCAGACCTGGGGTGAAGTAGAGTCCTACCGCAACCCCGGCGATCGCCTGGCCGTACTGGCGCGACGGCTTCGGCACCGAGGTTCTCATTCCAAGCAGGCCGGCGGCCGCGACGCTGACCAGCGGCCCCAGCATCCAGGCGAGCGGCAGTTGCAGGACGTGGAAGATCAGTCCTCCCACGATGCCAGTGCCGAAGGTGGCGGCTGTTCGGCCATGCCGGCCCCAGCTGATCATGGCTCTGCATCTCCGTCCGTTGACTGGTAGACGCGATGAGGGGTGTCGGCCCCGGGCAACGCCTCTGCTGCGATCCAGAACACCCCGCTGACGGCAAACTGTCAATTGTCTACAATCACGGCAGTGTGCCGATGCGAAGTGCACATGATCGCAACATCATTCTCGGACCCCTACGGACTCAGTGCTGGCACGGTGCTTGCTCACCTGCCGTTCAACGCACGCACGCATGCATCCCGGCCCGGGAATGCCTGCTGGCCGATCTGCACAAGGATCTGGAGCCGCTCATGAGAAATCTGCTTCGCCTCAGTCTGGCACTCGTCGTCGCGGTCGGCCTCGTGCGTCCCGGCATCGCGGCCGACGTCAACTTCTACTCCTCGCTCACCTCCGAGGATAATCAGGCGATCATCGCCGGCATGAAGGAAACCATGCCGGATCTGACGGTGAACTGGGTGCGTGGCGGTGGCGTTGGCCTGTTTCAGCGTTTCGTTTCGGAGCGCTCCGCGGGCGCTGCGAAGATTGACCTGCTGCACTTCAGCTACGCTCCTGGCTGGTACATGCTGGCCGATGAGGGCTGGGTGGATACCGAGGCCGCCAAGCGGCCCGAGGCGGCCGCCTTCTACGATTTTGCGAAGGATCCCGGCACTGGCACGGTAGCCCTGCGCGTGTCGACGCTGCGCATCATCTACAACAAGGACAAGGTGAAGCCCGCCGATCTGCCGCACTCCTGGCATGACCTGCTTGATCCACGCTGGCGCGGCCGCATCGTCGCGGCGGACCCGTTCCAGGCCGCGGGTACCTGGGACTTCTTCTGGGGCGCCAAGGGCTTCGGCAAGGACTACATCACAGCACTCGCCAAGAACGACGTGCTGATCCAGAGCGGCATGCCCGGCACCGTGGATGCCGTCGCGCGTGGCGAGCGCGACATCGGCATTACCTTCGAATACCTGGCCCAGCAGCGCATCATGCAGGGAGCGCCCATTGCCTTCGCGCCGACCGCCGACGGCGTCCCCGTGGTGCCTGCCCCCTTCGGCATCGTCGCCGGGGCGCCGCACCGCGCCACGGCCGAGAAGGTCTTCGACTTCGTGATCTCGGCACCAGGGCAGCGCATCATGGTCAGCCGCGTGGGTAGCTATTCCGGCCGCCGCGACGTGGCTCCCCCAGCAGGCTTCGAGCCGTTCGAGCACATGACGCTGCTCCAGGCCGACTGGAAGCGCGTTTTTGAGGAGCAGGATGACTATCGCGACTTCATGACCCGCACCCTGCAGAACGGCCGCGGCTGAGTCGTGAAGCAGCTCTCTCCCACCCTGCTGACGCTGCCGGCTACCACCACCCCGCTCTGGCGGCGGCGCGTGGCCACGGTGGATGTGGTGCGCGTGTTGACCGTGGTCATCGTCGCCGCTCTGGTGCTGTATCCGCTGTTCTGGATGGTGCTGGGCAGCCTGCAGCTCAATCCGATGCGTGGCGGCTTCACTCTGCGTGCCTACGAACGTGTGTTCAGCAGCCCGTACCTGCCGGCGGTGTTATGGAACACGGTGCTGATGGCCGTGGGCACCACCGTGGCGGCCGTGGCCGTCGGCGTGCCGATGGCCTGGGTGATCGCCCGCACCGACGTTCCCTTCAAGCGGCTGTTCAACCTCGTGGCCCTCGTGCCCTTCATCACGCCGCCGATGGTAGGGGCCATTGCCTGGTCGTACCTGGGTGGACCGAACAGTGGCTTCCTCAACACGGCCTGGATGGCACTCACGGGCTCGACCACGCCGCTGGTGAACATCTTCACCCTGCACGGCATGGTCCTGGTGATGGCGCTGAACCTCACCCCCTACGTGTTCCTGCTGGTTTCGGTGTCACTGCAGAACATGGATCCGTCGCTGGAGAACGCGGCGGCAGTCACCGGTGCCGGGCCGCTGCGCATCCTCTTCACCGTGACGCTGCCGCTGGCGCTGCCGGCCATCGCCTCCAGCGCCCTGCTGGTCTTGATCCAGGCACTCGAGATCTTTGCCATTCCTGCCACGATCGGCTCGCCGGGCGGGCAGTACGTCTTTGTGACGCAGATCTACCGCTTGCTGGGCGGTGTGCCACCGCGCTTCAACGAGGCCGCCGCACTGTCGATGCCCCTGCTCCTGGTCTGCGCGGCGGCGTTGTGGCTGCAGCAGCGGGCGCTGGGTCGAGACAAGAGCTACACCACGGTCAGTGGCAAGGCATTCCGTGCGCAGCTCGTGCGGCTCGGCCGTTGGCGCCTCCCTGTATTGATGCTGCCGGCACTCTACCTGTTGCTGGCGGCAGTGCTGCCCTACCTAGTTTTCCTCTACGGTAGCGTCATCCGCTCCTCCGGCCTGCCGGTCACTTCGGCGAATCTGACCACTGAGTGGATCACCCGTTTCTTCACCGGTCAGGCCAGCCCGATGCTCTGGCGTGCCATCGGGAACAGCCTGATGCTCAGCGTCGGTGGCGCCACGGCCGGCGTCCTGCTGGCCACGCTGTGCGCCTACTTCACCACGCGCGAGCGTTGGCGGGGTCGTTGCTTCCTGGAGTTTCTGGCGCTGGCGCCCATCGCCATTCCAGGCGCGGTGATCGCGGTCGGCCTGCTCTGGGCATACATCCGGCCTCCCTTCCAACTCTACGGCACCTTCACGATCCTGTTCCTGGCCTACATCACCCGTTACCTGCCCTTCGGCATCAAGTCGGTGGCGAGCGTCATGCTGCAGGTCTCGCCTGATCTTGAGAAAGCGTCGGTGATTTGTGGCGCCAGCTGGATGTGGACGTTCTTCCGCATCCTCGTTCCCGTCGTGATCCCGGGCGTGCTCGCCGGCTGGATGCTGATGTTCGTCAGCATGATGCGCGAGCTCTCGGCCTCGGTGATGCTCTACACCTCCAACCACGAGACAGTCGCCGTGGCCCTCTACCTGCTCTGGGACGAGGCTTCCTTCCAGTACGTGTCCCTGCTGTCCCTCGTGCTGGTGGCGGTGTCGCTCGCTTCTCTTGCTCTCATCAAGCTTCTTGCCCGCTTCGCCAACCCGACTGGAGCCATTCCATGAAACCCGTGGAGATCGCTGCGCTGCGCAAGAGCTACGGCCCCGTCACGGCCGTTCACCGGGTGGACCTTCGGGTCGAGGCCGGTGAGATGGTGACGCTGCTGGGTCCTTCCGGCTGCGGCAAGACCACGACGCTCAACATGATCGCTGGGTTTGAAGTGCCGGACTCGGGCACCATCCGGATCGGTGGTCGCACCGTCAGCGACCCCGCAGCCGGCGTGTCCGTACCCACCAGCCAGCGCAATCTTGGGATGGTGTTTCAGAGCTACGGTCTTTGGCCACACATGACAGTGGCCGAGAATGTCGCCTACGGGCTGCGCCTGCGGCGCGTCGGCAAGGATGAGCGGCGTCGCCGCGTCGAGGAGGCGCTGCGGCTTGTGCGCCTGACCCCCTTGGCCGGGCGCTACCCAGGACAACTCTCGGGTGGGCAGCAGCAGCGAGTCTCCTTCGCGCGCGCCCTGGTCTACGAGCCTGACGTCCTGCTGCTGGACGAGCCGCTGAGCAACCTTGACGCGGCCTTGCGCGAGGAAATGCGGATCGAGCTCAAGGAGCTCCAGGAAAAGACCGGCCTGACCACCGTCTTCGTCACCCACGACCAGATGGAGGCCATGACCATGAGTGATCGGATCGTGGTCATGAACGCCGGTGCCGTCGTGCAGACCGGAACCCCCGCTGAGATCTATGAGCGTCCCGCATCCCGGTTCGTGGCGGGCTTCATCGGCACCACGAACCTGATCGAGGCGGAGGTCGTCGGCAGTCATGCCGACGGGGTCGACCTGCGAGCCTCCGGTCGGAGCCTGCGCTGCGCCCACGACGCCGCCGTGTCCGGGCCGGTACTGCTGAGCGTCCGACCGCAGGACTGGCAGATGGCGCCGAGCGCACCGGTTGACGTACCCAACCTGTTCGAGAGCCGCGTGGAGAAGCTGCTCTACACCGGCGGCGCGCACGAGATCTGGGCCCGATCCGGCGAGCACCGCTTCCGCCTGCACAGCTTCAGCGCCGAGGGCCTGCACCCGGGCGCCACGCTTTACCATTGGGTCGCGCCGGATCGCATCCGCCTGTTGGCCGCCTGAAAGGCACGCGCATGACATCCCCCGCTCCCACCATCGCCGAGGCTGCGCGGCGGATCGCACGCGGCGACCTGACGGCCGAGGCACTGACGCGCCTCTGCCTCGACCGCATTGCCGAGCGCGAACCGGCGGTACAGGCCTGGCAGGCGCTGGATGCCGAGGGCGCGCTGGCCGAGGCGCGCCACCGTGACCGTTCACCCGTTGCCGGGCCGATGCATGGCATTCCCTTCGGCGTGAAGGACATCATCGAGGTCTTCGGGCTCCCCACCACCCATGGTACCCCGATCTTCGAGGGCTATCGTTCCCCGCGTGATGCCGGCTGCGTGGCGCTGCTGCGCGAGGGTGGTGCGGTCTGCTTCGGCAAGACGGTGTCCACCGAGCTCGCGCATTTCCACCCCGGCAAGACGCGCAACCCGCACGACCCGAACAGCACGCCCGGTGGCTCCTCGTCCGGCTCGGCCGCGGCAGTCGGCGCCGGCATGGTACCACTGGCGCTGGGCACGCAGACGACCGGGTCGGTTCTGCGCCCGGCCTCGTTCTGCGGCGTAGTAGGCTACAAGCCGAGTTTCGGTGAGTTCACCCGCTCCGGCGTTTATGACTGTGCCAGCAGCTTCGACACCCTGGGACTGATGACGCAGGGCGTGGAGGATATCGTGCTGTCGCGCGCCGCCCTGCTGCGGCAGCCTGTCGAAGAATTCGCGCCGCCACCCCTGGGTGACCTGCGGATTGGCTTCTGCCGCAGCCCCTTCTGGGATCAGGCGGAACCCACGACCCGGACCGCGATCGAGGACGCCGCCGAGCGGCTCAGGCGGGCGGGTGCCCGGATCAGCGACCTCGAATTGCCGGCCGGCTTCGCTGACGTGCTGACGTTGCACCGCACCGTGTCGGGCTACGAGTTCGCACGTTCCATCGCCTGGGAGCGCACCGAGCGTGGTGCGATGCTCAGCCCGGTGCTCGTGGAGGGTCGCGCCGGCGACGGTTTGCGGGTCACGCGCCGCGACTACCATGCCGCGCTGGATCGGCTGGCGGAGATGCGACGCGAATACGCCAGCCTGACGCGTGGCCTGGACGTCGTCCTGACGCCCAGTGCCCGTGGCGAGGCGCTCAGCGGCCTCACCGTCACCGGCGATCCGGTATTCAACACGCTTTGGACGGCGCTCTACGTTCCGGCGCTGTCGCTGCCGGTGCTGCAGGGGCCGCGCGGCATGCCGCTGGGCCTGCAACTCGTCGGACAGTTCCGCGAGGATGCCGCGCTCTGCAGCGCCGCTGAGACGGTGCGCCGCGCCTTGAGCTGAGCGGTAGCTGCGGTGCGGTTCGCGTGGGTCGGCACCCGCATCGCCAGGGCGGTGCGTGTAACGCCCGGTGCCGCAGCGCTCCGCCACGGTTGATCCCCGCCGCACCTCTCCATCCCCCTGGCCTTCAATGTCTTGCACAGGAGTTGCCTGCCATGTCCCAGACCAGCGCTTCCGAAGCCGCCGAATGGGCTGTCCCGCCGCTCCCGGCCGACATCGTCCCGCGTCGCATCGCCTACGCGCCGGAGGAGGGGCTTTCGCGCTCCTTCAGTGGCGCCGTTGCTGCATTCCGTGCTGGCACTGATACGCCCACGGCGTTTCTTGAACGCTGCCTCACGGCAATGGTCCAGCACGAGCCATCGGTGCGGGCCTTCGTGCGGCATGACCTCGCGGCGGCCCGCGCGGCGGCGGCGGCGGCTACCCTGCGCTGGGCTGCGGGAACGCCGCTCTCGCCCATCGACGGCATGCCGGTGGCAATCAAGGACATGATCGAGACAGCCGACTTCCCGACCGAAATGAACAGCCCGATCTACCAAGGCTGGCACTCGCGGCGCGATGCGGCGGCCGTGCTGGCGCTGCGCCAGGCAGGTGCGGTGGTGCTGGGCAAGACGGTGACCACGGAGTTCGCGGTGGGCAATTCTGGTCCCACCCGCAACCCTTATGACACCGCGCGCACGCCCGGTGGCTCCTCCTCGGGCTCGGCCGCCGCCGTGGGGGCTGGCATGGTCAGCCTGGCGCTGGGCACGCAGACCCAGGCGTCCACGATCCGGCCCGCCGGATACTGCGGCGCCTGGGGCTTCAAGCCCAGCCATGACGCACTGAACACTGGCGGCGTCACGCCGCTGGCCCTGTCGCAGGACCACTTGGGCATCATCGCGGCCTCGCGCGCCGATGCCTGGGCGGGTGCCATGGCCATCGCCGCTGGCGTCGGCGGCAATGCGCCGCACCCGGGCCTCCAGGGCCCCGTCGAAGCGCCGGCGCCGCGTCGCCCCGAGGTGCTGGTGCGCCTGGACATGCAGGGATGGGCTGAAACGCCGCCGGATTCCCGTGCCGCTTTCGAGTCTGCGCTGGCACGGATCGCGACCGCAGGGGTGCGGATCCTCGACCGCCATGCTGATACCGAGGTGGCGGCCCTGGAAGCTGAGCTCGCCGACGCGAACGACTACTCCTACGATATCCTGGCCTGGGAAGCCCGCTGGCCGCTGCGGACCTACGTGGCGGGACATGGGACGGCCATGGTGGGTGGTCGCATCCAGCACCTGCTGCGCCACGCCGCCGCGATGGACGCGGCCGCCTATGAGCGTGCGCTGAACCGTCGCGCCGAGCTGCGCGTGAAGGTCGAGGCCCTGCGCGCCCGCGCCGATGGCTTCCTGGCCCTGTCCTCGTCCGGTCCGGCGATCCGCGATCATGCCTTCACCGGCTCGCGCTCCTATCCCTTGCCCTGGACCATGGTGGCGGCCCCTGCCTTCTCCATGCCGCTTCTTGCCAGCGAGGAGCTCCCGCTCGGGCTGCAACTCTGCGGCTTCCGCGAGCACGACGCGTCGCTCTGCGCCATTGCGGGCTGGATCGAGGACCTGCTTACCGCGCCTGAGAGCCAGGAGATCTGAGATGCCCTGCCGTTCCAATGATGCCCCTCGCGCCGTCTCCGCCGAGGCGGAGGAACGCACGCCACATCTGGCCGGCGTCTCCGTCTCTCCTCGTGCCCGGGACGTCGCCGCGTCCCGAAGCGGCCTTGCCGAGGTGACGGTTGGCGCGACGGCTAACGCCATTCGTTCTGTGAACCGCCGCGCCCTGCTGCTGGGCGGTGCGGCGCTCGCCGCCCTGCCGGCACTGCGGCCGGCTGCCGCGCAGGCCCAGACCACCGCACCCTCAGGCGGCGGCACCGTGCGGATCGCCATGACTGCGGCCGATATCCCGCTGACCACCGGACAACCGGATCAGGGCATGGAGGGCTACCGCTTCACGGGCTACACGATCTACGACGCGCTGGTGAACTGGGACCTGTCGCGCGCCGACGTCGCGCCGAAGCTGGTGCCGGGACTGGCGCTGAGCTGGGAAACCGACCCGGCCGATCGGCGCCACTGGATCTTCCGGTTGCGGCAGGGGGTGCGCTTCCACGACGGTTCCCTCTTCGACGCCGCGGCCGTGGTGTGGAACCTGCACAAGATCTATGACGAGGCCTCGCCACAGTTCGATGCGCGCCAGGCCGGCCAGGTGCGTGGTCGCCTGCCGGCCATCGCCGGCTACGACGTGCTGGCTCCTGACACGGTGCGCATCACCACCCGGGAAGTCGACGCCTTCTTCCCCTTCGAGGTCTCCTACCTTCTCTTCTCCAGCCCCACCCGCTGGGAGGAGTGCGGCCGCGACTGGGGCGAGGTCGCGAAGCGGCCTTCCGGCACCGGCCCCTTCCGAGTGGAACAGCTGGTGCCGCGTCAGAGCCTCGCGTTGGTGCGCAACGCCGAATATTGGGACTTGAAGCGCATCCCCAAGGCAGAGCGGATCGTGCTGCTGCCAACCCCCGACGCCACCGCCCGTTCCAATGCGCTGATGGCGGGGCAGGTGGACTGGGTGGAAGCCCCCGCCCCCGACATCCTGCCCGGCATGAAGGCGGGTGGCATGCAGGTGGTCACCAACCTGTACCCCCACATCTGGCCCTATGAGCCGAGCCGCCTGCCTGGCAGCCCGTGGAACGACCTGCGGGTGCGCAAGGCGGTCAACCTTGCCATCGACCGCGACGGTCTGACGGAACTTCTGGGGGGCACGATGCGGCCGGCCACCGGCTACGTCTACGAGGGGCATCCCTGGTACGGGGCGCCGAGCTTCAAGATCCGCCACGACCCCGAGGAAGCAAAGCGCCTGCTACGCGAGGCTGGCTTCGGACCCGATAAGAAGCCGGTGCTGCGCGTGGCAATCTCCACCAGCGGATCCGGCCAGATGCAGCCGCAGCCGATGAACGAGTTCATCCAGCAGAACCTGGCCGAGGTCGGCATCGACCTCCAGTTCGAGGTGCTGGAATGGGAAACCCTCCGCGGCCGCCGGCGTGTCGGCGCCAGGGCTGAGGTCAACCGCAACATCGACGCCATCAACAACAGCTACGGTCCGATCGACCCGGCCACCGCCTTTACCCGGCAGTTCAGCAGCCGCAAGGACCCGCCGGACGGTTTCAACTGGGGCAGCTACCGCAACCCGGAGGTAGACGCGCTGATCGAACAGGCCACCGCCACCTTCGACCCGGCAGCACAGGACGCGCTGCTGGCGAAGGCGCACGCACTCTTGGTGGACGATGCGGTCTACGTCTTCGTGGCACATGACCTCAATCCACGGGCATTGTCGCCGAAGCTGCGGGGCTACGTGCAGGCGCAGAGCTGGTTCCCGCAGCTGACCGACGTTCACGTGGGAACCTGAGTTGCATGCTGCGTCCAGCGCGGTCGGTCTGTCAGCCCAGGATGCGCGAAGCGGAATGTGACCTGCGGCGTGCCCGTTAACTCATCCACCAGCGACGGCCACTGACGTCACCGCGGATTCGCCGGCCCTTCCGGGAAGGGCCGGCGAACCTCACCTCCCCGGGTTCAGGGTTGGGTGTGTCCCCGCTCCAGCCGTTCGCGCCCGGTCAACACATGCGCACGGAACTCCTCCCGGATCACGGCTTCAGGCTCCGCCAGCAGGATCTCGATCAGGCGGGCGTGCGCGTCGGCGGAGCCCTGGAGCGATCCGAAGCGGTCCAGGCTTTCCCGTCGGTACAGGTGAAGGTCGCGTACGACGCCGCGATAGGTCGCCACGAGCCGCCGGTTGGTGCAGGCGTCAGCCAGAAATTCGTGAAAGCGGATGTTCAGCGGGTAGAAGGCCGCGAAATCCTTGCTGCGGGCGACCTTCCGCATGTCGCGCACGACCTGGCGCAGCCTCTTTTCCAGCGCCGGTGTCACCTGACCGAAGAGACTGGACGCCATCTCGCCTTCCAGCGCAGCTCGAACGCTGTAGAGCTCAAGAACCTCGGCCAGATCGATGAGCCGGACGAAGACACCGCGGTTACGGATCGAGACCAGCAAACCAGCCTGCTCGAGAGAGCGGAACGCTTCTCGTACCGGACCGCGGCTAACCCCTAGTTTCTGTGCCAGAGCTTGCTCGGACACGTGGCTTCCACCAGCCAGTTCACCGCCAACAATCATTCGCTCCAACTCGCCCTCGACCGCCTGGGTAAGAGAGGTCGTACGGAGGATTTCCAGTTGCGAAGCTAGGTCTGTCGATGACGACAGGCGTTCCTGCGACAAGAAAGCTCCTCATCTCAGCAAGGCGATCTTGAGAGCTTCGCCTACGGTGCATCAGCTGTGCAACATAGCACAGGTTTGCCTGCTCCACAGCTACCCGGCGAGACACTACCTTCTGGGGAAAGCCGATATGAATATCGCTGCCGTGTCACGTTTCGATAGCAGGGATCGGCCTTTACCAGGACCGCCGGGGGCGTCTCGTCGGGATCGACAGCGAAGGTGGTAGGCATTGCGGACTTCTGGCGCCCGCGGCGCAGCAATACCGGCGACGATGGTGCGCACAGTGGCAGGATTCCAACCTTGGGTCCCGATTATCTTTGAGAAGACTGGCGGCGGCACTTGGCAGATGGCTGAGCCGGCCTGCACGGCGGGCCGACATCAGGGATCATGGATCCTGTACTCGCCCAGGTATGATATCAATCGGCCGCGTTACGTGCGCGGACGAGGCAAGCCTGCCCAGCTCTGCTGAATCGCGTAAAGACACCGAACGGCATCGGGAAGTACGACAGCCCCCCGATGACCGCTGCGTCGTCGTTAACGTGTGGGCTCAAGCTCCCTTACCAAGAGCTTGGCATTGCATTGGTGTTGCTTCAGCGACGCCGCACACCGAAGAACAACGGTGCGCCGGGCGAGAAGCCGGTCAGATCGGCACTATGCGCCGTAAGGGTGCGGTACTCGCCCAGCGGGATGTAGGGCACGTCCTCCATCGCCTGCCGCTGCATTCCTTCGCAGATGCTGTGCTGCGCCGCCACGTCACCGGCCGAGAGCCAGTCCTGTCGCAGTGCCTCCAGCTTCGCGCTGTCGGGCCAGCCGAACCAGGCCTTGTCCCCGTTGGCCCGCAGGCCGAGATGGCCGCCCGGGTCGATGGTGTTGCTCAGGCCCGTGACGAAGGCACTCCAGCCGCCCTGGTCCAGCGACCCCTTGTTGGCGCGTCGCGTGCTGATGGTGCCCCAGTCGCCGTTCTGGACCTCGACGTTCATGCCGGCGCGCTTGAGCGTGTCGGCTGCCATTTCCGCAAGTCCTTTCAGCGTCGGGTAGTCGTCAGCCTGCAGCAGCACCACGCGCTCGTTCTTGTAGCCGGCGGCCTGGAGGTCACGTTTCACCTTCGCAAAGTCGCGTGGGCCCAGCAGTGGCTCCAGCGCCACTTTGCTGGCCATCGGCGAGTCTGAGGTGAAGAAGCCGACGTCGGCGAACCAATTTGTGGGGTCGGAGCCGTATCCTGCCGTCATGAAGTCCTGCTGGTGGACCGCGCCCAGCAAGGCACGGCGGATGCCCGGGTTGTTGAAGGGCGGCTGCAGCCAGTTGAAGCGCAGGATGGTGCTGAAGCGGTCCTCCTGCAGACGAACCTTGAGCGCGTCATTGCCGGCGAAGATCGGCGCGATGTCGCTCGAGGTGGTTTCGAGCCAGTCCACCTCGCCCGCCATCAGTGCCGAGGCGGCGGTCGCCTGGTCGGGAATGATATGCCATTCGACGCGGTCGAAATGCGCCACCTTCGGTCCGGCGAGGCGGCTGAGCGTGCCGCCGGGGCGGGGCAGGTAGCCCTCGAAGCGGGCGTAGGCAGCGCGGGCGCCGGACATGCGCTCCTCCGCGAGGAAGCGGTAGGGGCCGCTGCCTACCATCTCCGTCACCTGTGTGGTGGCGGGCGTCTTCGCCAGCCGCTCGGGCATGATCACCAGCACCGAGGAGCCGTTCTTGCCCAATGCCGCCGGCAGGAGCGGGAACTGCTGTTTGAGACGGAAGCGGAGGGTGCGGTCATCCATCGCCGCAATCTCGTGCGATCGCGCGATCACCTCCTGGCCGTACATGTCGCGCGCGCCCCAACGCTGAATGCTGGCCACGCAGTCGCGGGCCAGCACGGGCGTGTTGTCGTGGAAACGCAGGCCGTCGCGTAACACCATGGTCCAGGTCAGGCCATCATCCGAGACGGTATGGCCTTGCACCATCTGCGGCTGTGGCCGGTACTGCTCATCCAGACCGTACAGGTTGTCGAACACCATCTCGGCATGAGCGGTGGTGACGGCCGCAGTGGTGAACACGGGGTCGAGCACCGCAAGGTCTGCCTGCGGCACGAAGCGCAGGAGCTTCGCGCGGTCCTGCGCTCGCGCGACGCCAGGACGACCGAGCGGGGCCACCAGAGCTGCCGCGCCAGCCAGAGCCATACGGCCGAGTGCACGACGGGGCGGTGAGGAAAGCTGGCTCATGATGTGGCTCCGTCGGGTCTGTCGAGGGAGATGGTGACGCCGTCGACATTGAAAGGCAACGCGGTGCCTGGAAGGCGCCGAAGCAATAAGGAGTCCTCGCGGCGATCCAGTCTGTCAGTGCTGATGCTCCAGGGACGCTATATTCCGCGTCGACGAATGCACTCTCAGCGCCTTGGGACAATCGTCGACCCTCAGCCTCGGTGTCAGAAAGGACGCTAGGTATAAGCACCCGGACCTGCGCTTTTGGCAGCACCTCCAGTCGCCCCTTAAGCCGCCTTGAAGCTGCCAGCGAAAAGGGTGGAAGGGGCCACAGGCGGCTTAGATCATCGCGGTGATGTCCGCCCTGCACAGCAGTCTTCGTTTGGGTAAGTGCGTGCCATGCTGCTCGACAGCCTGGGCGTAGGGTTTCATCCCTGCTCCGGGTCAGACCGATCAAGAGTTTCGCACCTCCTTGATCGGCCGACATCGCCTCTGGCTGATCGGAGCCCGGGTGGTGACCAATGACGGTCCATGTCGGCCAATGTAGTTGGCCGCTGGTAGATGGGTCTCGGTCCCGTACAGATGAGTGATAGGTGCGAGCCGGCTGTCCAGGGCACCGTCGCTCCTGTTCAAAGCGCCCAGCTAACACCGCGCCCTTACCGCTTGCCCATGCCGGCGTGGCCCTGCCCTGAAGACGTTTCAACATCTCATGGCATCGCCGCCCGCCCTGAAGCCTGGCGGCTCGCAGTGGGGGGGGGTGCGGAGCGCCGAACGACGGGTTCATATCCTCGCTGGCATACCACGTGCATACCGCTATGGCATGCGATGCGTGCCAACCCTGCCCCAGATGGATGTTCAGAGCTTGGCCCTGACCGCCTATGCCCGGCTGCGAGCCATGATGGACGAAGGCCTGTTGGCGGCCGGCCAGATCGTGCAGGAACGCCGCCTGGCCGAGGAGCTGGGCCTGTCCCGCACCCCGGTGCGCGATGCGCTGGGCCGGCTGGAAGGTGAGCGGCTCCTGCAGCGGAACGGGCGGATGCTGGTGGTCGCCACCATCACGGTGCCGGAGATCATGGACATTCTCCGGATCCGCTGGCTGCTGGAAGGCGAGGCCGCGCAACAGGCGGCGCTTCACATGGACGCAGGGGAGGTCGCTTCCATTCGTGCCGAAATCCTGGGCATGGAGAAGGGCCAGCTGCTCACTGACGAAGCGCATTGGGCGCTGGACGACAGGCTGCACCTCGGCGTCGCACTCGCGTCCGGCAATGCCGAGCTGCGACGGCTGGTGACGGAACTCCGCCAGCGGACCCGCATGTTCGGCCTGCACCGCATCCCCGCCCGCTTCGAGCAGGGCAAGCAGGAACACCTCGCCATCCTCGACGCCATCGCGGCGCGCGAGCCTGAGCGCGCCGCCGAGCTGATGCGGGTGCATCTCGATCACGCCCGCGACGCCATTATCGCCACCTTGCGGAGGACCCCCGCACCATGAGCCGCAAGCTCCTCTACCTGTCCAACGGCCCGAAGCGGATTTCCGTCGCACGGCTCGATGAACGCTTCGCCTCCGAAGGTCTGGAGGTGGATGTTCATTGGGCCTTCGAGGGTGAGTTCCCGGAAGACCTGTCTTCCTATGCCGGTATCTTTCTGTCGGGCAGCCCGCATGGCGCCTACGAGGACATCCCCTTCATCCATCGCGAGCATGCGCTGATCCAGGATGCCGAGGCGCGGGGCATCCCCATGCTGGGCCTGTGCTTCGGCCACCAGATCCTGGCCTCCGCCCTGTGCGGCCGTGACCAGGTGTTCCGCCGCGAAAGTTGCGAGGTGGGCTACAAGTGGCTGGACGTGGTGCCTGAGGCAGCCGCGGATCCGATCGCCGGCCAAGTGGGCGGGCGCGTGCACATGTTCGTCTGGCACAACGACGAGGTGCGCGCAGATCATCCCGACATGCGCGTGCTCGCCAGCAGTGACCTGTGTCCCAACCAGATCTGGCGTTACCGCGATCGCCCGGTCTGGGGCATCCAGGGCCACCCCGAGGTCACGCGCGCCCAGGCACAGGTCTGGTTCGAGGACAGCCGTCCGCGCCTGGAGCGCGACGGTGCGGAGGTGGACGCGCTGAAGCGTTCGGCCACCGATGCCGAGCCAGCCAAGACCATGCTGCACAACTTCGCCCGCCTGTGCCTGCAGTGACGCCACCCAACCCAGGCATCCACCGTCCGGAGAACGCCATGACGCGTCCGCTCTTCCCGCAGCGCCTTCGGGTGCTCGCCCTTGCCGCCACCATGCTGACGGCCGTGGTCGGCGCGGCACCCGCCGCGCAGGCCGAGGAAATGGTCTTTGCTTCCTGGGGCGGCAGCTACCAAGATGCCATTCGTCAGGCCTGGATCGAACCCTTCACCAAGGCCACCGGCGTCACCGTGACCGAGGATACCGGGCCAGAGCCCGCCAAGATCCGCGCCATGGTCGAGACGCATTCGGTGTCCTGGGACGTGGTAACAGCGGGCGGCGCCGGGCTGATGCTGGGCGTGCAGCAGGGCCTGTTCGAGCGCATCACCGACGACATGGTCGACCAGAGCCAGGTGATCCCCGGCGCGCGCAACCCGTACGGCGTGCCGTCGGAAATCTTCTCGACGCTGATCGGCTACTCCACCAAAGCCTTTCCCGGTGCCCATCCGACGAGCTTCGCCGACTTCTGGGACGTAGCGAAGTTTCCCGGCAAGCGCACCCTGCCCAACAAGCCCGCCACGGTGCTGGAGGCAGCACTCCTGGCGGACGGCGTGGCCCCGGCCGACGTCTACCCGACGCTTTCCACCCCTGCCGGGATGGAGCGCGCCCTGAACAAGATCCGCGCCATCCGGCCACAGGTCGCGGTGTGGTGGAGCTCGGGTGCGCAGCCGGTGCAGGCGCTCGGCAGCGGCGACGCGGTGATGGCACTGGGCTGGAACGGCCGCTTTCAATCCGGCATGGATGAGGGTCTGCCGATCGCCATGGCGTGGGAACAGAGCGTGCCGCAGGTCGGCTACTTCATGATCGTCAAGGGCGCGCCGAACCGTGACGCCGCGGTGAAGTTCCTGCGCTACATGAGCTCGGCGGAAGCACAGTCGCGTTTCAGCAAGTACGTCGCCTACGGCCCCACGCGCACCGATGCCCTGAGCATGATCGAGCCCACGCGCCTAGACCGCCTGCCCTCGACGCCGCAGCGCCTGAGCAACGCTCTGTTTATGGACATCGAGTGGTGGGCCAAGCACGGGCAGGAAGCGCAGGAGAAGTATACCGCCGTGATGCAGGGCAACTGATGCGCGGGATCGCCGAACCCTGGTTCCCGCGCGAGGAGTACCTCGCCCGGGTCGCCCGCGTGCAGACGGCCTTGCGCGAAGCGGGACAGGATGCGCTGCTGGCCTTCCTGCCTGAATCCGTCACCTGGCTGACCGGCTACTTCACGCGCGCCTACGGCACCTTCCAGTTCGCCATCATCCCGGCCGAAGGCGAGCCGGTGCTCGTGGCGCGCGACGTCGAGGAATACTACCTCGACCAGACCTGCGTGTTCGCCGGTCGCGACCTGTGGACCGACAGCGACGTACCGATCGACGTGGGCATCCGCGCCATCCGGGCGACGCTGGGCGCCACGCCGCGCCTGGCGGTGGAGCTGTCCGCCTGGGTGCTGAACGCGGCCCGGTTCCTGGCGATCCGGGACGCACTGCCCGGTGCCATCATCGAGGATGCGGGCCACCTCGTGGCGCGGATGCGGCTGATCAAGTCGCCGGCCGAGATAGCCTATCAGCGTCAGGCTGCCCGTGCGGCGGAAGCGGGGATGCAGGCGGGCATCGAGGCGGCCGGAGAAAGCTCCACCGAACGGGAGATGGCGGCCGAGATCTGCGCCGCCATAATCCGTGCCGGCAGCGATCTGCCCGGGCCCGGCGTACTTTCCTCGGGCGAGCGTGCCTTCCACCTGCACGGCGGCTATTCCGACCGCGTGCTGGCGCGCGGCGACGTGGTGCAGCTGGAATGCACGCCCAATGTCCGCCACTATCACGCGCGCTTCATGCGCCCGATGAAGGTCGGCGTCGCCACCGACGAGGACCAGCGTATCGTCGAGCAGTTGATCCGCATCCAGGACGCGGCGATCGCCGCCGTGGCGCCGGGCGTCGCGGCCGCCGTCCCGGACGCGATCTACCGCGACGGCGTGCTCTCGTCGGGGCTGCGCGAAACCTATACCAACAAGACCTTCTATTCCGTGGGCCTGCTGCTGCAGCCCAACGGCGGGGAACCGCTGGAAGCGGCGCCGGGTTGCGACTGGCACTTCCAGCCAGGCATGGTTTTCCATACCTACGTGCTGGCCTGCGGCTTCGGGATGTCTGAAACGATCGCCATCACCGAGACGGGTATTGAGCGGCTGACCAACTTCCCCCGCCAGCTCTTCGTGACCTGACCGGCATGGCGATCGTCGCGCTTCCTGCCGGCCTGCCGGGACGGCGGCTGGGGTGGCTCGTGCTGCCCCTGCTGCTGTTCCTGGTGATCTTCTTCTTCCTTCCGGTCGGCCGGCTGCTGTCACTCAGCTTCGCGGGTGCCACGGGGCCCTGGGAGCACTACCTGCGCGCCGCCTCCGTTCCGGCCTACCGCGTCGCGCTCGCGACCACCTTCGAGATCGCGGCGCTGGTGACGCTGATCTCGGTGGTGCTCGCCTATCCTGTGGCCTACCTGATGGCCACGGTGCCGCCGCGCGTCACGCGCCTGTTGACGTTGTGCGTGCTGCTGCCGTTCTGGACCAGCTCGCTGGTGCGCACCACCGCCTGGATCATCCTGCTTCAGCGCAACGGTGCGCTGAACACTCTGCTCACCGAAGGCGGACTGACCGCGCAGCCCATCGCCTTCGTGTACAACATGTCCGGCGTCCTGATCGGCATGAGCCACGTGCTGATGCCCTTCGTGGTGCTGCCGCTCTACAGCGCGTTCCGTGGCATCGATGCGAACCTCGTGCACGCAGCCGAGACGCTCGGGGCTGGCCCATGGTCGCTGTGCCGGCGGCTGTTCCTGCCGCTGACCGCGCCGGGGATGCTGGCGGGTGCCACGATCGTCTTCATGAACGCGCTCGGCTACTACGTCACGCCCGCGCTGATGGGCGGTCCGGCGCAGACCATGATCGCCCAGCTCATCGCCTTCAACATCAGCGAGCAGCTGAACTGGGGACTGGCGGCAGCCCTGTCGGTGGCGGTGCTGGGCGCGACGCTGCTGGTGTTCTCGCTGTTTCAGGTCGTCTTCGGGTTGGAGAAGCTGCTGGGCGACAGCTCGGCACCGGTGGCGGCCACGCCCTTCGCCGTCGGCTCTCGCGGCCGCTCGGCGGGGGGCTGGGTCCTGGTGATGGCCGGCGTGGCCGTGGTGCTGTTCCTGCTGGCGCCCATCCTGATCGTTTTTCCGATGAGCCTCGGCTCCTCACCCTTCCTGAGTTTCCCGCCGAGCAACTTTTCGCTGCGCTGGTACGAGGAGTTCTTCAACCGTCCCCAGTGGATCGCCTCGCTGTGGAATTCCCTCCAGGTGGCCGGGATCGCCGTACTGGGGGCGACCACCCTGGGAACCGCCGCGGCACTCGCCCTGTCACGGCTGCGTGGACCCCTTGGCCGGTTGCTGGAAACCCTGTTCATCCTGCCCATGATCGTGCCGCAGATCATCCTGGCGGTCGGGCTCTTCTATCTCCTGGCACCCTGGGGGCTGATCGGCGGCCATTGGGCATTGGGCCTCGGGCACGTCGTCATGGCGGCGCCCTTCGTGGTCATCACGGTGCGCGCGGCCCTGCGGGGCTTCGACCGCAACCTGGAACTCGCCGCCCTGGGCCTGGGTGCCAGCTGGCCCGCCATGTTCCGTCGCGTGCTGCTGCCGGCCATTCTGCCCGGCATCCTGGCCGGCGCCGTCTTCGCCTTCATCACCAGCTTCGACGACGTGGTGCTGGCGCTGTTCCTGACCAATGTCCGCAGCCGCACGCTGCCGAAGCTGATGTACGAAGGCGTGGCGCATGAGATCAACCCGACCATCACGGCGGTCGCGGCGCTGATCGTTCTGTTCACCTTGGCCGTGCTTCTTACCAACCTCGTACTGCAAAGGCGCGCTCGATGAACGATGCTCCGACGCAGGGGCAGTCGGTGGAAATCGACCGCGTCCGCAAATCCTACGGACCGACGCAGATCCTTCGGGACTTCTCGCTCGCGGTGCCGGGCGGTAGCTTCTGCACGTTGCTCGGGGCGTCGGGCTCGGGCAAGACCACGCTGCTGAAGCTGATCGCAGGCTTCGAGGTGCTGGATGGCGGCGCCATCCGGCTCGGCGGCCGCGACATCAGCCACGTGCCCGTGAACCGTCGCAACATCGGAATGGTGTTCCAGAACTACGCCCTGTTCCCGCACATGTCGGTGCAGGACAACGTTGCCTTCGGTCTTTCCATGCGCCGGGTGCCCAAGGCTGAGGCTGCCGCGCGGGTGGCTGAGGCGCTGGAGATGGTGGGGCTCGCGCCCCTGGCGGGACGTTATCCGCGCCAGCTCTCGGGTGGGCAGCAGCAGCGCGTGGCCCTGGCCCGCGCGCTGGTGATCCGGCCAGATCTCCTCTTGATGGACGAGCCGCTGGGCGCTCTGGACAAGAACCTGCGCAGCAGCCTGCAAAGCGAGATCAAGCGGCTTCAGGCGCGGCTCGGCGTCACCATCCTGTTCGTCACCCACGATCAGGAGGAAGCGCTGCACATGTCCGACCTGATCGTGGTGCTGGATGCAGGACGGATCGAACAGGTCGGGTCGCCCCAGGCGCTTTATCGCCGCCCTGCCAACCGCTTCGTGGCGTCCTTCCTGGGCGATTGCAACTTCGTGGAACTCGAAGGGCGCACGCTGGCTGTCCGGCCTGAGGACGTCATGCTGGGCAAGAATATACACGACGGCATGCATCGCAGATCAGCGACAGTGGAGGAAGCGACCTTTCTCGGCTCGCACCTGCGCGTCACTCTCCGCAGTGGGAACGATCGCATCGTCGCCCTCGCACCCTTCGGCGAGTACGAGGGAGCATTCTCCTCCGGGAGTCACCTCGAGATGGGCTTCGAGGTTTCCAAGGCGACCGCTGTGTGACGTATCGCCGCGCAAAGAGCCGCAGTGACTGCGGCGCTTCTGCCCCTGATGGCCACGCTTACCGGGGGTGACGGTATCCGCGTGCAAGCTCAACACGGTCCATGCTGTGACGGTGGTCGTAATAGAAGGCTGATCTGTCACGTCGAGGCCGTCGCCGTGAAAGGAGGTAAGTAAAATCCATTATCCCGTCAGATGCGAGCCCACAGTCTTTGAAGTCTGTCAGCTGTGGATCTCGTAATCCAGATCCTGTTCAGGTCGGTACCAAACGCTGCTCAGAACGAGCATGGTAGAATCCCGTGCAGCAATTCTCGCCTCACGGATTAACAGCGCCGTGTTGATAGGAGTCTGG
This sequence comes from Roseomonas elaeocarpi, assembly GCF_042433915.1. Lineage (NCBI taxonomy): Bacteria > Pseudomonadati > Pseudomonadota > Alphaproteobacteria > Acetobacterales > Roseomonadaceae > Roseomonas > Roseomonas elaeocarpi. The sequence continues at coordinate 109,919 of NZ_JBHLUN010000002.1, read as the reverse complement.
AGTAGATCTGCCACACGGCTGCGGGCCGGATCTGCCCGGATCACACCGTCCTGCCGAATGGCCGCAAAACCTGGCTCCATAAGGATATCTTGTAAGCGGCACTCCTGCAGCTGCGATGGCAGGATGCGCTGCGCTATGCTGGGGAGAACAAGGCTTGTTTCCGGGCTGACCGGCTGCTGGCCCGCCAGTTCCAAACGCTCCAGGCGGAACAGCGATGGAAATGCACGCTGGGTCGCTGCGCAGGCTCGCGGCCGAAAGCCCGCGAAGGGAAGTGAAGGGGGATAAGCCTCCGAGCCGTCATTGCCGCCTGAGAAGATTTCAGGAGATTTGGCGCTTGACGCCGCGTACGCATTGAATATCGTTTGTAAACCGTTTTACTGGAAAGCAGTTGAGGACGCAGAATTCCCGATCCGGGGCGAGGCAGCCCACCGTCAGGTTGCGGGACGTTGCGCGCGAGAGCGGCCTGTCTGTGGCCGCAGTATCTCGCTTTCTCAACGGGACGCTGGATCTGCCGCCGGACACCGCGCGCCGCATCAAAGAGGCAGTTGCGTTGTTAAACTATCGTCCCAATCCCCATGCGCGACGCCTAAGCCGTGGGCGGACGGACACCATTGGGCTCATCGTGCCCGACATCGCTAACCCGTTCTTTGCTCTTCTGGTGGACGCGGTGGAGCGTGCGGCCGAGGAAAGGGGTACCGACCTCCTGGTTTGCGCTACCCGCAACCGCTTGAGCCATGAGTTGCACGAGCTGTCGCGCCTTGGACGCGACTATGCCGACGGATTGCTCTTCGTCACCAACCATGCCGATGACGGTGCCCTCGCCCAGGCCATCGGCGACGTTGGCAAGGTCGTGTTGTTGGATGAGGACGTACCAGGCGTCGAAGCGCCTCGGGTCTTCGCCGAGAATTACCGCGGCGGCGTTCTGGCCGCGGAGCACCTGCTGGCTGCTGGGCATCGCCGGCTGGCGTTTCTTGGCGGCCCACGCGGGCTGCTCAGCACCGTGGAACGCTTCAGCGGTTTCGCGGAAACCGTGCGGTCTAGTGGCTCCTCCGCGCAGATCGTGTTCGAAAGCTATGATGACTACGGGGCGGCGCAGGGTCAGGACGCAGCCGAGCGCATGCTGCAGGCGGCCTGGCCGGCTACGGCGGCCTTCGCCACCAGCGACGAGACGGCGCTGGGCGTCCTCGCAGCCGCCCGCAAGCTGTCGGTGCGCCTGCCAACTGACCTGTCCTTGGTGGCGTTCGACGATGTCGGGCCATTGCACCTGCTGAGCCCGCCGCTGACTGCGATACGGCAGCCGGTGGCAGAGATCGGCTCCTGCGGCGTCGGGGCACTTCTCGATCACATTGCCGGCCAGCCGGTGCCGGAGCAACCGCGGCGCGTGCCAGTAGAACTGATCGAGCGTGCCTCAGTGGCAACGCCGAGCCGCCCTCGTAGCACCACCAGAAACAAAGCCGTATCGGGAGTCGCCTGAATGTCACGCACCGAGGTTCTGCTGGTAGGGGAAAGCTGGGTGAGCGCCGCCACGCACTACAAGGGCTTCGACCAGTTCGGCAGCGTCACCTTCCACAAAGGGGCGGAACCGCTGGTGGAGGCGCTGCGGGACAGCGAGTTCAACCTGACCTACATGACCGCGCACGAGGCTGCGGAAGGTTTTCCCTTCTCGCTGGAGGAACTGCGCCGCTATCGCGCGATCATCCTGTCCGACATAGGCGCCAACACGCTGCTGCTGCCGCCCTCGGTCTGGTTGAACGGCAAGCCCACGCCTAACCGGCTGAAACTGATCCGCGATTGGACGGCGGAGGGCGGCGGTCTGATGATGATCGGTGGGTACCTGACCTTCCAGGGCATCGATGGCCGTGGTCGCTGGCACCGTACCCCGGTGGAGGATGCGCTGCCCGTCACCTGCCTACCCTACGATGACCGCCTCGAGGTGCCCCAAGGCTTCCGCCCGCACATCACCGGCAACCGGGAGCACCCGATCCTCAACGGCCTGGACGGCGAGTGGCCCTTGCTGCTCGGCGCCAACGAAGTGGTGTTGCGCGAGGGGCCGGAGGTCGAGGTCCTGGCGAGGCTACCGGAGGAGGAGGGCGGCCATCCGCTGCTGGTGACCGGACAGCATGGGCAGGGGCGGACCCTGGCCTGGACCTCCGACATCGGGCCGCACTGGCTGCCCGACGACTTCGTGCGCTGGCCCGGCTACGCGCGGCTGTGGCGCAACGCCCTGGCCTGGGTCACGCGGCAGAGTCCGATGCGGCAGGACGGGGAGGGCACCCACTGATGCCCGCCAAGCCCGTTTTTCGCCCCAAGCCCCACGCGATCGAGGCGCTGTTCGGCCGCCGCAAAGCGGTGATCGGCGTGATCCACTCGCTGCCGCTCCCCGGCAGCCCGGGCTACGATGGCCAGCCGATGGAGGAGATCACCGGCTTCGCGGTGGCCGAGGCGCTGCGGTACCGCGACGGCGGTGTGGACGGGCTGATCGTCGAGAACCACGGCGACATTCCCTTCAGCAAGCCCGAACACCTGGGTCCCGAAACCGCCGCCTGCATGGCGGTGATGACCGAGGCGGTGCGACGCGCCGCTGGACTGGTGACCGGCGTCAACGTGCTTGCCAATGGCGCGCTCCAGGCGCTGGCGGTGGCCAAGGCGTCCGGCGCCAGCTTCGTGCGCGTCAATCAATGGGCCAATGCCTACATCGCCAACGAGGGCTTCGTGGAAGGTCCTGCGGCGCTCGCAACCCGTTACCGGGCACAACTGCATGCTCGCACGGTGAAGATTTTCGCCGACGTCCACGTCAAGCACGGGGCGCATGCCATCACCGGCGACCGCTCGATCCCGGAACTGGCGCGCGACGTGGAGTTCTTCGATGCCGACGTGGCCATCGCCACCGGCCAGCGCACCGGTGACGCCGCCACCATGGAGGAGATCCGCACCATCGGCGACGGCACGGCGCTGCCGGTGGTGATCGGCTCCGGTGTCACCCCGGACAACGTGGGCGACATCTTCGCCGCCGCGGACGGCGTGATCGTGGCGAGTTACCTGAAGCGTGACGGCGTGTGGTGGAACCCGGTGGATCCGGAACGTTTGCGCAGCTTCATGCTTGAGGCCGACCGCGCCCGCCCGCCGGCGGACGGCACCAGCGCCGGCAAGGCTGGCGCGTGAGCCGCCTCCTCGTCCTCGGCAATGCGGGGCTGGACATCAGCCTGCCGGTCCCGCGCCTGCCAGAGGCCGGGGAAACGCTGGTGGGCGGTGCCGCGTCCCGCGCGCCCGGCGGCAAGGGACTGAACCAGGCCACGGTGGCTGCGCGTACCGGGTTGCTGCCCGTGGCGTTCTGCGCCCCGATCGGCGACGACGGCGAGGGCCGGGAGATTGCTCATCGCCTTCAGGCGGAACGCTTCGTGGATCTGGACTTGCGTCCGACTGCGGTGGCGACGGACCTGTCGGTGCTGCTGGTCTCGCTCGGTGGGGAAAACAGCATCGTCACTTCCGGCGCCTGCGCGGCAGGCTTTCCCGTCGCCGCGGCGGTCAGCTTCGCCGAAAGGCTCGATGCCGGTGACTGGCTGTTGCTACAGGGCAATCTCGGCACTGCCGCCACGCTGGCCGCGATCGAGGCCGCCGCATCGCGCGGAGCGCGGGTGATGCTGAACACCGCGCCGCTGGAACCCGCTCTGGCGGGGGAGGCGGCGCACGCCGTGCTCGGGCGCTGCGACGTGGTGGTCGCCAATGCGGTGGAAGCGCGGGACCTGACCGGCACGAACGGGCCCGCAGCGGTGCAGGCGCTGCGCGCGCTGGGCGCAGAAACCGTGGTGGTGACGTTGGGCGGCGATGGCTGTCTCCTGTCCGGGGAAGGCACGGTGCACCACCTTCCTGCCTCGGCCACCAGCGTCGTGGACACCAGCGGGGCGGGCGACACCTTCTGCGGCGTTCTTGCAGCGCTGCTGGCCGTGGGGCGGAGTGCCATCACCGCTGCTGCGGTGGCGCAACAAGCTGCGGCGCTGGCCGTGGCACGTCCGGGCGCCTTCCTGGCACTACCCACCGCAGCCGAGCTTCACCCCTTGGTGGCCGAGTGATGGCGGCCGGGCTGACAGGCACCATCGCCGCTGCGCCGCATCCCGTCCTGCGGATGGAGGGGATGACCGTTTCACTCGGTCCCCCGGGCCGCAGGGTGCGGGTGGTCGAGGACGTGTCGCTGCGCCTGGACCGGGGCCGCATCCTCTGCGTCGTGGGGGAGTCCGGCTCGGGCAAGAGCGTGTCCGCCATGGCGCTGATGCGCTTGCTGCCCGAAGGAGCCAACGAGGTTGCCGCCGAGGCGCTGGAGTTCGAGGGCACTGACCTGCGCGCGCTGGATGAGCGGGCGATGACCCGACTGCGCGGCGACCGCATGGCGATGGTGTTCCAAGAACCCATGACCTCGCTGAACCCGGTTTTCACCGTGGGCGATCAGATCGGTGAAACACTGCGCGTGCACCGCGGGCTGAGTGCGGCCGAGGCGCGCGCTCGCGCGCTCGCGGCACTGCGACAGGTGCAGGTGCCCGCCGCCGAGCGCCGTCTCGACAGCTTCCCGCACGAGCTTTCCGGCGGTCTACGGCAGCGCGTGATGATCGCCATGGCCTTGGCCTGCGAGCCTCGGCTGCTGATAGCGGACGAACCGACCACGGCCCTTGACGTGACAATCCAGGCGCAGATCTTGCGCCTCCTGCTGGAACTACGGGACCGCACCGGCACCGCAATCCTTTTTATCACCCACAATCTCGGCGTGGTGGCCGAGATCGCCGACGAGGTCGCGGTAATGTATGCCGGTCGCGTGGTGGAGCAGGCGCCCGCCGCCACGTTGTTCAGCGATGCGCAGCACCCCTACACGCTTGCGCTATTGGCTGCGATGCCGTCGCTGTCGGGCACGGTAGACCGGTTGGAGCCCATTCCCGGCCGCATGCCCGCCCCCGGGACCGCGCCGCCGGGCTGCCGCTTCGCTCCGCGCTGCCCTTTCGCAGCCGAGGTCTGCCGGGAGCAGCCGCCGCTGCGCGAGATGGGGCCGAACCATCGCGCCGCCTGCTGGCGCGCCCCGGTGGACAGGCTGGCAACGGGGCTGGCCGCGTGACCGGAGCCACCGAACCGGCCCACGGGCGAGAACCGCTGCTCGTCGTGCAAGGGCTGCGCAAAACCTTCCCGCTCCCCGGCAATCAGCGGATGGTGGCGGTGGACGGCGTGGACCTGTACCTGAACCAGGGAGAAACCCTGGCGGTGGTGGGCGAGTCCGGCTGCGGCAAGAGCACGCTAGGACGGCTGATCCTGCGCCTCCAGGACGCCGACGAAGGCGCACTGCGCCTTGGCGGGACCGACCTGCGGGCCTTGCGGGGTCGGGCTCTGCGCGCCATGCGGCGGCGCATCCAGGTGGTGTTCCAGGACCCCTTCGCGTCGCTTGATCCGCGCCAGCGTATACGCGACGTGCTGGTGCGCCCGATGCGACTCCATGGCTTGTGTGACGGGCGCGAGGCCGAGCGCCGGGCCGCCGCGCTGATGGAACAGGTGGGGCTATCGCCCGCCCAGCTCGACCGCCTGCCACACCAGTTCAGCGGCGGCCAGCGGCAGCGCGTCGCCATTGCCCGCGCCCTGTCCGTCCAGCCCGAAGTGATCGTGTGCGATGAGCCGGTCTCGGCTCTCGACGTATCGGTGCAGGCTCAGGTCGTGAACCTGCTCCAGGATCTCCAGCGCGACACCGGCGTGGCGCTGCTGTTCATCAGCCACGACCTGGCGGTGGTGCGGCACCTCGCGCACCGGGTGGCCGTGATGTACTCGGGCCGGCTGGTGGAAACCGCCCCGACCACGCAGCTCTTTCGCGATCCCCGGCATCCTTACACCCGTGCGCTGCTGGCGGCTGCGCCCCGCACCGACGGCGCCCGCACTCACGCGCCCCTGACTGGTGAGCCGCCCAACCCCGCAGCTCTCCCGCCCGGTTGCCGCTTCCACGGCCGCTGCCCCGACGCGCACCCGGTTTGCACCGAGGGTGTGCATCCGCCGCTGCGCCTCATCGCGCCGAACCACGGCTCCGCCTGCCTGTTCGCTGAGAGCCTGCCTGCCGCGACCGACACGGCGGCCGGGCCGACCGAGCCAACGCCGGTGGCGGCCCGCATCGCCGCTTATCGTCGGGCTCGCGACCGCGCCCCGGCGCCCACGGAAGCCTGAGGGAACCCGCCCCGCCATGCGCATGATCCTGGGCCGCCTGGTTTCGCTCCTGCCAGTGCTGTTCGGCCTCTGCGTACTATCCTTCGCGCTGCTGTCGATGGTGCCGGGAGATCCGGTGACGGCGATGCTGGGGCTGGAGGCCGACCCCACCGCCATTGCCGCGCTGCGCGCCAAGTACGCGCTGGACGACCCGCTGCCGGTACGCTTCCTGGCGTGGTTCGGCCAGGTGCTGACGGGCGACCTCGGCCGATCCATCCAAACCGGCCGCCCGGTGACGGCGGTGATCGGCGCCGCGCTGATACCAACGCTGCAGCTCGGCCTGGCGGCGACCGTGGTGTCGCTGGTCATCGCCATTCCCGCCGGCATCGTGGCGGCGGCGCGACGCAACAGCGCGGCCGACCTCGCGGCCTCCGTAATCGCGCTGTGCGGGCTGTCGCTGCCGAGCTTCTGGCTGGGCATCCTTCTGATCATGGCACTCTCGATCGGCCTGCCGCTCCTGCCCTCCTCCGGCTACGCGCCCTTCCTCGAAGATCCGGGCGCAGCACTGGCCCATATCGTGCTGCCGGCGCTTACGCTGGGCGCTGCGATGGCTGCGGCCACCATGCGCATGACCCGCGCCGCGATGATCGAGGTGCTGAGCGCCGACTACATCCGCACGGCGCGAGCCAAGGGGCTGTCGCGGCGGCGCGTGATCTGGCGTCACGGTCTGCGCAACGCGCTGCTGCCGGTGGTGACGCTGATCGGGCTTCAGCTCGGACAGCTGTTGGGTGGCGTGGTGATCACCGAGAGTGTGTTTTCCTGGCCGGGCATCGGCAAGCTGACGGTGGACGCGATCTTCGCGCGCGACTTTCCCGTGGTGCAGGGCGCGATCCTGGTGACGGCCACGCTGTTCGTGCTGGTCAACCTCGCCACGGACGTGCTCTACGCCGTGCTTGACCCGCGGCTGAGGGCACGGCGATGAGCGCTGCCATGCTCGCACCGGGACAGCGTTCTTCCTGGTGGCGGCTGCTGCGCGAACCGCGCAGCCTGCTCGGCGTCGCGCTCGTGTTCCTGGTGCTCCTGGCGGCGGTGCTCGGACCAGCAGTGAGTGGTTACGCGCCGGCCGAGCCCGACTTCCTGGCAACGCTGGCTGCTCCTTCCACCACGCACTTGCTGGGAACCGACGACCTCGGCCGCGATGTGCTCTCGCGCATCCTCGAGGGCGCGCGCGTGTCGCTGCTGGTGGGGCTGTCGAGCGTTGCCGCGGCGCTGCTGCTGGGTACGCCCATCGGCCTCGTCGCGGGCTATGTTGGCGGCTGGACCGATGGCACGCTGATGCGCTGCATGGACGTGCTGCTGGCGTTTCCCGGCATTCTGCTGGCACTGGGTATCACGGCGGCGCTGGGCGCCTCGCTGCCGGTCACCGTGATCGCGATCGCGGCGGTGAACCTGCCGGTGCTGGCGCGCGTCGCGCGAGGGCAGGCGCTGGCGCTGCGCAACCTCGACTTCGTATCGGCCGAGCGCGCCCTGGGCTTCGGCGAGGTGAGTATCCTCCTGCGCTGCGTTCTGCCCAACGCCCTGTCGCCGATCCTGGTACAGGCCTCGCTGCTCCTGGCCTCTTCCATCATCACCGAGAGCTACCTTTCCTTCCTGGGTCTGGGCGTGCAGCCGCCGACGCCCTCCTGGGGCAACATGCTGCACGACGCCGTGGGCTTCCTGGACCAGGCCGTTTGGCTCGCTTGGTTCCCGGGGGCGGCAATCTTTCTCACCGTGCTGGGCTTCAACCTCCTGGGCGACGCGCTGCGCGACCGCCTCGACCCGCGCGACTAGGACTTCTTCGCCACAGATCTGCCAACCTGTTCCCTACGGAGACGCCACCATGGCCAACACACGACGCGCCCTGCTCGGCGCCACGCTCGCCGCACCAGCCCTGGTCGCGGCGCGGGGCGCCTTCGCGCAGGGTGCCGCCACCCGAGCCGCGCCCGGCGGCACGCTGAACATCGGCGTGGTGTCGGACCCGGTCACGCTGGACCCGGCCTTCTCCGCCTCGTTCTTTGAAACACAGGTTCTCTACAACCTGCACGAAACGCTGCTGGTGGCGCGTCCCGACGGCTCCGTTGTGCCTGGCCTTGCCAGCGTCGAGATGGCCGACCCACTGCGCTACGTCTTCACGCTGCGCGAGAACCTGCGTTTTCACGACGGTACGCCCCTCGACGCCGCGGCCGCCAAGGCCAACATCGACCGCTACATGGACCCGTCCTCCGGCTCCATCCGTCGCGCTGATTTCGGACCGCTCAAGGAGGTGACGGTAACGGGTCCAAGGACCTTTGAGATCGCCCTGAGCGCGCCCTATGCGCCGCTGCCGCTGGTGCTGACCAACCGGGCGGGCATGATGGTCTCGCCCACCGCGGTACAGCGGCTGGGTGCCGACTTCGCCGCCCAGGCCGTGGGCGCCGGCCCCTGGAAGCTCGCGAGCTGGACCAAGAATGCCGAGCTCGTGCTCGAGAAGTTCGATGGCTACTGGCAGGGCGCCCCGAAGAACTTCGACCGGCTGGTGTATCGCCCGCTGCCCGACGAGACGGTGCGGCTGGCCAACCTGCGCTCCGGCACCCTGCAGCTGATCGACGGCGTGCCGCCGCAGGCCGTGGCGGCGCTGGCGCGCGAGAACAACGTCCACGTGGCGCAAATGCCGAGCCTGGGCTTCAACGCCTTCGCCTTCAACTGCACCCGTGCGCCCTTCAACGACGCGCGGGTGCGGCGCGCCTTTACCGCCGCGATCGACCCGGAGGTGATCCAGCGCGTGGTGTACTTCAACACCGGCCGCGTTTCGCACGGTCCGCTGTCGCCTGCCGTGGGCTGGGCTTTCGACGAGGCGCAAAAGGGCATCCCCTTCGACGCGACGCGCGCCAAGGCGATGCTGACCGAGGCGGGCGCGGCATCCCCCGTGCCCGTTACGATCACCGTCACCAACTCACCCCAACTGGTGCGGATCGCCCAGGTGCTGCAGGCGCAGGCAGGGGTTGCGGGCTTCAAGGTCGAGGTGCGCCAGATCGATCCGACCAGCCTGATCACGGTGCTGCGGCAGCGCGACTTCGACCTTTGCATGGCGCCCTGGAGCGGCCGCTACGACCCGGACGGCAACACCTACAACTACTTCACCAAGGGCGGCCCGAACAACTTCGCGGGCTACGACGGCGCCGAGGCCGCGGAACTGCTGGAGCGTGCCCGCTCGGAGTCGTCGCGCGATGCGCGCGCCGCGCTCTACCGCCAGGCGCAGGCAAAGCTGGTGGAGGATGCGCCGATGCTGTTCCTCCATTTCGATGCCATCCTTCAGGCCTCCTCCAGCCGGCTGCGCTGGACGCAGTACCCGGATGCAGTCTTTCGCCTCTTTGATGCTGAACAGATCTGAGCTCTACGCTGTCCGGGCTTTCGCGAGATCGGTCACGTTGCGAAGGGGCTGGGAGAGGGCCTCGCCGGAAGGGGGAGCACGCGGCGTGAACGAAGCTCCCCCGCGCCGAACATCTGACAGGGACCAGGTCCAGACCAGACGATGCTCTCCGCGCGGGTGACCTCTGGCGCGTCATCCCGGAGCCGGGCGGCCAGGTGCCGGAACGGGAAACTGCGGCGGCGAGGGCGATCGGCAGCTGAAAAGGGGTGGAGCGGGGAGAACTCCGCTCAAGGGCGGTTCAGCCGGGCTCCGCCCGCCCGTCGATCCTTTCGGGCCGGCACCGGCTCCTTGCACAACGCCGTCTGGTCGGGTGGTTGTGCCTGATCAGGGATCTGGCTCTATCAGTCGCGGGGCGCGATCGACCCGGCTTACCGGAGAGTGGATTTTGATGCTGTCTCATGCTGCCGGGTGTGCTGTTCCGTCGCATCAACGTGCTGACGGCGCGATCGACCTTCGCTTCGGACGTCTCGGCGGCGACACCGTCCTGAAGCACCTGTACCAGCAGGCTCCGTCGCGCGTGCTGTTCCCGCGCGTGGAAGCGGGAGAGCCACCGCTGGGAGCATTGGTCAACACCGCCGGGGGGCTCGCGGGGGGCGACGCCCTGAGCCTGGAGGTAATGGTGGGTGAGGGTGGCACTGCCACCCTCTGCACGCCGGCGGCGGAGAAGATATACCGGTCGCTGGGACCTGAAACGGTGATCCAGACCTCGCTCAGGATCGAAGCGGGTGCACGGCTAGAGTGGCTCCCGCAGGAAACGATCCTGTTCAACGGCGCCCGGTTGAAGCGACGACTGCAGGTGGAGATGACCTCGTGTGCGCGGCTCCTGGCAGCGGAGATGCTGGTTTTCGGGCGATCTGCCCGAGGAGAGTACTTCGAGAGCGGTGCGTTACATGACGCGTGGCGGCTGCGCGTGGCGGGGAAATTAAGTTGGATCGATGCGACGCGGCTGGATGAGCCCGGGACGGCATTGAAAGACCGTTTCGGCTTCGGCGGGGCGGGAGCCTTCGCGACGCTGTTGCTGGCTGGGCAGGACGTGAGTGCCCACCTGCCGCTCCTACGCGAGCTGGCCGGGCCGCTCGGCGCGGCGACCTTGCCGCGCGAGGGTGTTGCATTGTTGCGTTGGCTGGGCCCCGCAGTTGAGGTCCGGAGGTGGCTGGCCGGGGCGGTGCCGCTCCTGCGCGCGGCTTGGCTGGGCTTTCCGGCAACGCTGCCGCGGCTCTGGACCACGTAGGATCATCCCCATAGTCTCGTTCCGAGGGCATTCTTCGCTGCCGGCCCGGTTCCAGGGAATGAGGCAGCCAGGGAGATCGGGATGCAGCTGACGCCGCGCGAGAAGGACAAGCTGCTGATTGCGATGGCGGCGAACGTGGCACGCCGCCGGCTGGAACGCGGCGTGCGGCTGAACTACCCCGAGGCCGTGGCGCTCGTGACCGACTTCGTGGTGGAGGGGGCGCGCGATGGCCGCTCCGTTGCCGAGCTGATGCGAGACGGCGCGAGCGTGGTCGGGCGGGACCAGGTGATGGAGGGCGTGGCCGAGATGATCCAAGAGATCCAGGTGGAAGCCACCTTCCCCGACGGCACGAAGCTTGTCACCGTCCACGCGCCGATCCGCTAGCAGACCGAGCATGATCCCCGGAGAGATCTTTCCTGCTGGCGGCGACCTCGAGCTGAACGCCGGGCGCCCGGTCACGGAGCTGGATGTCGCCAATACCGGCGACCGCCCCGTGCAGGTCGGCAGCCACTACCACTTTGCCGAGGCGAACCCCGCCTTGCTATTCGACCGTGACAAAGCTCGCGGCCAGCGCCTGGACATCGCCGCCGGTACCGCCGTCCGCTTCGAGCCGGGTCAGAGCCGCACCGTGCGACTGATCCCCTGCGGAGGCGCGCGGGTGGTGCACGGCTTCCGCGGTGACGTGGAAGGAGCCCTGTAGCCATGCCTGTCCGCCTTTCCCGCTCGGCCTACGCGGGCATGTACGGCCCGACCACGGGCGACCGCGTACGGCTGGCCGATACCGATATCGTCATCGAGGTTGAGCGCGACTTCACCACCTACGGCGAGGAGGTGAAGTTCGGCGGTGGCAAGGTGATCCGCGACGGCATGGGACAGTCCCAGGTCGGACGGGACGGCGGGGCAATGGACACCGTCATCACCAACGCGCTGATCCTTGATCACACCGGCATCTACAAGGCGGATGTCGGCGTACGGGACGGGCGGATCGCCGCGGTTGGCAAGGCTGGGAATCCCGACACGCAACCGGGTGTGGGCATCGTCATAGGTCCAGGCACGGAAATCATCGCAGGCGAGGGCAAGATCCTGACCGCGGGCGGGATCGACGTGCACATCCACTTCATCTGCCCGCAGCAGATCGAGCACGCGCTGGCCTCTGGCGTGACGACGATGTTCGGTGGCGGCACCGGTCCCGCTCACGGCACGCTCGCCACCACCGCGACGCCCGGCGCCTTCCATCTTGCCCGCATGCTCCAGGCGGCCGAAGGCTTCCCGGTGAACCTCGGCTTCCTCGGCAAGGGCAATGCCGCGCTGCCGCGTGGGCTGGAGGAGCAGATCCAGGCCGGCGCCGCCGGTTTGAAGCTGCACGAGGACTGGGGGACGACACCGAAGGCAATCGACACCTGCCTCGCCGTGGCGGATGCGCTGGATGTGCAGATCGCCATCCACACGGATACGCTGAACGAGAGCGGCTTCGTCGAAAGCACGATCAAGGCGATCGGCGGCCGCACAATCCAGGCCTTTCACACGGAAGGGGCCGGCGGCGGCCACGCGCCGGACATCCTCCGCCTGGTCGGCGAGCCGAACGTGCTGCCGAGTTCCACCAACCCCACCATGCCCTACACGGTGAACACGCTGGATGAGCATCTCGACATGCTCATGGTGTGCCACCACCTCGACCCACGGATTCCCGAGGACGTGGCATTCGCGGAAAGCCGCATCCGCCGCGAAACAATAGCGGCCGAGGACATCCTCCACGACCTCGGCGCCATTTCCATGATGTCGTCCGACAGCCAGGCGATGGGCCGCGTGGGCGAGGTGATCATCCGCACCTGGCAGACCGCACACAAGATGAAGCAGCAGCGCGGTCGCCTGCCCGGTGAGGTGGGCGATAACGACAACCTGCGCGCCCGTCGCTACATCGCCAAGTACACCATCAACCCTGCCATTTCCCAGGGCATCGCGGAGCATGTGGGCAGCGTGGAGGTGGGCAAGCTGGCCGACCTCGTGCTGTGGGCCCCTGCCTTCTTCGGCGTGAAGCCAGACCTAGTGCTGAAATGCGGCACCATCGTCATGGCGCCGATGGGCGACCCCAACGCTTCCATCCCCACGCCGCAGCCGGTGCATTACCGCCCGATGTTTGGCGCTTTCGGCAAGGCGCTGCCGGCGGTGGCCGTGACCTTCACGTCGCAGATCGCGCTGGACGCAGGGATCGGCGAGAAGCTGGGGCTGTCGCGCCCGCTGCTGGCGGTGCGGAACACGCGCGGTGGCATTTCCAAGCGCGACATGGTGCTCAACGATTACCTTCCCCGCATCGAGGTGGATGCCGAGACCTACGAGGTGCGCGCCGATGGCGAGCTGCTGGTCTGCGAGCCCGCGCGCGTGCTGCCGATGGCGCAGCGCTATTTCCTGTTCTGAGGCACGACATGACCGACAGCATCCTTCCCCGCGCCACCACCGTCCTTCCTGCGGGGCGCTGGGACGCAAGCGCGGCACGCGACACCATCACCCTCGACTTCGATGATCGTCACCGCCGCCGCCGCCGCTATACCGGGGAGGGTGGCTTTGCTTTCGTGCTCGACCTGCCGGACGCGGTGGTGTTGCGCGACGGCGACGGTCTTGCGCTGGAGGGAGGTGGGGCAGTGGCCGTGCGCGCGGCGCCGGAGCCGCTGGTGGAGGTGACCTCCACCGATCCCGCCCATTTCGCCCGGTTGGCCTGGCACCTCGGCAACCGTCACCTGCCCGCCGAGATCGACGCCGGCCGGATCCTGATCCGCGACGACCACGTCATCACGGCGATGCTGCGGGGCCTCGGTGCGACGCTGCGGAGCGTGCAGGCGCCCTTTAACCCGGAAGGCGGCGCCTACGGTGAGCACAACCGACAGACCGGGCATCACCACGGCCCGCAGCACGCTCAGGGAGAGCATCCGCAAGGCGGGCACGAGCACTCGCACGGCCACGCGCACGATCACGGCGATGGCCACCACCATCACCACCATGGCTGAAGGCGATGCGGCGCTTTACCGCCTGCTCGCCTGGACATCCCCGGCCTACCCGGTCGGCGCCTATACCTACAGCCACGGGCTTGAGCGAGCGGTGCAAGATGGTGCGGTGGAGAACCGCGCTGACCTGATCGCCTTTGTCGAGGCCGCACTGCGCCGCGGCGTCGGCGCGGTGGACGGACCCTTGCTCGCCGCCGCGTGGCGCGCCGCCGGGGCGGATGACGACGTCGTGCTGGACGAAGTGGCCGAACTCGCCGCCGCCTGGCGCGGCACGGCCGAGACAGCGCTGGAAAGCAGCGCGCAGGGAGCGGCCTTCGCCACCGTGACGGCAAGCGCCTGGCCGGAGCCGCGCTTCGCCGCCCTGGCGGCACGCCACCCTCGTCGCCTCGCGCATCCGGTGGCCTTCGGAGCGGCGGCGGCCTGGAACGGTGTGCCGCTGCGTGCGGCGTTGTTCGGATGGTTCGCCGGCTTTGCCGCCAGCCTCGTTTCCGCGGGTGTCCGGCTCGTGCCGCTGGGACAGACTGATGGCCAGATCGCCACCGCGGCCCTGCTTGCCGCCGTCACCGCCGCGACGGAGGCGGCCTTGCTGGCTGACCTCGAGGAGGTCGGAACGGCGTCCCCGATCCTCGACCTCTTCTCCATGCGCCATGAAACGCAGTACACAAGGCTCTTCCGCTCATGAACGCTTCGCCCCGTGCCGGTGCCGGCAACGGTCCTTTCCGTGTCGGCATCGGCGGCCCCGTCGGCTCCGGCAAGACCGCACTCACGGACCGACTCTGTAAGCACCTGCGCGACACCCACGATATCGCGGTGATCACCAACGATATCTACACGCGCGAGGACGCGGAGTTCCTCACCCGCTCCGGCGCGCTGGCGCCCGAGCGGATCACCGGCGTCGAGACCGGTGGCTGCCCGCATACTGCGATCCGCGAGGATGCTTCGATCAACCTCGCCGCCGTGGAGGAGATGAACGAGCGCTTCCCAGGCCTGGAAATCCTGTTCATCGAGAGCGGCGGCGACAACCTGGCCGCCACCTTCTCGCCTGAGCTGGCGGATCTGACGATCTACGTCATCGACGTGTCCGCCGGCGACAAGATCCCGCGTAAGGGCGGACCGGGCATCACGCGCTCCGACCTGCTGGTGATCAACAAGATCGACCTCGCCCCGCTGGTGGGCGCCGACCTCGGGGTCATGGACCGGGATTCCAAGCGGATGCGGGGCTCGCGGCCGTTCCTGTTCACCAATCTCAAAGAAAACCAGGGCGTGAACGAGATCGCCACGTTTATTCTCGAAGCTGGCGGCATCGACCGCCATGCGCCGGAAGGGAGTGCCGCCTGATGCGCCGCTATCTGCTGATTGTTCTGCTGTTGCCGTTTCTGCTGCCGGCGATGCCGGCGCTCGCCCATACCGGCGTCACCGAAGTTTCGGGTTTCACGGCGGGGTTTTGGCACCCTCTCAGTGGGGCCGATCACCTCATGGCCATGGTCGCGATCGGGTTGCTCGCCGGTTTGCTGGGCGGCCGGGCGGTCTGGGCACTGCCGGCGGCCTTCCTGGGCGGCATGGCCGCCGGCGGGGCACTGGGCATGGCAGGGGTGGCGCTGCCGATGGTGGAAGTGGGTATCGCTGCCTCGGTGATCGTGCTCGGCGCCGCCGTGGCGCTGGCGCTGCGATTGCCTCTGGCGGCGGTGGCGGGTGCGGCGGTGCTGTTCGGGCTGTTTCACGGCCATGCGCACGGCGCCGAGATGATCGAGGGCGCCGGCGCCGTGACCTACGCGGCGGGCTTCCTGCTGGCCACTGCCGCGCTGCACGCGCTGGGCGTCGCCGTCGGTCGCTTGCAGTCCGGTCCGGCCCGCTTCCTGGCGCGCGGTGCCGGGGCGGCCATGGCCGTGGCGATGCTGGCGCTGCTGACTTCAGCCTGATCGGAACTTCGCGTGGCCGGACCGGCCACGCTTCTTCCGGGACAGCCCGGTGCTCATGCCGTCGCAGCGGCCGGAGCGGAACGAAACGGTGCGTCGCTATTGCTGCGGTGATCCCGCGAAGCTTGTGTTCCAGCAAGCTCTAACCGCAGGCCCAGACCTGTGCAGCCGCGGATCAAACGGTCAGGAGACGACGGACGGCGTCTTCCTCAAGCGTCCCGGCCTCACCTTCCAGCACGACCTCGCCGCGTACCATCACCGAGATTCGGTCCGCCAGGTCGCGGGCGAATTCGTAATACTGTTCCACCAGCACCACCGCCATGCCGCGGTCCCTGGCCAGATGGCGGATGACGCGGGCGATGTCCTTGATGACGCTGGGCTGGATGCCTTCGGTCGGCTCGTCCAGGATGAGCAGTCGCGGCCGGGCGGTCAGCGCCCGCGCGATGGCGAGCTGCTGCTGCTGGCCGCCCGACAGGTCGCCGCCGCGGCGGCGCAGGAACTGCCGCAGGATGGGGAACAGATCAAAGACCTCGGGCGGCACCTTGCTGCCGCGCGGGGCGGCAGCCAGCGCCGTTTCCAGGTTCTCTCCTACCGTCAGGAACGGGAAGATCTCGCGACCCTGGGGGACGTAGCCGATTCCGGCGCGGGCCCGTTCGGCCGGTGGCAGCACGGCGATGTCGTGGCCTTCCCACTCAATGCGACCGGAGGAGATGCGTTCCACCCCCATGACCGCGCGCATCAGCGAGGATTTGCCGACGCCGTTACGCCCGAGAACGCAGGTGATCCTGCCTGGATCGGCGGACAGGCCGACGCCGCGGAGGCAAAGGCTGGCGCCGTAGGAAAGGCGGATATCCGTAGCGCGCAGCATGGTCTGGCGTGTTCCCTCAGCGGCCCAGGTAGACCTCGACCACGCGCGGGTCGTTCTGCACCGCGTCGATCGAGCCTTCCGACAGCAGTGTGCCCTCGTGCAGCACCGTGACCTTGCTGTTCAGGGCGCGCACGAACTCCAGGTCGTGCTCCACCACCACGACGCTGCGGCTTCCGGCAATGCGGCGGAGCAGGGCGGCAGTGTGCTCGGTTTCCTGGTCGGTCATGCCGGCGACAGGCTCGTCCACCAGCAGCAGTTCCGGGTCCTGGATCAGCAGCATCCCGATCTCCAGCCATTGCCGCTGCCCGTGCGACAGGATGGCGGCGCGATCCGTGGCGCGCGGGGTGAGGCCGATCTCCTCCATCACTCCCCCGATCCGCGCGCGGGCACTCCCGTCCAGGCGCCAGCGCAGGCAGCGCCAGGGGCTGCGCGGCGCCTTCAGCGCCAGCTCCAGGTTCTCGAACACCGTCAACGCGTCGAAGACGGTGGGCTTTTGGAACTTGCGGCCGATGCCGAGATTGGCGATGCGCGCCTCGTCCAGCCGCGTCAGGTCGTGGTCACCGAAGCGGGCCGTGCCGGCGGTGGGGCGGGTCTTGCCGGTAATGACGTCCATCATCGTGGTCTTGCCCGCGCCGTTGGGGCCGATGATCGCGCGCAGCTCGCCGGGATCGACGATCAGGGACAGGTTGTTCAGCGCCCGGAAGCCGTCGAAGACCACCGAAACGCCGTCTAGGTAGAGGGCGGGCCGGCTCATGGCTCGTTCCTCATCGCGCGGCCCCGGAACAATCCGACCAGGCCGCGCGGCAGGAACAGGGTGACGGCGACGAAGAGGCCGCCGAGCACGAAAAGCCAGAGATCGGGCGCAACGGAGGTAAGCCAGGTCTTGAGCGCGTTCACCGAGAAGGCACCGAGGATGGCGCCCACCAGCGTGCCTCGGCCGCCGACGGCCACCCAGATCACCGCCTCGATCGAGTTGGCCGGGGCGAACTCACCGGGATTGATGATGCCCACCAGCGGCACGTAGAGCGCACCGGCGAGGCCCGCCAGCGCGGCGGACAGCACGAAGACCGAAAGCTTGAAGGCGGTGACGGAATAGCCCAGGAAGCGCACCCGGCTTTCGGCGTCGCGCACTGCCACCAGCACGCGGCCGAGCTTGGTGCCGACGAGGTGGGTGCACAGGGCGAGCGAGCCCGCCAGCAGCACCAGCGCGGCGTAGAACAGGCCGGCACGCGCGCCTCGCGTATTCAGCGGCACGCCCAGTAATTCCTTGAAGTCAGTGAAGCCGTTGTTGCCGCCGAAGCCCATGTCGTTGCGGAAGAAGGCGAGCATCAGCGCGTAGGTCATCGCCTGGGTGATGATCGAGAAGTAAACGCCGGTGATACGGCTGCGGAAAGACAGGTAGCCTACCACGAAGGCGAGCAGTCCCGGGGCCAGCATTGCCATCAGGATTGCGTAGGGAAAGTGATCGAAGCCCAGCCAGTACCAGGGCAGCTCCCGGTAGCCCAGAAAGACCATGAAGTCCGGCAGCACCGGGTGACCGTACACGCCGCGGGGACCGATGAGGCGCATCAGGTGCATCCCCATGGCGTAGCCACCCAGTGCGAAGAATGCCCCGTGGCCGAGCGAAAGGATCCCCGAGTAGCCCCAGGCAAGGTCGATCGCCAGCGCCAGCACGGCGTAACAGATCCACTTGCCGGTGACGGAAACGGTGAAGTCGGACACCCGCAGCACGCTGCCTTCCGGGAGCAGGTTGAGCAGCGGCAGCAGCGCGAGCAGCGCGATGGCGAGGAGGATGGCACCGCGTAACAGCGCGCGTGCCGGAATGCCGCGCGAGACGGGGGCGGAGGTCGTGCTGGCGCTCATGCCTCGGCCGCCCGACCCTTGAGGGCGAAGAGACCGCGCGGACGGCGCTGGATAAAGAGCATGATGATCACCAGCACGGCGATCTTGGCCAGCACGGCGCCGGCCCAGGGCTCGATCATCTTGTTCAGCACCCCCAGGCCCATGGCACCCACCAACGTACCGACCAGGCTGCCGACGCCGCCGAACACCACGACCATGAAGCTGTCGATGATGTAGCCGGTGCCGAGATTGGGCGACACGTTGTCGATCTGGCTCAGGGCCACGCCCGCCATGCCGGCGATGCCGGATCCGAAGGCGAAGGTCAGCGCGTCCACGCGACCGGTGCGGATGCCCATGGTGGCCGCGGTGCGGCGGTTCTGCACCACTGCGCGCATCTCGAGCCCGAAGCGCGTCAGCCGGATGGCGGCGACAGCCAGGCCCAGCACGAGAAGCGAAAACACGATCACCCACAGACGGTTCTGGGTGATCAGGATGCCGCCCGGCAGCGACAGCGTACCCTGCATCCAGGCGGGCGACAGCACCTCCCGGTTCTGCGCGCCAAACAGGAGGCGCACGGCCTGCTGCAGGATCATGCCGACGCCGAAGGTCATCAGCAGCGTTTCGAGCGGCCGGCCATACAGGTGGCGGATCAGCCCGCGCTCCAGCAGCGCGCCGCCCAGGCCAGCGACCAGGAAGGCGGCGGGAACGGACAACGGCAGCGACCAGGGCAGAAGCCAGGGAATGCCGCGGCAGGCTTCCTGCACCGCGAAGGTGGTATAGGCACCGAGCATCACGAACTCGCCGTGCGCCATGTTGATCACGCCCATGACGCCGAAAGTGATGGCGAGGCCCAGCGCCGCCAGCAGCAGCACGGAGCCCAGCGACAGGCCCTGGAACAGGGTTTCGGCGGCACGCTTGAAGGCGAGGCGGCCGTCGATGGCCGCGACCGCCCGATCTGCTTCGGCAGCAAGTTCGGGGTTCGCGGCGCGGGCCTCCAGCAGCAGGGCACGCGCCTCCTCGGAGGAAGCTTCGCCCAGCGTCGCGATGCCCTGGCGCTTCACCACCGGATCGTCGGTGACGAGGCGCGATGCGGCCAGGGCCAGCTGCTGGCGTTCCCGCACGCGGGGCACGCTTTCCCGGGCGATGGCGGCTTCCAGCGGCGCGATGTTCTCGGCGCTGCGGCTGCGGAACACCGCGTCCGCCGCGGCGAGGCGTTCGTCGGCATTGGCGGAGATGAGCTGGAGGCGGCCCAGCGCCCCGCGCAGGGCAGCGCGAACGCGGTTGTTGATGCGCACCGGCTCGGCACCGGCGGCATCAAGCGGCTGGCCGGTTGCGGCGTCGGTGCCATTCAGGATCAGCGTGTTCTCGCGCTTGCTCAGCTGTCCATCGGACAGGGCGCGCAGCAGAGGAAGAGCGCGCGGGTCTCCCGACGCACCCAGCCGCTCCACCGCTTCCGCTTGGGCGCCGAAGCCGCCGGCGAGGCCGGGCAGGGCATCGAGGTAAGCGTCCTGCGCTCGCGCGGGAAGCCCGGCGCAAAGCAGAACGAGAAGGAGGAGGAGGCGCGTCATGGCTCGTGCGAACGGCGGGTCGCCCCGCCGCCCTTCTGCTTTCAGCCCCGGCGGTTCTTGTTCTCGGGAATGTAGGGCGACCAGTTCTCGGCCGGGATGGCGGTGGGCGTCTTGTAGACGATGTTGAACTGCCCGTTGTCCTGCACCTCGCCGATCATAACCGGCTTGGACAGGTGGTGGTTGGTGCCCATTGTTTCCTCGTAGCCGCAGGGCGTCATCAGTTTCTGGCCGTACATGGCCTCGCGCACCTTATCCACGCTCGTGGTGCCGGCCTTGGTGACGGCCTGCATCCACATGCGGAAGCCGGTGTAGGTGGCTTCCATCGGGTCGTTGGTCACGCGGCGGTCGTTCTTGATGTAGGCACGCCACATCGCCTTGAAGTCGTCGTTCGGCTTGCCCGGCACCGACATGAAGTAGTTCCAGGCCGCGAGGTGGCCGACCAGCGGCTTGGTGTCGATGCCGGCCAGTTCCTCTTCCCCGACGCTGAACGCCACGCAGGGAATGTCCTCGGCCTTGATGCCCTGGTTGCCGAGCTCGCGGTAGAAGGGAACGTTGGCGTCGCCATTGATGGTGGAAACGATGGCGGTGCGCTTGCCCTCGCCCGCGAAGCGCTTCACGCTGGAAACGATGCCCTGCCAGTCGGAGTGCCCGAAGGGGGTGTATTCCTCCATGATGTCGGCGTCCGCGATGCCCTTGCTGTTCAGGTACGCGCGCAGGATGCGGTTCGTGGTGCGGGGATAGACGTAGTCGGTGCCGAGCAGCGCGATGCGCTTCGCCTCGCCGCCGTCCTTGCCCATCAGGTATTCCACCGCCGGGATCGCCTGCTGGTTCGGCGCCGCGCCGGTGTAGAAGACGTTCCTCGACTGCTCCTCGCCCTCGTACTGTACGGGATAGAAGAGCAATCCGTTCAGCTCCTCGAAGACCGGCAGCACGGACTTGCGCGACACCGAGGTCCAGCAGCCGTAGGTCACGTCCACCTTGCTCACCGCCAGTAGTTCGCGCGCCTTCTCGGCGAACAGCGGCCAGTTCGACGCGGGGTCGACCACCACCGGCTCCAGCTTGCGGCCGAGCAGCCCGCCCTGGCTGTTGGCCCACTCGATCATCATCAGCACCGTGTCACGGAGCGCCGTTTCGCTGATCGCCATGGTGCCCGACAGCGAATGGAGCACGCCGACCTTGATCGGCGCGCCTTGCGCGAAGCCTGGGCGGATGGCGGGCAGCGCCAGGGCGCCGCCCAGGCCAAGTGCCAGCCGGCCGAGGCCGCGACGCGACATACCCTGGGTCTGCTGGGTCATTGATCTCTCCTGGCAGCGTCCCGGCGGCCGGGACATATGGATCATGGCCGGGGGATGCTGCTCTTGCTCATTCCGGGGGCGAATACGTCGAATGACGTAGCCGAGGCTGCGCTTGACGCCCCACCGGGGGGTGGAACACCCTCGGATCGCACCCCATCCGCCCGAGGCCCGATTGCCGACGCGCCAGCGCATCATCCGCATCCGGCGCGACTACAACCGCCTGGTCGCTGACGAAACGATGGAAGACTACGCGCTGCGCTTCACGGCGGAGCGGGCGCGCAGGTGGTCAGCCTTCGGCGTGGCCAATACCGCCCTGGGCTCGATCTCCTTCCTGGCGCTGGAAGCGATCGGTGGGGCGCTGACGGTGACGCACGGCTTCACGGTCAGCGTGGCCGCCATCCTGTTCGTGTCGGTGCTCATCTTCGCGCTGTCCATCCCGATCTGCTTCCACGCCGCGCGGGCGGGGGTGGACGTGGACCTGCTGACCCGGGGTGCCGGGTTCGGCTACGTCGGCTCCACGGTCACCTCCCTCATCTACGCCTCCTTCACCTTCCTGTTCTTCGGGATCGAAGCGGTGATCCTGGCCACGATGCTGGACAGCTTCTTCGGTGTGCCGCTCTGGCTCGGCTACATCCTGTGCGCCGTGGTGGCGGTGCCGCTGGTGGCCTACGGCATCACCTTCATAAGTCAGGTGCAGACCTGGACCCAGCCTGTCTGGCTGCTGCTGAACATCCTGCCGCTGGTGGCACTCGCCACCGCCCGGCCCGATTGGCTGAGGGACTGGACAGACTATGGCGGCCAGTACGGGACGAGGGGCGGAACGGACGGCTTCGACCTCCTTGGCTTCGGCGCCGCGGCCTCCATCCTGTTCGCGCTGATTACCCAGACGGCGGAGCAGGTGGATTACATGCGCTTCCTGCCGCCGCGTCGCACGCAACGCCCGGTCGTGTGGTGGACGGCGTTGCTGCTGGGCGGGCCCGGATGGGTGCTGTTCGACCTGATGAAGCTGCTGGCAGGCTCGTTTCTCGCCTACGCCGCGATCCGGGCGGGCATGTCCGCCTTTCACGCGGTGCAGCCGGCCGAGATGTACCGGCTGGCCTTCGGCTACCTCATCGCCTCGCCGACGCTGGTGCTGGCGGCAACCGCGATCTTTGTTGCGATCTCACAAATCAAAATCAACATCACGAACGCTTACGCCGGCTCGCTTGCCTGGTCGAACTTCTTCTCGCGCCTCACCCACAGCCATCCGGGGCGCGTGGTCTGGCTGGTGTTCAACAGCGCCATCGCCCTTCTGCTGATGGAGCTCGGCGCTTACGAGACGATGGAAAGCGTCCTGTCCGTCTACAGCGGCGTCGCGGCGGCCTGGATGGGGGCGCTGGTGGCGGATCTCGCGGTGAACAAACCGCTCGGCCTGTCGCCACCGGGGATCGAATTCAAGCGCGCTCACCTTTACGATGTAAATCCCGTGGGGGTGGGCAGCATGGCGCTCGCCGTCCTCGTGTCCTTCACGGCCTATCACGGCGTGCTGGGCTCGTTGGCGCAGGCCTTCGCGACCTTTATCGCCTTCGGCGTGGCTTTCATGGCGGCCCCGTCCATCGCCTGGGCCACAGGTGGCCGCTTCTACCTGGCGCGCAAGCCCCGCGCTGCCTGGGCCACGCGGACCGAACTGCAATGCGTGATCTGTGAGCACGTCTTCGAGCCGCGCGACATGGCGTACTGCCCCGTCTACACCGGCCCGATCTGTTCGCTCTGCTGCTCGCTCGACGCGCGCTGCGGCGATGGCTGCAAGCCGCAGGCGAGGCTGGCTGCGCAAGTCATAGGATCGCTGCGAAGCCTGCTGCCGACGCGCGTGACCGGGGCACTCGCAACGCCGGTCGGCTCCTTCCTGCTGGTCTTCCCGCTCTTCGTCGCCACGATCGGCCTTGTGTTCCTGCTGATCAGGGCGCAGGCGCCCGCCGTCGCGGGCCTCGACACGGCGCTGCGGAAAGCCTTCTTCGTGCTAGCCATCATCGGCGGTGTGGCGGCCTGGGCGCTGGTACTGGCGCGACAGAGCCAGCTGGTGGCGCAGGAGGAAACACGCCGTCAGACCACCCTGCTGATGAACGAGATCCGCGCCCACAAGCGCACCGACGCCGCGCTGCAGAAGGCCCGCGACGTTGCCGAGGCGGCCAACAAGGCCAAGAGCCGCTACGTCGTCGGCATCAGCCACGAGCTGCGCTCCCCTCTCAACGCCATCCTCGGCTATGCGCAGTTGCTGGAGCGCGACCCGTCGATCCCGGAGCGCCGGCGGGACGGGTTGCGCACCATCCGCCGCTCCGGCGAGCACCTGGCGGCGCTGATCGAGGGGCTGCTCGACATCTCCAAGATCGAGGCCGGACGGATCGAGCTTTACCGTGACGAGATCCGGCTGCCGGAATTTCTGGACGCGATTGTCGACATGATGCGCTTCCAGGCCGAGGCAAAGGGCCTCGCCTTCGTGTTCGACCCCCCGGAACGGGTGCCGCCCGTGGTGCATGCCGACGAGCGACGGCTGCGGCAGATCCTCATCAACCTCCTGAGCAATGCCATCAAGTTCACGCCGCGGGGCAGCGTGTCGTTCCGTCTGCGCTTTCGTTCCGAGGTGGCGGAGTTCGAGGTGACGGACACCGGCATCGGCATCCCCGAGGCAGACCTGCCGCGTATCTTCGAACCCTTCCAGCGCGGCGGAAACGCGCGCCTGCCCGCGACCCCCGGTGCCGGGCTCGGCCTGACCATCACCAAGGCGCTGACCGAGATCATGGGCGGCGAGATCACCGCGGCGAGCACGCCTGGGTCAGGCAGCCGCTTCCGGGTCAGGCTGCTGCTTTCGGGTAAGGTCCCGGCGCAGCAGACGGCGCCCGAGCGGCACATCACCGGCCAGACCCGGCGCGGCCGCCCGGCCGAGGTGCTGGTGGCCGACGACGACCCCGACCACCGCGCGCTGGTGGCCGACCTCTTGGAACCGCTGGGCTTCACCGTGCGGCAGGCGGCCGACGCCCCGGAAGCATTGCGGATCGCCCGGGAAGCGGCACCGGACCTTTTCCTGCTCGACATCGCCATGCCGGGGATGACGGGGTGGGAACTGGCCCGGCGCTTGCGCGAGGAAGCGGGGCAGTCCGCCCCGATCGTCATCGTCTCGGCCAACGTGCCCGAGGTCGGGGCGACCGGCGAGGGCCTCCACCACGACGACGTGCTGGCCAAGCCCGTGTCCTTGCCGGCTCTGCTGGACAAGATCGGCAGGTTGCTCGGGATCGCCTGGACCTTCGCTGACGCGCCCCCTGCGCCGTTGCTGGGCGGCAGGCTGAACCTCGCTCCGGCACAGGCGGCCGAGCTGCGGCAACTGGCCGTCATCGGCTACGTCGGCGGTATCCGCGACAGGCTGGACGCCCTGGAGCGGGAAGATCCAGGCGCGCGCGACGCCGTTGCCGCCCTGCGGAGCCTGATCGCCGAGTACCGGCTGGACGACTTCCTGGCCGCCCTGTCGGGGGCTTCGGAAGCGGCGGATGACCCAGGAACTGGTCCGGGAAGCCCCCATGACCGCTGACGCGCCGCGCCGCGACATCGTGCTGGTGGTCGACGACGCCCCGGGCACGCTGGGGATGTTGAACGACACGCTGGAGGCTGCGGGCCACATGGTGCTCGTGGCGCAGTCGGCCGCCGCGGCCATGGCGGTGATCGAGCGCATCACGCCCGATATCGTGCTGCTGGACGCGGTCATGCCGGGGATGGACGGCTTCGAGGCCTGCCGCCGCATGAAGCGCGACGCGCGCCTCGTTTCCGTGCCCGTGATCTTCATGACCGGCCTGGCCGACAGCGAGGACGTGGTGCGCGGCTTCGAGGCGGGGGGTGTGGACTACGTGATCAAGCCCGTGGTGCCGGGCGAGGTGCTGGCCCGCCTCGGCGCGCACCTGGCCAATGCGCGACGGACGCGAAGTGCCCATGCGGCGCTGGACGTGGCCGGGCGTTTCCTGCTGGCAGTGGACCGTGATGGTGAGGTGCTCTGGGCCACGCCCCAGGCGGCGATCCTCCTTCGCCTCGTCGGCGCGTCCGCTCCCGGTGCCACGAGACCCGCGGTGGCCGGTGTGGGAGAGGGGGCGCGCATTCCGGGCTGGGTACCGCCGGCCGGCGACGAGGTGAACACCCCGCCCACCGTAATCCTGCCTGATGGCCGCACGGTGGAGTTTCATCACGTCGGTCGCATCAGCCGGGACGAGATCCTGCTCCGGGTCACGGCGCACGACCCCTACGCCGAAGAGAACCTGCTGCGCATGCGCCTCGGGCTGACGGTACGCGAAGCAGAGGTGCTGCTCTGGCTCGGTCGCGGCAAGTCCAACCGCGACATTGCCGAGATCTTGGTGATGAGCCCACGCACGGTGAACAAGCATCTGGAAGGCATTTACAGCAAGCTGGGTGTTGAAAATCGTGCCTCGGCCGCTGCGGTGTCGGTCCGGGCGCTCGGGAGTGGCTGATCCGGAGCGCCTGGAGCCATGTGAGCCTCGCGACGGAGCATGAGAGATCTGCATTTACCGAAGTTATACCGGGGTGCCTGATTCGGATTGCTAACCGCCTTGGCTTGGTCCCGCAGCCTTGCGAGCGTACGGCGGATGTACCCTAGACCGACACGGGAGCGGCGGCATGGACCTTCTTGAGGGTGTTCGCGTCGTCAGCTTCAATCACTTCCTGGCTGGTCCTCTTGCGGCACAAATCCTGGCCGACCTCGGTGCGGAGGTCATCGCGGTTGAACCTCCAGGAGGCGCATTTCACCGCAACTGGGCCGTCGCTGGGCACTTCGTCGGGGGGCAGAGCGTCAACTTCCTTTCAACGGGCCGCAACAAGCGCAGCCTCGCGGTGGACGTGAAGCATCCGGAGGGTCGAGCCGTGGTGGCGCGTCTGCTGCGTGAAGCGGATGTGGTGATGGAGAACTTCCGGCCCGGCACCATGGAGCGCATGGGCTTCGGGCACGAAGCTTTGCGAGCCGGGAACCCTCGTCTGATCTACGCTGCCGCCAGCGGGTTCGGCTCCTCAGGCCCGTACCGGGACCGACCGGGCCAGGACCTGCTGCTTCAGGCCATGTCGGGCCTGGCTGCCCGCAGCGGTCGCGCCGACGGCCCGCCCACTCCGGCTGGCGCGGTGGTGGTCGATCAGCACGCGGCGATGATCTACGCCATGGCGATCCTGGCGGCACTGTTCCGACGGGAGCGTACGGGGGCGGGTCGCCTCGTCGAGGTCAACCTCTTCCAGGCCGCGCTTGACCTGCAAACCGAGGCGCTGACCGCCTTTCTGAACGGTGCTCCTTCCGCGTCACCACGAGCGCCCGGGGGCATCGCCTCCTGGTTCAGCGCAGGTCCTTATGGTCTCTACGCTACGGCGGATGGTCACCTGGCGCTGTCCATGTCGCCCCCTTCCACGGTCGGGGCGGCGTTGGAATTGCCGGCCCTCGCCGCCATTCCCGAGAACGAAGCATTGCTTCGGCGAGAGGAGATCGCCCGCCTCGTCACCGAGCGTCTGCGCGAGCAGCCAACCGCGCACTGGCTGCCGGGGCTGGAGCGCGAGCGCATCTGGCACGCTCCCGTGGCCGACTATGGCGACCTGCCGGACGACCCGCAACTCCAGCACCTGGGGGCCTTCGCCACGCTCGATGGCGCCACCGGCCATCCGGTGACGCTGGTGAGCCACCCCGCCCGCTACGACGGTCAGGTACCCGCGGTGCGGCTGGTGCCGCAGCCACTGGGCGCTCAGACGCGCGGGATCCTGGGCGAGCTCGGCTACGCGCCAGGTGAGATCGAGGCGCTGCGCGAAAGCGGCGCGGTGAGCTGGCCGGAAGGAACCGCGGCATGATCGACTTTTCCGTTCCCGAGGACATCCGGCTGCTGACGGAAACGGTGCGCCGCTTCGTCACCACCGAGGTGCAGCCCCTGGAAGCCGAGGTCGAGAGCCTCGGCCAGGTTCCCGAAGGCAAGCTGCGCCCGCTGCGCGCGAAGGCGCAGGAACTGGGCCTCTTTGCCATGAACATGCCGGCCGAGGTCGGCGGCGGCGGCCTGTCCGTGGTTGAGATGTGCCTGGTCGAGGAAGAACTGGGCAAGACCTCCGACGCGCTGATCCGTCGCGTCTTCGGGCAGGTCTACCCGATGCTGATGGTCTGCAGGGGTGAGCAGCGGGACCGTTACCTTCTGCCCACCGTGCGTGGCGAGAAGATCTGCGCCATGGCGATCACCGAGCCCGGTGCCGGCTCCGACGCGGCCGCGATCTCTACCACCGCGCACCTCGACGGCGAAGAATGGGTGCTCAACGGCACCAAGCACTACATCAGCGATGGGGACGTGGCGGACTACACCATCGTCATGGCCGTGACCGACGCCGAGAAGCGTGCGCGCGGCGGCATCACGCTGTTCCTGGTGGACCGCGATACCCCGGGCTTCACCGTGGCACGGAAGCAGCCGATGATGGGCCATCGTGGCTACGGCCACGCGGAGCTGAGCTTCAACGAGTGCCGCATCCCGCGTGACGCTGTGCTGGGCGAGGTCGGCGGCGGCTTCCGGCTGATTATGGGCAGCGTGTCGGCCATCCGCCTCGGCCATATCGGCGCCCGGGCGGTCGGCATGGCGACGCGCGTGCTGGAGATGATGCGCGTCCAGGCTGCCGAGCGCCGGCAGTTCGGGCAGCCGATCGGTGAATTCCAGATGGTGGGGCAGATGATCGCGGACTCTGCCGCCGAGATCTTCGCGACGCGGATGATGGTGCTCAACACGGCCTGGGAGATCGACCGCGGCGTGGATGCGCGCGACAAGGTTTCGATGGTGAAGTTCAGCGCCTCGGAAATGCTGTGCCGCGTGGCGGATCGCGGCATCCAGATCTTCGGCGGCGCCGGCTACAGCAAGGAGCTGCCGCTGGAGCGCATCTACCGCGACGCACGGGTGACGCGGATCTACGACGGAACCTCCGAAATCCACCGGATGCTGGTCGCACGCGGCGTGATCAAGCACGGGCTGTCGCTGTGAGCGCCGCCACGATGCCAGAGCCCGGGGCGCGCATCACCTTCCGCAAGACGCTGACCAGTGCCGAGCAGGCCTTCTTCACCGGCATCTCCGGCAATCTCGGCCCTCTCTACGTGGATGCCGCCCGCGCCAGGGCGGAGGGTGCGCCGGGAATGGTGGCCTTCGAGCTGATCCTGGGGGCGCTGGCCAGCACCTGCCTTGCGCGGCTGGGCGGGCCATCGCGGCGGATCGGCGCGATGAACCTGCGCTTCCTCGGCGCGGTGCCGGTGGGCGGCACGGTGGAGGCGGGGGCCGAGATCGTGGCGGCCGAGGGTGAAACCCTGCACCTGCGCCTGACCGGCCTGCTCGACGGCACCGGCCCCGTCATGGAGGGCGAGGCGACGCTGGTGCCGGTGCGGGACGTCGCGTCGCGCTCCGCCTGCCTCCATCCCGGCAGCTGAGGGCCGAGCGGCATGTACGACCCCAAGCCCTTCGACAGCCTGGCCGTGGGCGACCGCGCCGTGGTCAGCAAGACGGTCACCGAGGCGGACGGCGCGCTCTACATCGCCGCCACCGGGGATTTCGGCCCGGTGCACGTGGACGAGGGCTATGCCGGCGGCACTCGCTTCGGACGGCGGCTCGCGCCCGGCATCATGGTGGCGGGGCTTTGCACCAGCGTCCTGACGGCCGAGCTCGCGGGCACGATCGGCGTGTCGGTGGAGGACCGCTTCTGGTTCACCGGCCCGGTCTTCTACGGTGACACCGTCACGATCGAGGTCTGGATCGCGGAGCGGCACCCCGACACCCGCACCCTCGTGTGGGAGGCCAGCGCCCGCAACGAGGCGGGGTTGGAGGTTCTCAAGGCTCGCGCCACGTTGAAGTACCCGCGCCCAAAGCCGGGTCCGCCGCCCGGGCTCGCGGAGAGCGCCGCATGAGCACCCGCTTCCACGGCCTCTACGCCTCCGTGGTCTGTCCGATGCGCCGCGACGGCACGGTGGACGAGGAGGCCTTCACCAGTCACCTCCGTGACGTGTTGGGCTGCCCCGGGATGCACGGCCTGCTGGTCAATGGCCACGCGGGCGAGAACACGCTGCTGACGCCCGAGGAGATGCACCGGGTGGTGCAGCTTGCGCGCGCGGCGGCCGGCCGGGCACCGGTGGTGGCCGGCGTCGCGGCCGAGGGGAGCGCGTCGGCGGCGGCGCTGTCGCGTGACGCGGCGGATGCCGGGGCCGACGCCATCATGGTCTTCGCGCCGTTTTCCTGGGCAATGGGCGTGGATCCGCGCGTGGCGCTGCGCCACCACCAGGCAATCCACGATGCGACGGAGCTTCCCCTCTTTCTGTTCCAGGGCTCGGTCCGGTCCGGCGGCCTGCACTTTCCGCCTGCCCTGCTACGGGCGCTGGTGCAACTTCCGCGCGTGGTGGGCATCAAGGAAGGCAGCTGGGACAGCGCGGCCTACGATCTGACGCGCGAGGTCGTGACGGCGGAGCGGCCCGGTGTCGCGGTAATGGCGTCGGGTGACGAGCATCTCCTCGCCTGCTTCGCCGCCGGCTCGGCCGGCAGCCTCGTCAGCCTGGCGGCGGTGGTGCCGGAGCTGATCGTGGCGCTGCACCGTGCCGTGCGGGCGGGCGACATGACGGCAGCGCGGCAGTTGCACGAACGGGTGCAGCCGCTGGCACGCGCGATCTACGGCGCGGCGCCGCCGGGTCTCGCCACGCCGAGGCTGAAGGCCTGCCTGCACCTGCTGGGCCGCATCCCGGAGGCGACCTGCCGCGCGCCGCTGCCGGAACTGGACGCGGAGGAGCGCGCGGTGCTCCGCGCGGCGATGACCGCGGCAGGCGTGGAAGGGATCATGGCATGACTGGAACGCCCTGGCTGCACATCGTGCGCGTCAACGTCGCCCCCGAGATCGAGGCGGAATTCAATCGCTGGTACGAGGAGAAGCATATTCCCGACCTTCTCGGCTGCCCGGGCTGGCTTTCGGCGCGTCGCTACCTGTCCGAGGATGGCGGTCCGCGCCACGTCGCGGTCTACGAGATCAGCGGTCCCGAGGCCTATGCTTCGCCGGAATTCGCGGCGGTGCAGGGCTTCGGTCCCCTCACGCCGCATATCCGCGACTTTCAACGGCAGGTGTTGACGCCGCGGTAAGGCGGCTCGGGACGGCTGGCCCGGTTCCTGCTTGGCTTCCTCTCAGGATGAGGAGGCGTCATGTTGAACCTGCGCCAGCTCGAGGTGCTGCGTGCCGTGATGCGTCTGCGTACGACAGTGGGCGCAGCGACTGAGCTCGGCATGTCGCAGCCGGCGGTGAGCAACGCCATCAAGAACATGGAGGCGCATCTCGGCTTT
The DNA here is from genome assembly GCF_042433915.1 of Roseomonas elaeocarpi. Classification (NCBI taxonomy): domain Bacteria; kingdom Pseudomonadati; phylum Pseudomonadota; class Alphaproteobacteria; order Acetobacterales; family Roseomonadaceae; genus Roseomonas; species Roseomonas elaeocarpi. The sequence goes on along the minus strand of NZ_JBHLUN010000002.1, from coordinate 79,252 downwards.
CCGCTGTTCCACCGTGTCAGCAACCGGCTGCTCCCCACCGAGGAAGCCGCGGTGCTGTTCCAGGACAGCGAGCCGTTGTTCCTGATGTTCCAGGGTATCCGGCAGAAGGCAGGCGATCTGCGCGCCAGTCGCATTGGCCGGGTGCGCGTCACCGCGACGGCGGAACTCTCGGAGTCGCTGCTGCCGCGAGTGGTGGAGCGCTTCGCGCCGAACCATCCGAAGGTCGCGCTGAGCATCGAGACGCGCTCCATGACCGAAATGCTGGACGGACTTGAAGCGGGCATCACACATCTGGGCCTGGTGATGGAACCCGACCCCCGCCCGGGTATCGAGGCGCAGCCGCTGGTGCAGCTCGACATGGTTTGCGCGTGCCCGGCGGGAAGCCCCCTGGCAAGTCTGCCCTTCGTCACGCCGGGGGACCTGCAGAACGGCGTGGTGATCGCACCGCCGGCCGGCACGCGCGTGCACGGGCTGGTGGCGGAAGCCTTCCGCCGCGCCGCGCAACCTTTCGCACCGACCGTCGAGGTCCGCTTCATGAACGTGGGTGCGCGGCTGGTGGAACGTGGCCTGGGCAGCAGCGTGGTGGATCCGCTCACCGCGGCAGCGGGCGGCGAGGGGCTGGTGGTGCGGCCATTCCGGCCGGCCGTGCCGATCACGATCTACGCCGTGCTGGCGCATGGCAAGCCGGTGTCGCGGCTGGTGCGATCCTTCCTCGCTGAAGTGCGCGAAACGCTGCGCGATACGTTTCCGCCGCTGCGCGCCAGCGCCTGACGCCGCAGCCTATTTGCTGGCGACATAGTTCGATGCCTTGTTCTGATAGTGTCGCGTGCTGTGCGCGTGACACGCTGAACCCTAGCCTCGCTTTCGATCCTGCGGCCACGCGGCCTTTCGCCGTGACGCGACGAACCGGAGACACGACGTTGAGATCACGCACGCGCTTCAAGCTTGTTCTGGCCGCTGCCCTGTTCACGATGCCGCTGCCCTTCATGGCCTCCGCCCGGGCGCAAGGCTGCGCCCCCGTCGCGGCGATCGCGCCGAGCCATCTGGTGGAGGCCGGCAAGCTGCAGCTCGCGATCAATCCCACCTTGCCGCCGCAGCAATTCGTGGACAGCAAGGGCGAGCTGCAAGGCCTGAACGTCGAGCTCGGCAACGACATCGCCAAGCGTCTCTGCCTGCAGATGAGCTTCGTGCGGATGGACTTCCCGCCGATGATCCCGGCGCTTCAGGCCGGGCGCTTCGATGGCATCCATACCGGCATGTTCTGGACGGAGGAAAGGTCGAAGATCCTCTTTCTCGTGCCCTACGCGTTGCAGTCGATCAGCATCACCGTGCCGGCGAACAGCAGCCTGAAACTGGCGGATCCGGACGACCTCGCTGGCAAGACCGTGGTGATCGAGGTCAACACCTATCAGGAGCGCTGGCTCAAGGGCCTGAGCGACGACCTGGTGAAGCGTGGCAAGGCGGCCATCAACGTGCGCGGCTTCACCACCGCGACGGAAGCGATGACGGCGCTGCGGGCGGGCCAGGCCGATGCCGCGGCGCTGCTGGACTACATGGCCGTGGACATGACCCGGCGCGGCGTGGTGAAGACCGAGCTGTTCCGCCTCGGGGGCGCGCCCAGCGCGATGGCCTTCCGCGACCGGAGCGTGGCCGAGGCCGTGGCCAAGGCGCTGACCGCTGCGCGCGACGACGGCTCCTACGGCAAGCTGTTCGACCGGTTCGGGCTGACGCAGCTGCCCGCGGACCAGCCCTTCGCCATCCGTGGCACCGGTCCCGGCTGAGTGGATGCGCGGGGCGGAGGGTTCAGATCCTCCGCCCCGCACCGCGTCAGCCGAAGCGCAGCGCCAGCTTCGCTACGATGTCGCGCGCCACGGCGTCCTGTGCGTCCGGCAACGGCAGGCGCGGCGGGCGCGGCGTGCCGACAGGCAGGCCCATATGGCCGAGCAAGGCCTTGCTGCCGGCGACGTAGCGCTGGCCGCCCACGAATTCGATCAGCGGCAGGTAACGGAGGTAGAGGCTGCGCGCTTCGCTGACGCGTTCCTCATCCGCCACCAGGGTGAAGAGCCGCGACAGCGCCTGCGGCGCGGCGTTGGAGGCGACGGCGACCCAGCCTTCCGCCCCCTCCACGAAGGATTCGAAGCCCAGGATGCCGCCGAACACCGTCATGCGGTCGCCGCACAGGCGCAGGATGTCGCGCACGCGCGTGACCTCGAGCGTCGACTCCTTGATGTAGCGGCAGTTGTCGATGGTGGAGAGCCGCGCCACCACCGGCGGCGTGAGGTCCACGTTGGCGGTTGCGGGATTGTTGTAGAGCATGATCGGCAGGCCGATCGCGCCGGCGATCGTCCTGTAGTGGTGGTACAGCTCGTCCTCGGTGGGCGTGGAATAGAAGGGCGGGATGATCATCACGCCGTCCGCGCCCAGCGCCTCTGCACGGCGGCTCAGCCGCACCGCCTCGCGCGTGTCCTCGGCACCGGTGCCGATCAGCACCGGCACGCGGCCGGCGGCCTGGCGGATCACCGTCTCGGCGACGGCGACGTGCTCCTCGTCGGACAGGCTCAGGAACTCGCCGGTGGAGCCCAGCGGGATCAGCCCGTGGATACCCTGCTCGATCTGCCAGTCCACGAAGCGCCGCAATGCCGCGAGGTCCAGCGCGCCCGCCTCGGTGAAGGGCGTGACCATGACGGTAAAGGTGCCGCGAAAGGTCTTCATGGCGTGTGGAACCCCTCAGGCGCCGAGCAGGCCGGCAGCGACCAGGGCGGCACGGATCTCGCCGCGCTCGGCGGGCTCGATCGGCAGCAGCGGCGGGCGCGGATCGGGGTGGGGCAGCAGGCCCATCAGGTGCAGCGCCGTCTTCATCCGGTTGTGCATGTCGAGCGCCGGGCGGCGATAAAAGACGCGGGTCAGCGGCAGCAGGCGCGCGTTGGCGCGGCGGGCGGCCGCGATGTCGCCGCGTTGCGAGGCCGCAAACATGTCCGCCAGGATCGCCGAGGCCACGCTGCCCACGCCCGAAAGGATGCCGTCCGCACCGTAGGCGAGGGAGGCGAAGAGCCAGGTGTTGTTGGTGGTCAGCACCGTGACCGGGCGCCCGCAGCCGCGGATGGCCTCCAGGCTGGCCTCGTAGGCGGCGGGGATGTCGCTGCCCTCCTTCACGGCGATGATGCCGGGCACTTCGCGGCACAGGCGCCCCAGCAGCTCCGGCGCGTAGCCGAGGCCCGACGCGCGGCTGAGCTGGAACAGCACGATCGGCAGCGCCGTGGCGGCGGCGACCGCGGACACGAAGCGCAACGCCATCTCGGGGCGCGCTTCCGCACCGCCCGCGAAGAGGAGGGGCGGGAACAGCAGGATCGCGTCGGCCCCTGCCTCGGCCGCGTCCCGGGCCAGCGCGCAGGCGCCGCGCGTGTCCTCCGCCACCACGCCCGCCACGACGCCGACCCGCTCGCCCGCTACCTCGCGCGCCGCGCGGATCACGGCCTGACGCTCCTCGCGATCGAGCGAAGTGGCCTCGCCCGCATGCCCGTTCACCACCAGCGCCCGAACGCCGTCGGTTTCCGCCAGGTGGCGCAGATGGGCGCGCAAGGCGCCTCCGTCGATGCTGCCATCGGGGGCGAAGGGGGTGAGGGAAGCGGGCCAGATGCCGCCGATGCCGGTGAGGTCCATGGAGTTCTCCTGCCGCCCGCCACGATCAGCTGTCGCAAACGATTGCGGCGTATCTGACGCAAGTTCTTCGTTGCGGTCAAACGAATATGCCGACGAGATGCAGCTTGCGCCCGCAAACGTTTGCGGTCCATGCTGCGCCGCATGAATGGTCCGGTCACGCTTCGCGACGTGGCACTCGCCGCCAAGGTGTCGGTGAGCACCGCCTCACGTGCGCTCACCGGCGCCGGCCTGACCAGCCGTGGCACGGAGCAGCGGCTGCAGCGCATCGCGGCGGAGCTCGGCTACCGCCCCAACACGCTGGCGCGCGGGCTCAAGACCCGCTCCTCCAAGCTGGTCGGGCTGGTGGTGCACAACCTCACCAACGCGTCCTTCCGCGTGCTCGCCGAGGTGGTGGGCGAGCGGCTGCGGGCGGCGGGCTACCAGATGCTGCTCTGCGTGACATCGGATGAGCCGGAGCGGGAGCGCGAAACCATCGCGACGCTGACGGACCAGCGGGTGGACGGCCTTATCATCTGCCCGACCGGCCGGAACGGTGCGCAGCTCGCGATGCTGGAGCGCGGCAATACGCCGGTGGTCTGCGTGGTCCGGCAGGACCCGGCCGCGGAAGCCGAGACCGTGCTCGCGGCCGACCCCGAAGGCGCCTACGCCGGCACGCGCTATCTCCTCGAACTGGGGCACCGGCGCATCGGGCTGATCGTGGGGCGGCAGGAAACCACCTCGGGCCGGGAGCGGCTGTCGGGTTACCGGCGCGCGCTGGAGGAGGCCGGGCTGCCCTTCCTGGCCGAGCTGGTTCATGCCGGCCCCTACGTGCCGGAAACCGGTCTGGCTGGCTGCGCGGCGCTGCTGGACCGCCCCCACAGGCCGACCGCCCTCTTCGTGGCCAATCATGAGTCGACGCTGGGCGTGCTGCGCGGCGTCGCCGAGCGCGGGATCGCGGTGCCGGACGGGCTCTCGCTGCTCTGCTACGAGGACATGCCCGGCCTCGCCTGGCAGCGGCCGGCGATCAGCGTCGTGGACAGCGGCGCGGTGGCGATGGCGGAACTGGCGGCCGATCGCCTGTTGCAACGCCTCGGCGGTGGGGCCGGCGCGGCCTTGCGGCGCGGCCAGGAATACCGCGTCGGCGCGCGGCTGATCCGGCGACAGTCCTGCAGCCCCCACACGGAAGCCTGACCGTTCATGCCCTATGTCGAGATCCTGGCACCTCCCGTTCTGCCCGAAACCCGTCAGGCGGTGGCCGAGGGCGTCACCGCAGGGATCTGCGAGGCCTTCGCCGTCGGGCCGCAGACGGTGACGCTCTACTTCCTCGACGTCGCCGGGGCGCACTACGCCCATGCCGGGCGGGCGGGCGAGGCGGCCGGAACCCAGAGGATCTTCGTGAAGGTCCACGCCTACCGTCGCGGCGTGGCGGAGCGGCGCGCGGCGGCGGCGGCGCTGACGCCGGCGCTGGCGCGGCACTACGGCGTGCCCGAGGCGACGCTGGCCATCTACTTCTTTGATCGCGCCAAGGACGAGGTGGCCCATGGCGGCCGGCTTTCCTCGGACGTGCAACCGGACTGAGACCGCCGATGCATCCCTTCCTGTCCGAGGAACTCGTCGCGCTGCGCGACACCGCCCGACGTTTCGCGGAGCGCGAGGTCCTGCCGCGTGCCGCCGCAATCGACCGGGAAGACCGCTTCGACCGTGAGCTCTATCGCGGCATGGCGGAAATCGGCCTTTTTGCCGTGGCACTGCGTGAGGAGGCGGGCGGGGCCGGCATGGGCGCGCTCGGCGCCTGCGTGGCGATGGAGGAGCTGGCGCGCTGTTCCGGCGCGGTGGCCAATGCCTTCGCCATCCCGGTGGAAGCGGCGCTGTTCCTCGACCAGCACGGCAATGCCGCTCAGCAGGCCAGGATCCCTGGCATCCTGTCGGGCGAGATCATCCCCGCCACCGCCGTTACCGAGCCCGACCATGGTTCCGACGTGGCGGGCCTTCGCACCACCGCGCGGCGCGACGGCGAGGGCTGGGTGCTCAACGGGACCAAGGCCTGGGTGACGCTTGGGGGCGTGGTGGACGCGCTGATGGTCTTCGCCCGCACCGCCGAGGATGGCGGGCACCGCGCGATCAGTTGCTTCCTGCTCGACGGTAAGTCTCCCGGCCTGCTTCGCGGCAAGAACGAGGAGCTGCTGGGCATGCACGGGCTGGAGGATTGCCAGATCACGCTCGATGGCGTGCGAGCCCCGGCCGACGCCCTGGTCGGGCCCGAGAACGGCGCTTTCAAGATGGCCATGGCGAACTTCAACTTTTCCCGCCTGATGATGTCGGCCATGGCGCTCGGCATCGCCCAGGCGGCCTTCGAGGACGCGGTGAGCTACGCGAAGTCGCGGAAGCAGTTCGGCGGTCCGATCATCAACTTCCAGGCGGTGCAGTTCATGCTGGCCGACATGTCCACCGAGATCGACGCGGCGCGGCTGCTGATCCACCACGCGGCGCGCCTCTACGACGCCGGGCTGCCGATCGTGAAGGAAGCGGCGCAGGCCAAGCTATTCACCACCGACATGGCCACCCGCAACGTGTCCAACGCGCTGCAGATCCACGGCGGCAACGGGTATTCCCGCGAATACCGGGTGGAGCGCCTGTTCCGCGATGTCCGCCTCGCGCAGATCTACGAGGGCACCAACCAGATCCAACGCCTCATCATCGCCCGTCAGGTCGAACGGGAGATGGCGTGACGTGAGCGCCATCGGTCCGCGCCAGGTCAGCGCCGACGAGGCGGCCGCGCTGATCCGCGACGGCGACTTCCTCATCGTCGGCGGCAATGGCGGCACCGGCGTGCCGGAAGCCGTGATCGAGGCGGTGGAGCGGCGCTTCCTGGCGGGGCAGGGGCCGCACGACCTGACGCTGTTTCACGTCACCGGCCTCGGTGCCACCACCGAGCACGGCATGTGCCACTTCGTGCATCGCGGCCTCGTGCGGCGCGTGATCGGCGGCCACTACGGCCCGCAGGTGCCTTTCATGGCGCTGATCGATAACAACGAGATCGAAGCCTATAACTTTCCGCAGGGCGTGATGACGGGGCTCTGCCGTGCCATGGCCTCCAACCAGCCTGGTGTGCTGACCCATGTGGGTCTCGAAACCTACATGGACCCGCGGCTGGGTGGCGGCCGCATGAACCCGCGGACCGAAGAACAGCTTGTGGAGCTGGTCACCCTCCCGGACCGGGAACGGGGCATGCGGGAATGGTTGCTCTACCGCGTGCCGGGCGTGCCGAAGATCGCCATCATCCGCGGCACCACCGCGGATGAGGACGGCTATGTCAGCATGGAGCACGAGGCGACGACGCGCGAGGAGTTGTCGATCGCCCAGGCGGTTCGCAACGCCGGCGGCATCGTCATCTGCCAGGTGGAGCGCCTGGCTCGCCGCGGCACGCTGCACCCGCAGATGGTGAAGATCCCGGGCTACCTGATCGACTTCATCGTGGTCGACCCGAACCAGATGCAGACCTTCGGCACGCGCTTCGATCCCAGCCGCTGCGGCGAAACGCGGGTGCCGACCTCCTCCATCCTGCCCGACCCCATGAGCGAACGCCGCGTCATGGCGCGTCGTGCGGCCTTCGAGCTGCGACCGGGCGACGTGGTGAACCTTGGTGTCGGGGTGTCTGCCATGATCCCCAACGTCGCGGCCGAGGAGGGGATCGAGGATCTGATCACGCTCACCGTCGAAGCCGGCGTGATCGGCGGCGTGCCAGGGCATGCCCGTGAATTCGGCACCGCGGTCAATCCGCGTGCGATCCTGGATCAGGGCTACCAATTCGACTTCTACGACGGCGGCGGCCTCAGCTGCGCCTTCCTGAGCTTCGCCGAGGTCGATGCCGAGGGCAACGTCAACGTCACCCGCTTCGGCAACCGCTTCGCCGGCGCCGGCGGCTTCATCAACATCACCCAGAACACGCGGCGGTTGGTGTTCAGCGGCACGCTGACGGGCGGTGGCCTCGACGTCGCGGTCACGGCGGGCGGTCCCGAGATCCGGTGCGAAGGACGCCTGCGGAAGTTCGTGCGCGTGGTGGATCAGGTGAGCTTCAGCGGCCATCTCGCGCGCAGCAAGGGGCAGGAGGTCACCTTCGTGACCGAGCGCGCGGTGTTCCAGCTGGCGGCCGAGGGCGTCGTACTGACCGAGCTCGCCCCGGGCCTGCGCCTGCAGGAGGACGTGCTCGATCGGATGGATTTCGCGCCCCTCGTCAGCCCGGCGGTGAAGCCGATGGACGAGCGCCTGTTCCGCCCCGGTCCGATGGGGTTGCGCGACGGCTTCCTTTTGCAGGCCGCCCGCGCGAAGGTGGCGCGATGAGCGGCAGCCTGTTCTTCGAGGACGTGGAAGTCGGGCGGGAATACGTCACCGGCACGCACCGGATGACGGCCGCGCAGATCGCAGCTTTCGCGGAACTGACGCGCGATCACCACCCGCTGCACATGGATGACGCATATTGCCGCGCGCGTGGCTTCCCCGCGGTGATCGCGCACGGGCTCTTCGGCTTGTCGCTGATGGAGGGGCTGAAAACAGAGCTTCGCCTGTACGAGACCACCTCCATTGCTTCACTGGGCTGGGACAAGGTCCGCTTCCGCCGGCCGGTGCTCGCGGGCGACGAGTTGCACCTTCGCATGCGCTTCATTGCCAAGCGGCCTAGCCGTCAGCCGGGGCGCGGCATCGTGACGGAGTTCCTGGAACTCGTGAACGCCCGCGACGAGGTCGTCATCGACGCGGAGCATGCTTCGTTGATCCTCGGCCGGAGCGGTGCGAACAGGGACGTGCACGCTTCTTGCTAGGCATAGCCTTCCACCTTGGAACATAGCCGACGCGCACCGCGCCGGCCCGGTACTTCCTTGGAAGGGAACCCTGTGATGCGAACTCGGCGTCTTCTTCTCGGTCTCGCTGGCGCAATTCTCCTGACCGCTGCGACGCAGGCCCAGGCGCAGTCTCCGGCCTGCAAGCCCGTCATCGGGGGCAACCACCTGCTGGAAGCGGGCAAGTGGCAGATGTCCATCAACCCTACCCTGCCGCCGCAGCAGTTCGTGGACAGCAAGGGTGAGCTGCAGGGGCTCAACGTTGAACTGGCCAAGGCCATGGCGGCGAAGATGTGCGTGGAGCCGGTCTTCCTGCGCATGGACTTCCCGCCGATGATCCCGGGTCTCCGCGCGGGACGGTTCGACACGATCAACACCGGTCTGTTCTGGACCGAGGAACGGTCGAAGATCCTCTTCATGGTGCCCTACGCGCAGCAGGCGATCAGCGTTTACACGTTGCCGGACAGCAAGCTGACGATCACCAGCTTCGATGATCTCGCGGGTCGCGTGGTGGGCGTGGAAAGCGCGACCTACCAGGAGCGTAAGTCGCGCGAGGTCAACGCCGAGATGGTGGCGCGCGGCCTGAAGCCGATCGATTTCCGCACCTTCTCCACCGCCAGCGAAACCGTGGCGGCGCTGCGGGCCGGGCAGCTGGAAGCCGGGATCAACATCGACGAGACCACGAACGATCTAGCGCAGAAGAAGGTCGCGAAGATCTGGCTGCACGGGTTGTTCGGCACCGATATCACCTTTGCCTTTCGCGACCGTGACGTGGCCCAGGCTGCGGCGGTGGCGCTGAACGGATTGCGGGCGGACGGAACCTACGACCGGCTGTTCGATAAGTTCGGCATGACCCGCCTGCCGGCAGGTGAGTTCGCGATCCGCGGCACGGGTCCGACCTGAGCGGCCTGCACTGAAGAGTTCGAGACAACGGAAGGATCTGGTCGATGTTCAGCGTCGAAGCCTTTCTGTCGTACCTGACCAACGCCTACCTCCTGCAGGGCGTGCTGGTGACGATCGGCCTGACGATCGCCACCATGGCCATCGGCCTGATCCTGGGCACCGTGCTTGCGCTGATGCGGATGTCGAAGAACAAGCTGGCGTCGGGTGTCGCAGGTTTCTACGTCTGGATCTTCCGCGGCACGCCGCTGCTGGTTCAGCTGGTGCTGATCTACACCGGCCTGCCGCAGGCCGGGATCAAGCTGGGCGTGCTGGCCTCCGCACTGACGGCGCTGAGCCTCAACGAGGCCGCCTACCTGTCGGAAACCATCCGCGGCGGGTTCAAGGGCGTGGCGAAGGGACAGACCGAGGCCGCGAGCGCACTCGGCCTGTCGCGCTGGCGGACGCTGCGGCTGGTGCTGATGCCGCAGGTTGCGCGGTTGATCATCCCGCCGCTGGGCAATTCCCTGAACGGATTGCTGAAGGCGACCTCGCTCGCCTCGGTGATCTCGCTGGAAGAGCTGATGCGTCGCAGCCAGGTGCTGATGCAGGAGAAATTCGAGGTTCTGGAGCTCTACTGCGTCGCGGCGGTCTACTACCTGGTGCTGACGACGCTGTGGAACCTCGTACAGGTGCGGCTGGAAGCGCATTACGGGCGGGGCTACGCCGACACGGGCCGGGCGGTGCCGGTGGCGGTGAGGACGCCGCAGCCGGCACGGGTAACGTGAGGCGGAAGAGGCCATGACGGATCGCCTTTCCGGACGGGTGGCGATCGTCACCGGCGGCAGTTCCGGCATCGGCCGCGCCATCGCCGCCCGTTTCGCGCGGGAAGGAGCCCGCGTGATCGTGGCCGACACCACCGAGGAGGTGCGCGAAGGTGGCGTGCCGACCGAGGCGCTGCTGCGTGCCCAGGGCCTCGAGTGCCGCTTCCGCCGCTGCGATGTGTCGCGCGAGGAGGAGTGTGAGGCGGTGGTTGCCGAAGCCGTGGCGCGGCACGGCCGGATCGACGTGCTGGTGAACAACGCTGCCATAGCCTCGGGTACGCCGCTGCTGGACTGCACGCGCGAGGAATGGGAGCGGGTACTCGCGGTGAACCTGACCGGCACCTTCCTGATGAGCCGCGCCGCCGTGCGGGCCATGGTGCTGCAGGACCCCCGCGGGGAGGTGCGCGGCCGGCTGGTGAACCTCGCCTCCCAGCACGGCATGGTGGCCGCGCCGGAGGCCCTGGCCTACGGCACCTCGAAGGCCGGCATCGCCTACCTGACGCGGCAGGTCGCCGCCGATTACGCGGGGCAGGGGATCGTCTGCAACGCGGTGGCGCCGGGCAAGATCCTCACCGGCAAGACGGGACGGGCGGTGGAGCCGCGCTGGCTCGACTATTCGCGCGCCAGGACGCCCTGGCCGCGCCTCGGGAGGCCGGAGGATGTGGCGGGCGCGGCGCTGTTCCTCGCCTCCGACGATGCCAGCTTCCTGACGGGCGAGGTGCTGATGGTGGACGGCGGCTGGATGGCGGCGTGAGGAGGAAGGGCAGGCGATGACCTACGAGGTGCAGCGGGATTTCCGGGGCTACGGCGGCCATCCGCCCGATCCGCGCTGGCCGGGCGGCGCGCGCGTCGCGGTGAACTTCGTGATCAACTTCGAGGAAGGCTCCGAGCCCTCGATCGCCGACGGCGACGCGGCGACCGAGACCGGCGTGTCCGATGCCGCCGGGCCGCCGCGCGGGATCCAGGGCCGTGACCTCGCGGCCGAGGGCATGTTCGAGTATGGCAGCCGGGCGGGTTTCTGGCGCCTGTTGCGGATCTTTGCCGAGCGCGGCCTCAAGCCGACGATCTTCGCCTGTGCCCTGGCGCTGGAGCGCAACCCCGAAGCGGCCGCGGCGATCCGTGAGGCGGGGCTCGACATCTGCTGTCATGGCTGGCGCTGGGAAAACCACTTCGCCCTGAGCGAGGCAGAGGAGCGCGACCGCATCGCCCGCGCCGTGGCCTCGCTGGAGCGCACGTTGGGACAACGGCCGGAAGGCTGGTACTGCCGTTACGGACCCTCGGTGAACACGCGCCGCCTGCTGCGCGAACACGGCGGCTTCCTGTACGACAGCGACAGCTACGCCGACGACCTGCCCTTCTGGACGGAGGTGGGAGGGCAGGGACACCTGGTGGTGCCCTATTCGCTCGCGACCAACGACAGCAAGATGCAGGGCCCGCTCGCCAGCCCCGGCGCATGGGCATCCTTTCTGAGCGACGGGTTCGACCTGTTGCGACGGGAAGGACGGGCCGGGGCGCCAAAGATGATGTCGGTCGGCCTGCATATGCGCATGATCGGCCATTTCTCGCGCGCCCCAGCGCTGGAACGATTCCTCGACCACGTTCTTGCGGCAGGCGACGAAGCCTGGGTCGCCCCGCGTGCGGAGATCGCGCGGCATTGGGCCGCGACGCACCCTTTTCGCGACCGCTGAGCCGGCACGGGAGAATACACTGCGATGTCCCCTCTCGACCTGATCGTACGGAACGGCACCGTGGTCACCGCCTCCGGCACCACGCGCTGCGACGTGGGGGTGCTGGGCGGCCGCGTCGTCGCCCTGGGCGAGGCTCTCGGCTCGGCGGCCGAGGTGATCGACGCCTCCGGCCTGCTGGTGCTGCCGGGCGGCGTGGACACGCACTGCCACGTGGAGGAGCCGCAGGCGGACGGCACCGTGCACGAGGAAAGCTTCGTTTCCGCCAGCCGTTCCGCCTTTTCCGGCGGCACCACCACGATCATCTGCTTCACGCCGCAGTTCCGTGGTGAGGGCATCCTTGAACAACACCGCCGCAATCGTGAGCGTGCGGCGTGCGGCATGATCGATCACGGCTTCCATCAGATCATCACCGACCCGACGCCGCTGGTGATGGAGGAGGAGCTGCCCCAGGTGATCGCCGATGGTGTCGGGTCGCTCAAGGCCTTTCTCACCTACGACCCTCTGCACCTGACCGATGCGCAGTTCCTCGAGGTGCTGGTGGCGGCGCGGCGACACGGGCTGATGGTGCACGTCCATTGCGAGAACCATGACGCCGTGGCCTGGCGTCAGGCGGCGTTTCTGGCCGAAGGGCACACCCGCCCACGTTACCACGCCCTGTCGCGGCCCGTGGTGGTGGAACGTGAGGCGACGGGCCGTGCGATTGCCTTGGCGGAACTCGTGAAGCAGCCGATTCAGGTGTTCCACGTGTCCTGCGCCGAGGTGGCGGAGGAGATCGTGCGGGCCCAGGCACGTGGCCTGCACGTATGGGGCGAAACCTGCCCGCAATACGTGACGCTGACGGCTGCGGACATGGACCGGCCCGGCTTCGAAGGCGCGAAGTTCATGTGCAGCCCGCCGCCGCGCGACGCCGTCGACCACGAGGGTGTCTGGGCGATGATCCGGCGCGGCGTGCTTGACGTCGCGTCCTCGGATCATTGCGGCTTCTCCTACGATGGGGACCGTGGCAAGGCAAAGAACGGGCGCGACGCCAGCTTCGACCAAGTTCCCAACGGCATCCCGGGCCTCGCAGCGCGGCTGCCCATCCTGTTCTCGGAAGGAGTATCGAAGGGGCGCATCACGCTCGAGCAGTTCGTGGCGCTGGTGAGCACCAACCCGGCCCGTATTGCCGGGCTTGCTGGACGGAAGGGTTGCATCGCGGTGGGTGCTGACGCGGATCTGGTGCTGTGGGATGCGAACAAGCGGGTCACCATGACCAATGTTTTGATGAATCACGCGATCGACTACACGCCTTACGAAGGAATGGCGGTGACCGGCTGGCCGATCTGCACGATAGCTCGGGGTGTGGTCGTGATGCGCGACGGCGTCGTCACGGCACAACCGGGTAGTGGTCGTTGGCTGGAACGGCGTCATGTCAATCCAGGACCCATGCTGTGAACGCAGTGAGATCAAGCATGTGAAAAGCCGGCGTCCCATCAGGCGCAAGCCAGCCGTGCTTGGCAGCTTTCAGCCGTGGATCCCGTCATCCGAGTGATGTTCAGGACCGTACCGGACGCTGCTCATAACGAGCATGGTAGAATCCCGTGCAAGCAATTCTCGCCTCACGGATCAACAGCGCCGTGATGATAGGAGGCTGGAGTAGATCTGCCACACGGCTGCGGGCCAGACCTGCCCGGATCACACCGTCCTGCCGAATGGCCGCAAAACCTGGCTCCATGAAGATATCTTACAAGCGGCACTCCTGCAGCTGCGACGGCAGGATGCGCTGCCCGATACTCGCTGGCCCTGCTCAATGTCAGGCAGCGGCGCGCCGCATACAGGTCACGAGTGCGACCGGTCAGGTTGCGAAGTAGCGAGCAGGCGTCGTTCCGAATGCCTTCTTGAACATCACTATGAATGCGGTGGGGGACTCGTAGCCGAGGTCACTCGACACCCTCTGGACCGTAGCGCCGCCAGCGAGCTCGCGCAGTGCGATGACCAGATGCAACTGGCGTCGCCACCGTCCGAAGGTCAGTCCTGTCTCGGCCACCATCAGCCGTTCCAGGGACCGTTCGCTCAATGCGACGTGGGCGGCCCACTCAGCCATGGTGCGGCGGTCGCCGGGCTCCGCCGTCAATGCGGCGGCGATGGCCGCGATCTTGGGATGGCCGGACACGGGCAGTTCCAGCTTCTGCTTGGGCATCATCGCCAACTCATCCAGCAGGACCCGCACCAGGCGGCCAGTATGGCCGTCCGGTGCGTAGCTGCCGGGCACGTCCGTCAGGCGGAAGATCATCTCGCGGAGCATGGGCGACACCGACAGCGTGCAGCACTGCGTCGGCAGCGCCGCGGCGTCGGGTTCGACGAACAGGTAGGACAGGCGGGCGTTGGCCGTGACCTGGTTGCTGTGCGGCACGCCGCCCGGGATCCAGACCCCGCAGCCTGGCGGCACAATCCAGCGGCCGTTCGCAGCCGTGCAGGTGACGGCACCGTGCAGGGCCAGGACCAGTTGGCCCTGCCGGTGCTGATGCTGGCACACCTCGGCCTCGTAGTCGCTGAAGTCGAGGTGCAGGGCGAAGGCCGGGCGGTCCGAGCGGGCGAGATCGCAGCCGCTGCCGCAGGGCGGTCGCTTTGCCGCGGATTGACCGGATTTAGAGATCATATGGCAGTATCTCCAAATTCCTGCGCGCCGCAACGCGCTACGGATGGCGGCCACCAATGCAATGGAGACCGTCATGCGAATTGCCGTCGTCGGTGCAACAGGCCGGATCGGCGCCAGGCTTACCCGCACCCTGCTAGGTGCCGGGCACCAGGTGAAAGCCTTGTCGCGAGGCGGTCCGGCGCTGGACGCACTGGTCAGGATGGGCGCGGAGCCGCTCCTGGGGAGCTTCGACACCGGAGCGGGAGAGCTCGACCGGTTCTTCCAGGATGCCGATGCCGCGTTCCTCATGGTCAAGACGGACTGGAACAACATCCACGGGCACTACCCCGAGGTCGCCCTCCGCTTCTTCGACGCACTCCGGGGATCTCCGGTCAGGCTGGCCGTGAGCCTGACAGCGATGGGAGCCGAGGTGAGAGGGAGCACCGGCCACTTCCAGCCCTTCTACCAGCTTGAGCAGGTGCTGAACCGTCTCCAGACCATGGACCTGGTGCACCTGCGGGCTGGCTGGTTCATGGAGAACCTGTTCATGTGGACCGACGCGATCGCAAAACATGGTCGCATCGGCTGGTCGCTGGACCCGGACGTGAAGACGCCCTGGGTGGCCACGGAAGACATCGCCGACCTGGCTGCCCGGGAACTCACGCATCCGACCGGTCAGCACCGCATGGTCCGTGAGCTTGGTATGGATTTCACGATGTCGGAGATGGCCAACATCATCGGGACCGAGATCGGCCGACCGGTGGAGTACCGCTTCGTCGACAGAAGGCGGCGCGAGATCGAAGCGGAGTTCCTCAGGAGGTTCGGGACCTCCGAACGGTGGCTCGATGACAGTCAGACACTGGATGCGCTCAACGATGGCCGTGTGCGGTTCCACGACGACCGCTCCTCGCTGCCCACCACGATGGAAGCCTTTGTCCGGGATGTCTGGAAGCCACACTACCTGGCGGCGATCACGAGGGAGCAGCACGCCCCTGAGAACTTCGTCACCTGGAGCGCCCGGAAGGAGTTGGATGTCCAGCCGACCTCGTGAGGTTGCAGCTGAACGAGCCAGGGCCACAGAGGGCACCGCATCCGCGGTGCCGAGACTCTGGGAAGGGTCGGGACAGGAGATTGGTTCGAGCACGCCGGCTCAGGCTTTCGACCAGTCCACGTGGCGGGTCACCATCATGACCACCGAGAGGGCGGCGAAGAGCGCCACGGCACCGACCAGCAGGGCATCGGCTTCGAGGTTCAGCACGACGTAGAGGAAGCCGAACAGGACGCCCAGCACACCGGCAAAGGGCGCGGCCAGCCTCATGCGACGCGTCACCCCCGCCGTGTAGGCCGAGGCCTGCCCCACCATGGCGGCCGTGCTGATCGCGTAGGCAGCGGCGAAGCCCACCGGCTCGCCGAAGGCGAGCAGGAGGAGTGGGAAAAGCACGATGGACAGGCCGAGCAGTCCGTACTGGACCAGGTGGATCCCCACCCCGGCCAGGAGCTCGAACAGCACGTAGGTGAGGAAGCCCAGACGGCCTCCAGAAACTCCACCCCGATCGACGCGGACTTCCGGACGAGATCACGGCACCAGCCGGGGCCGAGCCGCCCTAGACGGTGAGATCGCCTTTACCGGGATCCGGGCCGTCATCCAAGCCAAGCGCGGACGGCGTCAGCCCATCCTGCACAACAGAAGCGCCTACAGGCTGCGCAACCGGATCGAGCGCATGTTCAACAAGCCGAAGAACTGGCGGCGCGTCGCCACCCGCTACGACAAGACCGCCGCCTCATATCTTGGCTTCGCCCATCGCCTCAGCTTTCCTCTGGATCAGCTTTGTCCACGAGCGCGAGTGAGAAAACCTCGGTAGGGCGGAGTTCACTGAACTCTGACTCGCGCAAACTTCTCCAAGAAAAGAACTTCCTGGCTCATCTCTCGAATACTCCTTAAGCCAAGCATACCGAGATCAGCGCGAAGTTGCGTGCGGAGGAGGCCTATAACGTAATCGACACCAGCCTCACCAGCCAAGGCCGAGGCGTAGTTGAACGGACGACCAATGAAGACAAACTTGGCTCCCAGGCCGATGGCCTTCAAGATGTCTGTCCCACGGCGAAAGCCGCTGTCGATCATGACGCACATGCCACTGGCTTGCTCGAGTGCGGCAGGCAACGCACGCATGGGTGAAAGCGCCCCATCGAGTTGGCGTCCACCGTGGTTCGAAAGGATAACAGCATCGGCACCGGCCTGCCTGGCGAGCGCGACATCTCCGGCGTGCAGTAATCCCTTGATGACGAGGCGGCCCTTCCACCGCGATCGCACGAATCTTACGACATCCCAGTCCAGCGCTTCACGCCCTGAGAAGTCACGTACGGCTTGGCGAGACAGCAGAGGTGCTCCACGTCCTGGAGCCGCGTTTTCAAAATGTGGGACCCCATGGTGTAGGAAAGTGCGGAGAAAGGTCCCTATCGACCAACGTGGATGCATGATCCCGTCCCGGAGAAGCGCTAAGTTCGGGCGAATCGGCGTGCGGTATCCAGTCCTCAGATTATTCTCGCGGCTAGGCACAACCGCACTGTCGGCGGTGATCACGAAGGTATCGATGCCAGCATGGGACACGCGCTCGACCATCGCCGCCGCTTCCTCCCTGTCACCTGAGAGATAGGCTTGGTACCAGACACCAGGAGCCGCTTCGGCGATCTCCTCCAACGGGATCAGGGACGCGGCGCTGATGATCATGGGGATCCCGGCACGGGAAGCGGAGCGAGCGAGGGAAAGGTCACCGCGATAACCAGTAAGGGCGCTCACTCCCATCGGCGCGATGCCGAAGGGGAGGGCGTAATGCTTGCCCATCACCTCGCAGTCGAGTGTTCGATTGGCCACACCGACCAGCATGCGCGGCAGAAACTGGATTTCATCGAAGACCCGACGGTTGTCAGTCATCGACGAGTTTGTTTCCGCCCCTCCCGCAACATAGCCAAAGATAGGACTTGGCAGCAGGCGCCGAGCAGCAGGCTCCAGATCCTCCAGCGCGAAGATCCGCTTCATCTGGCGCGGCGCCCGAGCCATCTCTGGTATCATTTTAGTCGGCGAGGATGCCGGATCCAGGAGGTTGTGAAACTCTGCACTCATAATGCTTGATGTCCTTGGCGGGCGCTGGCCCGCAGCACGGGCCAACGCCTCGATCGACTGATTGTGCCTGCTGTGCCGGGCGAAACTTCGCGGTCCTAACGCACCGGAACGGTTTCGCCCTCAACATCCCTCGTGTTGTTGGTGGAGAGCAGAACTACGAAGGCAGCGAGACCGAGCAGCAGCAGAGAGACTGCCGGAGCGATCATGGGAGCGCTGGCGCTACCGGAAGCCTGAGCAATCCAAGGCATCAGGTTTTGGGCTACGAAGCCGCCGAGCCCCGAACCCGACACAATCACGGCCATCGCGGCGGCACCGCCTGACCCCTTGAGAAAGGCACTCGGGAGCAACCGTGGAGGCGTGGCCCAGAAGCAAGGTATCATCAGGTAGAGAGTGGGCGCTCCCAGAGCGAGAGCCGTAAAGCGTAGTGCATTGGAGACCGGGGAAACGCTGATCAGGAATAAAGCAATCCCAAGAGCAGCGGCGGTCATGGCGGTGATCAGAACGGCGCGAAAGCTCCTCAGACGACGCGGAAGCCAAAAGAGGACGACGGAGGCGAGGGCCCAAGGCACCATGTTGAGGAGGCCGTTGGTGCCACTGCTAACCCCGAACCCCTTCACCAGGGTCGGGAGCCAGTAGGCAATGCCATAGATCGCCACCGAGATGGTGCCGTAGCCCGCTGACAGCGCCAGCACCGTGAGGAGCGAACCTAGCGTCCAAGGAGCGCCACCGGCCGGCTTCGGTGGCGGCGGATCTCGCCGCAGCGCGGTGTCGAGAGTGTTCCTCTCCTCATCCGTGATGAAGCGAGCTTCCTGTGGGCTGTTGGGGAGGTAGAGCAGCGTGACGAAGGTCATCAGCACAGCTGGCATCCCGGTGATCAGGAAAACCCACTGCCAACCCTGAAATCCGAACAGGCCATCGAGTTCGAGCGAGTAACCGCCGATCAGCGAGCCGAACATGTTGCCGAGGCTGCTGCCCAAGGTCAGCAAGCCTACGATGCCGGTGCGCTGCTTCTGTGGGAACCAAAGCGATAGGTAGAAGATAAGTCCCGGGTAGAGCCCGGCTTCGCAAGTACCGACGATGAAGCGCACGATCAGGAAGAAGGTCGATGAGGAGACGAACGCTGTCAGTACGGTGGCGAGGCCCCAGGTGAACATGATCCGCGCAATCCAGGGCCGCGCTCCGAAATAGTTCAATGCCAAGTTGCTTGGCACTTCGAAGATCAGGTATCCGATGAAGAATAGAGACGCAGCAAAGCCGAACTCGGCTTCCGTGATATGTAGTGCCTGCACCATGGTTAGTTTGGCGTAGGAGATGTTCGCGCGATCGATGTAGGCGATCAGATAAATAATGGTCAGCAGTGGCACGAGCCGCCACGCTATACGCTTGAGCAGCAGATTTTCACGGTTGTCGTCCATCAAGGCATTTCCTGACCGTTCTCGGGGAACGGACCTGTTGTTTTGATTGTTACCGATGATGCGGAAAGACAGCCGCTAGGCGACCTGATCCTGCAACTGCTGTCCCGAGTAGAAGCGGGCAACGTTCGCGAAAACTCCGCGCATCTTGGCGCCGTAGGTATCCAGCGTGCCGGCTGCGATATGAGGGGTCAGCACGACGTTCGAGAACCGTGCGAGCGGGTGGGCGGGCCCAACCGGTTCCCGTTCGAACACGTCGAGCGCCGCGGCACCGAGATGCTTGGTTTCCAGCGCCTGCAGGAGCGCGTCTTCGTCGACGATCGGTCCGCGAGCAGTGTTGATTAGTACGGTGCCACGCCGCATGTGCGCGAAGGCACGGGCGTTGATCAGTCCTCGCGTGGAGGCCGTCAGTGGAAGATGAAGGGTTACCACATCTGCACGCTCCAGGAGTTCTTCGAACTCCACGCGTTGAAGTCCAAGCTCGGACTCAACTTGGTCAGATAGGGGGCTGGGATCTGTGTAGATTCCCTTCGTTCCCCATCCGCAAAGCCGACGTGCAGTCGCCTGCCCAATGCGTCCCATACCCACATAGCCGATAGTCCGCCCGGCGAGGGTCCGAGACACGAGACGCAACGCGTTGACGGGGAAGCGCCCGGCGCGCAGCTCGGTATCGGCGAAGGTCAGGTGCCGGCACGCGGCCAACATCAGCATCACAGCGTGTTCCGATACGCCTGTTGCCGTACCGTCAGGCGTCGTTGCGACCGGTACGCCCAGTGCCTGCAATGCCGGAACGTCAATCGTATCGTGGTAACCGACTCCCTGATGCAGGACGAGCTGAAGGTGCGGGGCGGCCGCAACCATCTCCGCGTCCAGGCGGCGCGTAGCAACGATAATCACTTCGCAATTTTGCAATGCTGCGGCGAGTTCGGCGGAACTGTCAGTCTCCAGCGTCACAAGCTCAAACCCGGGAGGAACGTACCCGCGGGCTACTGCATAAAGCTCGGGTTCGCCGCGGGTGAGGTAAAGCACCCGGATCGGTGTCTCTGTTGGTCGAGCATCAGGGGAAGGCGGTAGTTTGAATGGCATAGGATCCTCGAGGAACAGCTTCGGGCCAGTAACAGGCGAAGCGGGATTTTCAGGGTTGGCCGGGTTCTGCTCGGGATGCGGGCGGGACGCGTGACCTTACCGGCAAGCGGCGTGGCATTTCGTGCAGCGTCTCAGCCGACACGAAGAACTCCGGATGCTGTGCCATGACATTCTCGACCGACATGAACACGCCACGCAGGTGGTTGGACATTGCTGCCACGGCCCCGGCGGTATCATGGGCAATCACGCGGTCTAAGATTTCACGGTGCTCTTGCAACACCGAACTGCGTTTAAGTGGGTTTCGAACGTTAAGGCGACGCACCCGGTCGTGCTGAGCCTTGGCCGTTTCCACCACGTGCCATGCGCGTTCGTGACCCGCGATGCGGAGAAGGCTGGCGTGCAAGGCCTCATCAGCCTCGAAGAACGGCGCAGGGTCGCCATCCTGAAAGCGCGCTTGCGTTTGCAGCAAAGACTTGAGGGGAGGGATGTCCGAAGGCTGAATCCGATCCACAACGCGCACGAGCGCAGCGCTCTCCACGGCCTCCCGGACGAATTGCCCATCATAAACATCGGATACCCGGATCGGCGCCACGAAGGTTCCGTACTGGGGGTAGATGGTGATGAGACCTTCTTCCTCCAGTTTGATGAAGGCTTCTCGGACGGGTGTCCGACTCAGCCCGAGTTGATTGGCGATCTCATTTTCTGAGAGCGGATGGTTGGGCAGCAGACGCACGTCCACGATCCGCTCCCGAAGGTAGAGGCGCACTTGGTCGGCGACTGTCGGACGCCGACGCGCGGCATTGATCATAAAATCCGTCACATCATCAGCCTACCCGTCTCCAATGCTTGTATGCAAGGGTGGTAGTGTGGATGCGGGCGAAGTTCGGAAAGGTAGGTTGACCATCAGCGATCGAGGGCCGGAGGAAGAAAGTCGGGCAGGGCTAAAGAGCTAAAAGCGGGCCTGGCGCATAGGAAAGCCGTGTCGAAGGACTGGAGGGCGAAGTGGACGGCTGCCCAGGGGTGCTGCGGGTTGCCTACCGAGGCTCGTGCCCTACGTAACCCGCTGCCCCCCCCATCGGGTCGTGTGCCGCCCGCTGGCCGAAGGTGTTCTCTCAGTTGCCGTGCCTTTTGCGTCAGGCGGCGCAGGTGCGCCGGGCACAGCTGCTTGGCTGTGTTCCAGCCTCGGCCACGACAGCAATCCGGAGCTGGACGGGCTCATCGACACCTGGCGACCATTCCAGTCTTCTACCTGAAGGGTGCCTGGAGCCCGCGTCAGGGCCTGACCATGGAGCCGCGCGGCGACCAGTACACGCTCGCTACCAGCATCCGTCCGACGAATTCACGCCTCGAACGACCGGTCCGCTCCTCGGTCAGCGGGCCGGCCCTTACGCCCGCTCCTCCCATCCTCGTTCGCTCGGAAGCTCCCGGCAACGCACTGCTTCAGTTCGGAGTTCTTCTGGTTCAGGGTTGTCGACCCGGTGCGATCATCTTGAACGCGTTGTGCCTAGACCAGATGTCAGCGCGAGGCTGGCCTTCCAGCCGCAGATGAACATCTGGCTCAGGATTGACTGCTTCTCGGCCGCTCCAACATCCTGGCCCCTGGGATCGTCTCCGTCCGGTCACCGATCATCGCGTTTCGGTCTCCGAAAGCAGCGTGTTCTCTCACGTAGGGTCAAGCATAACTGAGCGACCAAGGGCCTGCATCAGCCGGTTGGCATTGGCGAACATGGCAACGGCGTGGATCAGATCCAGGATCTCCAGATCGTTGAAGCCTGCCGCCCGCAGCGGCTTCAGGTCGTCGCTGGTTGTGTCCTGCGGCCGTGCAGTCATCTTCGCTGCGTAGTCCACGATGGCCTGCTGGCGGGCATCCAGCCCAACGGCGCCGACGCCCTCTGCCAGCAACGCGCGCATCGCTGCTTCCGGCCCCTTCAACTCCACGTAGCGGCGGGCGTGCACGGATGTACAGTAGATGCAGCCGTTGACGATGGACACTGCTGCCGTCGCCAGCTCCCGCTCCGCACGCGGCAACCCGCGAGGGGCGTACATGACCTTGGTGAACAACGCACCGCGCTGGCTCAGCGAGCCCGGGTCGTTCACCAGCGTGCGGAAGTACACGGAGGTGCGCTGTGCTGGCGGACAGGCTTCCAGCGCGGCCATCTGTTCCGGCGTTGCCGTCTCGATCTCAACCGGCGATACGCGCGGTTCCCAGTCCACAACGTCCATGGTGAAG
This sequence comes from Roseomonas elaeocarpi, assembly GCF_042433915.1. NCBI lineage: Bacteria > Pseudomonadati > Pseudomonadota > Alphaproteobacteria > Acetobacterales > Roseomonadaceae > Roseomonas > Roseomonas elaeocarpi. The sequence goes on along the minus strand of NZ_JBHLUN010000002.1, from coordinate 56,921 downwards.
CGACTCATGCGGCGTTCTCCCCCATCAGCTGGCGTAGACCAGCGAGCAGCCGCACCTGATAAGGCACGAAGGACACCAGCTGCGTGACTGCCACGATGTCCTGTGCGGAAAGGCCGAAGCCGCTGAGGCGGTTGATCTCCGCCTGGTCGATGGCCTCGGGCCTGCGCGCCACAGTGTCGGCGTAGCGGAACAGGACGGCCTGACGGTCCTGCCCCTCGGGCGGGGGGAAGACTTCGGCGGCAGCGATCAACACAGCGTCGCCCGTGGCCGCCAGCAGCGCGCGGTAATGGGCGCCCAGTGCCGTGTCGCCCTCGATCAGCGCGACGCGCAGCGCCAGCGCCGCGCGTTCCGCCAGCGACACGCCGCCGGGAAAGGGCGGCAGCACCAGCTCACGGTAGGCGCCTTCCTCGTGCTGCAGGATGTCGGCACGCTGTCGCCGCAGCTCACCGAGCGGGGAGTTGGCGTCCAGGCCGAGCAGGTGCTCGGCCAAGTCCGGAATATCGGCTGGGTTCATCGCTGTGTCAGGCCTCCGGCGTGACCATGGAGGCGGTCGTGCGGTCGGACGTCAGTGGCGTGACCTTCAACCCGCGCCGGGCCGCCCAGAGGTTCTGGTAGTGAAACAGCGGAAAGATGCCCGCATCCTCCGCCACCACGCGCGCGGAGTGCTGCAGGATCGCCTCGCGCTTTCCATCGTCGAATTCCTGCATGGCGTCCTCCAGGGCCTTGTCCACCTGGGGGTTGTTGTAGTGGCCCCAATTAGAGACGCCGCGTCCCTGCTGCGGGTCCATGCTGCCCAGCACGTTGATGAGGGCGTAGCTGCCTTCGCCGGTGCCGTTGCCCCAGGCCAGCGTCGTCACGGCGTAGTCGCCCGTGTTGACCCCGGCGGAGTACACGGACCAGGGCACCGCCTCCACCGTCGTCTTCACACCGATGCGCGTCCACATCTGCGCCACGGCCTGCACCGCCTGGGGGCCCAGCACGTAGCGGTCGTTGGGCAGGTGGATAGCGACCTGGAAGCCGTCCGGGTAGCCTGCTTCGGCCAGCAGGGTTTTGGCGCGATCCGGTTCGAAGGCCGGCGGCTTGACCGTGGGATCGTAGCCGAAGCTGCCCTCGGGCATCCACTGGCCCGTGGCGGTGGCGGTGCCCTGCATCAGCCGGTCGCACAGCGCGTCCCGGTTGATGGCCATCGTCAGCGCCCGGCGCACCCGCACGTCCAGCAGCGGGTTCCGGTCCAGCGGCCTGCCGTCGGCGGCCTTCAGGAAGGGACCGGGCTTGTCGGAGAAGCTGGGCTGCAGCAGCAGCATGCGCAGACCCGGGTAGGCGAAGAGCTTCACGTCGCTCCGCGCCCGGAGCTGCGCGAGGTCGGACACCGACACCTTGTCGATCACGTCCACGTCGCCGGCCAGCAGCGCCGCGGTCCGGGAAGCGGCATTGGCGACGTAGCGGTAGTCCACTTCCTCCCAGACCGGCGGCTCGCGCCAGTAGTTCGGGTTGCGGCGCATGATGATGCGGTCACCGGGGGTGTAGGACACGAGGCCGTAGGGGCCGGTGCCGTTCAGCGCCTTGCCGGTGTTGAAGTCGTTGCTGGTGGCACCCTCCGTGGTCCGCCGCGCCACCACGTGCACGGAGGCGAGGTTCAGCGGCAGCAGCGGGTTGGGCTCCTTGGTGGTGATGCGCAGCGTCAGCGGGTCCACCACCTCCATCTTCTCCACCGTGCGCAGATAGCCGGCGAAGCTGGCGGTGCTGCCGGGCACCTTGGGAGCGCGGTCGTAGGAGAAGACGACGTCGTCCGCCGTGAAGGCGCTTCCGTCGGACCATTTCACGTCCGGGCGCAGCTTGAACTCCCAGCCGCGGTCGCCCACGGGCTTCCAGGAGGTGGCGAGGCCGGGCTGCAGGCCACCGTCACGGTTCTCGATCAACAGGTCAAAGAAATGTAGGTCTACCGAGCGGTCGCCGGCGAAGTTGTTGAGCTGCGGGTCCAGCGAGGAGACCGGGTCGGCGAAGGCGATGGTCAGGCGCTTCTTCGGCGCTGCGGGCTGGGCCTGCCCCCGCGCGGGCTCAAGGGCAGGAACGGTGAGCCCCATGCCGGCTAAGCCGGAAAGCAGAGTGCGACGCTGCATCGGAGTGTCCTTCTGGTTCGGGCCGGCAGGCTGTGGTCAGGCAGCGGCGACGGCCACCCTGCAGGCGGGCCATTCGTCGCCCTGAAGCTCAGGCGTGGCGAAGGCCTGAAGACTGGCGAAATGTTGCTCCCGATCCTCCACGAAGAAGTGCCGGGTGATGGCGCGTGCCAACCGCTGCGCCCCGGCGCTGACCGCGGGGATGTCGCCCGTCAGCTTGCCGTGGCTGAGCGTCGAGGGATAGTTGAAGCAGTGGATGCGCGACAGCGCCGGGCAGGCACCGGGGACCTTCTCCTGAAAGGCGAAGTCGGGCGCGAGGTCGGGCGAGGCTTCCAGCTCCGCCTGCGCGAGCCCGTCGGGCGGGGCGAAGCGGTCGCACCAGAAGCGGATATGCTCCGCCACCAGCGCCAGTTCCGGCCGCTCCGCCAGGTCGACGCGGAAGCCGGTGCCGAAGATCAGGAAATCCACCTCCAGCACGCCCTCCGGCGTTTCCACCCGCAGGGCATCGCCGTGCTGTTCCAGCCCCAGCACGGGGCAGGCGAGGTGCAGGTGCGCGTGGGGGTGGCGGGACACGCGCAGGGTGCTGTCGCGCGGCGGTGGCGTCTGCTCACCGAAGACGTGGTGCAGGAATCGCCACTTCCACTCGTCCGGCAGTGCGGCGAAGCCGTGCACCACGCCCTGGCTGGCGATGCCGGTGAACTTGTTGATGGCGGGCAGCCTGGCGCGCCGCACCAGCATGTCCAGGCGCGCGCAGCCAGCCTCCAGCGCCGTTGCCGCATTGTCCATGGCCGAGGCGCCGGCACCCACCACCGCCACCCGCTTGCCGCGCAGTGCGGCGAAGTCGACGGGATCGCGCGAATGCGCCCAGAAGCGCCGGTCGATGCCTTCCGCCATCTCCGGCACGTAGCTGCCGCCCAACCCGTCACGGCCGCTGGCCAGCACCACGCGGCGGGCCAGCAGCGTGCCGGCGGTGTCCGTTTCCACCGCCAGCAGCCCGTCCTCGCGCGGGCGCAGCAGGGTGACGGCGACGCCGTTCTCCACCGGCACGCCCATGACGCGGCGGTACCAGCCGAGATAGTCCATCCACTGCCCGCGCGGGATCTTGCCAAGCCGTTCCCAGGCCTGCGTGCCGAACTGCGCGGTGAACCAGGCACGGAAGGTCAGGGCCGGCAGGCCCAGCGCGGGGCCGGCCAGCGTCTTGGGCGAGCGCAGGGTTTCCATCCGCGCGTAGGTTACCCAGGGGCCTTCCTGCCCGGCGGGAGCACGGTCCAGCACGCGGACATTGTCGATGCCCATCAGCCGCAGTGCCGCCTGCGCCGCCAGCCCGCACATGCCGGCACCCATCACCACCACGTCGGTGACGGGCTGCCCCTCGGCCTCCCGGCGCGGCACCCAGGGCTTGCCGGGCAGTTCCAGCCAGTCGAGGTCCTGGCGCAGCCGCGCTTCCAGCGCCAGCAGGCCGGTGGGGGTCACGTCGTTCATGGGGCCAGGTCCTCGGGGGCCATCAACCGGGCCAGGGCCTGCGGTGGATGCTGGATGAAGCCGGGCAGCATCGCGGCAGCCTCGGCAGCGGCGGTGATCACCGCCTGGGCGGCGGGCGAAGGGGGGTGGGCCGCCGGGGTCGCCACGCCCCAGAAGTACGGGATGGTCACGTCGATCGGCCGTGCCATGACGCCCTCTACCGGCACGCCCACGGCGGTCACCGGGTCGATGAGCGCCACGCCCAGGCCGGTCCGCGCCGCCATGATGGCGTTCAGCGAGGCATTGACCACCATCAGCGAGGGTGGGCGGCTACCGGCGCCGGCCAGGGCGGCATCGATGTGCCGGCGGAACTGGCGATGCGGGTCGGCCAGCGTGATCAGCCGCTGTCCGGCGAGGTCGCGCAGAGCCACGCGCTCCTGCGCCGCCAGCGGGTGCCCGGCGGGCAGCACGGCGACGCAATGGGACTCACCGATCCAGTGCAGGTCCAGGCCGCGGTGCTCCAGCGGCAGGCTGGCGAAGCCCAGATGCGCCCGGCGGTCCAGCAGTGCCCGCACCACCTCGCCCGCCGGCTGGCTGGTCAGGCTGATGCGATGGGGCAGGCACGTGCCCAGCCGCCCCAGCGCCGCCGGGACCAACCCGGAGGCCAGGGCAGGGGCGGCCACGATGTCCAGCCGGGCACCCTCCTCCCGGGCCAGGGCGGCGGCGCGCTCCTCGATGGCGCGCAGCCCGGCGAGCGAGCGCTCGACCTCGTCATGGAAGAGCAGGGCGCGCTCAGTGGGCGTAATCCGAGGACCGTTGCGGTCGAACAAGGCAAAGCCGAGTTGGGCTTCCAGCTCCTGCACCATTCGCGTGACGGCCGACTGCGACCGTCCGGTCTGCCGGGCGGCGAGAGTCAGGCTGCCGGCGGCGATGACGGCGCAGAAGATCTCGAGCTGTCTGAGGTCCACAGCCCAAGTTCATCATGCACACGCCGCATCATTCAAGGATCATTTTGCGATTCCAAGCGGATTACCTGCGGCCCGTAGAGTCTCGCGCGGCTTTGTCCGCAATGCGGTCCCTTCGCAGATCACGCCGCACCGGTTCCCGGTCCCGCAGCTTGGGGCGCTCTAACCGCCACCTGCCACTCCGGTCATTTTAACGGACTGGCCGGGCTGCACAGGGCACCGACACGCGTATGGAGCGGCGGCACGCCTTCGCCCAGTTCCACTCGGCCGGTCATGCCGGAAAGATCGCCATCCAGCCCGAAGGATGGCAGCACGTTGTTGGTACCACCCGCTGGAACGGGGGCGACGTGGTCGGCACCTGCACCTGCCGCTCACTCAGGCCCGGCTGCGTTGCGCCAGACCGCGCGCCACGTCGGCCTCCCGATCCCACCGCCAGACAGCGGCAGCCCCGCGACGATCAGGGTCATGCGGTGTCCAACCCAAGCATCAGAGCTGGGTCAACCGTCGCTCGTCACCCGCCTCCTCACCCGAACACCTCTACATCGAGCAAAGCGCCTGCACGGCGAACGACGACGCGTGCCTACCCCTGGAAACGACGAACACCAGAGGTGTCAGCTCGCCGTAGGATCGAAGCAGATCGGTTCTGATGGGTGCGACCGCTCCCAACCCGGCCATTGCAGGGCGGGTGTGAAAGGAATGCGCTGGCCACGGGCTTCCGGGCTGAGCGGTGCTCAATCGATGTATCCCCAGAGATGCAGGGTAGCAGACGAGGCGGTCTGCTAGCACGGCACCGACCAACGGCAGCCATAGGCAATGCGAGTGCCGTTTCGAAGAACAACAAGGGGCTCCTCGGCATCCGTGTTGTCGATCCAGGAGCAGGTCGGTATATACGGAAAAATATAACGAGGCGGGTCACAATGCGTCGTCGCCATATCGCTGCCTTCGCCTTCGGCGCAGCCGTGCTGGTTGGCTCAGGCACGGCGCGGGCGCAGGACAGGCAGGGTGCGATTGTCTTCGCGGCCGCTGGCGTGGCGAACGCCATGAAGGCGCTGGGTGGGTCCAGCCGCCGCTTCGGCCTGCGCGTGCAGTGAGGCCGGGGAACTCAGTGGCGACGCTAGTTCCGGTTCGACTGCTCTCCGCCGGGAGCCTGTCCGCAGCAGCCCGGGATCTGATCCAGGCGTTCACGGGCCAGCAAGGTGTCGTCGTCGAGGCAACCTTCGGACCGGCCGGACTGCTGCGGGAGCGGATCGAGGAGGGCGAGGCAGCAGACCTCTTCGCCTCCGCCAGCCTGGAGCACGCACAAATCCTGGCAAGGGCCGGGCGGTCGGCTGCGCCGGTGATTTTCGCGCGCAATGCCCTTTGCGCCCTGGTTCGGCCGGGGCTCGCGGTGACGCCGGACACCCTGCTCGACAGGTTGCTCGATCCGGCCGTCCGTCTCGGCACCTCCACGCCGGGCGCCGACCCGTCGGGTGACTACGCCTGGGACCTGTTCGCCCGGGCCGGGACGATCCGCCCTGGCGCGCGCACTGTGCTGGAGACGAAGGCGCTGAAGCTCGTGGGCGGGCGCGACGTGGCACCCGCGCCACCCGGTCGCCACGCCGTCGGCTGGCACATGGCCGAAGGCCGTGCCGACATCTTCCTCAGCTACAGGACCACCGCCGCAGCCGTCCTGCGCGACTCTCCTGGCACCCAGGTTCTGAGCCTGCCGCAGGACCTGGCCGTGGGCGCGGACTACGCGCTGGCGCTGCTGTCGGACCATCCCGGCGCGGCACGGCTGGCCTTCTTCATCCTTTCACCGGAGGGACAAGCCATCCTCGACCGGCACGGCTTCGTCACGGTGACCGAAGCCAGGAGCGCTCGCCGGGGATGATCGTGCCGCAACGGCATGCCCGAGCCGTTCCCTCAACCTCCACCAGGCCAGACCGAAGACATCCAGCCATGAAGCTATCCGCCCGCAACGTGCTGTCCGGCACGGTCACCGACGTCACAAAGGGGCAGACCACTGCCCACGTGAAGATCGCCTTGCCAGGCGGCTCGGTGATCACCGCCTCCATCACCAACGAGGCCGTGGATGAGCTCGGCGATCAGGCGGCGGCAGTGATCAAGGCGTCCGACGTCATCGTGGGCAAGGCCTGATGCCCGCCGCCTCCGGCCGCCGCGCGCTGCTGGGGGCCATGGCCGCATGGCCCTGGGCCGCCCGGGCACAGGACAGCCGCCCCGTGCGTGACGCGGCGGGGCGCCTTGCCACCCTGCCGCAGCGGGTGACGCGCGTCGTGGCCGCGGGACTGCCAGCAGCCCTGCCGATCTGGAGCCTCGCGCCCGACCTGCTGGCGGGTTGGGCGCGTGCTCCACGTGGCCCGGAACTGGCCTTCCTGCCGCCCGAAGCGGCCGCCCTGCCGGAAACCGGTCGCCTCACCGGCGGCGGGAGCGACACGGCCAGCGTCGAGGCCGTGGTCGCCAGCCACGCCGACATGATCCTCGACTACGGCTCCGTCACGCCCTCCTACGCGGCCCAGATGGACCGGATCCAGTCGCAGACCCGGGTGCCCGCGCTGCTGCTGGACGGCACGCTCTCGAAGATCCCGGATACATTTCAGTTGCTGGGCGAACTGCTGGGCCGCCAAGCCGCCGCAAAGCCACTGATCGAAACCTCCGCCCGGCTGCTGGACGAGGCACGCGCGGCCGCGGCGCTGCTCGCCCAGCGGGGACGGCCTCGCGTGTTCTACGCACGTGGTCCGCAGGGCCTGGAAACCGGGGTGGCAGGCTCCATCAACACCGAGATCCTGGAGTTCTGCGGCGCCGAGAATGTCGCGGCCGCACAGGCAGGCGTGGGCAACCTGGCGCAGGTTTCCGCGGAGCAGGTCGTGGTCTGGGATCCCGACTGGATCATCACGCCCGAGGCTGCACTGGCTGCCACCATGCCAAAGCATCCGATCTGGAGCACTCTGCGGGCTGTGCGGGAAGGCCGGATCGCGGTCGCGCCTGTTCTGCCCTTCGGCTGGGTGGACAGCCCACCCTCGGTCAACCGCCTGCTCGGACTGGCCTGGCTGCCGATCCTGTTCGGTGTCCGCCCACGCGATGAACTCCCCGCCCGGATCGGCGCGCTGTCCGACATGCTCTACCACCGGCGACCGGACGACGCGCAACTCGGGGCCTTGCTGCGCACCGCATCGCCCTAGGAGCACCCGCAGCGCACGTGCCGGGCGAGCCGTCTGACACGTTCTATGCCACCGACCATCACGTCGAGGATGCCGCCATGATCTCTCGCCGCCTGCTTGTCCGTGCCGGACTGGCGCTTCCTGCCATCGCGGCGGTCACGGGCGGCGTAGGCCGCGCGGCGCAGGCCGCCGCCACGCGCGAGATCGTGGATCAGAACGGCCGCCGCGTTCCCCTGCCGGAGAAGGTAACGCGCATGGTGGTGTTGCAGCACCACAGCATGGACGTGCTGACCCAACTCGGCGCGACCGGGCAGGTGGTCGGCGTACTGCGCGACTGGCGCCAGCAGCTTGGCCCCGGCTTCGCCCGCCTCGCACCCAGCTTCGCGACGATGCCAGCACCGGGCACCCTGACCAGCGCCAACGTCGAGGAACTGCTCTCGCTGTCGCCCGACGTCGTCATCCTGACCTACTACGCGCCGGCGCAGATGGTGCAGGCCATCGAGGCCGCCGGGATGCCCGTGGTGCAGATGGCGTTCTTCCGGGTTCCCGAGAGCGAGCGCGGCAAGCTGAACCCGGTGCTGGAAAACGAGAAGCAGGCCTACACGGATGGTCTGATCGACGCCATCCGGCTGCTGGGCGAGATCACCGGGCGGCAGGAACGTGCCGCGGAACTGGTGGAGGCGGCGCTCGCCGGGCGCCGTCTCGTGGACGAGCGTACCGCTGCGCTGCCGGAGGCTGGCCGCACCAGCATGTACATGGCCAACCCGGATCTCACGACCTACGGCAGCGGCAAGTACACCGGCGTGGTCATGGAACTGGCGGGCGGGCTGAACGTGGCGCGCGGCATCCAGGGCTTCGGCAAGGTGACCATGGAACAGGTGCTGGCCTGGAACCCCGAGGCGGTGATCGTGCAGGACCGCTACGCCGCGGTGGCCGACCAGATCCGCCAGGATCCGGCCTGGACACCGGTGCGGGCGGTGGCCGCGAACCGCGTCACCGTCACGCCGGAATACGTCAAGCCCTGGGGCAACCCGGTGCCGGAAAGCCTGGCGCTGGGCGAGGCGTGGATGGCCAAGGCCCTGCATCCCGAGCTCTTCGCCGATATCGACCTGCGCGCCCGTGCCGACAGCTTCTACCGGCGCTTCTACGGCATGCCCTATGAAGGCGCGTGAGGACGCCGCGGTCACGGCGATGCTCCCGCGTCCCGGCCAGCGTCACCTGCTCTGGCTGACGCTGCTGGTCGTGGCATCGGTGCTGCTTTCCCTCGGGGTCGGGCGCTTCAGCCTGCCGCCGGGCACGGTGATCCGCATCCTGTTGTCGCACATCCTGCCCCTCGACGCGGACTGGCCCCGCACGGCCGAGATCGCGCTGATGCAGGTGCGGCTGCCGCGCGTGGGCGTGGCCGTGCTGGTGGGCGCGTCGCTGGCCATCGGCGGCGCCACCTACCAGGGCGTGTTCCGCAACCCGCTGGTCAGCCCCTTCGTGCTCGGCGTCTCGGCCGGTGCCGGGTTCGGCGCGGCGCTGGCCATCCTGCTCGACGGCGGGGCGCTGGCGGTACAGGTCACCGCCTTCGGCTTCGCGGCGCTGGCGGCCTTCGGCACCACGCTGCTGGGACGTGCCTATCGCGGCAACCGCACGCTGGTGCTGGTGCTGTCGGGCATCATCGTGGGCTCGGTCTTCACGGCTCTGCTGGGCCTGCTGAAATACGGTGCCGATCCCGAGAACAAGCTGCCGGTGATCGAGTACTGGCTGCTCGGCTCCCTGTCCGGCGTGCGGGCGCCGACCTTCTGGGGCCTGCTGGCGATCAACGCACCGTTGCTGGCTCTCCTGCTCGCCCTGCGGTGGCGGCTGAACCTGCTGGCCATGGGTGACGAGACCGCCCGTGCCCTGGGCGTGCGCGTGGCGCTGGAGCGAGCCATCCAACTCGGGCTGGCGACCGCGCTGGCCTCGAGTGCGGTTGCCGTCTGCGGGCTGGTGGGCTGGATCGGGCTGGTGGTGCCGCACCTCGCACGGCTGCTGGTGGGCGCCGACCATGACCGGCTGCTGCCCACGACCTTGCTGATGGGGGGCACCTTCCTGCTGCTGGTGGACACCGTGGCGCGGTCGCTGTCTTCCGCCGAGATCCCTCTGGGCATCGTCACCTCGCTGGTGGGCGCACCGGTCTTCGCCGCGATGCTGCTGCGCGGCGAAAGCTCCTGGTCGTGAGCGCACCGCTGCTGGCGGCGCAGGGCCTCGCCTTCACCCATCCTGGCGGGCGGCGGCCGGTCTTCGAGGGGTTGGACGTGGCGATGCATGCCGGGCGGGTGCTGACGATCCTGGGGCCGAACGGGGTGGGCAAATCCACCCTGCTGCGCTGCCTGGCAGGTCTTGCCCGTCCCAGCACCGGGACCGCGCTCTTCGAAGGAACTTCGCTCCAGGTGCTGAACGACGCACAGCGGGCACGCCGTATTGCCTTCATGGCGCAGAGCGCGGTGGAGGCATTTTCCTTCACTGTGACCGACATCGTGCTGACCGGCCGGGCCGCGCATCTCACGCTGTTCGACCGTCCCCGTGCGGCGGATCGCGAGAGCGCCGCGCGGGCGCTGCAACGCCTGGGCATCGCCCACCTGGCACATCGTCCCATGCAGGCGTTGAGCGGCGGCGAGCAGCAGATGGTCCGCATGGCACGCGCCCTGGCTCAGAACAGCCCAGTGCTGTTGCTGGACGAGCCGACGGCGCACCTGGATCTCGCCAACCAGCGACAGGTGCTGGACACCGTCCGATCACTCGCGGCTGAAGGCTTTGCCGTGGGCATGAGCAGCCACGACCCAAGCCATGCCCTGGCCTGCGGCGGCGATGTGCTGGTGCTGGGACACACCCGGGCCGTGGCTGGGCCCGCGGACGAAGTCATCACCCCGGCGCTGTTGCGGGAGGCCTATGGCCTGCCGATTGACATCCTGCGGACGCCGTTGGGCAGGGACGTGGCGGTACCCGACTTCGGCATGCCCCATTAGCCTCGGCACCAAATCAAACTGCTGGCGCCGCGGCAGCCGGGCGACGATGATGTCGTCACGCCCCGAGACTGCTTCGGCTCAACTTCGGCATCCGTCCCTCAGACCGGGCCAAACACAGATGCTGGCGGCGATCACGCAGTGGGCTGTGGAGGTCCACCTCAACGCGCTGCCGTGTGGCTCAAAGGCGTCCCAGACCGATCTGGGTTTACTTCATGCTCGTCGTTCAGGATGAGTCGCGAGGCTATGAAGCGCGGCAAGGAACGCGGTGCTTCCCGTACTGCGCAAGGGGATGAAGGGCTTTCCCACCCGGCGGCAATGACGCTTCACCGTCAAAGCCGCGTCATGACTGACGCAGTCGACAGGAAAGAGGACAGCATCGGCGCGGCTGGCGAGACCATCAAGCTGGGCTTCTGCATTTTCCAGACCGCCATCGTGCAGCAGAAGCGCAGCGCCCGTTGCCTCGGCGATGATACGCAACCGGGATGCTTGGCTCGGTCGCCCGCCGACGTAGAGCAGGGTCATGCCGTGGAGGTCGAGGTCAATTCGAGTGCCGCCCGTCTCCTCGGGCGAGAGGGTGGCCTCCAGCGCCGCGACCTCGGTTTGCAGCACGTCCACCTGTCCCCGAGCCTCCGCGCTCCTGCGTTGTTCTGCCTCCAGACAAGCACGCATCTCGTCCAAACGGCGTTGCAGGGTGACGCGGTGCTCAACCTCGCTCCCCAAACGGCGACGCATGTTTTCCAGCGAAGCGTGGGTTTCCAGGTCGGACAACGGCGCCGCATTGCTTGCCGCTGGCCTGGCGTGTTCCTGTAAGCGCTGGGAAAGCTCCCGGATGGTAGCGTCGCGTTCGGTCGCCATGTTCTTGAGGCGGAACTGTTGCTTGGCGACCTTATCCAGGAGAGCCGCATTCTCCACCTCGAGTTGAGCCAGACGCCGGATGTCTGCCCGGTTTGCGGCGCCGACGAGGTGCGAAAGCATGTGAACCTCCCCGAATGCCTCCCGCTGAAGTTCCGAGGAGGTATCGGGATGGGTCATGACCGCCCAATAGGGGCCGGGAATGTCGCCGACGGCGAGTGCCTCCATCCAGAGGCTACGCACGTCCTCCAACGTCCGGGCGCGGGCAAAGCGGTTGGTGGCGGCTGCATGTCGCGCGTCGAGTGCTTTGTGCAGCATTTTGCCCGCGGTGTCGTGTCGCTCCGCCAGGCCAACCGCCGCGCCATGCAGGACGTGGTCAGTCTCCCGTGCATGCGCCGGGTTCAGCTTGCACAGGAGCTTCCGGAGTTCAGCCGCCGAGAGACATGTGCCGATGATGGAGCAATGGAACTGATCCGATAACTCCCAGAGTTTCCGACGTCGATGAGCAAAGTGGTAAGCATCCTGTGCTCGGATCGGCAGCGGTGTGGCTGCCTGCCGCCCCTCGAGGAGGCGCTGGGTCGAGCCAGCACGCCAGTTCTCCATGCCCAGTGCTTTATTCCCGCAGCAATCCTGTCCCATCGCGCGCTATATCCAAACGGATACAGCGAGGCTGCCAGACCAGGCTTGATTGCGCAAGGCACGGGTGCCGCTACGGCGCAGGTTACGCGGTGACAGCGTCGCCAGGATCCTTTCGCTTGCTCCTGGCGACGATGAGCATGTCGTCGTCCGGAGTGGCCTCTACGCCTCAACGCCGCTACGGGGAGGCTGGCAGCCTGCTGCGTGAGCATCGGACGGCACTGGACGCGGTCGCGGCGGCGCTCCTCGAGCGGGAGGTGCTGACCGGCGTCGATGTCGAGGCCATCGTGCAGGCCGTGGCACCGCCACCTGATCGCGGGTCATGAATGTCCAACCTGGCTCGGAAGGAGAGCGGGGCGCCTGCCGATGATGCTCAGGGGGAAAGGTGCCGGTGCTTCCCTGCCGCGGGCGGCAGACACCGTGAACGCCGCCGTCGGCAGAGACGTTATGGTGTCGGGCGGGGCTGGAATAGGGGGGCTCAGGACCGTGCGGTGGGTTCGAGTGATTTAAGTATGGGGGCCAGCAAAATCATGAGCGGCACGACCGCCAATGCCGTCGCGCCCGCCACTATGACTGCCCATCGTGGTCCCGCAGTGTCGCCCAACCAGCCGTAAAGCACGGGGGCCAGGGCACTCGAACCCAGCGTGCAGGAGTAGAACAGCGCGAAGGCGTGCTCGATCCGCCCAGGCGGCGCGAGTTCTGGAACGGTGCCGTAAAGCACGGAGGAGGTGCCGTTGAGCATGATCCCAAGGATCGGCAGCAGCGCCAATGCCGGAACGAGTGGTAAGGCGAGTAAGGCCATGACCGCCGCGGTTGTGCCAATCTCGGTCACGATCACGGTCATCACCAAGCCCAGGTGGTTACCCAGCCAACCACAGACAGCCTTACCACAGGCGCCCCCGACGAAGATCAAGGACAAGGCTAGGCCGAGGGTGGCTGGGGTTCCGCCCTTCATCTGCATCAGAGCAGGGAGGAAAAGGAGAAGGGCGACACCGGCGCAGCCGTCAAATAGAGCAATCGCGATCAGGAGAACGAACCCGCGGCCGCGCCCCTTGTAGCCCGGTGCCTTCGCCGTCGCGGCTACCGCTGGGGCAACACTGATCGGGTCGCCGCTGGACCGGGGCATCAGCCGTAGGATCACGAACGCAACCACAGCGCCGAGGACTGCCACGGCCCAGAAAACTGGGTGCCAACCCTGCGGCCCCATTGCTACGGCGAGCAGGGGTGGAAGTGACGCCTTCCCGAGATCGCCAGCGAAGTTGTACAGCCCGAGTGGGCCTCGCGCCGCGCTGCCGTAAGCACGCGACACGGCCGCGGAAGCGAGCGGGTGCTGCGTACTCCCACCAGCGCCAGCCAGTACGAGCGTGGCACCCAAGCTGAGCACGCCGCCCGAAAGGCCGCTGAGGGCAAAAGCACAGCCGCTCAGCACAGTGCCAATTCCTAGCACGGCCGGGATGCCCATCCGGCGTCCCAGCCGACCGGAGGGGATCTGTAGCCCCGCTAGAGTGCCGATATAGAGCGCCCTGAGCAGCGCCAGCGCGCTGTAGTTCAGGCCGAGTTGTGCCTGCCAGAGCGGCATCAGCAGGTAGATGCTGGATGTAAGACCATCATGGAATGCATGCGCCAGTCCGGTGATGACCAAGGTGCGCTTGGCGTTCCACGAGGCCTGTGCAGGCGCTTTGCGGCCGCTGGCATTGTCGGAGCCGCTAATCTGACCGGCCTCCGAACGTCCGCATGCGACATGCGGCCGAGGATGGTCTCACAGCAAAGTAGCCGCGCGTCCGTGACCATGACCTCCTCGGTCGTTGGGCGGTCGAAGTAGTCGTTGCCGGAGATGCTGCGCCCAGCGGGCCGTACGCCGGTGACGCCGGAGGTGTTGTTTGGGTGGCGAAACCGGGCACGACGGCCGCGGCCAGCGCGGAGAAGCCTCGGGCCTGAACGTGCGCCGAGATGGACAGGATATCATCGGCCAGTACCAGTCCCGGGTGAACCGGGTCGGAGCCTTCCAAGCACACCACCACCGGCCGCGGCGGGCACCGGTACGCCCGGCCATTTACCTTCACGGCCTCGGTCAGGAACGCATCAGACATGCGCAGGTACCTCGGGCGGCAGGACCATGGGCTCAGGAGATGCCACGATGCGTCCCAAGCGCACCGCGGTCAGCCCGGCCCACAAGCGCTGCGACGGCATGATCGCCACGCAGTCGTCGTGCGGGGTCACCACCGGCTCGCCGCCATCATAACCGATCAGGGTACCTGCTTTCGCGATCACCTCGCCGCCGCGTAGCGGCAGAGCGAAGGTGAACTCACGCTTCACGGTAACCGGCATGGTGATCTCGACGAAGCGGCTGGCCTGGTCCGGCAGAGGTGCAGCCTCCCCACCGGCTTCGAAGCTGCTTGGCAGCATGTCCAGACGGTCCAGCATACGCAGGCAGGCACCGATGGCGACGGCAGGGCTGGTGGCGGCCCAATGCTGACCGCACTCGAGCAGTAACGCGGTCTGGTGTGACTGCGGGTCACCGAAGCCGCGGTGGTCGCGCATGCGTGCGCCCTGAGCATGACCGCGGTCCACCATCACCAGATCGGCCAGCCCCAGGGCACGCGCGAGTTGACGGCTGCGTTCCAGAGGCCCGGCCAGGACCAGGGGCTCGTTCGGGTGCTGGGTCGTATGGAGGTCAAGCAGGAAGTCCGCATCCTCCACGAAGGGCAGCAGCGCCGCCGCCCGCGCTGCGTCCGCGCTGCGAGGTGGCTGCATTCCCAGGATATCCGGCGACCACAGGCGGTTCATGTCCTCGTCCGCCCAGCGGCTCGCGCGTGGGTCGGCCGGATCGAAGCGGGCATAGGCGTCAGTGTTGGCGAAGGCGAGAGTGAGGGTGCCGCGGCGCGGGAGCACCGCGCGCGCAAGCAACCAATCAAGGGCGATTGCCCCCGCGGGCTCGTTGCCGTGGATCAGGGCAGTGATCAGCAGGTGCGGACCAGGTCGGCCGGAAGAGAAACGGTGGACAAAGGGTGTTCCCGTGTTGCCGTCTCGCCACCGCGTGATGTCTGGCGGCTCGATCTCGACAGGATAGTCTATCACGGGTTGCGCTTGCGCGCGGACCGCGGAGGTGTTCATCGATGCCGTTCCCTGCTGACCGTCTCACATGGATCAGGAGCAGGCAAAGTGGTATAGACCTCTGTACCAGAGTCAAGGAGCACATGGCTGAGGCATGAGTGACCTGGAGGGCATGGATGCAGGCCGGAGCGTCTGGCGTGCCGTGGCCGACCGGCTCGCCGGGGAGATCTCGGCCGGAGTCTTCAAGCCTGGGGAACGGCTGGCCAATGAGCGCATGTTGGCCGAGCGCTACGAGGTGCACCGGCACACGCTGCGCCGTGCTGTTGCTGACTTGGCCGAACGTGGATTGCTGGACGTACGGCATGGGCGCGGCACGTTCGTACGAGCGGCCCCAATCCCCTACCGCGTCGGGGCACAGACCCGGTTCCGGCGGAACATCGCGGCATTGAGCCGTGATCCCGGCGGGCGCCTGCTCGCATCCGTGACGCTGCCTGCGCCTGCACACGTGGCCGGAGCGTTGGCGATCGCGCCGGGGATCGATGTTGTGCGCCTCGACATCCTGCGAGAGGTGGACGGCGTACCGCTGATCCGGTCCGAGCACTGGTTTCCCGCCGCCATTGTCCCGAAAATCGCTGCGCACTTCGAGGAAAGTCAAAGCATCTCGCGCGCCCTGGAGGTTCTTGGCGTACGTGGCCTACGGCGGCGGGACAGCACAATCAGTACGCGCCCCTCGACACGAACCGAGGCCGCGGAGCTTAGACTCACTCCAGGCTCGCCATTGCTGATCTGGGAGTCGCTGAAGGTGGATGTGAACGGCACCCCATTAGACTTCGGTGTGGCATTGCTTGTTGGTGAGCGCGTGCAGCTCGTCCTCGACTTGGACAAAGCATCCTAGAACGATGGTGCGCTTCGGTCAGAGGGTCTCACCTTGACCGAGTGATGGCTGGGCACCAAAGCCGCCTGGAAGGGCCGCCCAGATCGTTGGCACGATCATTGTGATGTCTGGAGCCTGACCGCGCGTGGGTGGACTAGGCAGGCAGTCGAGGCGCTTCCCACCCTTTCACCCGCGTTAACCGGAATCCGACTGCTCGGGCTTCCTGAGCAGCTATGGTCCACTACCCCAACGCTCTGCACGCCCTCGCACGCAGCTACCCGGTGATATCCATCGCAGCCGGAGGTGTCGTGGGATACCTCCCGTGCCGGTGGTTCTCCCGCAAGGAGTGGGTCAGGGCAGCAGGAGGAATCCTGGGAGCGACTGCGGCGGCATATGCGAGTTACCGGATGCGGTAGGACGTCGTGCCAGGGCGTCGCAGATGAGGACGTCGCGCGGATAGACTCACATGAAGGTGCGAGCCCGCCCGAGGCTGAAGAGATCACCACGAGCCTTCTCAGCCACCTTGCCGAGAAGGTTGGCGATTGCTTATGCCGTACATGGGGATGCTCGCGGCCGCGACGGCTCTGTTGCCCGCCACGCTGGTCAGGGCAGGTCGAGGATCGGCTTGCCGACCACCCGTCGCTCCTCAAGGGCCGCATGGGCCTCTTCAACGGTGTCGAGCGAGTATCGCCCGGCAATCTTAATGGAGAGGGTGCCCTCCAGCAGCGCGCCGAAGATGTCGGCCGCCCGCCGCCGGATGGTGGGCGCATCCAGCAGGTGATCGGCCAAACGCGGTCGCGTCAGAAACAGCGACCCGGCCTCGCCGAGTTCGATGGGGTCTAGGTCCCGCACCGGGCCGCCGACGCTGCCGAAGCTGACGACCAGCCCGCGCCTCCGGGTGGCACGAAAGCTGTCGCGCAGGGTGGGTTTGCCAATGGGGTCGAACACCACGTCGACGCCCTGTCCGCCGGTGAGGTCACGTACAGTCTCGGCAAAGCGGCCATCATCGTAAAGGAAGGCCGCAGCGGCCCCGCGCTGCCGGGCGACTTCCGCCTTGGCCTCCGTGCTGGTGGTGGCGAAAACCGTGGCGCCGAGCCGGGTGCCGAGTTGCACCAAGAGTTGCCCGATGCCGCCGGAGGCGGAGTGGACGAGGCAAGTCACTCCCGGTTTCAACTGCCCGATGTCATTTACAAGGTAATGCGCCGTGAGGCCATGGAACATGGCCGCCGCCGCCCGGTCGAGCGGCAGCGCATCAGGCACTGGCACCACGCGCCAGGCAGGCACCACCGCATATTCGGCGTAGCTGCCCCAGGTCAGGCAATAAGCGACCCGATCGCTTGGCGCGAACTCGGTGACGCCGTTCCCCAGCGCCGCGACCTCTCCCGCGCCCTCGATGCCGAGGGTGGTTGGGATCGAGACCGGATAGGTCCGTGAACCGGCATACTTCCCCTGTCGCGTGTGTACGTCCATGAAGTTGATGCCGGAATGCCGCAGACGGATGAGAACCTCGCCCGGCCCAGGCTGAGGCACCGGGATCTCGCGGCGGACGATCACCTCCGGGCCGCCATAGTGGTCGATCTGGATTGCTCTCACAGGCTCCTCCTCGGTATCCGGGTGCTGGGCATCAGGCGCCGCTGCCGTAGCGGCGCTCCTGCTCATCGAACCAGGGCTTACGCACCAGAGCCTGGCGTTCGGCGAAGCTCGCGGTCAGCCCGCTGGCCTCCTCCAGAAGCCCATCCCGTTGGAGTGCTGCCAGCGCCTCCCGCATGCCACGTATGGCTCCCTGCAACGCAACGTTGGCGTAGAGCAGCAGCCCGAACCCCATTGCGCCTGCCTCGGCCTGACCGACCATCGGCGTCACCCCACCGACAACGAGGTTCAGCATCTGCGGCTTGGAGAGGAGCTTCGGAATGCGGCGCAGTTCGTCGCTGCTGGTCGGCGCCTCGACGAAGAGGATGTCGGCACCGGCTGCGGCATATTGTTCCGCGCGGCCGATGGCTGCCTGGAAACCCTCGACTGCGATGGCGTCAGTGCGGGCGACGATGAGCACGCCACCCTGGCGTGCGTCGACTGCTGCACGGATCTTCCCCACCATCTCCTGCGCGGGAACGAGGGCCTTGCCGGTGAAGTGGCCGCAGCGCTTCGGGCTTAGCTGGTCCTCAAGCTGAATGGCGCTGGCGCCGACGCGCTCCAGGGCTCGGACGGCATGACCGACATTGAGCGCGTTGCCAAAGCCGGTATCGGCGTCCACCACCACTGGCAGGTCCGTCGCCTCCCGGATGGCCAGCATGTGCTGCGACAACTGGGTGAGGTCCATGAAGCCCAGGTCGGGCATGCCCAGGAACGTGTTGGTCAGCCCAGCACCGGTCAGGTAGGCGGCTTCGAACCCCAGGGTGTCGACGACGCGCGCGGTGAGGGCGTTTGCGACACCTGGTGTCAGGATCGCGCGACGTTCGGCCAGAAGTTCAGTCAGGCGGCTGATGTGGGATGCTGGCAAGAGGCGGCTCCGATCGGCGGGTCAGGACGCTTGTCGGCGGCAGGAATTGGGCGGCGCCCTCTCGCTGGCTGCTCGCGACGTTCCCAGGCATCGTTGATGCCAGGCTGCACGTCCAATATATTGATTAATGCACTTCGATAGGTTCTACTTATCAAATGGAACTGCGTCACCTCCGGTACTTCCGTGCCGTGGCCGAGGACGGCCACATGACGCGGGCCGCCGAGCGGCTTGGCATCGCCCAACCTGCCCTCAGTCAGCAGATCAGGAACCTTGAGGAGGAGCTCGGCGTACCGCTGTTCGACCGTGTCGGCCGCGGCTTGGCGCTGAACGAGGCCGGGCGCCTGTTCTTGGAAGAGGTGCGCGACGTGCTGGTCCGGGTGGACGGCGCCGCGTCCCTGGCCCGGCAGGCAGGCCGGGGTGAGGTCGGTCGGCTGCGGGTCGGCTTCACGGCCTCGACCTGCTTCAACCCAGCGGTGACGGAAGCGCTGAAGGCCTATCGTCAGACCTGGCCGGGCGTGGAACTGATCTTGGAAGAGGGGCGCTCCAGCCTGCTGGAGGCGGCTCTTGAGCAGGGCACGCTGGATGCTGCGTTCCTGCGGCCGCCGCTGCGCTCGACCGAGCGGCTCGGCTTTGAACTGGTCGCGACGGAGCCGATGGTGGCGGCTCTCCCGGTCGGCCACCGCCATCAGGGACGTAGCGCCTTGAAGCTGGAGGAACTGCGCGACGAGCCGTTCATCCTCTACCCGCGTGCGAACGGGCCGGGTCTGTCCGAGAATGTGGTCGCTGCCTGCCAGCGGGCCGGGTTCACGCCGAAGGTGGCTCAGCAGACGCCGCAGCTTGCCTCAACCGTCAACCTCGTGGCGGCCGCGATAGGAATTGCCATCGTGCCTGACTGCATGCGGCAACTGCGTCCCGACAGCGTGCGCTACGTGACGCTTCAAGATGCGGCGCTGAAGGCCGAGTTCGGCCTCGCCTGGAGACGGGACGATCGTTCAAGGACGGTGCGTCACCTCATCGACACAGCAACCCAAGCGGATCCGAGAGGCTGAACGACCGCTTTGCCTGCACCTCAACTTGAGGTCTGCCTCGCACTCAAGCCCGCGCTAGCACCGGCGAAGAGGCTAGCGCGACCACCGACTGCAAGCAGACCATGGATGAGAGTCAGTCAGAGGATGCGGTGTTGAGGCGGGGACAATCCACCCGATACGCTCCCGTGCGGTTAGGTCCAGGTTGCGCCCAACTCGCCTTACCAATCCAGGCTCTGCTGGCGCCCGGCAATGCAGTTCATCGCTGCAAGCGACCCTTAGCGGTCCTTAGACTTGCCACGCGCAACCTAGCGATCATGATCCATCCATGAGGATCTGCTTCTTCGGCGATAGCTTTGTGAACGGCACGGGCGATGATGACTGCCTTGGTTGGCCGGGCCGTCTCTGCGCCGAGGCACGGTCGCGTGGTCACGACGTCACGATGTACAATCTCGGCATCCGGCGGAACACTTCCGGCGATGTAGCCGCTCGCTGGGAAGGTGAAGCCGCAGCACGATGCCCACCCGAGCACGACGGCCGCTTGGTCTTCTCCTTCGGAGTGAACGACTGTGTGCTGGAAGAGGGCCATCCCCGGGTTCCCGAGGAAGAAGCACTGGCAAACACGCGGGCGATCCTGGCACGAGCCCGCGCAACGCGGCCGACCCTGATGATCGGCCCGCCCTGGACGGGCGAAGCATCGTTAGACGAGAGGGTGAAGCGATTATCCGACCGCCTGGGACCGATCTGCCATGAGCTATCCGTACCCTTCCTACCGATCTTCCCTCGACTGACGGGCGTGGACGTCTGGCGTGATGAGGCGCAGCGGGGTGATGGCGTTCACCCTAACCGGGGCGGCTACGCGTTGATCTATGACGCTATCCTTCACTGGCAGCCCTGGCGCGAGTGGTTGGCCTAGGCCTGCTGATCACCCCACGGAGAACAAGCTGTTGTTTCGATCAGCTTGAGACAGCGAAGGGCAGCTTGCCGCCCGGTCCCGCGGTAACCCCGGGCCAAGCAGGCTATCGCAGCACCTAACCCATCGCTCCTTCACTGCACCTCAAGGAGAGCTTGGCTTCGCAGAACGTCCACCGGGCGGAACCGCACAAGTTCCACCTGCCTGCACTCAGCACTAACTGGACCGCTCCACGCCGAACCAGCGGCCTCAATGGCGCGGTCAGCCGATACGGCTCCTTCCTGACTGAGGGTGACGTGCGGAACCCAAGAGCCTGGCCTGTAGTGCGGGTGAACCCCGAACGGCATGAGTGCCGCATGAAGGTCGGCATGCCTGGCCAGCAGTTCCGACGTTACGACCGGCGCTGCCCAGATAACCGGTCGCGTTCGAGGGAATACACCTAGTCCAGCCAGGACGACGGAGAGAGTCGTCCACTTTCCTGTCACACGGAAAGCTGCCTCCTCAACGTCAGCGATAGGCGCCGTGTCCGGCAGGACAGCAAGGGTCATATGTGGCGGGTAGCCGAGGCGGATTGCGTCATCTGAACCAACCTGTTCAGCCAGTGCACACCACATCCTCCGCACATGGGCCGCAGCAGTATCATCGAATAGCAAGGAAATGGCGTATGGCATCACGTCAACCCATCATCGGGTTCCAAAACTTTGGTTCGGTTTCCACACCGCCCGGTGCTTACTCCGGTCAGGAGGCTCGCGCCGCCCCCGACCCAAAGCGGACCTTCCCGGTAGCAATCCGGATAGCCGGGATTTGGGAGGAGCCCGTTCCATCACTGGATGAGCCCCGTTACCGCATCGTTGACGGATCCGAGCACATACGGAAGCTCCACAGGAGGATGCTCGCGCCTTCCGATGTCCGAGGAGAAGAAAGCTCCCTCTCCAGGCCGCGAGCTTCTGCGCGACCTCGCCTGGGGAGCGGCAGGTGTCCTTTGTGAGGCCTTACCGCTCCTTTGTTATCTTCTCGGCACGGTCTACTTCCTGGGCGCCTTCATCGTTGGACACATTGCATTGGTCAGGACGCTCCGCGGCACTGTTCCTGCCGTGCTCAGGTTTCTCGTGATCCCGCTTGCGGTGTTCGGCTTCGTGGTGCTCGCGCTGCTGATCGCGATACCGGTGTTGCACCCGTCGCCAATGGCTACTTCACGCCATGCAATGCCATTCAGCAGAAGTTGAGCCAGCCCAAACTTTCGGCTGTAGGTCCAAAACCCTTCGTGTCGATGGGACGTCAGGCCAACTGCTGCTCGATCAGAGGCGGCCAGTAGGTTGATGGACCGGGTCACTGCTTTCCCCGAGTAGTTCCGCAGACCGATCTTGAAACATCATCGTAGTCCCGGCTGCCCACGGCGCCATCGGTGCGCAACGCACCACCTCAATGTTCCAGGCCGTCGGCTCCCGCGAGAAGACGGGTCACGCCGAGATTGGCCGCCGTCGTGACACCCTCCCGGGCAGGACCGGATTTGAATGGCAAAGCGGTGGGGCTGAGGCCGAACTCCACTGCACTCGACGTTGACCCGCGCCAGCCCAGCGTTCCAAGCTTTAGCGACACTTGCTGCCGAAGGCCCGATGAGCGTCACCATCGTCTCCACCGCAGAGCGCCCGGAGTTCGTCAGCGTGACCGCGCGCTGGCGCTATGATGCCTTCTACGAGGACAGCGGCGAGAGCTTCGACGCCGTCCTTGCCAGGGCTCAGCAAACCGCCGACCGGGCGCAGCCGATGCCGCGAACCCTCGTGCTCCTCGTGGATGGAGCACCTGTGGGCACCGCCAGCCTCACCGCACATGATCTGGACGAGCGACCGGACCTGACACCCTGGTTGGCCGGTGTCTACGTGGCGCCGGACGCACGGGGGCAGGGTTACGCAGGACTGCTGGTTGCTGCGGTCGAGCAGGCAGCGGCTGCCATGGGTATCTCGACGCTCTGGCTCTACACGAACACAGCGGAGCGCATCTACGCGCGGGCGGGCTGGAAGGCGGTGGAGGTCATTCAGCACAAAGGCACGCCCGTCGTGCTCATGAGGCGTGACCTTCAGGCGTGTTCAGTTTCGGCAGCAGAAATCCCCACCAGCGGCCCCGGCCTCCGAGAAGGCGGCTCAGATAGCCTTTGATCCCGTGCAGGCATGTGCCTCTATCGGTCTTGCGGCAAGGCATCCTTCTGCAGGTCAAGGTGAGGAAAAGAGCAAGTTATGGCCCAGGTAGCAGAAGAGCAGAGCCTGCGTTCTGGCTCTCGCCTCGCCATCTTGACTGCGGTACTTCCTGCGAGCGCGCGGATTTCGCTGCGGGGACCCTGAGCCAGCTTCATCTGGCGTGGGGCACTGAGGTAGAACTGGGCCGGAAGACCTCGCGGCCACCTCGACGACGATTGGTTTCGGGCAAAGCGCATTCGGTACTTCGCAACGAGCTTAGAATAGTGTCGGGTTGCGTGCGACGCATCCAGGATCCTTTCATGCCCGACGGTGCCCATTCTCCGACAAAAGCGCGGCTGCCAGGAAAAGCTGCTCAGGGCACGAGGGTACGCTCCCGGCGGGCCCAAGCCGAGCCACTGCTGGTTCTCATTGACGCTGAGAATGTGCCAGCCTGCCTTTGGCCACGTGTTCAGGAGATTCTGGCGCTCGTCACCCAAGGGCGCCCGATGCGACCCCAAGCCTTCTTCTGCGGCGACGACGTGGGATGGTCGCAACACGAGGAGGTTCACCTCACCGATGGTGGCTTTGCCTACCGCGCCAAGAACTCCGCTGACTTCATGCTGGCCTTCCATGCAGGCGAATTGGCGGCGCGCGGGACCATTAAGGAGGTGGCGATCGTCAGTGGGGACGACGGGCTCGCCCTGGTGGCGAAGCAACTGCGCGACGCCGGAGTGGCGGTTTACGCCGTCATTCCCTGCGGCTCCGGAACCTATGGATGCAAACTGGCAGACGCAGCGACTCTTGCGCTTCTGGCGCCTCTTCCGGCTGACCTCAGGACGCGAACAGCCCCAGTCGTGACTGCGCCTGCTGCGGTTTCTCTGGCCCACGTCACCTTCAAAACACTGGAGCATGCCAGGCAGGCACGAGAGATCACCTTGGCGATGGCGAAATGCAAGGTCGATACGGACGGCTGGGTAATGATGGCCGACCTGGGTGTGGCCGTTGCCCAGTCGGGCATCTCACTCGGAAGCAAGAAGCTCGGTGAGGTTCTGACATCGGCCGGGTGCTTCGAGTTCGGTTTGATGGCAGCCGGTCAAGCTGTGCGCGTGATAGCGCCTCGGCCCTCACCAGCAATATCGGACGCGAGCGCGGCCTCTGAGCCGGGCGCCGTGGCAAACGGCGTGACCAGTTCGCCGGAGAAGCCGCAGTGAGCCAGTGGCCCACGCTTGCTATGATCGCACCGTGCAGCCCGCCATCGTCTCCTGGTACGATTCGCATGCCTCCGGCCTGGCAGCCGTCTACGAGGCAGTCCCGCCGACGGTCAGCCGGGATTGGCTGACCGACCTTCTGCCCCGCCCACCAGCCCTGGTCATCGACGTCGGTGCGGGCACCGGGCGGGATGCCGGTGCCTTTGCCGAGGCTGGCTACGAGGTCATCGCCATCGAGCCGTCCTCCGGCATGCGGACCGAAGCCGTACAGCGCCATCCATCACCCCGGATCCGTTGGCTCGCCGACAGCCTGCCGAGCCTGGCTACGGCGTCCCGAGCCGGTGTCGCGGCGGATGTCGTCTCGCTCAGCGCCGTCTGGCAGCACGTCGCCCCGGCGGACAGGCCGAGAGCGTTCTGCAAGCTGGTGGCCCTGCTGCGCTCGGGCGGGCTGCTGGTCATGACGCTGCGCCACGGTCCCGATGACGGCCGTGGCGGGCACCCCGTCAGCCTCGTCGAGGTGGAGACCTTGGCCAGGGCCCACGGCATGGAGGTGGTCAGGGCCGTAGCCTCCCCGGACCTCCAGGGTCGACCCGACATCTCCTGGACCGCGGTCGTCCTCCGTCTCCCGGACGATGGAACAGGTGCCCTGCCGCTCCTGTGACACCTGATTCTGCAAGACGCCAAGAGCGCGACCTACAAGCTGGGCCTACTTCGAGCCTTGTGCCGGGCTGCTGATGGCTCAGCGGGCCTAGTCGAGGAACATGGCGACGAGCACGTCCGCCTGCCGTTGGGTCTCGTCGCCCTGAACTGGCTTCGGCTCTACCTGCCGCTTACCGAGGCAAACCTTCCTCAGGCGCCCGGCAACCGCCGCGGAGCAGAGGGCTTGGGCTTCAGTGGTTGTGCTCCACCGCACCCTGGCTGCGCATCAAGTCGATGCCACCACGATCCAGGGCGCCGTGGTCTTGGAGGTTCCGGGTGCGGATTGGGTGGAGGCCGTCAGCGGTGCCTGGCGCAGCATGGTGAGCGTGCCGAGCAGACGGGCGTCCAAGAGCAGGTCTGGTGACCTGGAGTTGCGGCCGGGCGAGTGGCTGGTGTTCGACGCCACCGGCCCCAGCCAGCGCCACGGGGCCGCCTACGAGAACGAGCAGATCCCGATCAGCTTGTGGCAGGGGCACAACCTCGTTGGCGTCTCCCAGGCGCCTGAGCGCCACCTGCCGCCACACCTGCTCCGCGCCGCCGACCTACGGCTGACGGTGGAGCCCTTGGATGCCGAAGGACTGCGCGCGGTGGCCCAGCGGGTCACGGATGAGCAGCCGACATCGCTGCCTCCGGCGGACACTTGCGCACCCATTTCCCCGGTGACCCTGCGGCTGGCGCGCCGCCCTGGGCAGTCGGCGGACGACTTCCTCCAGCGCGCCGCCCGTATCGTCACGCGGGGCAAGAGGTCGGCGGTCGACCCGGGTATGTCCCTCGACAGCCTGCCCGGGATGGAGGAGGCGGTCGCCTGGGGACGTGACCTGGCGCGCGACCTGCGGGACTACGGCGCCGGTCGCCTGGCCTGGCGCGACGTCGACCGCGGCTGCCTGCTCGCTGGTCCGCCCGGCACCGGCAAGACGAGCTTCGCCAGGGCCCTGGCCGCCTCCTGCGGTGTGCCGCTGGTCGCTGCCTCGTACTCGCGCTGGCAGTCCTCCAAGGAAGGACACCTGGGCGACCTGCTGCACGCCATGGCGGCCTCGTTCGACGCAGCCCGCAAGGCTGCCCCCTGCATCCTGTTCATCGATGAGCTCGACAGCCTGCATACGCGTGAGACGGCAGGTCAGCATGGTGACTGGTGGGCAGCCGTCATCGGCGGACTGCTGGAACACCTGGATGGGCTGGAGAGCGGCGAGGGCGTGGTCGTCGTGGGCGCCACCAACCACCCGCAGATGATCGACCCGGCCATCCTGCGGGCAGGCCGCCTGGATCGCACCATCACCATCCCGCTGCCGGACCAGCAGGCGCTGGCCGCCATCCTCAGGGTGCACCTGGGAGCAAACTTGGCCGAGGCTGACTTGTCGCAGGCCGCCGTGCTCGCCCAGGGTGGCACCGGAGCGGATTGCGAGAAGTGGGTCCGCGGTGCCCGGCGAAGGGCGCGGAGCAATGGCCGCCCCGTGATGCTGGCTGACCTGCTAGCGGAGATCCGGGGTGAGGTGGATGTGCGTCCCGCTGGCGAGCGCCGCATCCCGGCGGTCCATGAGGCCGGGCACGCGCTGGTGCAGGTGCTCGAGCAGCCCGGGACCTTGCGGTACGTCTCCATCCGCGAGGACGGCCAAAGTGGCGGCCACACCGTCTACGACATGCCAGTCAACGCGCTGACGGAAACCTGGCTGAGCCTGCACCTGCGGCGGTTACTCGCCGGGCGGGCCGCCGAGGAGGGGGTGTTCGGGCAGGCTTCCGGCGGCGCCGGTGGGGGCATCCACAGTGACCTGGCCAGAGCCACCCGCCTGGCGGCCAATGCCGAGACGGCAATGGGCCTATCGCAGCGGCCGCTGCTCTGGCTGGGCTTCTGGGATGACCGGGATCTGGCGACGTTGCTCCTGACGCGGCCTGCGGTGGCGCATAGCGTCGAGGCACGCCTCAACGCCGCCTACGGGGAGGTTGCCAGCCTGCTGCGTGAGCATCGGGCGGCGCTGGAGGCGGTCGCGGTGGCGCTGCTTGAGCGGGAGGTGCTGACCGGCGTCGAAGTCGAGGCCATCGTGCAGGCAGCGGCACCGCCTGAGCGCCCCTGAGTTCCCGGCAGTCGGATGCGGAGCAGTGGGCTGCGGTTATGAACGTAGAAGCGTTCGACAACTGGCAGCGAGGTGAGCAACCGGCCGTTCCAGCGAAGTGATACGACGGAAGGATGCTGGAAACCAACGCCTCCTGCTACGCCGCCCATCGCGAGCGGAAGGCTGGCAAGGTTCGCTCCCCTTGGTCGGACGTTTGGTTCAGCTAGCGACATGTTCAATGTTGAAAGCGGACGGCTGTTCCTGCCTGTCTGATCGGCGGCTAGACGTGGGTCAGGTGCGTTTGTTCGCAAGTCTATGCCCACTTGTTCGCGCGTCGGCTCGAGGTGAATGGAGCTACGCAGGAGCATTTCTCTGCTTGCCAGAGGCCAGTAGCTATCTGAGTGGGTTTACCAAAGAGGCGGGGTCATCCTCCAAAACTCACCTTGCAGGGTGCGATCGCCGCACTTGGTTTGACCGCCCAGTGTCTCGCGGTTAACCGAAGTTTTCCTGCCCATTGGCGTCGGCTTCGCTGGCCAAGCAGGCCTCGTTCACCGCTCTCAAAGAGCACCGCAGCCACTGCCTCCGAGATGCCAGCCTCCCCTTGGCACGACTTACGCATGGCGCTCCCCGAACCGTGGTGATCCTTCATGGACCAGGAGCCTGACTTGCCGCAGCCCAGCAATCCCATCCGCCATCGCCCCTACGAGGACTCGCTTGCTATCCTGCTTGGCACGCTGTTGGTGGCGCTCGGCCTGGCATTTTATAATCAAGCGAAGCTTGTCACGGGGAGCATGGCTGGTCTGGCGCTGCTGATCCAGTACGCTACTGGCCTAAGCTTCGGCCCCGTTTTTGCGGCAATCAATCTGCCCTTCTGTGTCTTCGCCTGGCGTCACATGGGTTGGAGCCGCTTGGCCCGAACCTTGGTCGCCCTTGCGCTTCTGTGGGGCTTCACATGGATGACCGCACGCGTCGTTCACTTCGACCATCTTGATCGCGTCTACGCAGCAGTGACCGGTGGCGTGCTCATGGGCGTCGGCTTGCTCGTGCTGTTTCGGCATCAGACGGGGCTGGGCGGCACCAACATTCTGGCAATGCATCTTCAGGATCGCCATGGCTTTCGAGCCGGGTACGTCCTCTTGAGTATCGACGCGGCCATCCTGCTGGGAGCGTGCTTCATCCTTCCGGTTGGGCAGGTGGCACTTTCCATGGTCGGTGTGGCGGTTCTCAACGTCATCATCGCACTCAACCACAGACCGGGTCGTTACCTGGGCACCGCTTAACGAGGGCGCAGGTGGCGTGTGTCGTGTCACGGATGTGCTTTGTTGAGCGTCCGTGCCCGGCTGGGAAGTCCGCCGCGCCGGTCCAGTTGGCGGACTTCCGCGTACCATTGCACCCGGCACTAGCCATGGCCAAAAAGGGCTAACGCGGCAGGTGACCCAAAGCGCACCTAGTTGGCGGCAGTTGAGAGCCACCAGTTGCCGCCATCAAACCAGCACGTCTCGTCCGGCTTGCTCTCCAGGTGAATGCTTCGGGACTCCGCGCGGCCGCCATGTCAGCCGGATACATGCCGCAGGTCACCTGGCAGTGCCGTGTAGGTAGGTTCGAGACTGCTATATTGTCGGCAAAAGCATGATTGGACCGGACTAGGTGCAAGTCTCTATGCGTGCGGTATGGGAGATCATGTCGCCGTCTTCGAGGAAGGCCAGCGGATCGGACGCTTCGTGCTCATGCACGACGTCGAAGGCACCTTGCATGCCGTGTCTGCCACAGCGGTGATCGCCGCCTGCGAGACTGATGCCGGAGCCGTCCTTCTTCTGCCCGGCGGGCGCATGATCCAGGTCACTCAGTCCCTGCACACGCTGCTCTCCTGGCTGGAGATGGGAGGGCGCTGAGGAGGCAACGAGTAAGCCCAGCGATCAACCTGCGTGCGGTAGAGCGAACCGAAGCCTGTCACAGGTGGCTCCGGAGAGTGTCGGCCCTCCCATCCATGTGCGGTCGGCCCTGCTCGCAGGCGGACGCCGTCTTCGATCCAACCTCGCTTGCGTGGATCGGTGACATCTTGGGACGACATCCCAAGGAGCCTGCGATGCTACCTCTCGATCCTCCCCTGAGCCCTGTGGCCGTCCGGGGCGAGCGTAACCCCCTGAGTGGCCTCGACCCCGTTCAGCGGGCTGCCTTGCGAAGCGACCGCCGGGACCCGGAGGTCCGCGGTCGCTTCGCAAGGCACCTCCTCGAGACCAATCCCGACAGCATCCTCGGACGCATGATCCTGGCGGAACTCGCTCCGACCCCGGCAGAGACCGAGGCGCTGCTCCGCGACGCCGTCCGCATCGGCCAGCGGCTGTGGGGTCCGGAACTCACGGATGAGGTGCCGGTCCGCTGGTTCGATGACCCCGAAACCCGCGTCTTCATGGCCGCGGTGTCGGCCTACGGGCGAACGCTCAATCGCCGCGGACTGGAGCGGGAGGCCCGTGAGTGCGCGGACTTCCTCCTCGCACTCGACCCTGCGGACCGCCTCAACGTGGAGGAGAGCGTCATGGAGCGGCCACCGAAGATGCCACGTGGTGGGCCATCGTAGGCCCTGTTCACCGTGCGGAGGCGGGCGCTCCAGGAGGGGCAAACACCTGTGCCATCAATGTTGTCACCGCATGAAGCGTGCGCCGCCTCAGCGCGCCGGTCCCTCCGGTAGGCAAGGGGCGAAAGAATTTGTCTCATGAAATCAACAACATACCGCTATGAGGGCCAGTGACAACTTGTGGCACAGGGACAAGTTGACTGGCACCTCACATCACAACATCACACGTCGAGGTTCGCGACCTTCAGCGCATTGCCCACGATGAACTCGCGCCGCGGCTCCACCACGTCGCCCATCAGCGTCGCGAAGATCTGCCCGGCCTCGTCCGCGTCGTCGACCTTGACCCGCAGCAGCGTGCGCGCCGCCGGGTCCAGCGTGGTCTTCCACAGCTGGTCCGGGTTCATCTCGCCCAACCCCTTGAAGCGCTGGATCGTCAGCCCCTTGCGGCCCTGCTGCAGCACGCGGTCGAAGGCACCCAGCGGGCCGTTCACGCGGTCCTCGCGCCCGTCGAAGCGGAAGCTCGCGCCGTTGCCGTAGTGCCGCGCCAGCTCCTGGCGATGCGCTTCCAGCCAGGCCGCATCGGCGCCGCGCAGCACCGCGGCCTCGATGGAGTAGCGCTCCGCCACGCCGCGCACGGTGCGGCCCATCCGCAGGCCCCCATCGTCCAGCGTCACCACCCAGCCGCGCTCGGTGGGCAGCGACAGCGCGTCGAGACGCGAGGCCAGCTCCTGCGCCGCCACGCCGTCATTGGCGATCGCCAGCGCACCCGCCAACGCAGCCTGCTCCACGATCCAGTGCGGCACGCTGCCGGCCACGCGGCGGACGCGGCGCGCCACCTCGCGCAGCTCGTTCACCACCGCCAGCAGCGCTTCGCCCTCGGCCGTGCTGTCGTCGCTGAAGCGCAGGCTCGTGTTGATCAGCGCCTTCTCGACCAGGTACTCCTCGAGCGCCGCGTCGTCCTTGAGGTAGCGCTCCTCCGACCCGCGCTTGGCGCGGTAGAGCGGCGCCTGCGCGATGAACAGGTGCCCGCGCTCGATCAGCTCCGGCATCTGCCGGAAGAAGAAGGTCAGCAGCAGCGTGCGGATGTGCGACCCGTCCACGTCGGCGTCGGTCATGATGCAGATGCGGTGGTAGCGCAGCTTGCTCGCGTCGAAGCCGCCATTGGCCGGGTCGGGGCCGATGCCGGCACCCAGCGCGGTGATCAGCGTGCCGATCTGGTCCGAGCCCAGCATCTTGTCGAAGCGCGCGCGCTCCACGTTCAGCACCTTGCCGCGCAGCGGCAGGATCGCCTGAAAGGCGCGGTCGCGGCCCTGCTTGGCGGACCCGCCGGCCGAATCACCCTCGACGATAAAGATCTCGGCCTTGGAGGCGTCGCGCTCCTGGCAGTCCGCCAGCTTGCCCGGCAGCGAGGAGATGTCGAGCACGCCCTTGCGCCGGGTGAGATCCCGCGCCTTGCGCGCCGCCTCGCGCGCCGCGGCCGCGTCCAGGCACTTGCGGACGATCTCGTTGGCTTCCTTGGGATGCGTCTCGAACCAGTGCTCCAGCGCGTCGGACACGACGGCCTGCACCACCGGCTGCACCTCGGAGGACACCAGCTTCTCCTTGGTCTGCGAGGAGAACTTCGGGTCCGGCACCTTCACCGACAGCACCGCGGTCAGGCCCTCGCGCATGTCCTCGCCCGACAGGGCCGTCTTGTCCTTCTTCGCCGCCGCCTCGGCCACCTTGCCCAGCACGCGCGTCAGCGCCTGCCGGAAGCCCGCCAGGTGCGCACCGCCGTCGCGCTGCGGGATGTTGTTGGTGAAGCAGTGCATCGACTCGTGGAAGCTGTCGGTCCAGCGCAGCGCGAACTCGACGCGGATCTCCTTGTGCTCGCCATTGCGCTCCACGGTCTGGGAGCCGGTGGCGGCGGCGGGCGGCGAGAAGATCGGCTTGTTGGAACGGTCGATGTATTCCACGAAGGCCGAGAGCCCGCCCTCGTAGAAGAACTCCGACACGCGCGGCCCCTCCTGGCCTTCCACCGCCCGGTCGTCGCGCAGCGTGATGCGCAGGCCGGAGTTGAGGAAGGCCAGCTCGCGCAGGCGCTTTTCCAGCCGCTCGAACTCGAACTCGGTCTTGGAGAAGGTCGCGCTGCTCGGCTTGAAGGTCACCTCGGTGCCGGTGGCGTGGTCGGAGGCGCCCACATCCGCCAGCGGCGACACGGTGTTGCCATGCTCGAAGCGGATGAGGTGCTCGCGTCCGTTCTTCCAGATGCGCGCGCTCATGGTCTCGCTCAGCGCGTTCACCACCGCCGCGCCCACGCCGTGCAGGCCGCCCGAAACCTTGTAGGAGTTCTGGTTGAACTTGCCGCCCGCGTGGAGGCGCGTCAGCACCACCTCGGCGGCCGAGATGCCTTCCTCGGCATGCATGTCCACCGGGATGCCGCGCCCGTCATCGGTGACGGTCACCGAGCCGTCGGCGTTGATCGACACGTCCACGCGCGAGGCATAACCCGCCTGCGCCTCGTCGACGGAGTTGTCGACGATCTCGAACACCATGTGATGCAGGCCCGAGCCGTCATCGGTGTCGCCGATATACATGCCCGGCCGCTTGCGCACGGCATCGAGGCCGCGCAGCACGGTGATGGATGCGCTGTCGTAGGCCTCCCCACCCTCCGCAACAGGGGCAACAAGGTCGGGGCGGGCAGGATCGGACATCAGGCGGTGCAACCTTTCGGAAGTCTTAGTCGAACTGCCTGACAATATAGGGATTCAGAGCCCTTCCCGCACGGGGTAATCCGCATTTCGCGGCAGCTCCGCGCCGAGTGGCGGAAGCGCCCGCACCCCGCTTCCGTTCTCGCCGGTGCCGAAGCGCTGGGCTGCACCTCCCAGCCCGTCGAACACCGCCATCTCCGTGCCCGTGAGGAAGACCTGGGCGGGCAGGGCGCGCAGCGCCGCGAACAGCGCCTCGCGCCGCGGCACGTCGAGATGCGCCGCGACCTCGTCCAGCAGCAGGATCGGGGCGAATCCGCGCGCCGCGGCGATCAGCGCGGCATGGGCCAGCACCACCGACACCAGCAGCGCCTTCTGCTCGCCGGTGGAACACATCTCGGCCGGCAAGTCCTTGGGGATGTGGCGCATCAGCAGGTCGCAGCGATGCGCCCCGGCGGTCGCCAGCCCCGCCGCCGCGTCGCGCCCCCGGTTGGCCAGCAGCTTCGCCCGCAAGGCGTCCTCGGCGGCCAGCGCCGGCTGTTCCTCCAGCATCCGCGCCACCTCGCAGCTCAGCGCGCAGCGCGCCGCCGGGAAGGCACCGGCGGTGCCCGCTTCCAGCGCCGCGTTGAGGCGGTTCACCATGGCCAGCCGCGCGGCCGAGGCCGCCACGCCGTGCCGCGCCATGGCATCCTCCAGGCTCGACAACCAGCCCGGGTCGTGCCCGCCCTGGCTCAGCAGCCGGTTGCGCTGCGCCATGGCGTTGTCGTGGGATGCGACCTCGCGCGCATGGGTCGGCTCCAGCGCCCAGACGAGCCGGTCCAGGAAGCGCCGGCGGCCCGAGGCGCCCTCCTGGAACAGCCGATCCATCTGCGGCGTCAGCCATACCGCCGCGACCTGGGCCGCAAGCTCCGCCTGCGAGCGCACCGGCATCCCGTCGAGCCGCAGCGCCCGCTTGTCCACTGCCCCGTCCGGCGGCGTGCCGGTGCCGACCTCGAAGGGGCCGAAAGGACCCTCGAAGCGCCCGTGTACGGCCCAGGGCAGGGGACCCGCCGCCGTGTGGCGGCAGAACTCGGCATTGCGCGCCCCGCGCAACCCCCGCCCGGGCCCCAGCAGGCTGACGGCTTCCAGCAGGTTCGTCTTGCCCGAACCGTTCTCGCCCGCCACCACCACGATCGCGGACTCGCAGCGCAGCTCCGCCGCCGCGTGGTTGCGGAAGTCCTGCAGCATCAGCCGCGTCAGCCGCAGTGAAGGCACGGCGGGCAGGGGGCCGCCCGCGACCTCGCCAGCATCTCCCCCGGCGGCACGTTCCTCAGGCAGCAGCGACAGGGTCAAGCACGGTTCTTCCAGCAACAGGTCCGGGAGGATGGCGCGAGGGGAGGGGAACGGGACGGCAGGCCGCCGCGCCGCGGGATAGCGCAACCCGGAAGATGGCGTCGCGCCGGGCCCTGGGCAATGCCGGAGGGTTATCCGCTCGCCGCAAGGCTGGCCCCGGGGAGGAGGAGAAGGTGTTCTCCCCCTCCCCGGACCCCTCCGCCCTCATCTTTTTCTCAGACGCTGCCGCAGGAACGTGGTCAGGTCCGTGCGCTCCGGCTCATGGAGCCGGAGCGAGGGGCGGGTCAGCCAAGGCTGACAGGAAGCTTGATTCATTTTCAGCAGAACCGGCCGCTGCCGTTCCGCGACCGGCTCCCACCGCCTCGCGGCAGCGTCCCGGAAAAAGATGAGCGGGGGTCCGGGGGAGAGAATTCCTTCTCTCCCCCGGAAACGGCGCCGCCCTAAACCCGTCAGACGCGCATCGGCATCAGGACGTAGAGCGCGCTGCTCTTGTCCACGTCCTGCACGATGGTGGGGGCCGAGCCGTCCGAGAAGCGGAACACCAGCTGTCCCTGCACCTGGTCGGTGATGTCCTTCAGGTAGCGCGCCTGGAAGCCGATCTCGAGCGGGGTGGAGCCGTAGGACACGGCGCCGGCGTCCAGTTCCTCGCGCGCCTGCCCCTGCTCGGGCGAGGAAGCGGTGAGCACCAGGGCGTTCTGCGACAGCGCCAGCTTCACCGGGCGCGACCGCTCGGAGGAGATGGCGGCCACGCGGTCCACCGCCTGCGCGAACAGGGCGCGGTCCACCGTCATCTCCTTGTCGTTGGACTTGGGAATGACGCGCTCGTACTCGGGGAAGGTGCCGTCGATCAGCTTCGAGGTCAGCGTCACGCTGCCCAAGCGGAACTGGATCTTGGTGTCCGACAGCCGCACCTCGACCTGGCTGTCCTCGCCGGACGCCTCGTCGGCCAGCTTGCGGACCTCGTTGACCGTCTTGCGCGGCACGATGATGCCCGGCATCCCCGACGCGCCTTCCGGCACCGGCGCCTCGACGCGCGCCAGCCGGTGCCCGTCGGTGGCGACCGCGCGCATCACCTTGCCGCTGTCGGCCTCGGCCACATGGAGGAAGATGCCGTTCAGGTAGTAGCGGGTTTCCTCGGTGGAGATCGCGAAGCGCGTGCGGTCCACCAAGTCCCGCAGCAGGCTGGCGGGCAGCTGGAAGCGGTGCGGCAGCTTGCCCTCGGTCATGGCCGGGAAGTCGTCCACCGGCAGCACCATCAGCGAGGTGACGTAGCGCCCGGCCCGCAGGCCCAGCGGCGCGTCGCCCCCGGCCTGGTCGAACTCCACCTTCAAACCGTCGCCCAGGCGCCGCGCGATCTCGTAGAGCGTCGCCGCCGGGGCGGTGCAGCGGCCCGGCTGGGTCACCTGCACGCCGGTGGTGATCTCCTCGACCACCGCGATCTCCATGTCGGTGGCGGTCAGCGTCAGCCGGTCCTCGCTGGCGTCGAGCAGGACGTTGGCCAGGATGGGGATGGTGTTGCGGCGCTCCACCACGCTCTGGACGTGCGCGAGCGCCTTGAGCAGCACCGCCCGGTCCACCGTGAACTTCATCGCGCGCTCCCCGCCATCCGAAACCGTAGAGCGAGGCAATAGCGCAGGATGGGCCTGCCTAGAAGGGGGAGGTGAGTCGCCGATGCCGGGCGGGCACTGCCCGGGAGAGGCCGGAGGGCCGGCCGGGACGGCGCGGAACCGGGCGCCCGCGCGGCGCCCTCAGGTTTCCAGCATGCGCCGGAGCAGTTCCACGTCCTCGGCGAAGCCGGCATCGCCCTGCATCAGCTCCGCCACCTTGGAAACCGCGTGCATCACCGTGGTGTGGTCGCGGTTGCCGAACTTGCGCCCGATCTCGGGCAGGGAGCGCGAGGTGAGCTGCTTGGCCAGGTACATCGCCACCTGCCGCGGCCGCGCCACGTTGCGCGCCCGGCGCGCGGAGCTCATGTCGGTCAGCCGCATGTTGTAGTGCTCGGCGACCCGCTTCTGGATTTCCTCGATCGTCACGCGGCGGTCGTGGGCGCGCAGGATGTCGTGCAACACCTCCTGGCAGCTCTCCAGCGTCACCGGGCGGCCGAACAGGCCGGAATGGGCGATCAGCCGGTTCAGCGCGCCTTCCAGCTCGCGCACGTTGGAGGTGATCTTGTGCGCCAGGTATTCCAGCACCCGCGCCGGCACCGGAATGCCCGCCACCTGCGCCTTGGCTTCCAGGATCGAGATCCGCAGCTCGTAGGTCGTGGCGTGGATATCGGCCACCATGCCGCAGCCCAGACGCGTGCGAAGCCGGTCCTCCAGCCCCGACAGGTCGGACGGGCTCTTGTCGGCCGACACCACGATCTGCTTGCCGGCATCCACCAGCGCGTTGAAGGTGTGGAAGAACTCTTCCTGCGTGTTGTCCTTGCCGATCAGGAACTGCAGGTCGTCGATCATCAGCACGTCGACGGAGCGCAAGGATTCCTTGAACTCCATCGTCGACTGCGAGCGCAGCGCCGCGATGAAGCGGTACATGAACTTCTCGGCCGACATGTAGGCCACCGAGCGGTCGAGCCCCGGCTCGCGCAGCGCCCAGGCGATCGAGTGCATCAGGTGCGTCTTGCCCAGCCCGACGCCGCCGTACAGGAACAAGGGGTTGAAGCCCGGGCTCGCCGGCTTTTCCGACACGCGGCGCGCGCAGGCATGGGCGAACTCGTTGGGCTTGCCCACCACGAAGCTGTCGAAGGTGAAGCGCGGGTCGAGCGGCGCCGCCCAATCATTCCTGTCCGGGGCGTTCCGGTCGGAACCGCTCCGGTCCGTGCCCGTGCGGTCGAGGCTGTTACGGTCGGGGGCGCCGCGCTCCGCGTCACGCGCCTCGGCGGCCATGCGGCCGGCCAGCGGCTCCGCCAGTCCGCCCTCGCGACGCGCCTCGCCGTCGGGAGCCCCGTCGGCGGGCGCCGCGCTCGCGGCCACGCGGATGTCCACCCGGCGCACGCCAAGGTTCTCGTTCTGCCAAAGCGCGCGCAAGCGGTCGCCGTACTGGCCCCGGACCCAGTCGCGCAGGAAGCGCGTGGGCACCAGCACCACCGCTTCCTCGCCCTCGACCGCGGCCAGCGTCATCTGGCGCATCCAGGTGCGGTACTCGACCTCGCCCACTTCCTCGCGCAGGCGGCCGCGGATCCGCGCCCAGGCTTCCAGGACGCGGTTCTCCGTCACGCCAGCGGAGTCGGAGCCGTTGGCGGGAAGGGCCGGAAATGCACCACGCTCTTCCTGCATCAGCATCCGCATCCTCTCCCCTGCCGGCGATCGAGCGCCGCTCTCCCTGCCACAGCACCACCCGGAAGCGGTGCGCCACGTCCACGCTCCGGCGGGCGGGCCAGCCCCGACAGATCCGGGACCGGCCAGGCTGGCATCGCCAGCTCCGGCGTGGCCCGCGACGGCTGCCTCGCATGAGTCAGGCCGGGCTCGTGGGCCAGACATGAGCGCGAAGGGCGATCCCGAATCAAGCGGAGTCCGTGGATCGATTCGACTCCGGAGTCACACTGTTGCCACGAAGTCGCGATTTGCGTTGCGGCATTGGGATGCCACTTGAGCGACGCTCGGCAGAGGTATTGAAAACATTGGAAAAAATAAGGCCCGAACCAAGCGATCCGGGCCGCGCAAGAACACTCAAGCAAGCGTGATCGAGGCTCCGTGCGGAGCCCCGGGTCAAGCCTGGGCGCTGCCCAGCGACTTCACGCGCGCGGACATGCGCGACAGCTTGCGAGCCACGGTGTTGGCGTGCAGAACGCCCTTGGTCACGGCGCTCTGCATCTCGGGCTGCAGGGCCTGGAAGGCGGCCTGGGCCTGGGCCTTGTCGCCACCCGTCAGCGCGTCCTCGAGCTTGCGCATGAAGGTGCGCACGCGCGAACGGCGGGCGGTGTTGCGCGCGTTGCGCTTCTCGTTCTGGCGGATGCGCTTGCGCGCGGAATCCGTGTTCGCCATGGCTTGAACTAACTGCCGATCATGTCTGTGGGATGCCGCCACCCCCAGGGGCGCAGCAGGTAGGTCGGGGCTTCTAGCGCCGCCCTTCCGGACGAGTCAACCGAGAAGCGCCCGCCACGGCCGCGCGGCGGCGGGGCGACGCCCCGGCCACCGGGGGCTCCGAGCCGCCGCCGCCTGTCCGCAAGAGCGAGCCGCGGCGGTCAGCCATGGGTGGCACGACCGGGTGAACCGCCCCGTTCGCCGGGCCGCTTCCCCTCAACCCTCGCCCCTGTCTCCCGCTGCCTTCACCCCGCCCGCCGCGTCCGGGAAGCGGGCCGGCCGCTTCTCCACGAAGGCCGCCATGCCTTCCCGCTGCCCCGCCGTGCCGAACAGGCTCAGGAACATGGTGCGCTCCAGCCGGACGCCCTCGCGCAGCGTGGTCTCGAAGGCGGCGTTCACCGCGGCCTTGGCCATGGCGACGGCGGCGGGCGAGAGCTCGGCGATCTTCGCCCCCATCGCCAGCGCTTCCTCCAGGAGGCGCTCCGCCGGCACCACGCGCGACACCAGCCCGGCGCGCAGGGCCTCGGCCGCGTCCATGTTGCGGCCGGTCAGGATCATGTCCATCGCTACCGCCTTGCCCACGGCGCGCGCCAGCCGCTGCGAGCCGCCGGCGCCGGGAATGATGCCGAGGTTGATCTCCGGCTGCCCGAACTTCGCCGTCTCGGCCGCCACGATGGTGTCGCACATCATCGCCAGCTCGCAGCCCCCGCCCAGCGCGAAGCCCGCCACCGCGGCGATCACCGGCTTGCGGACCGTCAGCACCGCCTCCCAGGGCGCGATGAAGTCCGCCAGCGCCGTGTCCGGGAAGCGCCGGTCCTGCATCTCGCGGATATCGGCCCCGGCGGCGAAGGCACGCTCGCTGCCGGTCAGCACGACGGCGCCCACCTCCGGGTCGCGGTCGAAGTCGCGCAGCGCCTCGGCCAACTCCGCCATCATCGCGTCGCACAGGGCGTTGAGCGCCTTGGGCCGGTTCAGTCGGATCAGCCCCACCGCCCCGTGCCGCTCCACCACGATCATTTCCGGCGCCATGCGCGTGCCTCCGTATCCAGGGAGACGTCAGGCTAGGCGATTTCCTGCCCCGGGTGAGCCCGCATCCCCGCGATCGTGCGGCGATACCCGACCGGGCGGCGCTGCCCGGCTCCGGCGTGAGGCGCCGGCCGCCTCCGCGCCGAGGCCGGTTCCTCCCGTTCGCGGCAGCGCGGTCGCCCCACCGCCGCGCTGGTATCCCCTTGGGCTGCTGTCTCCCGGCTAGCGCTGCGTCCGAGGGCAGAAGAAGGTCGAGCGCCCCGCCTGCACGATGCGCGCGACCCCTGAGCATTTCGGCGGCCCCGGGCAGGCGGGGCAGGCCACCCCCTCGCGGTCGTACACGCCGAAGCGATCCTGGAAGAACCCGACCTCCCCATCCGCCCGCACGTAGTCGCGCAGGGAGGACCCGCCCGCCTCGATCGAGTCGAGCAGCACCGCCTTGATCGCCGGCACCAGCCGCTTCGCCCTGGCACCCACCACGGTGGCGGCCAGCCGCTCCGGCGAGATCCCGGCGCGGAACAGCGCCTCGGCCACGTAGATGTTGCCCAGGCCCGCCACCACCTTCTGGTCGAGCAGCGCCGCCTTGATCGGCGTGTTGCGCCCCCGGAGCGCCGCCGACAGCACCGCGGGCGTAAAGTCATCCTCCAGAGGCTCCGGCCCCATGCCGGCGAGCAGCCGGTGCCGGTCCTCCGCCTCGGTCGGCACCAGGTCCACCACCCCGAAGCGGCGCGGGTCGCAGAAGCCGACGCGCCAGCCATCCCCGGTCTCGAGGATCAGGTGCTCGTGCTTCTCGCCCGTGGAACCGCGCGCGTCGGAGGCGCGGCCCTGCGGCCCGAGGCTCCCGCCCGCCGCGGCGTCACCCGCGGGATCGGCGGGCAGCCCGCCCGCGCCGCCCCTGGCCAGACCGCCGGCCTCCGCCATTCCGGTCGAATCCTCGCTGTCCCCACCCCCGCCGGCCTGGGGAACGGCCTGCCCGTTCGCGCCATGGCCCGCTGGCGCGTCACCCGCGGCACCCACCCCGCCGCCAGCCAGCACGCCCTCCGTGGCATCCAGCACCAGCGCCTCGCCCGGCGCCGCTTCCGCCATCCGCGCCACCATCCGCCCCGACATGCCGAGGTGGATCAGCATCGACTGGCCCGAGCTCAGCCGCATCAGCATGTACTTGCCCCGCCGGCGGAAGCCCTCCACCCTGTTGCCCTGCAGCCGCTCGGCCAGGTTGTCGGGAAAGGGCCAGCGCAGCCCGGCGCGGCGCGTCTCGGCCCGGGCGATCACCTGCCCCGTCAGCACCGCCGACAGGCCCCGCATCACGGTTTCGACCTCGGGAAGTTCCGGCACTCTACATCTCCGTAAAGCGAGCGGCCGGTTCCTACCCGACCGCGCGCGCTTGCATTAGATAGGGTCGCATGTCCGATCAGACCGATTTCGGGTTCCGCCAGGTTCCCCGCAACCAGAAGGCCGCCCTGGTGCGCGAGGTCTTCGATAGCGTGGCCCCGCGCTACGACGTGATGAACGACCTGATGTCGCTGGGCATCCACCGGCTGTGGAAGCGCGCCTTCGTGGCCGCCATCGGCGCGTCCCCGCGCGAAACCCTGCTCGACCTCGCGGCCGGCACCGGCGACGTGGCCTTCCTGGCCAAGGAGCGCGGCGCGGGGCGGGTGATCCTGAGCGACATCAATGCCGCCATGCTGTCGGTGGGGCAGGGGCGGGCGCTCAACCGCGGGCTGACCGAGGGGCTCTCCTACGTCTGCTCGGACGCCGAGCACATCCCGCTGCCCGACCGCAGCGTGGAAAAGGTGTCGATGGCCTTCGGGCTGCGCAACTGCACCGACAAGGACGCCGTGATCCGCGAGGCACGGCGCGTGCTGCGCCCGGGCGGCCGCTTCCACGTGCTGGAATTCTCGCGCCTGCGCATCGACGCCCTGCGCGGCCTCTACGACGCCTGGAGCTTCCGGGCCCTGCCCGCGATCGGCGCCAAGGTGGCGGGCGATGCCGACAGCTACCAGTACCTGGCCGAAAGCATCCGCCAGTTCCCCGACCAGGAAACGCTGGAAGGGATGTTCCGCGACGCCGGGCTGGAGCGGGTGCGCCACCAGAACCTGTCGGGCGGCATCGTGGCGATCCACACCGGCTGGCGCCTCTGACTCCGGGCTGAGGCGCGCGGGCCGGGAACCGCTCGGGAGGAACCCCGGAGCGTTCCTGTCCCGGCCCCTTGCCGCCGGTCCCGGCTGCCCCGGCGGGGCGTGTCGGCCGCCGGCAAGGCAATCCTGCCGCCATCCGGGCATGGCGGCCGCCGGCCGGGTACTCTGCCGCCCGCAAGGCCGCCCGGCCGTCAGCAGGGCGCCTCGAAACCCGGCGGGCCGTCCCGTACCAGTCGCCGTCCGCAACAGCCCGATCGCCGGCTGGTCACCCCGAACCCCGTCGCGCCGCCCCGGACCGGCGACGCGCCGCCGCAGCGCTCAGCCGGCCTGGCGCATCGGCGCGGCCGCGGCGGCGGCCTTGGTCCGGACGATCTCGATGAAGTCGGCATGGAGCCTGGTCGGCAGCCAGCCGGCGCGCATGGTGATCCCGATCGAGGGCACCGGCGAGATCGGCCCGAAAGGGATGGCGCGCAGCGCGTCGTCGCTGTGCTCCAGCTCGTAGGAGGTCATCAGCGTCAGTCGGTCGCTGCTCCGCAGCAGGTGATGGAGAACCGTGAGCGCGCAGGTCTCGATCTGCGTCCTGGGCTTCGCGCCATGGGGGAACATCTGCTCGAAGCAGGCCCTGCGGCTCGACCCCCGGGTGCCCACCACCCAGTCGCAGCCGGCGAGATCGGCCAGCTCGACCTTGCCCCGGCGCATCAGCGCGTGGCCGCGCCGCGCCACCACGGAATAGGGCGTCGGCGCCAGCGGCAGGGCGACCACCTCCTCGTCCTCTTCCCGCTCGTGCAGCAGGCCCACCACGAGGTCGACATTGCCGTCGCGTAGGCTCCGCCCCATGGCCGGCGCGGTATCGTTGATGATGCGGATATCGGCCCTGGGATGGAGCGCCAGCAGGTTGTCGAGCGCGGAGGCCAGCAGCACGCTGCCGCCGAAGGGCATGGCGCCGATGACGATGGGCCGGCTCGTGCCGCCGCCGGCCACCTCCACCTCGTCGATGCCCAGCTCGATCTCCTGCAGCGCCAGCTTCATCCGCCGCCCGAACACCGCGCCCGCGGGGCTGACCAGCATCCCGGCCGCGGTGCGGTAGAAGAGCGACACGCGCAGATTGCTTTCCAGCCCGCGCGCCGCGCGGTGCAGCGAGGACACCGACAGGTCCAGCGCTTCCGCCGCGCGCTCGAAGGAGCCGTGCTCGACCACGCCGATCAGCACGCGCAGCTGCGTGCGCGTGAGGCGGTTGCTGACGCTCCGCGCGGCCTCGCGCGACGCCGCCGCCCCGCTCTCGGCCAGCGCCTGCTCGATCTGGGCGAAGCAGCGCACCGCACGGGCATGGAAGATGCTGCCGAGCTCGTTGAGGTAGCTGCCGCTGGCCCGGCGGTCGATCAGCCTGGCGCCGACCTGCTGCTCGAACTTGCTCAGCGCCTGGGTCACCGCCGGCTGCGACAGGCCGCATTCCTCGGACGCGCGCCGGGCGCTGCGCAGATCGCCCACCATGGTGAACAGCCGCAGCTGCCGGAAGCTGATGGCGGAGGCCCTCTCCGCCCCCCTCGAGCCGCTCATTTCTTATCATCCTCCAGTGGCCGCCCGGGCCACGGTTCTTATCGCGCGGCGGACAAAATCTCCGGTTGCCCACGCTGCCGTTCTCCATCCCGCAACGGCAATGAAAAGGCAAGCTGAAACAGCCCGGTAACATCCGGGTGCCCGTACGGAGCGGGCCGCGCCCCGTGCCGGCGATGGGCTTCTTCGCAGCACGGCACCACTGGGAAGGGCAGGGCAGCGGGAAAAGTCGACGCGCCGCCCCGATCGCCGTGGGGCAGGGTCACGCAACAACATTCTTATCGGGCCGCACCCGACACCTGCGCCGCGCCGCCCGGTCCACCACGGGGGTATAAGTAATCCGCTTCGGGCGCACGGTTCGGTCGCCCTCGCGTTGACACCCCCCACCCTGCCGCCGCTTCCTCCCGTCACGTCATCGCCTCCGGGTCGACCCCGCTGAGCCAACCCAGCGGACCGACCTTCGGGGGCGGAACAACCGGACGATGCGCGGCAGGAGAGAAAACGTGGGCGAGAAACTGCGGCTGAAGATGGCGATCGCGGAGCACCCGCACACCTCGGCGATCCGCAACGGCTCGATCCCGATCGAGGGCGTCGAGCCCGAGATCATCACCGTCAAGCCGCAGATCGGCGCCTTCCGTCGCATGGTGCGCGACGTGGAGTTCGACGTGTGCGAGCTGGCGCCGACCACCTACATCATCGCGCGCGCCTACGGCGCCCCTTTCGTGGCGCTGCCGATCTTCGTGGTGCGCCGCTTCCACCATTCCGGCCTGCTGGTGCGCCCCGACAGCGGGATCACCACGGTCAAGGACCTGGAAGGCAAGAAGGTCGGCGTGCGCGCCTACTCCGTCACCACCGGCGTGTGGCTGCGTCAGGCGCTGATGGACGATTGCGGCCTCGACGCCTCCAAGGTGACCTGGGTGGTGGATGACGAGGAACACGTGCAGCAGCTCAAGCTGCCCGCCAACGTCATCCACGCGCCCGAGGGCCGCTCGCTCGCCGACATGATGGCCGATGGCGAGCTCGCGGCGGGCGTCGAGGGTGCCGCCGGCATCGGCCGCACCGGCGCCCCCACGGGCGGCTGGCAGGAGGTCGAGGCCAACTACCCCGACCTGCTGCCCAATGCCGCGGAGCTCGAAGCGGACTACTTCCGCCGCACCGGCGTGTACCCGATGCACGGCACGATCGTGGTCAAGGACTCCGTGCTGCGCGAGCACCCCTGGGTCGCGAAGTCGATCTTCGACGCCTTCGAGCGCGCCAAGAACGAGTGGCTGGCGAAGCTGGAGGCCGAGGGGCCGAAGAACCCCACCGAGGCGAAGTACGCCAAGCTGCGCGACATCGTCGGCCGCGATCCGCTGCCCTACGGCATCCAGGAAAACCTGCCCACCATCGAGGCGCTGGAAAAGACGGCCTTCGAGCAGGGCCTGACGCCGCGGCGGATGCGCCTCGACGAGCTCTTCGTCGACCCGGCCAAGGTGTCGCAGCCCGCCTGATCCGCCCCGCCCGGCGGGGTTTCGCCGCCCCGCCGGAGCCGTCGCCCCCCGTCGAGGTCCCCTCGTCGAGGCCCCCCCGTCGCGGCACGGGCGCCGAGTATCCTGGAGCTACGTGATGATCATCGACTGCCACGGCCACTACACCACCGTTCCCAAGAACTTCCGCGACTGGCGCGCGAAGCAGGTCGAGGCGGCCAACGATCCCGCCAACGCACCCTCCGTCGACGGCGCCCATGTTTCCGACGACCAGATCCGCGAGGGCATCGAGGGCGGCCAGCTCAAGCTCCAGCGCGAGCGCGGCAGCGACCTCACGCTGTTCTCGCCCATCGCCGGGCTGATGAGCCATCACCTCGGCAACGAGCGCACCAGCCTCGAATGGGCGCGCGTGTCCAACGACCTCGTGCACCGCGTCACCGAGATGTACCCGGACAACTTCGCGCCGGTCTGCATGCTGCCGCAGTCGCCCGGCGCGCCGATCGCGAACTCCATCCCCGAGCTGCGCCGCTGCGTCGAGGAGCTGGGCTTCGTCGGTTGCAACCTGAACCCGGACCCGACCGGCGGCTACTGGACCGGCAAGCCCGTGACCGACCGCGAGTGGTACCCGTTCTACGAGGCGCTGTGCGAGCTCGACGTGCCGGCGATGATCCACGTCGCGGCCTCCTGCAACCCGAACTTCCACGGCACCGGCGCGCACTACCTCAACGCCGACACCTCGGTGTTCATGCAGGTGCTGCAGTCCGACCTGTTCAAGGACTTCCCCACGCTGCGCTTCGTGATCCCGCACGGCGGCGGCGCGGTGCCCTATCACTGGGGCCGCTACCGCGGCATGTCGCTGGAGATCGCCGGGCGTCCGCTGGAAGAGCTGATGTCGAACATCTTCTTCGACACCTGCGTGTACCACCGCCCCGGCGTCGCGCTGCTGGCCGAGGTCGTGCCGGTCGACAACGTGATGTTCGGCTCGGAAATGATCGGCGCGGTGCGCGGCGTCGATCCGCGCACCGGGCATTACTTCGATGACACCAAGCGCTACGTCGACGCCCTGCCGGATCTGAGCGCGGAAGACCGCCACAAGATCTACGAGGGCAATGCCCGCCGCGTTTATCCGCGCCTCGACGCGCGGCTCAAGGCGAAGGGCCTCTGAGGCGGCGGAAGTTATAACCCCGCGCATGGATTGAACTGGTGCCCGGGCGCGGGGAAGGCGATCGATACGGGAAATGGGGACGCTCGATCCCTTGCCGGAGAGGAAAGATCTGATGGTTCTG
The DNA here is from genome assembly GCF_042433915.1 of Roseomonas elaeocarpi. Taxonomy (NCBI): domain Bacteria; kingdom Pseudomonadati; phylum Pseudomonadota; class Alphaproteobacteria; order Acetobacterales; family Roseomonadaceae; genus Roseomonas; species Roseomonas elaeocarpi. The sequence goes on along the minus strand of NZ_JBHLUN010000002.1, from coordinate 12,161 downwards.
CGCTTTATCGACATCCACCCGCACGTCATCTCCGACGACGAGGGCCGCTACCCGCCGGCACCGCTGTTCGGCAAGCGCTCCGACTGGTCGCAGGAACGTCCCTGCACCGTCGAGACGCTGATCGCGGCCATGGACGAGGCCGGGGTGGCCAAGGCGGCGGTGGTGCATTCCTCCACCACCTACGGCTTCGACAACAGCTACGTGGTGGATGCCTGCAACGCGTATCCCGACCGCCTGGTGCCGGTCGGCTCGGTGGACGTGCTGGATCCCGACGCGGTCGGCACGATCCGCGAATGGGTGGGCAAGGGCCTGGCGGGCCTGCGCGTCTTCACCGGCGGCTCCACCAAGGAATTCGACGCCAGCGAGCTCGACGACCCCCGCGCCTACCCGGCCTGGGAACTGCTGGGCGAGCTGGGCCAGCCGATGTGCATCCAGACCGGGGCGGTGGGCCTCGACGCGGTGACCTCGCTGGCCAAGCGCTTCCCGCAGGTGCCGATCATCCTCGATCACCTGGCCCGCCCGGACGTGACCGACGGCCCGCCCTACGCCGCGGCGAAGTCGCTCTTCGCCCTGGCGGCGTACCCCTCGATCTACCTGAAGCTGTCGCCCCGCATCATGAGCGACAGCACCAAGGGCGCCGCCACGCCGGAAACCTTCTTCCCGAAGCTGGCGGCGGAATTCGGGGCGCAGCGCATGGCCTGGGGCTCGAACTTCCCGACCTCGCCCGGCACGCTGGCCGAGATCAAGGCCACCGCCGAGAAGCGCCTGGCCAGCCTGTCGGAAGCGGATCGCGAGTGGGTCTTCGGCAAGACCGCGCAGAAGCTCTACCGCCGGCTGGCGGACTGAGGGCACGCCGCCATGCCGATGAGCAAGAGCGCCGACCTCGCCGTCATGGAGAAGCCGGCGGCTCCGGCGGCGCCCGTGGTCGCCACCTCGACCCTGCAATGGGTCATCCTGGGGCTGCTGGCCCTCGGCGCGCTGGTGTCCTTCGTGGATCGCACCAGCATCTCGGCGGCCCTCACGGTGCCGTCGTTCAAGGCGCATTTCCAGCTGTCCGACATCGATCGCGGCTGGGTCAACTCGGCCTTCTTCTGGTCCTACGCCGTGCTGCAGGTGCCGCTGGGCTGGGCCACCGACCGCTACGGCGTGAAGCGGCCCTATACGGTCTGCTTCTTCGTCTGGTGCGTGGCGACGGCGCTGACGGGGCTGACGACGACGCTGTCCGCGCTGATCGTCATGCGGCTGATCGTGGGGGCGGCGGAGGCCATCGTGGTGCCGGCCAGCTGGGCCTGGATCCGCCGCAACTTCCGCGAGGACCAGAGCGGCACGGCGGTGGGCATCTACATGCTGGGCACCAAGGTGGGGCCTGCCATCGGCGCGCCGGTCGCCGCCTGGCTGATCGTCGCCTTCGACTGGCGCGCGATGTTCGTGCTCCTGGGCATCGTCGGCCTGCTGTGGCTGATCCCCTGGAACCTGCTGGTGAAGAACGACCTGCCCAAGCGTGTGGAGCCAGGGCGTGTGGAGCCAGGGCGCGTGGAGCCGGGGCGCGCGGAAAAGGCCGCGGCCGCCCCGCCCATGGCCTCGGGCAAGCAGGTCCGCGTGATCCTGGCCAGCCCCATGGTCTGGGGCAGCATGGTGACGAACTTCTGCTACAACTACTTCACCTTCTACTGCATGACCTGGATGCCGTCCTACCTGGTCGAGCAGCGGGGACTGCCGCTGCAGCAGATGGGGCTCTACTCCTTCTTCAGCTTCATCGGCATCGCCATCGTGGCGCTGGCGGCAGGCTGGGTCGCGGACCGGCTGATCGAGCGCGGCTACGACCCGATCCTGGTGCGCAAGGTCTTCACCATCGCGGGCTTCCTGTTCGCCTCGACCGTGGTGCTGGGCGCCTTTGCCGACACGGTGAACGAGGCGCTGTTCTGGAACGTCGCCTCGCTTTCGGGCCTGGGCCTGACCACCGCGAACCACCTCGCGCTGTGCCGCCTGACGCTGATCCCGAAGTCGATCGTGGGCCTGGTCACCGGCTTCCAGCAGGTCGCCACCGCGCTGGCCGGCATCGTGGCACCCATCCTGTCGGGCTGGCTGCTCCAGGTCAGCGGCAGCTACAACCTCCCCATGCAGGTGATCTTCGTGTTCCTGATCATCGGCGCCTTCACGACAGCGCTGGTGCTGCGGCCGCAATGGGCGCCCCGCGTCGTCGAGACGGAGGCTTGAGCGTGGCACAGGAGGCAAACGTGTTCGTTCCGAACGTCGAGAAAAATCCCCCCTTCAACATCACCCGCGCCAGCCACGTCCGCTACCGCGTGAAGGACCTCGATCGGAGCCTCGTCTTCTACACCGAGGTTCTGGGCTTCGTGCTGAGCGACCGCGAGGGGGGCGTCGCCTACCTTCGCGGCATCGAGGAGGCCTGCCACCACAGCGTCGTGCTGATCCAGTCCGACGAGGGCGGCCGCGTCGCCGAGTGCATCGGCATGCGCGTCGCCTCCGAGGACGACCTGCACCGCGCGCGTGAGCACATCACCGCCACCGGCGGCAGCGCCGAGTTCATCGAGCGTCCGCACCAGGGCCCGACGCTGCTGACGACAATGGCGCCCGGCACGCCGCCGATCGAGCTGTGTTCCTCCATGCCGGTGCTGCCGCGCCTGCTCAACAACTTCCCGGCGCAGAAGGGCGGCCGCGTGCTGCGCCTCGACCACTACCAGTGCGTGGTGCCCGACCTGCCCACCGCGGTGAACCGCTTCCTCGGCCTGGGCTTCCGCCCGTCGAAATACACCACCGACGTCGACAGCGGGCAGGTGCTGTCGATCTTCCTCACCCGCAAGAACAACCCGCACGACATCGTGCTGGCGCAGGCCGCCGGCCCCCGCCTGCATCACGTGGCCTTCGTGGTGTCGGACCTGCAGGCGATCATCCGCGCCGCCGACATCGCCGCCAATCTCGGCTGGGGCCGCGACGTGGAGCACGGGCCCGGCCGCCACGGCCCGCCGAACGGCATCTTCATCTACTTCCGCGATCCCGACGGCAACCGCATCGAGTTCATCCTGCCGCCCATGCAGTTCATGGACCCGGAGGACATGCCCAACACCTGGAACTCCACCGACAGCGTGTCGCTGGTGCCCTGGGGCTCGGGCCCGCCGCAGCGCTGGCGCGAGGAGATGACCCACTTCGCCGGGATCGAGCCGGGCGGCGGGCCGCTCGCGCGCTGGACCTCGCTCACCAACAAGACGGGCTGAGGCCCGCCGCGCGCCCGGGCCCGGCATCCGTTCTGGGCGCGCCGGCCACGCAGCATCCACCACGACGCAGTCCATCACGCAGCAAGGGGAAATCACCATGTCCGGCAGCACCCGCCTCAACGGCATCATCCGCGCCTGGGAACAGAACAAGCCCGCCTTCACCTGCTTCGCCAAGGTCGACAAGCTGACCGCGCAGGAGATGAGCGACGCGCCCTACGACGGCGTCGTCTTCGAGATGGAGCACAACCCCTACGACGTGTCGGCGCTGGGCGACGCGCTGCAATACATGCTCAACCGCAAGACCATCGCGAGCTCTGGCTCCGTGGCGCCGTCGGTGACGCCGCTGGCGCGCGTGCCGGCCAACGGCATCGAGATGAACCAGTCCTTCGCCAAGCAGGTGCTCGACCGCGGCGTTTACGGCGTGATCACCCCGCACGTCGCGACCGTTGAGCAGGCCTACAACGCCGTCGCCGCCTGCCGCTACGCCCGCCCCAAGGGCGCCGCCCTGTACGAGCCCAAGGGTGCCCGCGGTGACGGCCCGGCCACCGCCGCGCGCTACTGGGGCCTGACCCAGGCGGAATACTACGCCAAGGCCGATGTCTGGCCGCTGGCCCCCCAGGGCGAGATCCTGGTGGGCCTGATGATCGAGAGCCCCGAGGCCATCGAGAACCTCGACGACATGCTGGCCAACGTGCCCGGCATCGGCTTCTGCCTGATCGGCGAGGGCGACCTCAGCCAGGCGCTGGGCTTCCCCCGCCAGTACGAGCACCCCGAGGTTCTCGACGCCATGCGCCGCATCGTCGAGACCTGCCACAAGCACAAGGTCCGCGTCGGCAACCCGCACACCAATGCCAAGAATGTCGATCGCCTGCTCAAGGAAGGCTACTCCTTCCTGATGGCCGCGCCCTCGCGCAGCTACGGCGTGGTGGGCCAGGGCCGCGAGCTGGCGGGCTACTGAGGTGAACGGCGCCGGCAGCCTCGTTTCAACGCTGGTCGACCGGGGGGTGGAGGTCTGCTTCGCCAACCCCGGCACGTCCGAGATGCACTTCCTGTCGGCGCTCGAGAATCCCAGGATGCGCAGCGTCCTGTGCCTGTTCGAGGGCGTCTGCACCGGCGCCGCGGACGGCTGGTACCGCATGCGCGACACCCCGGCCTCGACCCTGCTGCACCTGGGGCCGGGGCTGGCGAACGGGCTGGCCAACATCCACAACGCCAAGCGCGCCTCGTCGGGGATGGTCAACATCGTCGGCGAGCATTCGGCCAGCCACCTGCGATACGACCCGCCGCTCACCAGCGACATCGAGGGCCTGGCGCGGCCGCTGTCGCACTGGGTGCGCCGCGCGGAATCCGCGGCCACGATCGGCTGGGACACCGCGACCGCCGTGGCCAAGGCGCGTGAGCTGCCGGGCCAGATCGCCACGCTGATCCTGCCGGGCGACACCGCCTGGATGGATGCCGGCGAGGCGATCCTGCCCCCCGCCGTGGCCCCCACGCGCAAAACGCCCGACGCGGCCCGGATCGAGGCCATCGCGAAGGTCCTGCGCTCGGGCGAGCCCGCGCTGATCATCCTGGCCAACAAGGCCACGCGCGGCCGCGCGCTGGAACTCGCCGGACGCATCGCCGCCGGCACCGGCTGCCGCCTCGGCTCGCAGTTCTTCACCGCCCGCATCGAGCGCGGCGCGGGCCGCGTGCCGATCGAGCGCATCCCCTACGCCGTGGCGCAGGGCAGCGCCTTCCTGGCCCCCTTCCGCCACCTCGTCACGCTCCAAACCAAGGAGCCGGTGGCCTTCTTCAGCTATCCCGACAAGCCGAGCCTGCTGAAGCCGTCGGGCACGCAGGTCCACGCGCTGGCCGAGATGGAGGAGGATGCCGAGGCCGCGCTGGAAATGCTGGCCGATGCCCTGGGCCTGCGCCGCACCGCGCCGCGCCTGCAGGAACGCATCGAGACGCCGCGTCCCACCGGCGCGCTCAACCCGCTCAGCATCGCCCACGCGCTGGCCGCCGCGACGCCGGAAAACGCGATCGTGGTCGACGAATCCCTGACCACCGGCCGCGAAACCATGGGCTACACCATGGGCGCGCGGCCGCACGACCTGATCAACAACCTGGGCGGCTCGATCGGCTACGGCACGCCGGTGGCCACCGGCGCCGCGCTGGCCTGTCCGGACCGGCGGACCATCTGCATGGTGGGCGACGGATCGGCCATGTACACGATCCAGTCGCTCTGGACGCAGGCGCGCGAAGGCCTGCCGGTCACCACCGTGATCTTCGCCAACAACCAGTACGCCATCCTCAAGGCCGAGTACGCCAACATGGGCGCCGGCACCACGCCGGGCCCGCAGGCCATGGCGATGATCGACATCGACCGCCCGACGATCGACTGGGTCGCCATGGCGAAGTCGATGGGCGTGCCGGGCGTGCAGGTCGACACGGCGGAAGGGTTCCACGACGCGCTGGTGCGCTCCGCGCAGGAACCCGGCCCGTCGCTGATCGAAGTGAAGCTGTACTGAGAAGCAGGAGCCGATGACCACCACGCTCAAGACCAACCTCGCCGACTATCCCGTCACCAAGGCGATCCGCGACGGCCGCGTGCGGTCCGACACGGTCACGCTCGACATCTGCGGGCCGGAGCAGGCGCATAACGGCTTCAAGGCGATGCTGCGCGAGAACGCCTACGACTGCGGCGAGCTCGCGATCGTAACGCTTCTGCAGGCCAAGGCCTACAACAAGCCCTACGTGATGCTGCCGGTGCCGGTCTCGGGCCGCTTCCAGCACCATTGCGCCGGCTTCAACGGCGAACTCTTCGACCTGCATCCCAAGGACATCGAGGGCAAGCGCGTCGGCGTGCGCACCTACGCGCAGACCACCGGCCTCTGGGTGCGCGGCATCCTCAAGCACGAATTCGGCGTCGACCTCGACAAGGTCACCTGGTGCACCACGGGCGAGGGGCATCTCGCCGAGTATTCCGACCCGCCGAACTGCGAGCGCCTGCCCAAGGGCTCCGACATCGGCAAGATGATGCTGGACGGTGAGCTGGTGGCGACGCTGCAGGGCGTCGACCTGCCCAAGGACCCGCGCGTGAAGCGCCTGATCCCCGACCCGCACGCGGCCGCCAAGGCCTGGTACGCGCGCGAGGGCGTGGTGCCGATCAACCACGTCTTCGTGGTCCACGAGGAGATCTCGCGCAGCAAGCCCGAGGTGGTGCGCGAGATCTACCGCATGCTGGTGGAAAGCCGCGAGATGACCGAGGGCGGCGTGCCCGAGCCTTTCCCGCCGATCGGCATGGAGGCGAACCGCAAGGGCATCCAGCTCGCGATCGACTGGGCGCTCGAGCAGAAAATCATCCCGCACCGGATGAGCGTCGACTCCCTGTTCGACGAGACCACGGCCAGCCTCGGCGCCTGAACGGCACGGCCGGCGGCGGCCGGAGCCTCCGCGCTTGAACGACGCGGGCGGCGGGGGCAGGGGCCTCCGCCGGCCGCCGCCTCAGCGCTGCGCTTCCGTCACCGCGAAGATCATCAGCCCCGCCGCCACCGCGAGGTTGAGGCTGTCCACCCGCCCGCGCATCGGGATCTTCACCAGGAGGTCGCAGGCACCCGCCAGCTCCTCGGACAGCCCCGTCGTCTCGGTGCCCATCGCCACCGCCACCGCCTCGCCGTAGGGCGCCCTCCGGTAATCCAGTTCGGCGGCCAGGCTCGTGCCCGCCAGCGCCACGCCGTGCCGCGCCCGCCACCGCGCGAACTCCTCCAGCCCGGCGCGCGCCACCGGCAGCACCAGCAGCGCCCCGGCCGAGGCCGCCACCGCGTCCGGCCCCCAGGGGTCGCAACTCTCGCCCAGCAGGATCAGCCCGGCCACGCCGGCCGCCTCGGCCGAGCGCGCCACGGCGCCGAGGTTGCGCGGGTCGCGCGGCGCTTCCAGCACCGCGAAGGCGGCGGGCCGCACCACCGGCAGCGCGTCGAGCGCCACCCAGGGCTGGGGCAGCGCGGCCACCACGCGCGGCGGGTTGTCGCGCCCCGACAGCGCCGCCAGCACCGCGGGGCCGGCCGGGATCATCTCCGCGCCCCCGGCGGCGCAGCGCTCCGCCATGGCCTGCAGCGCCGCGCCGGCGCGCCCCGGGTCGAACACCAGGCTCGCCACCGTCCGCCCGGCGTCCAGCGCCATGCGCAGCGCATCCTCGCCCTCTGCCAGGAACAGCCCCGTGGCCGCGCGCCCCTTGCGCTCGCGCAGCAGCCGCAGCGCCTTGATCCGCCCGTTGGCGGCGCTGGTGATCGTGGCCGCCGGGGTGGTTCCTGGGGTGGCGCCGGCCTGAAACGGATCGTGTGTCATCTCGGGCACCATCCTAGAGCCTGCGGCGGCGCTGGCCAGCGACGGGTGCCGGGGCCGGGAGGGCAGGGCCGACGCGGCGCGGCCAGGAGGCGCGGAACCAGAAGGCGCGGGACCAGGGCGTCGGAGCCGCGACGGCGAGGGCGGGGCGCGTCAGGCCATCCGGCTGGGACCGGGGCTTGCCGCACCGTTTGCGAAGCGGGCGGCGCCGGGCGCGTCATCGCCGCTCCGGGCCGCTCCGGGCAGGCCCGTCCCGCCGCGCCCGCCCTTGCCCGCGATGCGCCGGCCGCCCACAAGCGCCTCCCATGGAGATCACCGGTCCGACCCGCTGGCTGCGCGAGTGCAACACCGACCCGCGCGTCACGGTCGGCGAATGGACCTATTTCGACCAGCGCATCGAGCTCAACCTGTGGCGCGAGGATGAGCGCGTGGAGATCGGCCGCTACTGCTCCATCGCCAAGGACGTGGTGATCCACGGTGGCGGCAACCACCGGCTCGACCGCGCCACGACCTTTCCGCTGGTGGGCCTGGGCTTCGCGGAAGGTGAGGGCCCCGATCCCGCGCCGTCGCGCCCGACGCGCATCGGCCACGACGTGTGGCTCGGCGCCGGGGCGGTGGTGCTGGCCGGCGCCGAGATCGGCCACGGCGCAGTGATCGGCGCGCGCGCCGTGGTGGCGGGGCGCATCCCGCCCTACGCCGTGGCGGTGGGCAACCCCGCCCGCGTCCATCGCCTGCGCTTCCGCCCCGACACGATCGAGCGCCTCCTCGCCGAGGCCTGGTGGAACTGGCCGGTGGAGGAGGTGCGGGCGCGCGTGGCCTACCTGTACCGCAACCCGGACGGCGACCGGCCCGCGCCGGACGCGGTGCCGGCCCGGGCGAAGGGCGATGGCTGGCTCCCGCGCTTTTTCCGGCGTTCCGGCGGACACTAGGAAATGCGCTACGGCGCTACGGAGCGCGCTGCATCGCCCGGGGCGGCGCTGTTCGTGGCGGCCTTGCCTGGGGCAGGATTGTTTGGCGAGGGCGGGGCAGCGGCACGCTCCACGAAGATCCGCCGCGCGGCGTAGCTCAGCCAGAGGTGCTGGGTGTTGGTGTATTGCGCGCCGAGCAGGAACGGCGCCGCCTGGAAACCGTATCCCGGCCGGTCGATCACGCCCAGAACGGGATTCGGGAAGCGTGTCGGGCCGATCCGCATCTCGCGAAAGCGGTAGGGATAGATATCGTGCGGCGTGTCCCCGATGCCGTGGGCCTGCGTGCGCCGTATGTTCGCCGGCGGCTCCGGCAGGTCCAGCAGCGCCGTGGCCCGCTTGTCGATCAGGGTGCCCGCGGACCCCGTGTCGAGCAGTGCCTGGAAGCTGCGCCCGTCCAGCTCGACCTGCGTGCCCAGCCACAGATTCGTTGCTTGCCAGGTCGGCAGGGCCGCGTAGGGACGCTTCCAGTTCGGCAGCCCCGCTCGGCACAGGCCCACGGGATAAAGCGTCATGCGCCCGTGCGGCAGGTCGAGGTCGACGTCGGCCTGGCTCAGCAGGTCGATGCCGAGCAGCCCGTCGCCCGGGGTAGGACGCAGCGCTTCCAGGGTGGGGAGCGCGAGCACCAAGCGGCGGCTCTCAGCCAGCGACAGCGGCCCCAGCGCAATCGGACCGACCGCCGCCGTGGGCACGCGCGTCAGTCCGCTGATCCCACCCGACAAGGAGGTGCGCGTCGGGTCCGCCACGATGCCGAGCCGCTGCGCACCGGAAACCGTCAGGGCGGTGCTCTCCGCACCCGTCTCGAGCACCATCACCGCCGGCTTGCCGTCGACCTGCACGGTCACCAGCGGCGTCCTGCCGTTCAGGGTGACCGGCACCACCGTGCCCTGTTCCGGCCCGCAGGGCGCCGGGCCCGCGCAGGCGGCGGGAAGCAGGCAAAGGAAAGCGACGCGAATCCGCCGGCGCAAGGGAACCATGCCGGCAGCTTAAGGGTCGAAGTTTTAAAAGCATCCCGGCCCTCGCCTTTCCCGGCGGGGCCAGCGCAGCGGGTCGTGGGCAGGCCGCAGACCCTGGCCCGGAGCCACCCTCCCAGCCATTCCGCACGAGACGATGCATCGCCTGCGCGCAGGGGGCTTGCCACCCGGAAGGGCAGGGGCTAGGAACCGCCTCGCTCCGGGACAAGCACGCTGCTGTAGCTCAGGGGTAGAGCACTCCCTTGGTAAGGGAGAGGTCGAGAGTTCAAATCTCTCCAGCAGCACCATTGTTTTCGTTAGGTTTCCGGTGAGCGCCACAACGGCATTTCTCGTCCAATGGACGAGGATTTCGAGTTATCCACACCTACCAAGGCGTCCGCGGCCTTCCTGAGGTAGTCGGGATGGTGGTGGGCGTAGACCTTCTCCACCATGGCGACCGTGTTTCCGAGAAAGCCTGCAACTTCCTCGGACAGTTCCCCTGGCGACCACCACCCGGCGTGTTCTGCCGGCTCGTCTTCCCCGAACAGGGTGCGCGGATGCGCCCGCCACCGCCGTTGCGCATCCTTCACGATCCGCCGAGCGCCGCCCCGAACCTTGCCCCGGCCGCCGCGCCCTCGCTATGCAGCATGACAATCCTGCCACGGAGGGCACCGCCATGCGCTGGCTGGTTCTCGCAACGGTTCTGATGTCGCTGCTGGGCTGCGCCTCCGGACCGGAGGCGACGGCGCCCACGCGCGGCGCGGCACTCGGGCCCTCCGCCCCCGACCCGGCCCAACCCCCGGCCCAAGCCCCAGCCCAACCGCCGGGCACGCTGCGGCCGATCGATCCGGACACGGTGCGCGTCGCCGCCGCCATGGTGGGCCGGACGCAGGGCACCGGCGCGGCGGTGCGGGTCCTGACCCTGGCGGTCAGCTGCGGCCTGCGGAGCGAGGAATGGCGCGCCCGGGTCATGTTCCACGTCATCCTGATGGGGCGGGTGCAGGCGATGTCCGTGGCGGCCGGGCGGAGCGACCTCGTCGAGCGCGCCTTCAGCTTCGCCAGCGGCGTCGCGGCGGGGGCGCAGGGGGCTGCCGTGCAGGAATTCGCCGGCCACGGGCGGGCCGCCTGCGAGGGCATCGCGGACTCGCCCTTTCTTCCCGGGCTGGATCTGCTGAACAGCCTGCCCAGGCCTGGCCAGCCCGGAAGCGGGGGAACGGGGCAGGGCGTTCCGGGGAGCGGGGCCGCGCCGGCGCCTGACCCGGCGCCCGCGCTGAGGCCCAACACCTGACCGGTGCTGCCGGCGGAACCCTGCGCCGCCTGCGCTGGGATGGTTGCAGAAAGCTGATTTTGCTTGAAAATTGCTCAGTTCCGCGGGCATGATGGCGGGTGCCACCGGCGCCCTCTCACCGCCGGCATTGGCTGGCGAGGAAGTAAGATAGTAAGGTGGTAAGATAGTAAGGCGAACGCGGTCATGCCCCGCTTCGTCCGTTCCTGCCTCCCCTTGCCCGACCGCATGACCCAGCGCCCCGACGACCCCGATCCGCCGCCCGCCCGCGCTCAGCCCACCCCCGCGCAGCGCGCCGCCGCCGAGCGCGAAACGCGGCTGGCCCGGGCGCTGCGCGAGAACCTTCGCCGCCGCAAGGCGCAGGGCCGGGCGCGCGAGGACGCGGCGGCCGCCGGCGAGCCCGCCAAGGATGAGCAGGGCTGACCGCCGCGCGCCGGCGGTGGACGGGGTGGTGCCCGGCGGGCTAATCCGGCGGCCCGAACAAGCCTGACCCGAACGGACCGCCCCCGCCCATGCCCATCATGCCCGACACCTGGATCCGCCGCATGGCGGCCGAGCAGGGCATGATCGAGCCCTTCGTGGAAGCGCAGCGGCGCGAGGGCGTGATCTCCTTCGGTCTTTCGTCCTACGGCTACGACGCCCGCGTGGCGGATGAGTTCAAGGTCTTCACCAACGTCGACAACGCTCTGGTGGACCCCAAGAACTTCGCCGAGGACAGCTTCGTCACCCGCCGTGGGCCGACCTGCATCATCCCGCCCAATTCCTTCGCCCTGGCGCACACGGTGGAATACTTCCGCATCCCCCGCGACGTGCTGGTGATCTGCCTGGGCAAGAGCACCTATGCCCGCTGCGGCCTGATCGTGAACGTCACCCCGCTGGAGCCAGAGTGGGAAGGGCAGGTGACGATCGAGATCAGCAACACCACGCCGCTGCCCGCACGCATCTACGCCAACGAGGGCATCTGCCAGTTCCTGTTCCTCCAGGGCGCCGGCGCGCCGGAGGTCAGCTACCGCGACCGCGCCGGGAAATACATGCGCCAGCGCGGCGTCGCGCTGCCGCGGCTCTGACGGGAAGGGCTGGACACATGGACCGGATACGTTTGACGGGTGGCCGCGTTTTGCGCGGCACGATTGCGGTGGGGGGTGCGAAGAACGCGGCGCTGCCGCTGATGGCGGCATCCCTGCTGGGCGAGGCGCCGCTGGTGCTGGAAAACGCGCCTGCGCTGGAGGACGTGCGCACCATGGCGCGGCTGCTGGCCCAGCACGGGCTGAGCGTGGAGCACGACACGCGCGCGCGCACCCTCACCATGGGTGGCGAGGCGAGCAACCTCGAGGCGCCCTATGACCTGGTGCGCAAGATGCGCGCCTCGGTGCTGGTGCTGGGGCCGCTGGTGGCGCGC